>NZ_JAJGMW010000023.1 GCF_020782115.1 Leeuwenhoekiella parthenopeia | reverse complement strand
CTCTTTGAGAGCTTCTAAAACCACTTTGGTCTTGAACTTGGGTGTGAATTTTCTTCGTGTCATAAAACAGTAAATTTAAAGTTATTTTGGAACTTAAATTACTGTCCTAATTTTTGGGGGATGCTCATTACAAGCAAATGAATTAAGGTACCAAGCTCATTTGAAAGAACAGGAAGCCATTAAGAAAATGGAAGATATTATAAATGGCTAATAAATCAACTCTTAATGGAAATTTAAAGTTTATATCAATTCCACTGAAGAGACTTGAAATTTTTGAATATAAACTAAATGCTGGCTTCCATATAAAAATGGTTGAAGTTGAGAATGAATTTTTGTATTTCAATAAACGATTCAATTGCAAAAAATTTATATTTTCCTCCAAATTTGACAGAGTATCTGACCCTAGCGGTAGACTATTAGAAATCAAATCTTCCGCAAGGGGTTTTTTATTTAAAATTGTGGATTCAAATTATACTAAGAATTCAATTTATTTTAAACCAAATATTAATAATTCTGAAATATCATTAGAGCAAGCGAGTTGGTATCTCAATTTTCAAGCAGTATCAGAATATCTAAAACTTTTTAGCATAGGAACAGTTATTCCTAAAATTCATTTAAAGGTTTTAAATGGTCTAATGATACCAGTCTCAAGTAATTCAATTTCTAGGCGAAATGATTATAAATTTGATAAAAACAGTCTGGACCCCTATCGTGCTTTGCTACACACTTATTACGAAGAGTTCAAAGAAAATTTTTTAAAAAGGAATTATTATTCATCAACCTCATTGGCAGGTTCAATATGTGAACTAATCCTTTTTCAATTATTACTCGAGCAAACAAGTGTTACTGAATCAATGCTAAGAACGAAAGGTTTAGGAACTTATATAGAGTATTGTAGGATGCTTGAATTGGATAAAGAATATAGTTTTGGATTAACGCCCTTTGAAAATATAAATAAGTTAAGAAACAAGTTCGTTCATCCAAGTAATGCAATTTTTGAGGTATTGAATAATATAGAAAACCTGATTTCAAAATTTAATTTAAAAAAGAACTTAGACCTAATAATAATCCAATTCGGCATCAATTAGATTAAATTTAATATTGTTTTGGTCGATTTCGTCTATTCAATATTTTTTAAAATTTATTTTAAACAGCAAATAAGACTTCTAGAAAATTCCGTATTTAGAAAAAATCATCAATTTTTTTAATAATTATATCTCTGGTATTCCCATTGGGGTCAATCAAAATTCCTTTTAGATTACCATTACATTCAATTAAAAAGTGCCCTCTAGTTTTGGTATTGGCTGAAGCATCATAATTACCTCCTGTGGCAATAAGATTGTAGACATTAATTTTTTTATTTCGAGATAATTTCCAGTTTCCAGTTAATCGATACCCGCTACCACTAATAGTTATAATTCCTTCTTCCCAATTACGACTGCCGTGATTATAGTCTTCTTTGAAACTCACACTGCCATAACCATTTAAAGTAAATGAACGGGTGTTTATAAGATAATCATAGGCCTCAGAGGTTGTAAGTGAGCAATAGGATAGAGCCTCTTCTTGATTATCTCTTGAAAGTGCTGAAATGTTTCTCTTGGGTTTTTTACCATTTCCATTATCAGAGCTTAATAGTGTTTCCCAAATACCATCTGAATATGTTGTATATAAAAGGAAAAGTGCTGCAAAAAGGATGTAACCCCAATAATTTTCTTTCGGTTTAGATGTAGTAGACATTTCTAATTGATTAAATGAGTTTTCAAAAATAAAAAAAGAGTTTGAAATGTGGCATATAATGCTATAATATAAAAATTTATCTAGTCCGACCTTGCTTTAGTGAGAAAAAGCATAGATATAGAATTTGTCAGGCGTTTTGGTGAAAATCTTAGAAGAATAAGGAAGTCTAAGAATTGTAGTATGGAACAACTAGCTCACAAATCCAACATGGAATATTCTCAAATCAGTAGAATTGAAAGAGGTCAAATAAATACTTCAATCAGTACAGCTAAAGTATTAGCCGATGCACTAGAGGTTGAGGTTCATCAACTTTTTAATTTTTCTAACTGATTTCTTCCTATCCCAAAACGGGGGCTTTTGAATTTTGATGAATTATCTTCAGAAATTTTATTTAAATCATTGATTTGATAGTGATTCTTTAGTACAAAAACCCTGTTATCACTGGTGTTTTGGGAGAATGAATTAAAAGTTGACCTTATTTTACCCGTACGCATAAGAACAAAATAGAACCTAAAAGAATGCTAAATTTTGGGAAAATTTTTTTCAATACATCTAACCTTTAAATATTGAGGGCGTTAATTTCTAAGGTGAAAGAAAGGTTACCGCTAACACTGAAACCTGAAACTCTTTAATTGCTAAGCAGGAGGGGAGGCTATTTGATTCTGTACTTCTAAAGAAAATGACCTCAACTCAGGAAACTCATTTAATAGGCTTTTAAGCATATTTCGAGCTTTTTCTGACTCGTAGCCTTTGTTCGTCAAAATTGTGGTTACATACCCTATAACCTTTATTTTAGTAAGTCTTGCTGGGTCTTCCATACGAAGTGACTTGATGAGTTTGTTAGCTGTCTCTATTTCGTGTGAACTCTCATGTATATTCATAAGAGTTTTCAGCCTTTTCAGCTCTTTGTTAAATTTTATTTTAGACATCTGTTCCTGCTGAATTTGGCATTAAAAAATCTGGATAATTTTCATCTTCAAAAAGTTTCCATACTTCATTATTTTCCATAAGAGTAATGTATTCCGCGATTGCACTTTCCTTTTTCTCTACGAATGTTCTTTCATAAAAAGAGGCTTGATAGGCAGACATACACTTTATTTCAGGGCATTCCGAATCATCAAATATGTTGTAAATAAAATTTGGAAATAAATCATTTAGCTCTCCTTTAATCTTTTTCAAAACGTAGATTCTAACTAATATATCTTTATTTGTTGCTATCTGCTGTAGGATGAATTCACGCTTTTCCTGGTTTGTCATATTCGGATTATTAAGCTCTTCATCGGCCAAGATGTTGTGAATTTCCGCTGTAGCTAACTTTTGGAATAACTCCTCATCGCTATTAATATAATTTTTGATTAAATCGTAATGGTAATTTTTAAATTCTCTCATAAAATTTATTTGTTTAAATAATTAATTGAGCAAGCTTTATTTTGGACTGGCTCGCAATACAGTCGATAGTAATTTTCGTTTTCCAGATAATTATTTAAGATATTAGATATTACAGGTTTTAACTCTTCAGGCTTGGCATCAGCCAGCATATGAACGTGTAAGCGTCCTGACTTATCTGGTTCTATTTTCTCTAGATACAGTACTTTTGGAGTGTTATTTTTTATCTCTTGTATTATCGACTGATGATATTTTAGCTCATAACGGTCAAGTGTAGTATATGAGATATTTGACTTCCAGTTGTAACTGTAATTTGTGACCTTTCTGGGCTGCTTCAGCTCAAACTTGTCTAATAGATTATACTTTATATAATATCTTCCTCCTTTTTTATAAATTGTTCCATGGTCTTTATATTTATTGTAAATCTCTTTAACCATTGTCTTTAAGCTTCTGTAGCTTATACCTTTAAGTTCCACTAAATCTTTAAGACAAAACCATATATCTAGCTTTTGGTCATTTTTACTTTTAATTATTTCATTGAACCTTATCTTCTCATTTGTCATTTTTTATAAGTTAATTTTTCAGTTATTAACGGGCATACCTAGGACATGTCCTATTTATAAATAGCACCACATAGGGCAAAAGGAAATACTTTTGCGATTTATTTTTAAGTAATCAGTATTTACAGGTGGTTAGAGTCAAAAACTTTTTTAGCCGGGCATCAGACTAACAAGATAAGTTTGCCCCTGTAGAGAAGGGTTTAAGCTACTCTTTTCATGGCATTTTCGACATCAAGCCATTTATAGTATACCCTATTGCCTACTGAATAGGAAGGTAATACCCCTAGCTTGTTCCACTTGTGGAGTGTTACCAAGCTCACCTTTAAAAGTTCGCTTGTTTCTTTTCTGGTTAATATCTTCGCTGTGCTATTATTCTCCTTCTTTTGAATAGATTTTATAGCAACTTGGATTAAATTTTCCAATTCATTTATCAGCTCCTCTGTGCTGGTATTTTCAATCATAACTGTTTTCATAAAACATTATTTTAAATTATTATTTCACTTTAGGACATAGTTATTCACCCTCTAGAACGTCCCCAATTCTAGACTATTAGAGTTCTATTTGTTTGTTTGATTAAAACACCAGCCGAAGCTTCAATTGGCTGTGTAAATGATTAGATGCGCATCAAAAAACTTACATTGTAATTTTAAAGGGAAATTTCTGTTTTTACAACAGTAAATCGCTGACAGCCAACATCTTATTTTATTTAAATTATAAATTTTAACTAACTTATTGATTTTGAGTCAAGTGAATTTTAATCTAGCTAGATTAAAAAAAATAATCGATGAAATACACAAAATTTAACATTTATCGTATTAAAAAAGCAGTGATTTCGGGGTGAAAACACTGCTTTTTGATTTTAATTAAATTAAAATGCCAAAATTCTTCTAGTTTCGGAAGTTTGGTAATAAAAATTGATGAGTCTTAGTCATTCACAACCCTTAAATTAGTGTTAGAAAAGAATTTGTGTTTTCCAAGCTTTTCAGCTCTCTCAAAATGAGATACTTTAATATAATTATAAAATACTTTTTCGCTGCTGTGACCTGAGATAGCCATGATGTCAATGGTGTGCATGCCGCTGAGGTATGCATTGGTACAAAATGACCTTCTGGCCGTGTGATTGGCTACCAGCTGAAACTTTTTATGGGTCTTAATTACTTTTTTACCTCCTTTCGTTATCTCCTTACTGACTGACTCATTTATCTCAGCTAACTCAGCAACCTTTTTAATACAATAATTAATATGCTGGTCTGGCATCCGCTTCGGTGGTTTGCCTTCATTTCGCTTCAGTATGTCACTTACCATCCAGTTTATCGGTATTGTTATGGCTTTATTATTTTTTTTGGTCACAACCTCAATGTATTGATTTTCATTTCGGGTTACGATATTTTTTGCGGTTAGCCGGTTGAAGTCGGACACTCTCAGGCCGGTATTAGCACCTATTAGGAATAAGTCTCTGGCTCTCGTTAAAAGTTTACTCGTCATTTTGAGTCCGTTTTCGTGAATGTGAGTAGGCTCTTGGCTGAGGTCGTAGTTGTAAATGCGTTTTAGTTCTTCTGTGGTCAAGTAGATATTGTTGACCTGTTCTGTGGGTTTGCTGAAGTATCTTTTGGAATAGTCAAGATTATTGTGCAGGTCTCTCTCAAAGGCCGCACTCATAACTGTTTTTAAAATCTTAATTATCGTCCCAACGTAGTTAGTAGAATAATTGTTCTCATATAGCCAGTTAACGAAATCATCGTAAAAATCTAAGGTTATCTTATCAAATGTGATTTTGTACTGCTCGGAGCTAAACTTTTCAAGTTTTGTTAGAGTGTTTTTGTAGGTTCTGATAGTGCCGCTTCCTAATGGCTTGCCGCTTGTTGGTAATGGGTTTGTCTTATAATTGTTTAAAAAGCAATGGAAGAACGGCAGTAATTCTAATTTTTCAACCTCATCATTAACTAGCCGCTCTGGAAAAAGAACCTCATCGCAGATTACCTTGAGCTTATCGTTATTAATTACCTGGCCTAGGTTGGTTCTAAGGTTCGAGTATTCCTTGTTAATCTTGGCTTGGACTTCATCGAGCTTGTTGTTTATGTCTTGTCTGTTTAACTCACTCGTGACTTTTCTGATTCGCATTTTGGTCTCATCCCAATTTTTGCTGTCACTTACTTTGAGACCGGTGCTATATCTAAAGCGTTTACCAGTACCATAATTGAAAACTAATTGAATACTTGTGTTTTTTCCGGTTGCCGGGCGCAGTTTGTAAGTCAGCTTAGCCATTTCTCATTGTTTTCGGTAAATATAAAGTAAAAAGTGACACAAAAATTTAATTTGTGTCTTTAAGTGTGTCACTTTTTGGCTAATCTATCGGATTAATGAAATATGTAAAATTAGTTATTTAGACTGAAAGCATTTATTATTTCAGGGCTTTAGAGGAGTTTGACTCGTTATGTTAAATTAAGTGAGATTAGTTTAGATTAATGTGTTTGTGACCTCTCCGGGGTCACAAAAAAAACGCTGGCACTTTAGTGACAGCGTTTTTTATTTAAAACGAGGAAAATTTTACTTCCCTATAAAAGACACAAAGTATTTCCAGTATGTACTTTGGTGCTTTTTTAAATCTTAATAGATATATTTTATCCTATTTGATCTAATAGAGGTAGTTTAAGGCAACAACGTCATTAGGACCAAATTCTCCTGTAACGCGTGTCGAAAAGCACGAAAGCATAATCGAAGTCGGGTCAAAGCCGTATGGTGTTCCGGGTATATGAACTGCTCCACTAGGATTTGCCAATTCTCCAAAACTAGGTCGGCCACAACTCTGGCGCGTAAACCAGTCTGTATGGCGTAAACCTACTGTGTGTCCAAGCTCATGGGTCATTACGTGCGTATTAACCTGAAGTGAAAAAGCTTCCATTCCAGAGAAGATTTGAACAGTACCAAAAGGATTGCCAGCACTTGGAAAGCCGGCAACACCGCCTGCCTGACCATTAGGATTTTGAAATACGTAGGTGTCGCCACTTAATAATGTGGGTATGTCTGAAGTTATGGTAAGATTAAACGTTAAGCCTATTCCTAAGTCATTATAGTTATCTATGGCTGCCTCAAGAGCTTCTAGTTGTTTAGGAGTTAAATTTAAAGGGTCTCCATTACCAGCATAACCTGTTACTTCAATTACCCGTGGTGACTCAACAAGATTGTAGGTGCGGTATTGCTTTGTATTAGTCTTGGCTATCTTCATACTCTCAAGCTGAGATTTACTTATTGAAATGTCACCTTCTACAAGGTAGCTGGTTTCGATTTTTCCGTCAGGAAATCTTGTGGTTATTGTTTCAATATCATCGCTATTTAAGCTCAAGGATTTGATTTTTGAGATCGTTTTTGCTGTTATCTCTAAGTTCTCAGTTTGAATTTCTTCAACTTCGGAAGTTGCTTCTTCTGAATTCACTTCATCGGTTTGGCAGGAGATAATTAATGAGGCTGCTGCGGCAAAAAGGAGAAATTGTTTTTTCATAAATAGTTATTTTAAGTTGGTTAATTTGAGTTAATTTAATTAAAAAAATCGGATATAATTCATTGAAATTGAACTTTTTACACAAAACGTCGTTAATCCGTGAACTTGGGGTTTTGACGAAAAATTTGATGAAATCAAAATATAAATTCTAGATTGAGAAGAAGAAATGTATAACGGGCATAACCTAAATATCAGGGTGGGTAGTTAAACACTTTTTATAAAACATCAACTAAATTCTAATTAATCAATCCATGAAAAAAACAATCATTTTACTAGGCAGCGTACTTTTTGTAGCAGCTGCCTCAGCACAGAGCAATGAAAGTCTTGTGAGTCAAACAGGCGACAACAACGAGATTGTTGTATCGCAAACGGGGCAAAGTAATTTTTCCAGCGCTAATCAGAATGTTCTTGGTAACGAAGCTGATATTACCCAGAATGGTCTTATAAACCAAAGTATCCTGAATCAGACAGGAAATGCCAATCTAACAAGTGTTGATCAGTTAGGAAGTTTCAACTATTCAGAAGTAAGTCAAACAGGACAACAAAATATAGCATCTGTCGATCAGGACGGTTCTGGGAATAATGGGTTTATAACACAGGTTACAAATACTGGAGGTTCATTGAATAACTCAAGTATTATTCAGGAGGGTAATAGTAACTATGCCCTTGCGGATGTTTTTGGTAGCGAAAATGAAACAGATATCGTACAATGGGGTAATTCTAATCAAGGTTTTCAAATTGTCGAAGGAGCAGGGAACGTGGCAACAATTACGCAAGGTGAAGCTTTAACGGGCTTTGCGTCTTCTCAGGGGAGTTTAGCGCAGCAGGAGCAATACGGGAATGATAATAGTTCTACAATTACCCAAAGGGGTACAGGGCAATTTGCTCTTCAGGCAACTCAAGGCGATGACAATGAGCTTATTGCTTATCAGGGTAATAGTGGTAACTTTTCAAGGCAAGTTCAACTTGGTAACGGTAACTTTGGTCGTACTCAGCAATATTTTTCTTCTAATATTTCTCTGCAAGAGCAATTTGGAGATGATAACACCGCAATCACCAGACAAACAGGTGTAGGAAATAATTTTGCAACCGTCGCTCAGAATGGTGCGGAGAATTATGCCCTTCAAACACAAAACGGGTTAGGCAACGGGGCTGCGGTTACCCAATTGGGACTTGATCATTCAAGTATTATTAATCAGTTAGGAAACGGTAACTCATCTGATGTAATTCAACAGAATAACTAATACCATTCTAAGTTTGTTTAAAGAGGAATTATCCACTTGGGTAATTCCTCTTCTTATTTTATATCTGGAGAGATAGGATTAAATCATTCATTTGTTTCAATTGAGAATTCCTTTATTACACAGAGTAGATGTTTATTTATTTCTTTCCTGATGTCTTTTATGGTAAGATTGATTTTTGCCATAAAGAAACAATCTATCAGATTTCGGCTATGCGGGTATATATCTTTCCAGTCTCACAATCAATATTCACTAGGGTTCAATTGCGGATTTTTTTTATGGTAGTAATGGATAATTAACGAGGAAAAAAATTATCTTGTCGACTATTGCTAACAAAAGGTGGAAGAAAAGTTTGCAGTTCTTAACGCTCAATAGATATAAAGGGATCTTTGCACTGGTGGTGCTAGCCCTTCTTATAAACCTGATCCCGGTTTATTTTTTTGATTTACAGCACATGCGGGCTGTGCGATTTGTATCTACGCTTGTGTTTCTCTTTATCTATTTTTTACTTACAAAAAGCCGTAATTTATGGGTGACAATAGCCCTCATTTTTTTAGTGTTGCGGGATTTTGTGCATTTGTTTTTTGAGGAAAGCTGGGGGGCTGAGCTGTATTTACTTTTAAGTGCTTCCAGCTACACCCTTTTTTGCATAGAACGCTTGCCCTTTGTAAGGTTATCAGGCTTTAAAAAATCATCACTCCTTGTTGCAGCATTGATTTCTTCAGGTAATATTTTTATCCTCTTTGTGCTATCCGGTTTCGTAGAAAACCAAATGCATGGCATTCTCGAATTACCACTTTTTTATTGCCTGGGCGCAGCGCTAATTGTTCTGGTTTCAGCTGCTTTTTATTACAATTTTATACTCAACAGTAACCGAAGCCTTCATTTTGCAATGATGGTTTTTGGGTTCATTTTCGCTGATGTGAGTGCCTGTCTGGCCTACTATAATCAGTATGATGAGCTTTGGTATTCAGACCGGTTCTTTTATGCATTGAGTTTGGGCTTTCTGCTCTGTTTTGTAATCGATACCGAGGGTGAACGAAGAGAGCAGGAAGATCTTGAAATGCTTAAAGACTCCTTTTAGTGTGTTATTTAATTAAAATGAATTGATCGAAATGGTAACAGATCAAAAGTTTAGAAACCGGGTTCTTAAAATTTTGCGTTTATTTGCAATACCCAACTTTTATGTTTCTTTTAGAATTAAAAGAGTATGAAAGGTCTTACTGTTAAGGAGTTAGAGCGGTTTAAGATGCTCGCAGCTATAGGTGTTTTGCTTATAGCCATAAATTTTATTGCAGTATTGTTTTTTCCTACAGATGCTTCACGAGTTATCCGATTTGCAGGTTCGACAGTTTTAAATGGATATTTTTTAATTGCTTTCCCGGCGCACCGAAAAAAATTAATTATTACGCTTATAGCATTTTGGTTTCGGGATATCGCGGCCATATTTTATGAGGATGGCACTAACGATTGGGGGTTTTTTATTTGCGGGGGTATTGCTTATTTAAGCCTTTTTATCAGGCAGTTAAAAAGTTTGTGGCGCTTTAAAATTATAACACCCTCTATTACGATTACCGGCTTTGTAGTTTTGGCGTGTTTTGTAATTCTCTATAGTTTGGAATCTGTTTTGGATATGGCAGAACACGATCGGGATTTGATTTACTATTTTTATTTTCTCGGGATCAGCATCGTCTTCCTAATTCTGCTTGCAGTCTATTACTACTATAGGATTGGCGGTGTAAGAGCGTTGTCGTTTTCTTTCGCTGTTTTCGCATTTACCATTTCTGATATTGCAGCTTACTTCGGGGTTTATATGGAAGATCATCTGTTTTTTCTGGTCACCCGAACCTTTTATTTGGCGGGTCTCATTATGTTGATGAATTACGCCATAACCCGACCTGATGCAGGAGAAGAGGATCTGGTGGAATAGTTTGAGGTAATTCGGTTTTTTAAAATCAACGCGCACCATCTTTGGATACATTGGTTTTAATAAATGAATAAACCTTTATTTTTGCGTAAATTCGCGTGCAATTAAAATTCCCATGTTAGACAGACTAAACTTTATAAAACAGCGCTTTGATGAGGTGAGTGATTTAATCATTCAGCCCGATGTGATCAGCGATCAAAAGCGTTATATAGAACTCAATAAAGAATATAAAGACTTGCGCGCCATAATGGATGAGCGCGAAAAGTACATTCAGCTTACACAGCGTATTGAGGAAGCCGAAGAAATCATTGCAGACGGTAGTGATCCTGAAATGACCGAAATGGCCAAAATGCAGCTTGAAGAAGCTAAACAAGCCAAACCCGGACTTGAGGAGAAAATACGCTTTATGCTGGTTCCTAAAGATCCCGAAGATGCCAAGAATGCGGTGATGGAAATCAGAGCCGGAACCGGAGGTGACGAGGCCAGTATATTTGCCGGAGATCTCTATCGTATGTATATGAAATACTGCGAGAGCAAAGGCTGGAAAACCAGTACTATTGACTACAGTGAAGGCACCAGTGGCGGCTTTAAAGAAATTCAGGTAGAAGTTACCGGTGAAGATGTCTACGGAACACTGCGCTTTGAAGCCGGTGTACACCGCGTACAACGTGTACCGCAAACCGAAACTCAGGGACGTGTGCACACCAGTGCGGCAACCGTGATGGTATTTCCGGAAGCAGAAGAATTTGATGTGGAAATCGATCCTAAAGAAGTGCGTATCGATTATTTCTGTTCGTCAGGGCCGGGTGGTCAGTCTGTTAATACCACCTATTCTGCAGTGCGTTTAACACACCTTCCTACCGGGCTTGTTGCACAATGTCAGGATCAGAAATCGCAGCATAAAAACAAGGAAAAGGCCTTTAAAGTACTGCGTTCACGTCTCTATGATATGGAGCTTGCCAAGCGCCAGGAAGAAGAGTCTGCAAAACGGGGTTCAATGGTTACCAGTGGCGACCGTAGTGCCAAAATACGTACCTACAATTATCCGCAGGGCCGGGTAACAGATCACCGTATTAACCTGACACTTTACGATTTGTCAAACATTATTGATGGGGATATTCAGCGTATTATAGATGAGCTACAGCTGGTAAGCAATACCGAAAAGCTGGCCGAAGGCGGAGAATCTTTATAATTATTAAAGCATCAGGACGTGACTCTGCAGCAACTCGTAGAACAAATTAAAATTAAAAAATCGGTACTTTGTGTAGGTCTTGACACCGACCTCGATAAAATACCCGTGCATCTTTTGGAGGAAGAAGATCCTATTTTCGCGTTCAATAAAGCGATTATTGATGCCACACACCACTACGCAGTTGCTTACAAGCCCAATACCGCTTTTTATGAGGCATACGGTTTAAAAGGCTGGGAATCCTTAGAGAGAACCATTAGGTATCTCAATTCAAAATATCCGGAGTGTTTTACGATTGCAGATGCTAAACGCGGTGATATTGGCAATACTTCAAGCCGTTATGCCAAAGCATTTTTTGAAGATCTGGGTTTTGATTCGGTAACGGTTGCCCCATATATGGGTAAAGATTCAGTCGAGCCTTTTTTGGCATTCGCCGAAAAGTTTACCATAATGCTGGCGCTTACTTCAAATCCAGGAGCATTAGATTTTCAAACTCAGAAAATTGAAGCCGAAGAATTGTATAAACGGGTTTTGAAAACCTCAAAAACCTGGAAACATAGCGATAGATTGATGTATGTCGTGGGAGCCACAAAGGCCGAATATCTTGCTGAAATACGCCAGATTATCCCTGAAGCTTTCCTGCTGGTTCCCGGAGTGGGAGCACAGGGCGGAAGCGTTGACGAGGTGTTTAAGTATGGCGCAACACAAGATGCCGGACTCCTAATCAATTCATCCCGCGGTATTCTTTACGCTTCGAAGGAAAAGGATTTTGCTGAAGCTGCAGCCACTGAAGCACAAAATTTACAAAGCCAGATGGCCACTCATATCGAGAAGTTGGGTTAAAATCCGAGCTTTGATATTATGAATGATCAATTAGGCCGTATACTTACTCTAACTTCTTCTCCACAGCGCATAGTTTGTCTGGTTCCCAGTCTTACCGAACTTCTAGTTGATTTAGGCCTTGAAAACCGTCTCGTAGGAATAACCAAGTTTTGCGTACATCCGAATGAGTTGCGTACTAAAAAAACGGTCGTGGGCGGAACAAAAACTATTCACCTCGACCGTATCGCAGCGCTCAAGCCCGATTTTATACTGTGCAATAAAGAAGAAAATACTCCTGAAATTGTAGAAAGTTGCTCAGTATTAGCGCCTGTTTATGTTTCAGATATCATAAGTTTTGAGGATGTCTATGCTTTGCTTGCTGATCTGGGTGAATTATTTCAGATGGAGTCAAAAACGAATCAGCTTACGCAAGAGTTACAAAACCGTATTTCAGTTTTCCAAACCAAAACAGTTTATCTGCAAAAGCGGTCTGTTGGCTACCTGATTTGGAATGATCCGCTTATGGTAGCAGGTAATGACACTTTTATTAATAGTATCCTCAATCTTCTGGGCTTGCGGAATGCTTTCGCACACAAAAAAGATCGGTATCCTGTTATTGGTCGAAATGACCTCAAACTGCTTGATATTGTTTTGCTCTCCTCCGAACCCTTCCCTTTTAAAGAAAAGCATATTGAGGCTTTTAAACAAAACACTCAGGCAGAGATTATTTTGGTAGATGGCGAATATTTCAGTTGGTACGGTACCCGGCTTTTACCGGCGTTTGATTATTTTGAGAAATTACTTGAAGCTATAAACTAAAAAAAACGCCATCCTTATGAGATGGCGTTTTTGCATTCTTTTTGAGCTAAATTAAGAACCGTATCCGGGATTTTGCTCAATTAAATTATTGGTATCCATTTCGTTTTGCGGAATAGGTAGTACCAAACGGGGAGAGTCATAAGGAAGATCATCAACCGCGCTTTGTGTGCGCTTCAGATCCTGAAGCAAGAAACCTTCAAAAGCGAGTTCCAGTTGACGCTCCAGTAGAATATCTGCCTGAGTAAGCGGTCCTGCAACAGGGTCTGCATTTGCCCTTACTCTTAACTTGTTAATATCTTCTACAGGGGTAGCTCCTACCGTCGTGTTCTCTATAATATTACCTTCAGCACGAATTAGGTACATTTCTGCAAGTCTGGATATTACAACGTTGGCAAATTGATTGGTATACTTAGCAGTAAGATCATCTCCAAAGTCGCCTATATAAGTAAAGCTGCTACGTTCATCATCAGCGTCTGGGAATAATGCAAAATATTCGGGATTGAGGGTTATATCCCCTCCACGGCCTCCATTATCCTGAGAAGCATAGAAGGTAATCAAATCATTATCACCGGTCTGATTGGTTACCTGAAATGCAAAAAGATCTTCACTACTGTTTGCATCGTTGTTAAAGGCATCAGCAAACGTTTCGGTAAGCTCTGCACCGCTGTTTTCGATAACATCATGGGCGGCGTCACGCGCCGCTGCATAATTTTGCATTTGCAGATATACTCGTGCTCTCAAAGCCTGCGCTGCGTATTTAGAAGCAAAAATGTCGTTGCTTGAAGGTAGATTTGAGTAAGCATCTTCAAGATCAGCTAAAATTTGTGCATATATTTCTTCTACGCTAGCGCGTGAGGCAGGTAATGGGGTTCGGTAGTCTTCATATCCGATAAGCCTTAAAGGAACTCCAGGTTGTGTATTTGATACCCCTGCTTCGTAAGGCAGTGCCCAAAGAGTAATTAGGGAAAAATAATTTAAAGCCCTGAGGTATTTAGTTTCTCCTTCAATTCTATTTTTTACACCACTACTGGTGACTACATCTAAGTTGTCTAGAATCAAGTTGGCCTGGTTAATTACCTCATAATTTTTAGCCCAAGTGTCACCAACAAAACTATTATCTACAAGAATACTTTTTCGAATAAATTGTCTTGGAGCTACAAAAGTGCCAAACCAGCTAACCTGATCAGAATTACCCAAAAGTTCATTGGTGATTTGTATATCTCCACCAAATGCCACGCTCTGTCCGGAATCTTCATAAATTCCTATTAGTAGTGCCTGAATGTTTGCTTCTGTAGCAAGGGCAAGTGACCCATCGATACTCTGTCTTGGATTTATTTCCAGGTTGTCATCGCAACTGCTAAGACCTATGGCGATGATTAGTAAAATGTAATAGTTATATATTTTTTTCATTGCCTTTTTTTTAAAATTTCACATTAAGTCCCATAGAGAACGTACGGGCCGGTGGGGCCGAGTAGAAAGATACTCCGACACCCCCGGCATCACTCGTAGATTCAGGATCGTAATCAGCGTCAAAGTCTGTAAAGGTTAGCAGGTTAACCCCGGTAACATAGACACGTACTTTTGAAAGTCCATAACGTTCAATAGCTTCCTGAGGTATAGTATATCCCAATGTGGCATTACGCAAGCGTACAAAATCGGTACGGTCCAGGTATCTAGTAGATCTTGCAGTACCATTTCCGCCAAATAAGCGCGCTTGAGGAACGTCGGTAATGTCACCCGGTTGTCTCCAGCGATCAGTATATTGATCAAGAGTTTGGTTGTCAAAATAATCTGCACTAGCTGATTGAAAGCGACCACCATCGTTAAAAATGGAAGCTCCAAACTCTCCCTGAAACGTAAATGAAAAATCTACATTTAAGAAGTTGAAGGTATTGGTCAAACCGCCGTACCATTCTGGGAATGGGTTTCCTGCGACAATACGGTTAGCTGCATTAGGATTGTTAGTAGTTTCTTTATTTAGGCTTCCGTCTGGATTTACAGAATTCACATAATAAAGACCATCTCCATTAGCCGGGTCAACACCGGCAAATTCTAAAACATATAATGAATTTACAGGCTCTCCTACACGTTGAATGTTACGGCCGGTAATGATGTCGTTATTGTCATTGGGCAAAGATAAAATCTCATTTTTATTGTTTGAAATATTGAAACTGGTACTCCATTGGAAGTTTTCAGCCTGAATATTGTCTGTGTTCAATATAAATTCCCATCCTTTATTCTCGAGTTCGCCTATATTGCTGCTTATACTGAGAGCTCCAGAACTTGGTACAAGAGGAACATCAAACAGTAATCCGTCTGTATTTTTGTGGTAATAATCGATCTCTCCAGAAATTCTTCCGTTAAAGAAGCCAAATTCTAGACCAATATCCGTTTGGGTCGTAGTTTCCCAGGTTAAATCAGGATTTCCGGGTTGTGAAAAGGAAATTCCCGCTTTCTGGTTATAAGAAACAGACTCAAATAAATAGCGTGAAGGGAAGTTGCCAATGTCAGCATTCCCAGTTTTACCCCAGCTTCCGCGTAATTTTAAATAGGATAGTACATCAGAATCTTTTAAAAATCCTTCTTCTGAAATAATCCAACCTGCCGAAAATGCAGGGAATATACCGTAGCGTTCATTGGCTCCAAAACGGGAAGATCCGTCTCTACGAATACTGGCTTTTAAAAGGTATTTACCGGCGTAATCATATGTAGCGCGAGCAAATAATGAATAAAAAGCATTTGCGGTTTCAGACCCTTCTCCGGCTACAATTTGGGCACCTCCACTTACGGTTTGGAAATCATCTGAAGGGAATTGGTTTGCGGTAACGCTTTCAAAACGTCTGGTTGTTTCGTTTAACTCGGTACCGGCTACAGCACTTATAGTATGAACATCGCCAAAGGTTTTGTCATAACTTAAAAATCCTGATACGATGTAATTTTCGGCATTTACACTGCTGGCAAAGGCTTCACCATTTGTAGATTGAAATGGAGTTTGACTGCCTCTGAAGTTGTCTTCGGTTTGGTAGAATAAATCGTAAGCAAAGTTTCCATTGATTTTAAGACCATCCAGAATTTCATAATCCCCAAAAGCACGCCCGTTAACTCTGCGAAGGATAGTTTTATAATACGCGAATTTGTCTTCGAGAAGGAAATTAGCATAGAGTGTGTTCTCATTGATTGAGCCATCCTCTAAATAAGCCGGAGACAATTGAGGCTGGGCGATGGCTTGCAATGGAGTGGTAAACTGATTATCGTTTGCAATACGGTCAATATCTGTACGCGAAAAACTCAGGTTCATTCCCACATTAAAACGCTCGCTGAATTTGTGGCTGATGTTTGTACGACCGTTAAAACGTCTTAAGGCATTACCTCGTACAATACCTTTAGTTTCATTCATAGAACCAGCGAAGAAAATCGAGGTTTTGGCAGTACCACCGCTCATAGAAAAATCGGCATCAGAAACCGAACCATTTTGAAAAGCAAGTGCCTGCCAGTCTGTATTTACTGGATTTGTACGCCAGTCTGTATCTGCGGCAAGGAAATCAAAAATACCTTCAATATAATCTACCGCTTCAGCCTGGTCTGCAAACTCCCCGTAATCTACCGCATTTATAGCAGCTTCACGAAATAACTCAATATACTGGGTGCCAGATAACCATTCCCGGGTATTGGTAGGCTCACTAAAACCATGACTGATGTTCACAGAAAACTCTGCTTTACCTTCTTTTCCGGTTTTAGTAGTAATGATAACAACACCATTTGCACCTCGTGCTCCATAAATCGCAGCAGAAGAAGCGTCTTTAAGTACTTCAATCGATTCAATTTCATTAGGACTGATTGAAAGCAAGGGGTTTGTTGGAGCTCCGTTACTGGATTCGTTTGCATTATACAGTGGGATTCCATCCAATACATAAAGCGGTTGTGTTCCGGCTGTAATACTCGTTGCACCGCGCACACGAATATTAAGACCTCCTTCGACCTTACCATTGTTTTGGGTGATTTGTACCCCGGCTGCTTTACCTACGAGTGCACTTTGAAAGTTAGAAACAGGAACTTCGTCAATGTCTTCGGCACTTAGTTTGACGATATTGTCAGTAAGCGTGCGTTTACTTTGGGTACCATAACCTACAACTACAATTTCATCAAGTTCATCAGCGCTGGTTTGAAGGGTAACATTATAGCTTGAACCTGTGCCTACTGTTACCTGTTGATTTTTAAAGCCAAGATATGAAAACACAAGTACAGACCCCTCTTCAGCATTTAGGGTATAGTTTCCATCAAAATCGGTTTGGGTTCCACTGTTGGTGCCCTGCACTGCAATATTCACACCGGGGAGTGGCATTCCCTGTTCGTCCGTAACTGTTCCCGATACGCTTTTCGTTTGGCTAAAAGCAAGGGAACAGGTAAGCATCAAAATGAAGCCTAGATAAAAAGGTAATTTGTTCTTCATATTAAAGGGTTTTAGTTAGAATACAGCTATTACCCCAAAACAAAAGGCACTCATAATGACCAGAGCTTAGGGATAAAACTGTCATATAGCGCTAAAATAAACCAAAAAAAAGTACAAAATCTACCCTGAGAGGTAATCGAGAACAGTTGTATGATTCTTCAACAATAACGGCTGAATGATTTTTTAAAGATTTTGCAATAAAGAGCGCTAAAAATTAAAAATCATTGATATTGTAGATAGAGAGTGAAGAATTAATAAAAAACTATATAAATAAAATACGCAATCGATTTCTGTTAAATTATCATAAAATGCTAATTTTAATGCGATTCTAAAATCATTAGACTATGAATACTGCTTTTTTAAAGGGCGAAATTATTAACGGACTTTAAGAATAATGCTGCTCCCGAATAGCTTCAGTCTCTTCTGCAGTTTTAAAAACATCCCAGCCTTTCCCTTGCGTGCGTCGTGCGCCTAAAATATTGGCGTATTGACCGGCTCGCACAGGGTCATTGTATTTTGCAAAGCCATAAGCGAGTCCGCCCGCAAAGCTGTCTCCGCAGCCGGTGGTATCTACCACTCTATCAACTTTGACAGAAGGAATCCAGTCTTTTTTAACCTTCCCGTCCTGCATATGGTAAAGAATACAGCCCCGCGAATCCATGGTAACGTAGAAATAGGAAACTCCTTTTTTCAAAACGTGTTCAGCCAGGTCATCCAGGTGTTCTGTGGCGTTTTCGTCATAAATAGAAGGAATTTCGTGCTCATATTCGCGTGCGAAAGACATACACTGCGACTCTTCAAGATTCATTTTTAGCACGTCTATGTAGGGTAACCATTCATCCCGGTCAACCCAGAATTTTCTATGCCGGTGACCTTTCACATCCATTGCCGTGGTTGCGCCGTGCGCATCAAAAATGATTTTGCCTTTACTGTGTTTTTTGATGTGCTTCAAGGTGCTCAGGCTGATTTCAAAATCGGTAATGGGCACAAACACAAAGGCATCAGCGTCCAGATGTTGTTTTATATGCTTCGGGCGTATTGGGTTCATACACGCCAGCTGCTTTTCCTCCCGGTTGTTTTGGTCCTTAAAATCGAGTAAAATAACAGTGCCCCGGTCTTCTTTACTGTTTATACCTTCAAGGCTTACATTGGTAAATGTTGCAAATTCTTCAGCGATACCTGCCTCATCTTTTTGGTGAATATTGGTAACGGGTACCACGCTGCCTTCGTCAGCGAGAAGTTTTGATAATGCGATTACCGGGTGCGTTACACAACCGTAACGCATAATGATGTCATTTTCATACGTTGAAATGGTATCCCTTGGGATGGGACCTGCGACAACTATTTTTAAAGGCTTACTCATAATTTTTTAATCTTGAAGTGCAAAAACCCGTTTTAATAAAGCCGTAGTACGCGCAGCAAAATTATTGCGAATATCTTTTTCCTCAACCGCTATCATCGTATAAACTCCCTTCAGGGCTTCGTTGGTAACGTAATCGGTGAGGTCGGGGTTAACGTCATTGGTAAGGGGTAAGGCATTGTAACGGGTAATAAGGTCTGTCCAGATTTTGTCGGCACCTACTTTGCTGAAGGAATTTTGAATCACCGGATTGAATTTTGCATACAGCGCAGTTTGCGTTCGGTTTTGCAAATAACTGGTTGCAGCGGTGTCGTTACCCAGCAGAATATTTTTAGCATCGGTAAAGGTGATGCCTTTCACCGCATCCACAAAAATAGGAGTTGCTTCACTCACGGCATCTTCGGCAGCGCGGTTAAGCACTTTTAAACCTTCGTCAGCCAGGCTGCCTAACCCCACATTTCTAAGCGTGCGATCTACTTTTTGAAGTTCTTCGGGTAATAGGATTTTCACAAGCTGATTGCCGTAAAAACCGTCTTTTTGGGTGAGTTTGCTTACTTGTTTTTCGATACCAAAATCAAGAGCCTGACGTAGACCGCTGGCAATGGTGGCATTATCTACTCCTACCTGATTGGGCAGGCTGTCAACGACAGACTGCAATTCGGCGCACGCGCTTAGTGTGAATATAAAAACAAGAGCAATTATTTTTTTCATGAAAAAGGGCTAAGTAATTGATTTTAAGTTTTCGCTTTTGCGAAAAGCAAACAGGTACAATCCTGTCTATACCTGAGTTAAGTTAAGCTATTTTCTTAAGATTAAAAAACCTTAGGCAAAAATCACCGTTTTGTTGCCGTAGACCAAAACCTTGTGCTCAATATGCGCCTTGATTGCGCGCGCGAGTACCACTTTTTCCAGATCTCGGCCTTTTAAGATGAAATCCTGAACCGAATGTACGTGAGAAACCCGAACGATTTCCTGCTCAATGATGGGGCCTTCGTCTAAATCTGCCGTGACGTAGTGGCTGGTGGCACCTATGATTTTTACTCCACGCTCAAAAGCCGCGTGATAGGGCTTAGCACCAATAAATGCCGGAAGAAACGAGTGGTGAATATTAATGATCTGGTGTTTGAACTGCGACACAAAATCATTGGAAACAATCTGCATATAGCGGGCCAGTACAATCAAATCGATTTTGTTGTCCCGTATGATGCGTATTTGTTCGGCTTCCGCCGCTGCCTTGGTTGCTTTAGTAACCGGAATGAATTTAAACGGAATGTCAAAGCGTTTGGCCACGATCTCTAAGTCTGGATGGTTGCTGATGATGAGCGGGATTTCTACTTCCAGTTCACCTGAAGCATTTCGCCCTAAAAGATCATAAAGGCAGTGATCGTACTTCGAGACAAACAATGCCAGACGTGGCTTATGCAGAGCATCATAGAGCTGGTATTTCAGTTGGTAATCGGCCTCAAACTGGTCAACAAATTGCTTTTCAAATTGCGCCAGGCTAAAATCGGGTTCGTCAAACTCAGCTTCAACCCGCATAAAAAACACACGTTCCTCGCGATCCACATGCTGATCGAGATACACGATGTTTCCTTGTTTTTCTAAAATAAACTGCGTGATGGTGGTTACAATCCCCTTGCGGTCAGGGCAATTGATTAAAAGCGTAATTTTCTGCATAATATGGTGATGCGGTTAGTTACAACCTGTATTTTTAGCCGATGTTTTGATTAAAGCTAATCTAGAAAATTACCTTCCAATTTAGAATATTAATACTGTAAAATAAATGCTATTTAGGTGGCAATTATTTAATTTAGTAGCTTCTGTAAAGTAAAATATTACGAATGAATCAAATCAAGCCCTATTCGCCTACTCATAAAGTACGTATCGTAACCGCAGCCTCTCTTTTTGACGGTCACGATGCTGCCATCAACATCATGCGCCGCATCATTCAGTCTACCGGGGTCGAAGTTATTCACCTGGGTCACGACCGCAGCGTGGAGGAGGTTGTTAATACTGCTATTCAGGAAGATGTGCAGGCAATCGCCATGACTTCCTATCAGGGCGGGCATACCGAATATTTTAAATATATGTATGACCTGCTTCAGGAAAAAGGAGCGGGGCATATCAAAATTTTCGGCGGTGGCGGCGGTGTGATCCTTCCCGAAGAGATCGAGGAGTTGATGAATTATGGTATTACCCGCATTTATGCACCCGATGATGGGCGCGAAATGGGTTTGCAGGGAATGATTAATGATTTGGTGGAGAAAGCCGACTTTAGTCCCCCCGCCCCCAAAGGGGGAGTTGATCTAAAAGAGAGGCTCGGGCAAAAGGAAGTGAACACGATTGCGCGCTTAATCTCTACAGCAGAAAATGATCACGATACCTTCTTAGAGCTATTTAAGTTTGAAAACAAACCAGAGAAGACTCCTGTTTTGGGAATTACCGGGACCGGTGGCGCCGGTAAATCATCATTGGTTGACGAACTCGTACGTCGCTTTCTTACCGATTTTCCTCAGAAGACCCTTGGGATTGTGTCTGTCGATCCTTCAAAACGGAAAACCGGCGGAGCGCTTTTAGGAGACCGAATCCGTATGAATGCGATCAATTCACCACAGGTGTATATGCGTTCGCTGGCGACCCGTCAGAGCAATCTGGCCCTTTCTAAACACGTGCAGGAAGCGGTTGAGGTGCTTAAAGCGGCTGAATATGATTTGATTATTCTGGAAACCAGTGGTATTGGTCAGAGCGATACCGAAATCCTGGATCACAGCGATGTCTCGTTGTATGTGATGACGCCTGAGTTTGGTGCAGCCACCCAGCTCGAGAAAATTGATATGCTTGATTTTGCAGATTTGGTTGCCATTAACAAGTTCGACAAGCGCGGGGCGCAGGATGCCTTGCGCGACGTAAAAAAACAATATATGCGCAATCATCAATTGTGGGATACTCCGCAGGATGATTTGCCCATCTACGGCACTATCGCCAGCCAGTTTAACGATCCCGGAATGAATCGCCTGTACAAAGCGATTATGGATGCGTTGGCCACCAAAACCAATGCCAGTCTTAAAAGCACATTTGAGATCAGTGATGAGATGTCTGAAAAGATATTTGTGATCCCACCGGCACGTACGCGCTACCTTTCAGAAATTGCCGAAAACAACCGCAGTTATGACGACACGGCGCTTACGCAAAGTGCTGTGGCACAGAAGCTTTTTGGTATTTATAAAACCATTGAAACACTTACCGGTAAAGTGCCTGATTTAGATAAAGCAGGTCTTGTTTTGGAGGAAGATTTACAGGATGGTGATTTGGCTAAACTTTTACTGGCCGAATTTGATAAACTTAAAATGGATCTCGATCCCTACAATTGGGAAGTGATTACCGGCTGGGAAGAGAAGGTTAACCGTTATAAAAATCCGGTTTATACATTTAGAGTACGGGACAAAGAAATTAAAATCGACACGCATACCGAATCGCTTTCCCATCAGCAAATTCCTAAAGTGGCTTTGCCAAAATATGAGGCCTGGGGTGATATTTTAAAGTGGGTATTGCAGGAAAACGTACCGGGAGAGTTCCCATATACGGCCGGACTATATCCTTTTAAACGTACCGGCGAAGATCCTACCCGAATGTTTGCGGGTGAGGGTGGACCCGAGCGTACCAACCGCCGTTTTCATTATGTGAGTATGGGTTTACCGGCAAAGCGCCTTTCTACGGCTTTTGACAGTGTGACGCTTTACGGTAATGACCCCGATCACCGTCCTGATATTTACGGAAAAATAGGTAATGCGGGGGTTTCGATCTGCTGTCTGGATGATGCCAAGAAGCTGTATTCGGGCTTTGATCTGTCAAACCCGATGACTTCGGTAAGTATGACCATAAATGGGCCTGCGCCTATGCTGCTGGGCTTTTTTATGAACGCGGCAATCGATCAGGCTTGTGAGAAATACATCAGGGAAAACGGGCTGGAAAATGAGGTTGAAGAAAAGCTGAAAGTAAACTACGATGACAAAGGTCTGGAGCGTCCCAAATACGAGAATTTTTCTACCGAGGCCAAGCAGGCTGAAAGGACCCTGCCGGAAGGAAACAACGGTCTGGGGCTTATGCTGCTGGGTATTACCGGAGATCAGGTGTTGCCTAAAGCCGTTTATGAAAAAATCAAAGCTGAAACCATCAGTCAGGTGCGAGGTACCGTACAGGCCGATATTTTAAAGGAAGATCAGGCACAAAACACCTGTATTTTTTCTACGGAATTTGCCTTGCGTCTTATGGGCGATGTGCAGGAATATTTCATCGAAAACCAGATCCGTAATTTCTATTCGGTTTCTATTTCAGGTTATCATATTGCGGAAGCGGGTGCGAACCCCATCACGCAACTGGCATTTACATTGGCAAATGGTTTTACCTATGTGGAATATTACCTGAGCCGTGGGATGGATATCAATAAATTTGGTCCCAATCTTTCGTTTTTCTTTAGCAACGGGATTGATCCGGAATATGCTGTGATTGGGCGTGTGGCGCGTAAGATTTGGGCGAAAGCCTTAAAGCTTAAATACGGCGCCAACTCCAGAGCGCAAATGCTGAAGTATCACATACAGACTTCGGGTCGCTCGCTACACGCGCAGGAAATTGACTTTAACGACATACGCACCACCTTACAGGCATTGTACGCGATTTACGACAATTGTAATTCGCTGCATACCAACGCCTACGATGAGGCGATTACTACGCCAACCGAAGAAAGTGTGCGCCGTGCGATGGCGATACAGCTGATTATCAATAAGGAATTAGGTCTGGCTAAAAATGAAAATCCCATTCAGGGCGCTTTTATTATTGAAGAACTAACCGACCTTGTGGAAGAAGCCGTATTGCTTGAATTTGATCGTATTACTGAAAGAGGCGGAGTGCTTGGCGCGATGGAAACCATGTACCAGCGCAGTAAAATACAGGAAGAAAGCCTGTATTACGAAACCTTGAAGCATAACGGGGAATTCCCGATTATCGGGGTTAATACCTTTTTGAGCAGCACCGGTTCGCCTACCGTAAAACCTATGGAAGTCATCAGAGCTACCGAAGCTGAAAAAAAGGCGCAAATTAAAACCCTTACGCAGCTGCATAAGGCTTATGAAGACAAAGCCCAAAAAGCGTTGGAAGGCATACAAAACGCGGCAGTTCAAAATGAAAATATCTTTGAACACCTGATGGAAGCCACCAAGGTTTGTTCTTTAGGTCAAATCACCAGCGCCCTTTTTGAAGTAGGAGGGCAGTATAGGAGAAATATGTAAGCAGAGAGCCACTAGTTCCAAGGCTTTGCCGAAGGAAATAGTGTGCGAATCGCTTACCCTGAGCGAAGCCGAAGGGTCTTTCTAGTTTATGATAAACGTTGGTTAGAGAGACAATCCAGATAAAATCTTGAGTATATCGCTTACCCTGAGCGAATGCGAAGGGTCGCTCTTTTAATCTGAATTTTTTTTAGAAGTGTAAAGGTTTCTTGAAAAGAAGGCTTTGCCGCAGGAAATAGTGCGCGAATCGCCTGTCCTGAGTTTTATCGAAGGACTTACCCTGAGCGAAGCCGAAGGGTTTTTAATTCTTATTTGAAATTTAGACCTCACAGGTTTTTAAAACCTGTGAGGTCTTTTTTTTTAACTGGAATCTAGCATTTAAACTCGCGTGAGGGACAGCAGCGGAAAGCCCGGAGCGTAGCGAGGACTTGCAGCGTATGGCCCGACCCGCAGGGGCACGCCCAAATGCCAAATAGTAGACTTCATACTATAGTTTCCGGGATCTAATCTCTAAAATCTAGTGTCTCAAGTCTAGCATATCTAATCCTCAAAATCAAAATCATCGGGATCGAAAGGTATATCGTCATCCGGGTCGGGATCGTCGTAGTTCACTCCCGGCGGATTAAACAAGCCCCAGCGGTCTATGATGTAATTCCACGGGTCAAAAGTCTGCACCCACTGGGCAAATAAAACCCGGAAATGCTCAATCTCGTCGCGCAGTAAATCGAGGTATTCGGTTTCTTTAAAGCCATACATCTCGAGTCCGGTCATATGCGTGGCGAGTTCGCGGGCGCATTTGCGAATGATCGCGGCCTTTTCCATTTTGATGTCGTAGAGATCGCAGTTCCACGCACCGGCAATTTTTGCGGGTATGATTGAAGCATCTTCCCGGATATAAATCGCATGGCTGCGCAGGATTTCCTGTTCTTCAGGCGTGTCGCTCTGCAATTCGTAAGACGAGGCGATTTCGGCAATGCGGTTGGCCAGCTTTAAAATTTCGTAGGCTTTTTGGTATAACGGGCTTGAACGGTAATCCTCATAAGGAGTATCATCTTCTGAAGACATGTTTTTTGGATTTTGTGCTGTATCCCTAAAATAGGGTTTTCTTAAGGAATAGACAGAGGCGGGCGTGGAAAAATAAAAAGGAATCCTGCTTTATAGCGTCATCATCCACTTGCGCTGCAGTCTGCGGAATTTGCGCAACTCGATTCTAAGGATGTTGAGAAAATCTTTACCGTTGCTTTCGGCACGCTCCAGGCGCTCGCATGTGCTGTAGAGGCGTGCTGTAAGCCGCTCTAGAGAGGCTGCGTAACGCAGGCGGTCATCCTGAAAAACCTGACTTTCGGCTTTCAATATTTCGGGTGCCAGAGAGTCTGAGTCCCGAACGATATCTCCGGAAAAGTAGACGTACGGATTCTCGCTTCCATTGCTTTGCAACGGAGCTAAATCGTAAACCAGATAGCTTGAAATAGAGCGCGATAGCTTCAGAATTTCCTGTGCCTGGTTGTACAGTTTACTATTTAACGGAGTGTATCTCATAATTTTAAAACTCACTCAAATTTACCTGAATTCACAGAGTTTTGTATGTAGTAATTAAATTTTAGGCGTACATTTACTTTAAGATTTAAAGTAAAAACGCTTTTTTATTTAAAATGCAAATAGACGCCACAAATTGGAAAATACTGCAAATCTTGCAGCGCAATGCGCGTATGTCGGTAAGTGCGATAAGCCGCGAAGTGGGAGTTACGTCACCGGCTGTTGCAGAACGCATTCGTAAAATGGAAGATGCAGGGGTTTTAATTGGCTATAAAGCCGAAGTTTCGCACATAGGTTCGGGACATCAGCTTAAAGCCATCATTACCCTGCGCGCTTTTATGGGTAGGCTTAAACCCTTTTTAGAGAAAGTGCACGACTTTACAGAAGTGCTCAATTGTTATCGCATCACGGGTAATGAAAATATTTTTATGGAAGTGGTGCTGTTTGACCAGTTTCATCTGGAAGAATTTATAGACAAGCTCATCACGTATGGTGAAACCAAAACGCACATTGTGTTGTCTACCGTGATTGAAAATGCGCCCATACGCACCCGCAGGGAAGATCGCGAAAAGCTGAAGTTAAAGAGTGCTCAAATACCAAATCCCAAAGGCAACCAATAATACAATACCTGCCCAGCTGGCAATTTTAAGTGCGGTGCTGGGGCGATCTTCTTCGGCGACATCTTTAGAATTCATGGCAAAGTAGTTTGCAATCGCAAAAAAGGGAGCGGTTAAAAATGAAAGAATGGTAGCAATCTCCACCAGTCTGCCCATTTCGCTGGTTAAAAAGAACAAAATACAAACGGTACCGGAGATCAAAACGAGCATCCAGGCCGCATAACCCCGTTTTTGTATTTTGCCTGTAAGCAACTCGAGGGTTTTATTCATCGCCCGGGGCGATGCGTCAAGCGTGGTCAGCGTAGTGCTGAACATGGTGGTAAGCGCTGCCAGGCCTATGATGTAAAACGCCCAATTGCCGAGACTGCTGGTGTACATATCAATAAGCTGTTTGGCAAATGCTCCGCCGCTGGCGCTAAATGATTCGCCCGAATTGTTCATAATAAGGGCTCCAAGGCTTATAAAGCAGGCGCCAACAATAATGGTTCCCAAAAAACCGATATTGAAATCAAACACGGCCGATTTGCGGGTGATTTTATCTTCTTTGGCTTTCTCTAGAGACCAAAGCGAATGCCAGATCGAAATATCGAGCGGCGCAGGCATCCAGCCCATAAAGGCGATTAAAAAAGCGATTCCAATAGTGTCTGTGGGGATGATTTGCTCGAAAGATACGGGCTGATGGGGTTCAAAACCGGCAATTAGAACCGCAGCTAGAGTACTTATTGTAAGTGTGATTACAATCACCTTCATCAGTTTGTCTAAAAAAGAATACCGGCCTACTAGTAAGATAGCCGCACAACAGGCGGTGACAATGAGAGACCAGGTGGTAATGCTCCAGTCCATCCCGAAGATATAGGTCGCAATACCTGCGGTCACAATGGTTACCGCTGTTTGAATGGTAAACATCGTGAGCAAATTGATGATGAAATAAAGCACCAATAACGGCTTACCCAGCTTTAGATAACCCTCAAGCAAACTGGTGCCGGTGGCAGCTGCGTAACGTGGGCCAAACTGAAAAAACGGATATTTTATGAGGTGTATGAGTACCAAAGCCCATAACAGACCCAAACCATAGTCGGCACCGGCCCGGGTAGACTGTACCAAATGCGAGACGCCTATTGCCGCCCCGGCAAATAAAAGACCGGGTCCCAACTGCCTGAGCAGGTTTTTCATACGTGTTATTGATTTTTCTTGATCGAGTCTGAAAGCAGACGTCTTGCCCGCAGGAGTTTTACCTTGACGTTGCCCAAAGGTTCGTCAAGTTTCTGCGCCATCTCTTTATAACTCATTTCCTGAAAATAGCGCAAATTGATCATTTCCTGATAATGCGGTTTCAATTTTTTTATCAGGGTTTGCAATTCAGAGAGGTTTTGCTCGGTAATCAGCGCGTCTTCGGCGGTTGGGTTTTCGTCAATTACTTTATTGAGCTGATTGTCTTTTTCCAGATGCCGCTGTCTGCTTTGCTCTTTTCGGAATAAATCGATCTGAAGATTTTTAGAAATCGTAATGAGCCATGTGCCAAACTGATAACTGCTGTCGTAGGTGTGCAGCTGATTAAAGGCCTTTGAAAACGTCTGAATGGTTATTTCTTCAGCTTTAAAATCGTCCTGAGTGCGCGCCAGCTGAAAGTTGTAAACCAGATTCCAATGCGAGTTAAGCAGGTAGTTGTAGGCTGCCTGATTTCCGCACTGTGCTTCCGTGATTTTTTGATCTAAAAGAGGTTTATTCAATTCCAACGCCGGGGTTTTACTACAATATTACTTATAAAAATAAGCATTTGCACGCTTATCATAAAAGGCTCAAGAATAAGTGTATACAAAGCTAAATTTCGTTCTTTGAGTCGGATGCTGACTTTAACTATTACACGCAATACCAAAAGCTCCCTAAAAATTAACAAAACAGGCAGGGCAATAGACCCATACCCTACAGGTAATGACGCTATTGCCAGAGAGTAAAATGCCAATTGCGAGATATAAAATAAGCCCAACTGCAGCTGGTGCTTCGGTTTATACAGATGCGAAACACCAATGTGCCTTCGCTTTTGAATAAACCAGGATTTCCAGCTTTTTTCGGGTTCAGAACGCGTAAATGCATCGGGGTTTAAACAAATGGCAACGTTCTCCCGTGTGGCATTTTGGTTTACGAACAAATCGTCGTCCCCGGCCTTGTGGTACAGATGCTTTTTAAAACCTTCCGCCCGGTTAAAGAGTTCTGTGGTGTACGCCAGGTTGCGGCCAACGCCCATATAAGCATTTTTTGCTTTCGCGTAGGCAAAATATTGCATCGCTGTAAAAAGGGTTTCAAACCGGATGAGGGTGTTGAGCACAGACCTTTTGTACGTTCTATAGCCACCATAGCCTAAAACGATCTGCTTTTGCTTGGTAAATTTTTCGGTCATTAAGCTTAGCCAGTCTGGGGAAGTCGGGATGCAATCGGCATCTATAAGCAGAAGCTTGTCGTATTTAGCTTTATGTACAGCCCGAGTGATTCCGGCTTTTTTACCTGATGTTGAATCAAGATTGATAATCTGAATATTCGGGTTTCGCAAAGCGAAAGCATTCAGAATATCAAGGCTGTCGTCTGTGCTGTGGTCGTTGACGAAAATGATTTCAAATACGGGATAATTTTGCTTTGCAAGGCACTCCAGTAACACCGGAAGATTTGGCGCCTCGTTTTTAACGCAGCTGATTATACTTACGCCGGAATCAGATTTGGAACTTTTGGTTTTTGATTCCTTAGAAAAAATCCAAAAACGGGAAAAATAGAGGTAATACGCGCAATTGAGTAATGTGAAACCTGCCAAAAGCAGAACCAACACATCGGGCAGCGCGCTCAAAAGAAGCCTGTGTTAAGCTTTTGGAGTAGAGCAATCGCCAATCTCATCGGGCATTTTACCACACATCCCGCAAGCCTCACCAGATTTATTGAGGTAGGGATTTTGGCTGGCACAGGTGCCTGCAAACTTTCCGTCTTTTTTAGCCCAGATTTTTATAGCAATCCCGGCAAAAGCAAGACCTAGTAGTACAAGTGTGATTAATAGAAGTTTCATACTGTAAAATTTGATGCAAAGATACGAACTGACGAGCTGAAGCGCAAAGAATACGCTGTTTAGCTGTGCGTTAAAATAGCGGTAACACTTATTCGATGATGTTTACTTCGGGATCTATGGTAATACCAAACTGCTGCTGCACCTGTTCTTTAACTTGAAGTGCCAGCTCCCAGATTTCGGCACCCGTGGCATTGCCGTAGTTAACCAAAACCAGAGCCTGATTTTTGTGTACCCCTGCGTCGCCAAAGCGTTTTCCCTTAAAGCCGGCCTGCTCTATAAGCCAGCCTGCCGGCACTTTTACGGTTGTTTCCGATACGGGATAATGTGGCATTTGTGGAAACTTTTCTTGTAAATTTTCAAATTGTTCCCGCGAAATGATAGGATTCTTGAAAAAGCTACCACTATTACCCAGTTCTTTAGGATCAGGTAGTTTTGACGAGCGAATGGCGATCACGGCATCTGCGATATCTGCGATTCCCGGATTCTCGATTCCTTTTGCTTCCAGCGTTTCCTGAATGGCGCCGTATTCGGTATGAAGCTTGTGATTGGCTTTGGTCAACTTAAACGTCACCGAGGTAATCACAAAACGATCTTTCAGTTCATTTTTAAACACCGATTCGCGGTACCCAAAATTACATTCAGCTAGTGAAAAGCTGCGTTCTTCCAGATTTTTTCGGTCTATAACTGTGCATTTATAAAAGACATCTTTCAGCTCAACCCCGTAGGCACCTATGTTTTGCACGGGTGCGGTACCGGTATTACCGGGAATAAGCGCCAAATTTTCCACACCGCCATAGCCGTGCTCCACACAGTACATCACAAATTGATGCCAGTTTTCACCCGCAGCAACCTGAACCCAAACCTCCTCTTCGGTTTCTTTGACAAGCTCAATTCCCTTAAGGGCCACGTGAACCACCAGACCGTCTATATCTTTTTTAAGCAGCATATTGCTTCCGCCGCCTAAGATAAAAGGATCTGGGTAGTCAGAATGACTTAGCGCTTCCTTGAGCTCTTCTTTAGAAGTTACCGCAATAAAAGCTTCCGCCTTTGCGGGGATGCCAAAGGTATTGTGTTCTTTTAGTGAAAACTGGTGTTGCAGGACCATTAATCGTTGTACAGACTAAGGGCTTCCTTCAATAAGGCAACTGCTTCGATTAGATCTTCCTTTTTCAATACATAAGCGATACGTACCTGGTTAAGGCCTTCGCCGGGTGTCGAATAAAAACCGGCAGCAGGAGCAACCATCACGGTTTTTTTATTGTGTTCAAAAGATTCTAGTAACCACTGCGCAAAATCATCTGAATTTTTGACCGGTAACTCCGCAATACAGTAAAAAGCACCTTTAGGTTTTGCAACGCGCACGCCCGGAATAGCCTCAAGACCGGCAACAAGCGTATCTCTACGGTCTACATATTCTGAAATAACCTCGTCAAAATAAGATTGTGGTGTGTCTAAAGCGGCTTCACTCGCAATTTGAGCAAGTGTTGGCGGACTCAAACGCGCCTGTGCAAATTTCATCGCTGTAGCCATAAACGCTTTATTACGGCTCACCAGGCAGCCTATACGGGCACCACACATCGAAAACCGCTTAGAAACCGAATCGATCATAATCGTGTGTTCATCAATTTCGCGCTGGTTCAATACCGAATTATGCTGTAAACCGTCATAAGCAAACTCGCGATACACCTCGTCTGCAATCAGAAAAAGATCATGTTTTTTAACCAGTTCAGAAAGTTGGTCAAGTTCCTCTTTGCTGTACAGGTAGCCGGTAGGATTGCCGGGGTTGCAAATCACAATTGCTTTGGTTTTTGGAGTGATTTCTTTTTCAAATTCGGCGATAGCTGGTAAAGCAAATCCGCTTTCAAAAGAAGAAATTACCGGTTTCACAGTCACACCCGAAGCTGTGGCAAAGCCATTATAGTTTGCGTAAAAAGGTTCGGGGATGATGATCTCATCTCCGGGATCTGTAATGCTTCCCATTGCAAAAAGCAAAGCTTCAGAGCCACCGGTAGATACGATGATGTCATTTGCAGTGATCTCAATGCCCTGCTTGCCATAGTATGCGGCAAGTTTTTCGCGATAGCTCAAAAAGCCTGCAGAATGACTGTAAGACAAAACTTCAATATCCGCATTTTTTACGGCGTCAAGGGCATGCTTTGGGGTCTTAATATCGGGCTGGCCAATATTTAGTTGGTGTATTTGAATGCCTCTGGCTTCTGCAGCTTCGGCATAAGGCACCAATTTGCGTATAGGCGATTGAGGCATATCCTGCCCCTTTTGAGATAACTGTGGCATGTTCTTTTTCTTTAGGTTGCAAATTTGCGAATTATAAACGAGAAAATAATTTGAAACAGGAGCTTAAAATTATCATCTAAAAATGGTAAATTCATACAAAAGAGCGTGTTATGGTGAGGTTTGTGTGTTTTTTAGCTGTATTATTTACATTTTTAATAGGAAAAGAGGCGTTTGGGCAGGGAACTTTTCAATTGCCCGAAGGAGCGAAGCGCTTAAAAATAAAGGCAGATGTTGTCAATAATCTGGTTATAATACCCATTACGGTAAACGGTGTTGAGCTTTCGTTTCTTTTAGATACCGGCGTGCGTTCTACAATTTTGTTTGGGATTGATTCTGATGAGGATCTCAAGCTGAATAACCAATCTACCGTATGGCTTACCGGTGCAGGCGATGGCGAGCCTACCGAAGCCATAAAATCTACCCACAACATCATCAGCATTGGCGAGTCTACGGCGATTGACCAGATTGTCTATTACATCCCCGATAGCGAGACTAATTTTTCGCCCAGACTGGGATTTGCTGTTCACGGAATTATAGGCTACGAACTCCTTAAGGATTTTGTAGTTGAGGTAGATTATCAGCGGGAATATGTGAAGTTGCACGATCCGGACCATTTTAAATCTTCGCGATACCGCTCTGATTCTGCAGTGGCCTTAGAGCTGATTGCAGGCAAACCCTACATCGACCTTGAAATTTTGGGCGAAAATGATGCGGAGATCGCTACAAAACTGTTGCTAGATTCGGGTAGTGGTGATGCCTTATGGCTATTTGAAAATGAGCAAAAGGGAATTCAGGTTTCTGAAAACGCATTCAAAGATCATCTGGGTTTAGGCCTAAGTGGTGAAGTTACCGGTTACCGCTCCCGTTTACCCCGGCTTGAGCTCGGTGATTATACGCTAAACGAAGTCAATGTGGCTTACCCCGATACCACATCATTAAATTATTTGCGCGGAGTGAATTTCAGAAACGGGAGTCTGGGTTCGGAAATCCTGAAACGCTTCAAGGTGGTATTTGACTATAAAAATCAGCTGATGTATCTGCAAAAGAATCGTTTTTTTGATGAGCCTTTTAGGTATGATCGTAGTGGTCTTGTAGTGCAGCATACCGGTTTTGAATTGGTGACCCATTTAGATTATCGAATTTCTAAAGAGCAGAACATGACCGAAGCTTCGAAAGGAGCCTGGAGTAGCGATGCGTCCCGAAATAGTATCTTTTTGGAAACCAACATGGTTCAGTTTCCGCAGTTTAAATTAAAACCGAATTATGAAATCGCGGCTATTCGCGAAGATTCTCCCGGGGCGGAAGCGGGTTTGAGCGTGGGTGATAAGCTTATTAAAGTAAACGGAAGGGCAGTTGCTAATCTCAAGCTTGAAGAAATCACCCGATATTTTTACAGGGATGAAGGTTCGGTTTTGAAGCTTCAGGTAGACCGAAACGGGATGGTGTTTAATTGCAAGCTGAGGTTGAGAAAGATTTTAGAATAAACAAAAAAGCGGCTCATTGAGCCGCTTTGGTATAGTATAAGGTGTAAGGTTTAATTATCTGCCGGAAGCAGGTTTCCTTTAATTTTAAGGGTGTACGGTTCTGCAGAAGCATTAGTATAAACCGTTATCGTTTTGCGAATAGGTCCCGCTGCGCGACTGGTGTCATACTTCACTTTAATGACTCCGCTTTCTCCTGGAGCTATCGGGTCTTTTGGAGGACTTGGTACTGTGCAGCCACAAGTGGAATAGGCTTTTGAAATAACCAAAGGAGCATCTCCGGTGTTGGTGAACTTAAACTCGCGTTCACCATCTGAGCCGTGCACGACATCACCATAATCAATAACATCTGTTTCAAATGTGATGGCTGCTTTTTTCTCCTGAGCCTGAAGGCCTAATGTCATCAAACCAACGGCAAGTAGTAAAACAATTTTTTTCATAATTCTAAGTGTTATTAGAGTCTAAAATTAAACTTAATCTGTGGTCTTTGCAAAGAGTTGCCTCTTTTTCATGCTTAATGGAAGTCTTTAAATCCTTCAACTTCCTCATAAACCGGCTCAGAATAAGTCTTTTTTTAATGCTCTCGTTCTTTTAAAAATACTTTGTATATGAGTATTTTTGCCCACTTAAAGACAAAAATCAGACCAAGATGGCATTAGCGGCACAATATAGTTCAAAAGAAGTAGAGCAGAAGTGGTATGACTACTGGATGCAGCACAACTACTTTCATTCTGAACCCAATGATAAAGAACCCTACACAATTGTAATTCCACCGCCTAACGTAACCGGAATTTTACATATGGGGCATATGCTGAATAATACCATTCAGGATGTTTTAATCCGAAGAGCGCGCCTCAAGGGATTTAATGCCTGCTGGGTGCCGGGAACAGACCACGCGTCTATCGCAACCGAAGCTAAAGTAGTGGCTAAACTCAAGGCTGAAGGAATCAATAAAGCCGACCTTACCCGGGAAGAATTCTTAAAACACGCCTGGGAATGGACCGATAAATACGGTGGAACCATTTTAGAGCAGCTTAAAAAGCTGGGAGCTTCGTGTGATTGGGAACGTCTGCGTTTTACCATGGATGACACCATGTCAGCGAGTGTGATTCAGTGTTTTATTGATTTGTATAATAAAGGCCTGATCTACCGTGGCCATCGTATGGTAAATTGGGATCCTGAAGCTAAAACCACACTTTCTGACGAAGAGGTGATTTATGAGGAGCGTCAGGGCAAGCTGTATTATATCAATTACAAGTTGGAAGGCAGTGACGAGCATTTGGTAATAGCCACCACGCGTCCCGAAACTATTTTTGGGGATACCGCAATCTGCATCAATCCCAATGACGAGCGTTTTACGCATTTAAAAGGTAAAAAGGCCATTGTGCCCGTGGTAAACCGCGTAGTTCCTATTATTGAAGATGAGTATGTAGACCTGGAATTCGGTACCGGTTGCCTGAAAGTTACACCTGCACACGATGAGAATGACAAAATGCTTGGCGATAAGCATAAGCTTGACGTGGTTGATATTTTTAACGATGACGCCACGCTAAACTCCTTTGGCCTGCACTATCAGGGCAAAGACCGCTTCATAGTTCGAGAAGAAATTGTAAAAGAATTGGAAGAGCTAGGTGCTTTGGTAAAGACCGAAAGTCACCTGAATAAAGTAGGGACTTCAGAGCGCACCAAGGCGGTTATAGAGCCTAAACTTTCAGATCAGTGGTTTGTGAAGATGAAAGATCTGGCCGAGCCTGCGATCAAAGCTGTTCTCGATAGCGATGAGGTAAACCTTTTTCCTAAGAAGTTTGAAAACACCTACCGCCACTGGATGGAAAACATCCGCGACTGGAATATTTCCCGTCAGCTTTGGTGGGGGCAGCAAATCCCGGCGTATTATTTTGGAGACGGAAAAGAGGATTTTGTTGTTGCTAAAAATATGGAGGAAGCTTTAGCTTCCGCGAAAGCGAAAACCGGAAACAACAATCTGACCGAAGCCGATTTAAAGCAGGATGAGGATGCACTCGATACCTGGTTTTCTTCATGGTTATGGCCTATGAGTGTGTTTGACGGAATCGCAAATCCTGATAATGCCGATTTTCAATATTATTATCCTACCAATGACCTGGTAACCGGTCCTGATATACTGTTTTTCTGGGTGGCGCGTATGATTATGGCGGGTTATGAATATACCGGAAAGCAACCTTTTACGAATGTTTATCTCACGGGGCTCGTGCGTGATGCCGAGCGGCGTAAAATGTCAAAATCGCTTGGTAATTCACCTGATGCGATGAAGCTGATTGATGATTACGGTGCAGATGGTGTACGGGTAGGTTTGTTGCTAAGCACTTCTGCCGGTAACGATTTGCTCTTTGATGAAGATTTGTGCAAGCAGGGTAAAGGCTTTATCAATAAAATCTGGAATGCTTTCAGGCTTATCAAAGGTTGGGAAGTTGATGCAGGCGCAGAGCAACCTGAGGCCAGTAAAAAAGGTCTGGAATGGTACTCCGAGCGTTTTAAGCAGGCTACCGAAGAGATTGAAGATCATTTTAGTAAATACCGAATCAGCGATGCCTTGATGGTAACCTATAAATTGGTTTGGGACGATTTCTGCAGCTGGTTGCTCGAGATTGTAAAGCCGGAATATCAAAAACCAATTGACAGAAAGACCTACGATGCGGTAATTGCAGCTCTGGAAGATAATCTACGCATACTGCACCCGTTTACGCCATTTGCTTCGGAAGAAATCTGGCAAACTATTGCAGATCGTACTCCCGAAGAAGCTCTAATCGTTAACGAATGGCCTGCTATCGCGAAGCCAAACCTTGCGATGCTTGAAGACTTTGAACTGGCAACTCAGGTTATTACCGGAGTTCGTGCTATTCGAAAGGATAAGAATATTTCCTTTAAAGAAGAGCTGGAGCTACACGTGCTCAATACCGAAGGTTTTTCGGCTGACTTTGATGCGATCATTAAAAAACTGGGTAATCTTTCGGTACTAAAAACAACAGAATCACCCGTTGAAGGTGCGTTGTCTTTCCGGGTAAAAGCGAATGAGTATTTCATTCCGCTAACCGGAGCGATTGACATTGATGCAGAGATTGCTAAAATCAAGGAAGAGCTTGCCTATACGCAGGGCTTTATCAATTCGGTTGCTAAAAAGCTATCTAATGAGCGGTTTGTAAATAATGCACCTGAGCAGGTAGTGGCCTTAGAGCGCCAAAAGCAGGCTGACGCGCAGGCTAAAATAGATGCTTTAGAAAAGCGGCTCGCTGCTTTAAGCTAGAGACACGAGTCTTTGAAGATTTAAGAGGGAATGTATTTATCTACCAGTTTGATATATTCCTTCTTTGCTTCTTTGGTAGAAAGCCCTTTAAGCTGAATGAGTGCGTTGTATTTAAACGCACTGCGCAGGTCGTTTTCTTTAATGTTTCCAGCGTTGAGCGTTGTATTTTCGCTATTCCCCTTTTTATAATAGGCATAGAGGAGTAATTGTATATCCTGTGGCAATGCAATGTTTGTGTTGCTCGCACGGTGTGCAGCTTCCTGAAAAGCCTTATCTAATGCTTCTTTTTTGCTCAAAACACAATTAGTTTTCACGGGTTGCAATGATGCTTTCAGCTCCTTTTACTTTTTGGTTGAGTTTAACCGCAAGAGGAGTTCCAACAGGTAAAAAAAGATCTACTCTGGACCCGAACTTAATAAAACCGCTATCTGCGCCTTGTTCGGCGCTATCACCTTCCTTGGCATAATTTACGATACGTTTGGCCAAAGCACCTGCGATCTGACGATATAGAATATCTCCAAACGAAGTACTGCGAACCACTACTGTGGTGCGCTCATTCTCTTCAGAGGCTTTCGGATGCCAGGCAACAAGGTATTTTCCGGGATGGTATTTGCTAAAAACAACAGCTCCGCTTACCGGATATCGGGTTACATGCACGTTTATAGGCGACATAAAGATAGACACCTGCAGGCGTTTTTCTTTAAAGTATTCTTTTTCAAAAACCTCTTCGATCACCACAACCTTTCCGTCTACGGGTGAAACAATCTCATTGAGGTTTCCGCTTGATTTTCGACCGGGGTTTCTAAAAAACTGAAGGATTAAAACCAATAAAATCAAAAGTGCGGCATAACACAAATACTGCAGCCATTCCGGTGAAACCCAGGTATGCGTAGCCAAAACACCTGCAATAACAATAAGCAGTGTAATCGTGATAATGGTATAACCTTCTTTATGAAACATATTCAAATACTATTAAAACCAAATAAATAAAAGGGCTGGCAAACAGAATACTGTCTAGCCGGTCATAGAGGCCGCCGTGGCCGGGCATCAGCGTCCCGCTGTCCTTTACTCCGGCTTCCCGCTTTAGTTTTGACTCGATCAGGTCGCCAAATGTGCCTAATGTGCTCATTACAATTGCAAGCGACAACCAGATGTTAAAGTTAAGTTTTCCTGTGAACTTATGAATAAAATAACTGGCAAGACAGGCAAAAACGAGTCCGCCAAAAAAGCCTTCAATAGTTTTTTTAGGAGAAATACTTGGGAAGAGTTTGTGTCTGCCAAAGCTTTTGCCTACAATATACGCAAAGGTGTCGTTGGTCCAGATCAGGATAAATAATCCTGCCACCGTGTAAGGTGAAAAGGTCTTGCCGTGAGAAGGAAGCAGGGTTAAAAACACAAAACTGGCAATGATGTAAAACACGGTAATGTGTAATTTTTGAAGCTTCCCATACCTTCTTATTTTTTCACTGAAGAGGTTTTTCATAAGGTAAAGGCCTGTAACCACAGTAATTCCCAGAAGCAGAAGTGTTGCGAGATAAGAGACCTTGTAATAACTGAAAAATAGTATAAAGCCTATAAGTATGAGATAGGTGTACCAAAACTGAAAGCCTATAAGTCTTAAAAACTCCCTTAAGGTGATGATTCCAAAAAGCAGGAACATAAGAATGTACCATTTTTCAGAATAGAAAATGGAAAACAGAAGGATTACCACATATAGTAAGCCTGAAAGTGCACGTATCGAAAGTTCACGCATACTACAAATCTTCTAAAAGCAGCAGATAGAGATTTTTTGCGCTACTTCCATAGGACATAAAATCTTTAGCCCCTTCTTTAGGTTCAAAATTCTTGATCGTAGTAATATTTGTAGGAATTTGACCGGTGTTTTTCTTTTTAATACCGCGCAAGCCCTCGCCGATACTGTTTACGATTTGGCTTGTGGTGGCAAAAATCACAAAATTTTGAGGGAGCTCTTTTAGCTTTTTCTCTTTAATCTGATTGGAAGAAATAAGTAGACTTCCATCATCGGCTATAAGATTTTCACAAACCGAAAGCAAAAAACTAGATTCTTTATCCGTTGTAAATTTGAGGTTGTACCCGTCAAACAGTTTTTCCAGTTTGGGATCCAGGCAATAAACTTCCTGCTCATACCAGTCATTTTCGAGCAAAATATTGTCAAAACTTTCGTGCACTTCATCCATATCTGTGCAATACAAAAATTTTCCTCCGTTTAAGATAAAATGCTTGGTGAAGCGCTCATCTGCCGGTGCGGTAATATCTGGCATATATTTACCGCGCTCTGTCCCCGTTAGTTTAGGGGTATCAGTGCCAGTTGGTTTTTTGGGCTGAAAAAGCTTTTTAAGAATACTCATAAATGAGTGGCTGTGCTACAAATTTAGGATTTAATCAAATATAAAAAATCTTAACTCAACATAGCGTTAAGTTAAGATTTATATCTTGATGACCTCAAGGAAAATTAATTTTCCTCAACAATCGTATTTTCAGACTCTTCGGTCTCTTTTCCGATTTCCGGCTTGTCAAAAGGTCGCTTTCCGAATATCTTTTCAAGGTTATCTTTGAAAATCACCTCTTTATCAAGCAGTACTTCTGCGAGTTCGTTGAGCTTATCTTTATTATCCTCAAGTATTTTTATAGCTCGCTGATATTGCTCTTCAATTATAGAAGAAATTTCTTTATCGATCAATTCAGCTGTTTTCTCACTATACGGTTTACTGAAATTGTACTCACTTTGACCTGAAGAATCGTAATAGGTAAGGTTACCTATTTTGTCATTAAGACCGTAAATGGTTACCATCATACGGGCTTGTTTGGTTACTTTCTCCAAATCGCTGAGAGCACCTGTAGAAATCTTGTCGAAGGTCACTTTCTCTGCAGCTCTACCACCCATCGCGGCGCACATTTCATCAAGCATCTGCTCTGGTCGTACGATAAGTCGCTCTTCCGGTAAATACCAGGCAGCACCCAGAGATCTGCCACGCGGAACGATAGTTACTTTTACAAGCGGAGCTGCGTGCTCTAACATCCAGGAAACAGTTGCGTGACCGGCTTCGTGATAGGCAATTGCTCTTTTCTCGTCTGGAGTGATGATTTTATTTTTCTTCTCAAGACCACCCACGATGCGGTCTACTGCATCCAGAAAGTCCTGTCTTCCTACTGCACTTTTACCCTGTCTTGCAGCAATAAGAGCAGCTTCATTACATACGTTAGCAATATCAGCACCAGAGAAGCCCGGGGTTTGCTTGGCCATAAACTCGGTGTCGAGTTCATCTGCAACTTTTTTAAGCGGGCGTAGATGCACTTCAAATATTTCCCTACGTTCTCTAACATCCGGTAGATCTACGTAAATCTGGCGGTCAAAACGACCTGCACGCATAAGCGCGGTATCCAGTACGTCAGCCCGGTTTGTGGCCGCAAGAACAATAACATTTGTGTTAGTTCCAAAACCATCCATCTCGGTAAGAAGTTGGTTTAAGGTATTCTCACGCTCGTCGTTAGAACCACTAAAATTAGCTTTACCGCGGGCACGACCTATCGCATCTATCTCGTCAATAAAAATAATTGCCGGAGATTTTTCTTTGGCCTGTTTAAATAAATCACGGACTCGTGAAGCCCCCACACCTACAAACATTTCCACAAAGTCAGAACCTGACAACGAGAAGAAAGGCACTTTTGCTTCGCCGGCCACAGCTTTGGCCAATAAGGTTTTACCGGTTCCGGGAGGGCCTACAAGCAGGGCTCCTTTGGGAATTTTACCTCCAAGATTGGTGTATTTTTCCGGGTTTTTAAGGAAGTCTACGATCTCCTGAACTTCTTCTTTAGCACCTTCTAAACCGGCAACATCTTTAAAAGAAGTTTTTACATCGGTCTTTTCATCAAAGAGCTTGGCTTTAGATTTTCCAATATTGAAAATCTGTCCGCCTGCACCACCTGCTCCTCCCGAAGACATACGGCGCATGATAAAAATCCAGATGCCTATAATTATAGCAATGGGTAACAAGGTGATCAGGATATCGCTAAACATCGTGTTATCTGCTTCCAGATATTTGACATTAAAGTCCTGAGTAGACTTTATCTCTTTCAATTCATTCTCAAAATTCTCCAGAGTTCCGTAGCGAAAAATATAGCTGGCACCTCCTTCGGAGTTTAGTAGCGATAAACCGGAATCACTAGGTCTTGAATGTACTTCCTTACCCTTAGCTTCATCGGTAAGGTAGATGTAGGCAACACCTTTTGATTTGCTGATATCTATTTGCTTAATGTCACCACTTTCAGCGTATGTGAGTAATTGATTTTCAAGGATTTCTTTTGGGTTTCCGTAATCAGAACCACTGCTGAAGAAATTGAGGCCGAGAAAAACAAGTATGATAGCGGTGTAAATCCACCAGGCGCTAAATTTGGGTTTATTTGGGACGGGCTTTTTTGATTTTTCTGCCATTATAGTTATTAATAATTTGATTCGATTGATGTTACTTTAGCATCACCCCAAAGACTTTCAATATCATAGTATTCACGGGTATGCTTTTGAAACACGTGTACCACAACATTTACATAATCCATTAGGACCCATTCTGCATTCTGCAATCCTTCCACATGCCAGGGTTTATCTTTGAGTTTCTTGCTTACAGTTTTTTGAATGGAATTAGCGATAGCTGTAACCTGAGTATTAGAAGTACCATCACAGATAATAAAGTAATCACAAACCATATTCTCTATTTCCCGTAGGTCCAATAAATCAATATGTTGACCTTTTACTTCTTCAATCCCTTCCAGAATAGTCGTTATCAGTAGATCTGTACTTACTTCTTTTTTTGTCATTAAATCTTTTTTAGTCTGGCAAAGTTATTACAATTTTGTTTGATACCCCTTATTGTACTAACATTTCAGCCGTAAGCTATGCTATGCATATAGTCAAACTTAATGCCACAACCTCTACCAATACCTATTTAAAGGAATACGCGCGGGAGCTTGACTCTAAAGAGGATATTTTGGTAGTAACGCATACCCAACTGGAAGGTCGTGGACAGCGTGGTGCCAGCTGGGAATCTGAGCCCGGTAAAAACCTAACCTTTAGCGTGTTTAAAAGGGTTGAGGGCTTTAGGGCAGACCGCACTTTTTATATGACCATGGCAGCTTCCCTAATGGTTGTTGACACGCTAAAGCATTTTGGCGTAAGGCAGCTATCTGTAAAATGGCCAAACGACATATTGGCAGGCAATCAAAAGATCTGCGGCATTTTAATTGAAACTGTCCTTCGGGACGGTCTGTATGGCGTTATTCTCGGGGTAGGTTTAAATGTTAATCAAAAAGTATTTCAGGAAGCGCCACGTGCCACTTCTCTGGTGAATCAAACCGGCAAAATACACGATCTGGAAGAGGTTTTAAACCGGTTTTTAGAAGCTTTTTATACCTATGCCAAACGGGTAGAAGAGTTTGACTTTACCGGTCTTCATAAGAGTTATGAGCAGCGACTTTTTCGCAGAAATAAAGTGTCAACCTTTCAACTGCCCGAAGGGGAACTGCTAACCGGCATTATTAGCGGGGTTTCTAAAAATGGAAAGCTCATCCTTCAACTGGAGGACGAGCTTTCAAGAGAATTTGACCTAAAGGAAATAAAACTGCTGTACTAATTAAATATTTTGCAGGTTTTCACTAAGAGTCTGTATGAATTTGGTAATTGGGCCTTTGATCATCATAGACATCATCGCATTGAACTCCCCCTCAAACTCAAACTGAGCTTCGCTGGTGTTTTCAGGAAGTTCTTTGATATTGGCAGTAAGTGTAAAGGGTAATTTATCACTGGCAGCGCCCAGGACTACTTTGTTAAAAGGTACTGTGTTTTTTAGCTCCAGTACGATTTCCGGCATTCCTTTAAGAGCAAAAAGAAAGCGTTTTTCGCTTAAGATTTCAAATTTGCTGATGCTCTCAGGCATCAGCTTACGGTAATTTTGTACGTCTGTCAGAAAATTAAAAACTTCTTCGGGGCTTTTAGAAATCGTCTTTTTAGGGCTTTCTAAGTGCATAATGGGAGTATATGTTTAGTGTTTTGTTAGTTGGCTGCATTCCAGTTTTCAGGATCCAGTCGCCAGGTTTGCAAGGTTAGCTTTTCTTTTTCAGAAATGTAGCGGGTATCCATTGCTTGTTCGAGCAAATGATCATAATCACTCAAGGTGTGTAAATCGATACCTTTTTTTTCAAAGTTTTGTTTTGAAATATCAAAACCGTAAGTGAAAATGGCCAGCATTCCTTTTACATTGGCTTCGGCCTGTTCTAAAGCTTCAACAGCCATTAGCGAACTTTTACCGGTGCTGATGAGGTCTTCAACCACCACTACACTTTGAACGGGATCCAACTTTCCTTCAATCTGATTTTGCCTGCCGTGCTTTTTGGCTTCGGGTCTGATGTACACAAACGGAAGGTTTAAAAAATCGGCTACCAGCATCCCGATTCCTATCGCTCCTGTGGCTACACCGGCGATCACGTCGGGCTTGCCGTAAAGCAATTCAATCTGGTTAGCGATATTCTCCCGCAGGTAATTGCGTATTTGCGGATAGGATAGCGTTATGCGGTTGTCGCAGTAAATAGGAGATTTCCAGCCACTGGCCCAAGTGAATGGGTTTTGTGGTTGTAATTTTATTGCATTAATTTGCAGCAATAACTCAGCTGTTTTTTTAGCTGTTTCTTTTTTTAAGATCATGGTACAAATGTATAAAGTTTTTGTAAATGAAGTGCCCATAATACTTTCAACCGAAAAGTATATTGGTGAAAATTATACATCAATACCCATTAAGCGCGCAAAAATCAAGCGCATTATCAAGCAGGTAAACCGCGGTGAGCTCACGCACATCAATTTATACCATCAGAATCCCAAGAAATTACTTACCCACCTCAAGAAAAAATTACCGCTTGTGGTTGCCGGTGGCGGACTCGTTTTTAATCAGAATTCTGAAATTTTGTTTATCAAACGCAACGGGAAATGGGATCTTCCGAAGGGGAAGCTTGAGAAAAAAGAAAGTATAGAGCAATGTGCCCTGCGCGAAGTAGAAGAGGAAACCGGCTGTAAAGATTTGGTTCTCGGTAACCTGATCACGGTAACCTATCACGTCTTTAAGCGAAACGGAAAATTTAAGCTTAAAGAAACCTTCTGGTATCGAATGACTACAGACTATGACGGGATTTTAGAGCCGCAACCTTCCGAAGGAATCAAAAAAGTACGCTGGAAAAATTTCGAAAAAACGCAAAAAGCGCTGACTAAATCCTACGAAAATATTAAGCTTCTATTCCCAAAAGAATATTTGATCCCCAATCCCAAAGACCGTGTAGCCTAACTACTGCGTAATGCGGTAGATGGGATAGCGCAAATGGGCCTTTTCGTAATTTTCAGATTTTTTATGTAACCAATCAAGCTGCGCATACCAGTTGCTGCGAAAGGCCTCTTCGGTTTGTTTTTTGGTTTCAAATTCCTGTTTTAATGCCGGGTTACTTTCGAGCAAAGCCAAAGCCTTATCTTCCCATACATAAGGCGAAAAGCCTTCTTTTTGCTGCAAAATGGTGTCGAAATAATTCCAGTTAAAAAACGAATCAACGGCTGAAGGCTCAAGGGTTTCGAGTAAATAGCGCAGACCAGTCTGGGCTGTGTAAACCAGATAATCGCCTTTACGTAAGCTAATCTCTTCTTCAGTCGTACTGACTTTGGTATTTCGATGTAAATAATGCCCTTCGTAGGCCGAGTTGCCGGTAGTGTAATCTGCAATATGGTATACTTTTACACCTAAGGTCGTATCCCGATCCATTCGGGTGAGTTCAATGTTGTTTTCTTTTAAACGCTCAATGACCGTATGCCACGCCTGTGGAATCACATAGGCTTTAGGAATCGTTATGCTGTCTGTCGCTTTAAAATGATCGTAATAATTGACTGTTTTGGTAAACGGCTTCTCGCGGTTATAGCTCAGGCGCTCCATTCCGGTAACTTCGCTGGTTATTCTTTCGCCCTCAAAGCCTTTAAAATCAAATTGGGTCACCTGCGAGCTGTCGGTTTTAAACTGAATGGGGTAAAAGGTGCCGGTAAGTGCGCCACTTCTGTAAATCGAGTCTTGCTTTGCCCGTATTTGTTTGATTGTTTTGGCATCTGCCGAAGCGATATTCAGCATTTGCTGCATAAGTGCATAGGTGCCTTCTACACGCGGCTTATACGGTTTTAGCATATGGGTTTCTACCATCATGCCGAGCGTATTCCACAAGGTGGTGTAGCCGGTAGAGTAGCGCGGGTAGTCCATAAACTGGGTAAAACCGGTCTCGGGAACCTCATTAAACACATTTACATAGGGCGTAATGGGCCAGCCTTGTGCCTCTAAAGAATCTACCAGCGCCGGATGCAGCTGCTCGTTTAAATAGGTACCTGCAGCGCCACCCAGTTTGTTGTGTTGCGTAAACAAATGCGTAAGTACATATTGATAATCTGCACCGTTACTTACGTGATTGTCTATAAAGACATCAGGTTTTACCAGATGGTAGATTTCAGCAAAGGAACGCGCGTTGTAGGTGTCTGCCTTTATAAAGTCGCGGTTGAGGTCGTAATTGCGCGCGTTTCCTCTAAAACCGTAAGCTTCGGGACCGTTTTGATTGGTGCGGCTGCTGCTGTTGCGGTTGAGCGCGCCGCCTATATTGTAAATGGCAACGGCACCTACCCAAATATTTTCGGGGGTTTTGATTTTACCACTGGCAAGATCCCGCATGAGCATCATTGTGGCATCAATACCATCGGGCTCACCGGGGTGAATGCCGTTATTGATGAGGATGCGCACAGCTTCCGAATTTTCTGAAAACTCAGATTCCAGACTGCGATTGGGATTGTAAGTGACCAGAGTAAGGGGTAAACCGCTATCGGTCTTTCCAATTTCATAGGTTTTAATAGAAAGGTAAGCCGAATCTAATTTATGATAGTAGCCAATAACGTCTTCATAAGTAGGCGTCTGAGTACCCCCACTTTTCTCAAATTGGGTTTCCAGATCAAAGTCTTCCGGTTTGGGTTTTTCGGCGCAGTTTATAAAAACTAAGAGAGAAAGGGCAATAAGTAGGCGCATATAGAAGAATTTAGGCTTTAAAAGTACAGTTTTCTCAAAAAGATTACGTGTTTTAAGCACTTAGAAAAAGGGAGCGTATTGCGCTACCCTAAAGTCAAAAGTGCTAAGCTCAGGATTTTGAGCTTTCATTTGTTTGTACTTTTTCATACTGCCTATAGCCCGGTTTGCAGCACCTGAAGGAGCGGTAAGCGAAACCGTCCTGACTTTAAGATTGTCGATCTCAATTTCGTGGATGCGTGGTACTTCGGCAGCGATAACTTTAATTTTGAGATGTTCTTCTTTTGCCTGGCGGCGAAAGAAATATTCCGGTCCGTTTTTGCTGTTGCCGCCGGTGAAAATTAGCGTTTCAATTTGCCGGTGCTTTTTGAGGTAACCTGTCAAATCCCGAAGCTCTACATCCTGCATTCCCAAATCTGAAGCGTCAATTTTTTCGCGCAAAGCGGAAGCGACAATATCACAAACCCCAATTTTCCGTTCGATTAAAAAATTAGCGCGTTGTGTAATGGCGCGGGCTGTGTTTTCATAAACCAGACCCAGTTCAAAAATACGGTCGAGTATGGGCCAAAGCATGCCGTTTTTACTGCCGTAACAAAAGTCAACATCTTCCGGAAGCAGCTCGCCGGTAGTAAAACGGGGCGGTGGCAAAGTGCCTACAATGAGTTTTGTAGCGTCTTGTAAGTTAAAAGGCGGATAGGGATGGATGTGGTGAAACAGATTTGCAGACATACTGCAAACTTAACGCTTCAATACAAAATGTCCCTTTTTTACGGTTCCATCCTCAAAAGAAGCCTGATACCAATACGAGTCTGAGGGGAGCGGAGTTCCATTAAAAGTGCCATCCCAGCCATCAGAACGTGAGGAAAGGGCTTTGAGCAGTTTTCCAAACCGATTAAAAATTTGAATGTTAACGGTTTCCAAATCTTCCGAAACTCCAGTAATATTCCAGGTGTCGTGATACCCATCATTATTTGGTGTAAAATATTGGGGGAAACCCAGGATAAAAACTGATTGTGATACGCTGCCGCAACCATTTTTATCGCGTATACTAAGCAGGTAATTGCCTGGCCCAACATTTTTAAATTCCGGACTGTCCTGAAAACCGCTGTTTTCGCCAAGCTCGTATTCAAACTCACCTTGAGTTGTGGCTTGCACTGTAACGCGGTTTGAATTCCCTTCCGGTTCAATAGTAACTTCTTCAATCTCGGGTGGATAGGAGCGTATAATTTCAAACTCAAGTTCTGTTGTGCAGAACCGGTCCGGGTTTGTATAATTATTTATTGAAATCAGTTTGTACTTACCTTCTTCGGTAATGTAAACCGAGCTTGAACGCTGTACCAGATTTTCTTCACCGGTATCAGAAATCAAATAGACTTTAAACAGATTTTCAGTATCGCTATGAGTAAATGTTAACGAGCCATTTCCCTCACAAAACCTATAAATACTAACATCTCGAAATCGGGAAGAAGGATCAATGTGAAGCGGTATTTCATCAACTCCCTGGCATTGATTGTTGGTCTCAATTCGGGCATAAATTGTAGTGTCGTTCGACCTGAAAACAGTTTCGACAATTGGATTGATCTCTAAAGCGGCGTCTTCTCTGGATTGGTAAAAAGCTACATCCAGATTGGCATAGTATGTTGATTTGACGGCATCAAGATCAAAAAAACCATAACGCTCATCCTGAAAATAAACGCCCTCATCACAGGCATATTGAGGTTCTAGTTGCGGTAATGTTGCGGTTGTAGATTGTACTTCGAGGCGAAGGATATTTTGTCTGCTACAACCCGTTTGCGAACTTGCCACGGCAATCAACTCCTGATTAAAAGCTGATGTGTTCCGATAATTTTCAGGAGTAGGAATAGGGTTGTTTGCAGAAAGATTCGCTGCAGATTCATAAAAACTAACGGTGTAAGTCGAGTTGCCTCCAGTCAATTCAGCGACCGCCTCATTAAGGTTGAAACGTGTAAAACCGTCTGTAGAGGAATCAGTATCTATATCGCACTGTACCAGTTGCACATCCATTTTCGGAGGTAGTGGATTTACATTCAGTTCAAAGGCTTTTATGCTGAAACAGGCCGGGTTTGTGGCATTAAACCGGGAATAAATTGTTTGTGGATTTTGCGTGTTGGCAAATAAATCGGGTAACGGATTTACTTCATTTTGAGCGTCGTCAGCCGAAGCGTAATAACTGATGGAAGACGGATTATAAGAAGTACCGGTTAAAAGGTCTGCATCATTTTGCCTCAGGTTAAAAATACCCTTGCCATTGGCGTCGTCACCGTCTGAAGTATCATCGCATTGGCTCAAGTCTGAAGGTTCCCCTTCAGGATTAAAACCAAAACCTGAAGTCACAGTGATCGAATCAGTATCAGTACAGCCGGTAAGGGTGTTGGTTACGGTAAGCGTGTAGGTACCCGGTTGATTAATTTCAGGGGTTGTTGTCGTTTCAGCATTGACAATAAACCCATCTGTAGTAGTCCAGAGATAGGTGATTTCGGGACTTGAAGTGGATGCAGATCCGTCTAAAAAAATACTGTTATCCTCACAAGTAATTACGGTGTTAATCCCTGCATTGGCTACAGGTCTGCTAACCGAAATTTGAAAAGCCTGAATTTCAAAACATGAGAAATTTTCAGATGTTGTGACTCTGGCGTATAGTGTTTCAGTAGCTTGAGTATTTCTGTACGGAAGACTCAGGGCATTGATATTGTTTTCGGCATCGGCTTGAGTTGAAAAAAAGCTTACCTCAAAAACAGCAGGGTCCTGCCCGTCTAATGCCTGATCAATGGCAGTATTCAGGTCAAAAGATTCCTGGCCATCTCGACCGGCATCATCGCAGAGCACAATATCATCAATCACGCCCACACGTGGGGAAGGGGTAAAACTGATTTCTACTTCAATATCTATAGGCGCACAGTCATTGTTGAGAAAATAGTTATAGGTGCCCGGCGTATCTACGGCGGGATCAAAAACATCGGTGCCGCTGGCAAAAGCCGGAGTCCAGATTCCTCCCGACTGAGGTGAACCGGGGATACGCTCTAAGATGTTTACCGGGGCTTCCCCTTCACAAATTTTGACTTCACTCTCCTGACCATCAAATCCAAACCCTGAATAATAGCCTCCAAAACCCGCATTGTTATTAAAACCAAATAATCCTACAGAAAGCGGGCCGGTGGATGAAATCTGAACATTACCGCTTAGACCACTAATCACAAAGGTTTCCCAGTTGCTATTGCCCTCTACCTGTTCGATACTTACGCTGGTAGCTCCGGGAATTGTGCTTATTGTTGATCCGGTAGTGGTGACAGCAAGTATTTTTCCTTCATAAAAGGTGCTGCCAATGCGATCTACATCTGCAATGAGATCTACTTCCCTTAAAAGCAAGCAGGAGAGCGGAGGTAAAAAGTTCATACCCGGCGTGGTGTTATTAGTTGTACCCGCCAAAGCCTGATACACATAAACCGGAAGCGAGGTTTTGATGTACATATTGCGATGCCCACCACCGGTGTAGTTGCTGTTGTCGATTAAAAAATAGTCTCCGGCACTTAAAGTCCGGGCAGGTGTAGCGGCACCATTTAAAAAAACCTGTGTGTTATTTTGAGTAGCCACCACGATTGGTCGTTCAGCGGTCGCATCCCCGCCTCCTTCGATAGCTATGTATTCGGAACCCAACACCTCAACAGGAACGATCTGGTCAATTGCAAAATCCTGCCCGTTAGAGGCGAGACCTCCCAAAGCATTTCCGGTATTAACTGTAATGGGTTTTGAAGCCGTGACCAGCGCTCCAATGAATCCATCCTGATTTACGGGGACGTCACTATAACCGGAAACCGTATAGGTCTCACCCGCATTAAGGGTGACTGTGAGCTGGTCTGATGCATCTGTTCCCGTAGCTGTAGTAAAGACTACACCGGTATTGTACTCTGAAAAAATTACCTGCGTATTGTCTTCTACAGCATAAACACTGGCGTAAAAGTTTCTTAAGTTTTGCTCGCCGTTGTTAGGCAGGCTTCCCAGCCGAAACTGAGTTCCCAGTGCCAGACTACCCTTAGAGGTAAGGTAACCGGCCTGATTGCTTGATTGCACTCTAAAACTCACATAAAAAGGTGCGCTTGCTGAGAGGAGTAAGCCTTTGTTGTTAACAGCAGTATTGAGTTCAGAGCGGTCAACAAACATAGGTGAAGGCTGACTGTTTCCAATACTGATGCGCGCAGGGTTGCCCTTTGAAATAGTTGTAGTGGCAAAAACAACTCCGTTACCGGTTTGAATGGTAACCGTAAAAGGTGTTTCTGATGGGGTTGATAAATACACGTAATGATCTTCAACCTGATTAGCTGCCCGTGAATGTATGGGTGAGATATAATGCCGCGTACTGAGTTGCGCATGCAGCAGTTCTGGAAGAAAAATTGCCAGGAAAAGCAGCCCTAAATAAAGTTTTGACTTCACGTATTAAATTTCAAGTATTCCAAGATACTCAATATTTAACAGGAGTACAGAGGCAGAATGCGATTTGAACGATATGACCCCTTGATTTGACGATTCTTATACTTTTTTGGACAAAATCAGCAATCAGGGTTTCCACTTAATCCCGCAACCCAGACTGGGTTTTTGAATTTTGTTTTGAGGGCGGTTGTTAAAGATGTTGTCCAGAGCTTCGCGCAGGTCACGACCGTTTACGGGTATGCCGTTGCCGGGACGCGAATCATCAAGCTGCCCGCGATAGACGAGTTTAAGTTCGGAGTCAAACAAATAAAAGTCGGGTGTGCAGGCCGCATCATAGGCTTTAGCTACTTCCTGATTTTTATCAAACAAGTAAGGGAAACTGTAATTGTATTTTTGGGCGGTTTCGCGCATTTGCCGGGGACCATCTTCGGGGTAGGCTTCAATATCGTTGCTGCTTATCGCAACAAAACCAAATCCGAGTACCCGGTAATCATTGGCCACACGCACAATCTCGTGATTTACGTGTTTGACAAAAGGACAGTGGTTACAGATGAACATTACCACGGTTCCCAATTCCCCGGCAATATCGGTCAAGGATTCATACGAATTGGTAAGCGGGTTTTGCAGGGAAAAAAACGGAGCAATGGTTCCCAGCGGAAGCATAGTTGATTCGGTTCTTGCCATAGCATTGAGGTTTTTAAGTATCGCAATATAGGTAAGCAAGTGCTGTGATTTGTTACAAATACTAAAGTTGTTTTAAATCTTTGGGGTAGCAGCCGTGCCTTTGTAACTTTAATGAAATCCATTATATGGATGATCAGTAAGGCCATTTGGGCTTTATTCAAATACAGAATTTTCAACTCATTTAATCTCGAACAATCGAGTAAAACCAAAATACCATGAAAAATACATACAGTTCGCTTTCTAAAGCGATAGAAGATTTAAAAGATAAGGGCTACGATACCGATTTTAATCTGGTAGACGAAGGCATCGAATCTAAACATCTGAAAAAAACCTGGAATGCCGGGCAAATTGAAGTGGAAGATGCCTTTCGTTTTGAAGGAATGACTAATCCCGGGGATAATTCGGTGCTGTATCTTATAAATACACACAGCGGCGAAAAAGGCCTGCTGGTTGATGCTTACGGTGCTTACAGCGGTCAGATTTCTCAGGAAATGATTCAAAAACTGAAGATCGAGCATTAATGGATAACGATTTAACCTGGGCCGAATTTGAACGAGTGGAAATGCGCGTGGGGACGATTATGACTGTTAGTGATTTTCCCGAAGCCCGAAAACCGGCTTTCCAATTGCAAATTGATTTTGGCGAGGAAATCGGCGTGCGCAAAACTTCGGCTCAGATCACCAAAAAATATGACCGCACCGAACTCGTAGGAAAGCAGGTTGTTGCGGTGGTAAACTTTCCTAAAAAGCAGATTGCCAATTTTATGAGTGAATGCCTCGTTTTGGGAGCGGTAGCAGGAGATGAGGTAACCTTGTTAAGTCCTGATCTTTCTGTTAAAAACGGATTACGCATTGGCTAGCCCTTGCGATAGCGATAGCAGCGGCATCCTTTTTTGAGCCTGCGGCGAAAAAAAGATACAGCGGATAGCGCGGTGCTTTAGCAATCGCCCAAAAACTAAAAAACCCACATTTCAACTGAAGTGTGGGTTTTGTTGTAAGGATCTGTCTAAATTATTCTTCACCGCTTCGGGTAGGGCTGAGGTCTTTAGCCTCGTCTTCGGTATACATTCGGGATTTGATAACAAATCGTATTCCCAATGGAATTTCCAAAGAAAAGCTGGAACCCCGGCCGGGCGTGATATCTACGGTGAGTTGCGTGTGTTTCCAGTATTCAAACTGGTCTTTTGACATAAAGAACTCACAACCGTGAATCGTGCCCAGATACACATCGGTCTCATTGATCATCAGGTCTCCCTTGGGGAAACACATAGGCGAGGAGCCGTCGCAACAGCCTCCGCTCTGGTGAAACATCAATTCACCGTGCTGCTCCCGTAACTGATTTATGACATCTTTTGCGGCTTCTGTAGCCTGTACCCGTTGCGTCATGATTTTGTTTTTAGAAAAAGCCCATTGGTTTTTTGTCATAAGAAATCAACATATTTTTGGTGTGGCGGTAATGCGCCAGCATCATTTTGTGGTTTTCACGACCGATTCCTGATTTTTTATAACCTCCAAACGGAGCGTGAGCGGGGTAATTGTGGTAGTTATTTACCCAAACACGACCGGCCTTAATGGCTCTCGAGATTTGATAGGCCTGGTGCGTATCGCGCGTCCATACCCCGGCACCCAGACCGTAAAGTGTGTCGTTTGCGATCTCGATAGCTTCAGCTTCATCTTTAAAGGTCGTTACGCAGACCACAGGACCAAAAATCTCTTCCTGAAATACGCGCATTTTATTGTTTCCTTTTAAAATGGTAGGCTGAATGTAATACCCGCCTTCAAGGCCTTCATTGTAGGCAGAGCCGCCACCGCAGAGCACTTCGGCACCTTCTTCTTTACCAATATTGATGTAATTGAGAATTTTCTCATACTGGTCGTTAGAAGCCTGTGCGCCCATCATCGTGTCCGGACTCAGCGGATGCCCCAGCTTGATGGCTTTGGTGCGTTCGATCACGCGCTCAATGAACTTATCGTAAATGCTTTCCTGCACTAAAAGTCGCGATGGGCAGGTGCATACTTCACCCTGATTTAAGGCAAACATCACGGCTCCTTCAAGGCACTTGTCAAAGAATTCGTCATCAGCATCCATCACGCTTTCAAAAAATACGTTAGGCGATTTACCACCCAGCTCCAGCGTTACCGGTGTGATGTTTTTAGAAGCATATTGCATAATGAGTTGCCCGGTTGTGGTCTCACCGGTGAAGGCGATCTTGTTGATGCGGGGTGAAGATGCAAGCGGTTTACCGGCTTCAGCACCAAAACCGTTAACGATATTGAGCACACCGGCAGGCAGGATGTCTTCAATAAGTTCCATCAGGATAAGGATACCTACGGGAGTTTGTTCTGCGGGTTTAAGTACCACGCAGTTACCGGCGGCAAGGGCTGGGGCCAGTTTCCAGGTTGCCATAAGAATTGGGAAATTCCACGGAATGATCTGACCAACAACTCCAAGGGGTTCGGTAACATTTATGCACACGGTGTTGCTGTCGAGTTCGCTCACTGAGCCTTCTTCGGCACGAATAACCCCGGCAAAGTAACGGAAATGGTCAACAGCCAGGGGTAAGTCGGCTGCGCGGGTCTCGCGGATGGCTTTCCCGTTGTCCCAGGTTTCTGCACGGGCGAGCGTCTCGAGGTTTTTTTCCATAACATCGGCAATTTTCAGCAAGAGGTTGCTGCGGTAAGCGGCGGAAGAATTATTCCATTCGGGAGCGGCTTTCCAGGCGGCATCGATGGCTTTTTCCACATCTTCGGCAGTAGAGCGCGGAATACGCGTAAAGTTTGCGCCGTCAACTGGAGACACATTATCAAAATACTGTCCTTTTACAGGAGCTGTCCATTTACCGCCAATGTAATTTTCATACTGGTCTTTAAACTTGGGCTTCTCTACAACGTTTGCGGAAGCGGTTTGTACATCACTCATAAGATTTGTCTTTTTAAATTATACGTCTTTGTTTGTTTTGCTTTTGAAGTGGGGAAACTGCTGAAAGCTTTAGTCTTAGCTAAAGTTAAACAAGACCATGGCCAATGTGCTGACCGTTTCTATCAAATCAGTGAACTATTCTATTAATAATTAGGGATATGTGATTTTTTAGGCTCTAAAATTGTAAATTTATTAGGCTAAAACTTTTTGATTGCGAATGCTTCAGTTGAAGCTGTAAGAATAATGTTTTGGTTGAATGCATTTAAAGATTGATCTATGCAGCTTTCTGATTCTTTTTATAAAAACCGAAAACTGGAAAATCTGGTAGAAAACCAGACTTCCTATACCTTGAATAATGCCGCGATGCACGTTTTTGAAACGCATCAGCAGGCAGAACGGGTTTTGCTCAAATTTGACAAGCCGGTTTTGGCCAGTATGCTGCGTGGCAAAAAGATTATGCACCTGCGCGATCACAACAGTTTTGACTTTTTACCGGGGGAGTCGCTGATCCTGCCCGCAGACGAACTCATGTGTATTGATTTTCCTGAAGCTCAGGGAACTAACCCCACCCGCTGTCTGGCAATGGCTATTGCAGAAGACAAGATTAAGCGCGTGGTGACGTTGATGAATGAAAATCTTACCAAAGATGACGGCAGCGAGTGGAGTCTGATGGATTATAATTTTCACTTTACTAACGATGTGGGGATCTACCAGATCTTACAGCGGCTTTTGTTTTTGTTTACTGAAAATCATCCGTCAAAAGATTTCTTTGTAGACAATATGCTGCAGGAGCTTATCGTGCGCATTTTGCAAACCAATAACCGAAAAATTTACACCGATAAAACCTTTAAACTAAGTCCTGATAACCGGCTTTCCTTTATTATCGACTACATACGCGAACACATTCACGAACCCATTTCGGTGGAGCAACTGAGTCAAAAAGCCTGTATGAGCGAATCTAATTTTTACCGGGTGTTTAAAAATGAGCTGGGTGTCTCACCGGTAGATTTCATCAATACCGAACGTATCAAATTAGCGGTGAGCCTGCTGCAGGATCCCGACCGAAAAATTAAAAACATCTATCTGGACTGTGGGTTTGAAAGTCGCTCGTACTTCAACCGGGTGTTTAAGCGTATTAAAAATACCTCGCCGGGAGCTTTTCAGGCTAAGATGGCTTCTCTTTAAACCGCGTCTTCTTCAATACTGCGCATGGCACGCAGGTATTTAGACAGAGCGGCACTGCTTTGCTGCTGGATCTTAAGTTTTAAGAATTTGGTTTTACCCAATAAAAAACCCTTAAAACCTAAAGCCTGTCGCGCCCATTTACTCAGGTCAAAATGATCGGTGTGTTGCAGGATTTTTCCATTTTGAAAGTAAAAGGTGCCCACTACTTGATTCACCACTGTGCGTTTTTCAGGACCAAATTTATAAGTAGCCGTCCACCTGGCGCTGCCGTTATAGTCGTTTGCCTGAATGTCTGAATAGGTGACCTTTAGATCATCGCCACCACGTTCAATAAGCATAAACCACATCGCCCGGGCGCGATCCCCTTTGATATTGCCAAAAGCCGGATCAGAAAATTCCACGTTTTTATGATAGCACGCGGTCATCTCAAGTGGATTGTGATTTTGGAAGGCGCTGTAAAATTGTTCCAGGATTTCTTCGTTAGGATGCATAGCTTTTTTACTGAAGTGGAAAGTTAGCCGTTTCCAGAATATTATGCGCCAAATAAGGGTTTAAGTTTTTCCCTGCCTTCATACAGCAGCCACAATTCAATGGCAAAGAATACCAGACCGATTACAAGTCCGCTGGGTTCATTTACGATATGAAGGAGCATAATACCTACAAGAATGGGAAACAGCATCACGGCACCAAGCGTACGCAGTGGTTTAAATAGAACCAGAATACCTCCCAGAATTTCAACACCGGCGACCAGAGGCATTAACCAGCCTATAGTTTCAAAAGCCCCCATCACCTCGAGCATTGCTGCCGGGATATCTTCGGCCATAGGCATATAATTAAAGAGTTTGTTGAGCCCCGAATTGATAAACATCAATCCGAAAAGGATGCTAACGACGAGTAAGACTTTAGATTTCATAAGGACATAACCGTTGGTTTTTTTAATCTTTAATAGGAGCTATGGGATAGCTGTACTCTAAAATATTGAAATTTCAGATTGAATTTTAAGTCTTCCTTAAGATTTTACAGCCCCCTTTTTCGGGTGCATTTCTTTAAATTCAAGTGATTTTCTAACATTTCAATCGATGTAAATAGGCAATGACTATCATTTTATAAAATGTATAGATTGAATTTATATCTATAACTCGTTTTAAAATGGTTGTTTTACGTTGGAAAAATTTCATTTAAAACATATATATGGACACAAACAAATCAAACCACGGTAATGACGGAAAAGTCTGGGAGGTAAACGAATCTTCAGCTAAATGTCCTTTCCTTAACGGAGAGATGCATCACGTTACCGGTCAGGGAACAACCAACCGCGACTGGTGGCCAGAGCAATTAAACCTTAGTATTTTGAAACAAAACTCATCTAAGGTAAATCCTATGGATGAAGATTTTGACTATGCTGAGGCGTTTAAATCATTAGATCTTGCAGCGGTAAAGCAGGATTTATACGATTTAATGACCAACAGCCAGGATTGGTGGCCGGCAGATTACGGGCACTATGGTCCGTTTTTTATACGTATGGCTTGGCACGCGGCCGGTACCTATCGTATTCACGATGGTCGTGGCGGTGCAGGTAGCGGGCAGCAGCGTTTTGCTCCCTTAAACAGCTGGCCCGATAATGCCAATTTAGATAAAGCGCGCTTGCTGCTTTGGCCTATAAAAAAGAAATACGGAAATAAATTATCATGGGCAGACCTTCTAATCCTTGCCGGAAACTGTGCTCACGAGTCTATGGGACTTCAAACTTTTGGTTTTGCAGGTGGTCGTGAAGACGTTTGGGAGCCTGAAGAAGTATATTGGGGAGCAGAGACCGAATGGCTTGCAAACCAGGAACGTTATAAGGGTGGTGAATTAGAGAAAGCACTAGGTGCCGCACATATGGGATTGATTTATGTAAACCCGGAAGGGCATAACGCAAATCCCGATCCTGTTGAGTCTGCACATTACATCCGCGAGACTTTTGGCCGTATGGCGATGAACGATTATGAGACTGTAGCTCTTATTGCCGGTGGTCACACCTTTGGTAAAACCCACGGTGCTGCAGACCCTGAAAAATACGTAGGTGTTGAACCTGCCGGAGCAGATATCGAAGCTCAGGGAATGGGCTGGAAAAACAGCTATGGCAGCGGTAAAGGAGCAGATACCATCACCAGTGGTATTGAAGGTGCCTGGACCGACACGCCTACCCAATGGAGCAACAAATATTTTGAAAACCTGTTTGGTTACGAATGGGAATTGACCAAGAGTCCTGCCGGTGCACACCAGTGGAAACCCAAAGGAGATGCCGGTGCAGGTACTGTACCTGATGCGCACCGTCCTGACGTAAAGCATGCACCGTTTATGCTAACGACCGACTTATCCCTGCGTTTTGATCCTGCCTACGAGAAAATCTCCAGACACTTTATGGAAAATCCTGAAGAGTTTGCAGACGCCTATGCTCGTGCGTGGTTTAAATTAACACACCGGGATATGGGACCTAAAGAGCGTTACCTGGGCCCTGAAGTTCCTCAGGAAGAATTGATCTGGCAGGACCCTATTCCTGCTGTAGATCACGAGCTGATCAACGATGCAGATATTGAACATTTAAAGGCTAATATTCTTGATGCCGGTCACTCAATTTCTGATTTGGTTTCTGTGGCCTGGGCTTCCGCTTCAACCTTTAGAGGTTCAGACAAACGTGGTGGAGCCAACGGAGCACGCATTCGTTTTACACCCCAACGCGGATGGGAAGTAAACAATCCTGAGAAGTTGAACGCGGTGTTGAACACCTTAGAAGGCATTCAAAAGTCGTTTAACGATTCGCAAAGCGGAAACAAAAAAGTTTCAATCGCAGATCTTATTGTACTTGCGGGTAGTGCTGCCGTAGAAAAGGCTGCACACAATGCCGGTCACGAGATCAGCGTGCCTTTTACCCCCGGTCGTGCCGATGCGCTGGAAGAGCAAACCGATGCTTCTGCATTTGACGCGCTTGAGCCTGTAGCAGATGGTTTTAGAAATTATATGAAAGACCGTTTTAAAATTAAGGCTGAAGAATTTTTGGTAGACCGTGCTCAGTTGCTAACCCTTACTCCACCTGAAATGACGGTATTGGTAGGTGGTATGCGCGTGTTAAATACTAATTTTGATGGTTCGCATCACGGCGTATTTACCCATAATCCCGAAACCTTGACCAATGATTTCTTTGTAAATCTGCTGGATATGAACACTACGTGGAAATCGGTTTCTGAAAATGATGATGTATTTGAAGGTAGTGATCGCAATACCGGCGAGAAGAAATGGACAGGTACTCGTGTAGATTTGATCTTTGGTTCAAACTCCGAGTTACGTGCCCTGGCTGAATCGTATGCCCTGGAAGATAGTGGTGAGCGTTTTGTGAAGCATTTCGTAAAAGCCTGGACCAAGGTGATGAACCTGGATCGATATGATTTAAAAAAGTAGGTTAGATTTTAATTGTTAGTAAGAAGGCGGCCCCGTTTGGGCCGCCTTTTTTTATTGCCAGGAATCCTTAAGATTTAAAAAGCTTCCTGCTCTTCAGGTTTCAGGCTTTTTTCTCGAAGGGTTTTTGCCGCTTCAACCATTGCCTTTAAAGCCTTACGTGTTTCTTCCCAACCCCGGGTTTTGAGTCCGCAATCGGGGTTTACCCACAATTGCTTATCGGGAATAACCTGTCTTGCTTTTTCCATCAGGGCAAGCATTTCTTCTTTAGCAGGCACCCTTGGGGCGTGAATGTCGTATACTCCTGGCCCTATCTCATTGGGGTAATTAAATTCTGCAAAGGCATCCAGCAATTCCATCTGCGAGCGGGAGCATTCAATGGTTATCACATCGGCATCCATTGCGGCAATGTGTTCAATAATATCATTGAATTCTGAGTAGCACATATGCGTATGGATCTGGGTTTCCTCCCGAACTCCTGCTGCCGAAAGGCAAAACGCATTTACGGCCCATTTGAGGTAGGCATCCCATTCTGCTTTTCGAAGCGGAAGTCCTTCACGCAGGGCGGGTTCGTCTATTTGAATGATGCGTATTCCGGCTTTTTCCAGATCGAGTACTTCGTCCCGTATGGCCAGGGCAATCTGATTACAGGTTTCAGAACGGGGTTGATCATTCCGCACAAAACTCCATTGCAAAATAGTAACCGGGCCGGTGAGCATGCCCTTTACAATTCTGGAGGTAAGGCCCTGTGCATAGGTACTCCATTTTACAGTCATAGGATTTGGGCGTTCGACATCACCGTATATGATGGGCGGCTTAACGCAACGGCTTCCGTAGCTTTGCACCCAGCCCAGCCGGGTAAAAGCAAAGCCGTCAAGCTGCTCGCCAAAGTACTCTACCATATCATTGCGTTCAAACTCGCCGTGCACCAGTACATCGAGATCAATTTCTTCCTGCCAGCGTATACAATGCTCTGTTTCTTCAAGGAGCAGGTTCTCATAATCGGCCGCTGTGAGGTTATCTTTTTTAAATTGTGCCCTCCAGCTTCGCACTTCTTTGGTTTGTGGAAAGGAACCTATTGTTGTGGTAGGAAACAGGGGGAGCTTAAGCGCCTTATGCTGTTTCGTCCTGCGAATGGAAAAGGCCTCATTGCGCAAAGCATCCTGAATGCTTATCGCTGCCGTTCTTTGCTTAACCTGAGTTTTGTGAATACGCTTTGATTCCCTGCGGCTTTTGATGCTGTCTATGTTGGCCTGCAGTTTTCGCATACCCGATACCGCCTCTTCGTCTTTAGATTCCACCAGGTTTTTTAAGGTGGTGATTTCGTCTAGTTTTTGTTTGGCAAAGGCCAGCCAGTTTTTGATTTCCGGCGTTAGGGCGTTTGTTTCCGGTTCCAGATCCAGGTCACAGGGTACGTGCAACAGGGAACAGCTGGGAGCCAACAAGACGCGTGCAGATCCTAAGGTTTTGATAGCCCGGTTGATTTCTTTTAAAGTGGCCTCATAATCGTTTTTCCAAATGTTTCTGCCGTCGACAAGACCTAGTGAAATGCTTAGGTTTTCCGGGGCTTTTTTCAGGATTTGATTCAATTGCCCTGGTGCGCGGACCAGGTCGATATGCAGGGCACAGACGGGCAGAGAAATTGCCAGATCCAGGTTTCCGCCCAAACCTTCAAAATAAGTAGCCAGTAGAAATTTTAAAGCCGGGAAGGCTTCCCGGAGTTCGTGATACACGCGATGGTACACTTCTTTTTCACGATGGCTTAAATCAAGCGTCAGGAAAGGTTCGTCGAGCTGAACCCATACCGCCCCGTTTTCCTGAAGTTTTTCCAGCAGTTTAAAATACACGGGCAGCAGGCGATCTATAAGATCTAAACGGTGAAAACCGGTTTCTTTTTCTTTACCTAAAAGCAGATAGGATACCGGCCCCAGTAAAACCGGTTTGGTAAGTATACCGGCATCTTTCGCCTCTAAAAACTCGTCAACCGCTTTGGTTGAAAATAATTCAAATTTCTGGTCTTTAGTGAATTCGGGGACGATGTAATGGTAGTTGGTGTCAAACCACTTGGTCATTTCCATTGCGGTAAGGTCAAGCCCGTCCCGTTGATAACCGCGAGCCATTGCAAAATAGAGATCGGGTATGCTGTTGTCTGATTTGCCAAGTAAAGGCGCATAACGTGCAGGAATCGCTTTAAGCGTTAAGGACATATCCAATACCTGATCGTAAAACGAAAAATCGTTTGAAGGGATGAGGTCTATGCCCGCTTCCTGCTGTATCAGCCAGTTGTTTTTTCGTAGTTCTGCGCCGGTTTGATGCAGTTCGTCGAGTGAGATTTTACCTGACCAATACTGCTCACAGGCTTTCTTGAGTTCACGATGGCTACCAATACGCGGGTAGCCCAGAATGTGCGTTTGCATGTTGCTAAACTTTTAAATGAATGAATGATTTAAAAGTTCGTTGCCCTATTTTGGCTTTGCCAAAACGATGAGAAGAAACCGGAGAAGGATGGTGCAGGAAGCTTACAAAAGGGTATAGGTATCCTCTTGAAAATTTACGTGCATCGTACCAGACCAATAGCTTCAGATCGCGAAAGCAAAGTCTTAGCGGAACAGGCAGGTCTCCTGACTTGTAACAGCTTTACCGTCCTTCCCATATTTTTGAGATACAGTGGACTCGATTTGGCAAAGCCTTATGGTATTACTTACAGTTGCGCGACAGCTCTGGATTTGCACCAGATTCCCTATTAATGCACGTTATGTGTAACCCGTTCCGTTAGATGAAAAATAAAGTAATGAACTTATTGAAGCCGTGAAATTACGGTTTTAGGTTTTATCAAAGTAGTATTACCAGTTTATTCTTAAAAGGCTTTGCGCAGGCTTTTTGCCAAACCTCAATATGCTGCCTTTAACGCCGCCTTAACGTGTTTTGTGTGAAGACCTTACTATATTTAAATAAAAAGTTAAGTTATGAGTGATCTAAAACGAAAGAATCTGGTAGAACGCAATCTGGCCGATATGCACAGAGGCGGGGAAGGTGTTCATTTTACCGAATCGCAACGCGCGCTGAAAAAGAATAAAGAGGAGGAAGAAGAGCGTATTAATGCGAAATTGAAGAAAAAATAAATCCAATTTACGATAACAGACCTCACAGGTTTCCAAAACCTGTGAGGTCTTTTTTTATTAAGTGTTCTCTGTAAACGACCACGCCACAATTCTACTTATTTTATTGCCGGTTCCCATCGGGATGGTTTTTACGGTTAGGGCTTCAGCACGCTTCAGGTGTTTGTAAATGTCTTTTAAATAGTCCTGACGGGAGACCAAAGTCGTAAACCACCTGCACTGCTTAGCAAATGCGCTGCTTTCGCGTATCATAGTCTTGATAAACTTAGGCTCTCCACCCGGTGTGATGAGTTCGTTCTGATTCCCGGAAAAATTGAGATAGGGGGTTGATTGTTGGTTTCCGGTAAGGTTGTTCACTTTTCTGCGCGTTCCTTGAGTAGCCGCATCCCGCGTAGCGTGAAAGGGCGGGTTGCACATGCTAAAGTCAAAGGCCTCGCCGGGCTTGATCACATTTTTAAAAATCGACTCTTTCGTTTCCTGTAGGCGCAGCTCGATTTTAGAGTTTAGGATGGTATTGTTTTCAATGATTTCTGCTGCGGAAGCAATAGAATTGGGATCAATATCGGTCGCTACAAAATTCCAATCGTATTCTACAACACCCAAAATGGGGTAAATTAAGCTGGCGCCGGTGCCAATATCCAGACCTTTAATTTCTTTTCCCTGCGGAATTTTTCCGTTTGTGCTTTCGGCTAATAAATCGGCCAGGTAATGCAGGTAATCTGCCCTTCCCGGAATGGGTGGCACCAAATTCGCTTCCGGAAACTCCCAGTTGGGTATTCCGTAGTAAAAACCCAGCAATGCCTGATTGAGCAATTTTACTGCCTTAGGATTCGCAAAATCTACTGATGTGGTGCCGTATTTATTGGGTTTGAGGTGTGCTTTCAGCCCGGGCTTTAGTTCTATCAACGCGTCCAAATCATAAGGCTCACGGTTGCGGTTGCGGGCGTGTAGTTTGGATTTTAAACCGGAACCTGTGGAATCCTGCCTGAGATTTTTAGCCCCGGAGCGATTGGTATGCGTTTTTTTAGAAGACATAGGGGTTAAAACTACGCTTTTACCTCGTTTTCAAGTTCGTTTCCGGCTTCAAAATCACTAAGATTTTTTAGACTTACCTCTGCGATTTGTTCTAAAGCTTCTTTGGTGAAAAAGCCCTGGTGACCGGTGATGAGCACATTCGGAAAAGACATGAGCCTTAAAAAATCATCATCCTTATTAATCGTTTCCGAGCGGTCGTTAAAAAACAAACCCGATTCCTGCTCGTAAACATCGATGCCCAGATAGCCCAGTTTTTCCTGTTTTAAGGCTTCGACCACTGCTGTTGTATCAATCAAAGCGCCCCGACCGGTATTGATAAGCATCGCGCCGCTTTTCATCTGATCAAAAGCTTTGCGATCCATAAGATGATGGGTTTGTTCATTGAGCGGACAATGAAGCGAGATGATGTCTGCTTCCCGTAACAGCTGTTCAAGCTCTACATAATGAACACCCTGATCTTTCAGTTCGTCATTAGGCTTAACATCAAAAGCAAACACCTTACATCCAAAACCCAGCATAATTTTAGCAAAGCAGGCCCCGATTATTCCGGTACCAATAACTCCAACACTTTTGCCGTAAATATTAAAACCGGTAAGTTTTTCTAATGAAAAGTTATTTTCCCGAACCCGATTATAGGCTTTATGGGTTTTACGGTTTAAGGTGAGAATCAAAGCCACGGCGTGTTCTGCCACAGCCTGCGGTGAATAGGCCGGTACCCGTACTACTTTAATGTTGTTTTGGGCGGTAGCTTCAAGATCAACATTATTAAAACCGGCACAGCGCAAGGCGATGAGTTTGATATCAAAATCAGCCAGTTTACTGATGGTTTCGGCGTCGAGCGCATCATTTACAAAAACACAAACCGCTTCAAAACCTTCCGCCAAAGAGGCTGTATGTTTATTCAGGGAAGTTTCAAAAAAGCGAAGTTCGTGATCAAAGGATTCGTTAGTTTGTTCAAAGAAGTCCTGATCGTATTTTTTAGTGCTGAAAAAGGCTACGCGCATAAGAGTTGGGTTTATGCTTAAAGTTATTTCATTTTTAATGAACTGAAGCTCCATAAGCCCGGTATGTGAGATTCGTCCTGAAAAACCGGGCATTAGAAAACGCTATCCTGCTTATATACAGAGTAAATAGGTTAATATCTGAACACGCTGAAGCCGATCAGATATTGATGATGCAGGTCTTACTAAAAGCCTTTGTTGATGGAGCTTACAAGTGCGAACTAAACCACATTCTTTTTTTGGGCGGAATCGCTTCGCTTTGTGAGGCGATTTTTAAAAGAGCCGGATCTTTTTCTTTTGCAAAAACCAGCTGAAATAACTGGGCTACGGTCATAGTACTTGAAGGACGTTCAACCAGTTTGAAGGGGTCTCCTGGAGCGACATTTCCTTCTTTGAGAATGCTGAGATAGGTGCCGCCCAGTCCATATTCCACAAATTGCTTAATAACTTTAGGAGTGCCGAATTTATGTCCCAATTTATAACAGGGTTCCCGGTACTGCGAAACCTGTACTACCGCTTCGCCAACCTCATAAATACTCCCCAGATAGACTTCGTGTTCATCAAAACCGGTAAGCGTCAGATTTTCCCCAAACATTCCCCAGGACCAGTCCAGATTGGGATATAAATTTTTCCAATAGGGATAGTGTTCAGAAGCAAAAACATAACAGGCTTTGTAATACCCGCCATGATGTAACCGGTCTGAAACTTCATCGCCCATAACATCATTTTTGGTAAGATAAAGCGGTTGATCTACCGGTTTTTTATAGATGCCCGTTGTTTCTTCTTTTCCATTCCAGATGAAGGTAGTGGGTGTGGCTAAATTGGTTGAAAGGATTTTCATAAACTCCGTTTAAAACACCTTATATCAATTGATTAAAGCTGAAAGCCCATAAGACTATTTGAATGAGGAATGTACGTAATTTAAACTTTGTTGATTTAGTTGCCTGCCAACTTTCTTTTTAAATAAGGCGCTGTTTTACTCTGTGAGTTTGCAGCTACGGCTTCAGGGGTTCCTGCACACACGATGTTGCCGCCTTCATTACCAGCACCGGGACCGATGTCAATCACCCAGTCGCTTGCAGCGATTACCTGCATATCGTGCTCTACCACAATCACCGTATTTCCGGCTTCTACCAGATTATGGAGTTGTGCCTGTAATTTTTCAACATCGGTAGGGTGCAGGCCGGTCGTGGGTTCGTCTAAAATATACAGTGTTTTCCCGCTGTTGCCGCGTTGTAATTCTTTAGCCAATTTAATGCGTTGCGCTTCCCCTCCTGAAAGTTCGGTGGCGGGTTGTCCCAGGCGCAAATAGCCCAGCCCCACATCTTCCAGCAAGGTAAGCGGTTTGCTTACGCCTGATTCTTCCTCAAAAAAGTTTACCGCCTGCGCCACGGTCATCTCCAAAACCTGTGCGATATTTTTACCCTTGTACGTGACTTCTAAAGTATCTTCATTATAGCGCATTCCCTTACAAACCGGGCAGGGCGCGTAAACGCTGGGCAGAAAAAGCAGTTCTACCATTACGGCACCTTCGCCTTCACAATTGGGACAACGTCCTTTTCCCACGTTAAACGAAAACCTTCCGGCTTTATACTTGCGGGATTTTGCCAGGCTGGTAGATGCAAATAAGCTTCGTACCCGGTCAAATAAACCGGTATAGGTCGCCAGATTAGACCGTGGAGTGCGGCCAATGGGTTTTTGATTAACCACAACCATGCGCTTCAGATTCTCGGCACCTGCTGCAATATGTCCTGCTGTAGGTTCAGGGTTGTCGGAATTTAGGAGTTCTTCGGTCTCTTCGGCTTCCTCTTCGAGCGTGTTGCTTTTTAATTTCGCCTTCATTAAATCAACCAGCGCCTGACTCACCAAACTGCTTTTCCCGGAGCCTGAAATTCCCGTCACACTTGTCAAAACCCCCAGTGGAAACTTCACGTCGAGCTCGTTTAGGTTGTTTCGGGTGATTCCGGAAAGCTCAAGCAAGTTTTTAGCCTCACGACGCACCGGTTTCTCAAAGGATAGATCCTGAAACAAATGGGTTTTGGTTTTTGAAGCCGCAACGGTTTTTAACCCTTCCGGCGGACCGCTATACAGTATTTGACCACCGCCTTCTCCGGCATCGGGGCCTACCTCTACCAGCCAGTCGGCACGGCGGATTACTTCGAGTTCGTGTTCCACAACAAAAAGGGAATTTCCGCCTTGCTTTAGCAAAGCCAAGGTGCGCAATAAGGCTTCAGTATCTGCCGGATGCAAACCTGCTGAAGGTTCGTCTAAGACATATACCACCCCGAAGAGGTTGCTGCGTACCTGCGTGGCCAGCCGCAAACGCTGATGTTCCCCGGGCGAAAGGCTGGGCGTATTGCGCTCCAGAGACAGGTAACCCAGACCCAAATCGAGTAGTACTTCCAGGCGCCCTGCAAAATCTTCAGCGATGCGCCGGGTCACCATTCGTTTTTCCTGCGGAATGGATTCGTTTTCAAATACCGCTGCATTTGCCGTGCTGTAAGGAACAAATACATCATAGAGTTTTTTTAGCGGAAGCTTTGAAATATCGGCGATGTCATAACCGGCGAAGGTTACTGAAAGCGATTCCGGTTTCAGGCGTTTACCCTTACATGTAGGGCAGATGCTGCCGGTCATATACTGCGCCACGCGTTTTTTCATCGAAGCACTGGGCGAATTGGCATAGGTATGCAACACGTAACTTTTTGCGCTGGTATAGGTGCCTTTGTAGCTGGGTTGTTCGTTGCGTTTGATCGCCTGCTGAACCTCCTGCGGACTGCGGTCCCGATATACCGGCACGGTTGGGTTTTCTTCGGTGAAGAGAATCCAGTTACGCTGGTCCTGGGGCAATTCATTCCAGGGGATGTCTACATCGTAGCCCAAAGTCACCAGGATATCCCTGAGGTTTTTTCCCTGCCAGGCTCTGGGCCAGGCGGCAATCGCCCGTTCGCGTATGCTCAGCGAAGGATCAGGGACCAGGCTGTTTTCGGTAACGCTATAGGTTTTCCCGAGTCCGTGGCATTCGGGGCAGGCGCCTTCCGGGGTGTTGGCCGAAAAGGAATCGGCATAAAGCAGGGCCTGACCTTTAGGATAATTCCCGGCCCGTGAGTAAAGCATGCGCAGCAGATTTGACAAGGTGGTAACCGAACCTACGGTTGACCGTGTAGAGCCGGTACTGCGATGCTGTTGCAAAGCGACCGCAGGTGGGAGCCCGGTGATTTCATCAACTTCCGGAATGGGCATTTGGTTAAAAAGCCGCCGTGCATACGGGGAAACCGATTCCAGATACCGGCGTTGGGCTTCGGCATATAAAGTACCGAAAGCCAGAGAGGATTTACCCGAACCGGATATCCCGGTAAAGACCACCAAAGCATCGCGTGGAATCTCGAAAGATACATTTTTCAGATTATTCTGGCGTGCGCCTTTAACGTGCACATAGCCGTTGAAGTCCGTTTCTTTTTTGTTCCTGTTTTGCATAGTGCCGAATATACCAAGAACCAAAGAGGCAGCCTTCCCGATTTACAAGTTTGTGATGAGCTTGTGCAGGCTTTAGGGGTTTTTGTTAAAAAGCTGTTAGTATATCAAATGTCTTTTGACCAGCTATGTGCGTATTCGTAAATACCTATGTCATCAATTAATTTCAAATATGTAGTATGATTATTCTTCTTTAGTCATCTTTTTCTTCAGCATAACAAGAAGTCCCCGTTAAAAATTTTCGAAGCCTTGGAGAAAATTTAGGGGGCTTCTTGTGGTTTTGCCTGATAAGGCAAAAATGCCTAAGAAAAAGTGTCCTTTCTTTTGGTTCGTTTTCTTTGGACAAGCAAAGAAAATGAACAGAACATGATATAAAAGTCTGTAATAATTTTCTTTTGTTTTGAAAATCAGAATACTATCTTTTTATTCTTCGGAAAATAGCGAAATTAGTGCATCAAAATCCTGACTATGCCTGCAACTACTATTGACGAGGTGATTACTGAACTGGATGCTATCATTGCTTTTGAAAAGCAACAGAATAGCTGTCTGGCATTCTTTCCTATTTTATATAACAAGGTGACCAAACGTATTAAGGCGGGTATAGCAACCAACGAATTTGATGACAATGCCCGAATGGAAAAGCTGGATGTGCTTTTTGCCAACCGCTATATTGAAGCCTACCACGCTTATAAAGAAGGCAAGAAACCGACTCAAAGTTGGGCGAACGCATTTAAGATAGACGAAGCTATGGTGATGCAACACCTGCTATTGGGCATCAACGCGCACATCAATCTTGATTTGGGTATAGCCGCAGCATTAACCACCGGCGATGATCACCTTGCCGATCTGGAAACGGACTTCAATAAAATAAATGCCGTACTGGCGAGTATGGTGGCCGATGTTAAAGACCGTATCGGTAAAGTTTCGCCTTTATTTAAATTACTGGAACTGTTAGGCAAAGGCAAAGAAGATAAACTGGTTTCCTTCAGCATCAATGTAGCGCGTGACGGCGCCTGGCTGTTTGCAAATGAATACGCTGCCGCAGTGAATAAGGCCGATGCAATCAGTAAGCGGGATGTAGTTATCGCAACGCTAGCCGATAAAATCGTAAACCCGAAAAGCAAACTGCTTCAGGTTGTGGCTAAAGTGGTGCGCTTTTTTGAAGTTAAGGAGGTACGGAAGGTGGCTGCTGTTTTGGAAGCTTCCTAGTTACGTTCGGTATACTGCTTGAAATTATTGAGAATCGCCTGCCAGCCCTGTTCCTGCATTTCGATAGGGTTTTGATCTTCGGGATCAAAGCTTACGGTGATTTGAGTTCCGTTTTCGGCTGCTGCTAGATCAACCTTACACACGCGACCGCCAAATTCATAGGTGAAACTGTTCCCGGGATTCATTTCGGTATAAACCGCTTCAAAGTCAAAGCCAAAACTGCCGTCTTTGGCTTCCATTCGCGCGAAATAGGTGCCACCTACCTGTAAATCATTTTTTACTTCGGGACAATGCCAGCTGGGATCGGCAAAATTCCAGTTCACAATGTGCTCGGAACTTGTGTAGTATTCCCAGACTTTTAATTTTTCAGCATTGATGTGTGCACTTACGGTGATTGGCTTTGTTTTCATAGCTTGTTGAGTTGTTCTTTTTTAAATTGAAGCATATCCCAGATCAATCTTTCAGGAAAAGGTTTGTGGTGTGGAAACTGCACGGAGCCTTTACCTTGTTTATAAGCGGCTAATTCATCCTTAAATTTTTCGTGGGTAAACGGCTGGGCATAAAAGCCGATGTGATTGGCAAATCCACCAAAATACACGAAGGGTTTTTTGTTCAATTTGTAAGCCGGCATATGATAGGAGATGCTTTCTACAGCTTCGGGAGCACAGTCCAGAATTAGCCTGCGCAAAACACGCATCCGTTCCTGAACCTCCTGAGGAAATTCGGTAATGTAATCGTCTACATTTGTTGCTTCGGTTGTGTTCATAATCTACAGATTATAAGTACCTAAAGCTACTGAAAATTACAGTTTGAATTCCAAATCATTTTGGTCGGTATCAAAAATATGCGGATAGTGTTCCTTTACATTTTTAATCATAAATGTTACCGGCACGTCTTCAAAATGGCCGTAATCTTCCAAGTATTCCATAAAGCGTGAACCTTCGGCATTGTAGGCCTGCAGGTATGAATCGGTTTTACCATCAAACTCCAGCGGGGCTACGTTGAGTTTTTCGCAAAGCGAAGCGTTAAAGGCGGGAGACATTTTGAGCCAGTTACCGTCTAAACATACATCGACCGAACCGTGCGGTGTAAGTGCGTTAGAACCAAATTTCTCCATCAGTCGTTCTACCGCGATGTGGTTCACTACTTTGCCCAGCTGCAGTCGGGCGGGGATGCCCAGGCCGCGCAAACCTGCAATGAGCACGATTGATTTTTCTACACAATTGCCTCTTGACTTTTCCGCCAGAGCACTCGCCCGGTAATTTTCAGGATTCAGGCTGATGTGATAGGGATCGTATAAATATCCGTCTCGCACTTTGGTATACAACCCAATGGCTTTTTCAGCTTCGCTTAAAGAATCGTCTTTAAATGCTGCAATAAGCCGCTGTATGTTTTCGTGGGTATAGTCGAAGTAAAAGGTGGGTTGTAGGTAATTCATCAGGGTTTAATTTTGTCTTTGAGTGAAGCACATTAGTTCCGTTTTTTAAAGATGTTTTGTTATTTTTTAGCTCGCAGTTTTTTATTGGTTGTGGAGCTTGTGAACCTCCTGTCGGTGGTTTGCATCGCCCAAAAAAGAACCAAAAAACGCTAGGCTTAAGAAACGATCTCTAAATTTTCTGAACTCCCCTGCGGGTCAAATAGCAGAAAATTTCACGAAGCACTCATTTCAAATTTCACGAGATCTTTTCTATAGGCCGGTTTTGATTCTTATTTAGATGTATTAGAAGTATTGTCGCTTAACATCCATCCCCGGCCCTTCCTTCAAAGGAAGGGAGTTTCAATAATTCTAAAGCCTCCCTTTGAAGGGAGGTTTGGTGGGATGTTTTTAGGCTTTGCCTTTAAAAAAAATGTTTTTGGTAATGAGACCTACTCATTCAATCTGTACACCGCATCGGCGAACTGTTCTCCAAAATGGATATAGCCGGCGCTGTCGTAATGCCAGGGATCGGAATACTTGTAATAACGCGTGCTGCGGATGATGGCTGCATTGCCGTCTTCACGGGCGAACTTTTCCTGCGCGTACTGCACGAGTTCGCCATAATCCCACACCTTCCCGTCGGGGGCATTCCACGAGTCGGAAATCTTGCCTACCACTACCGGCAGATCATCGGTGCGCAGACTGGCGCGGATGAGGTTCATCAATTGCGAGAGGTTCTGATAGTATTTTTGTGCAATGGCTTCGGTCTTATCGCCGTCGCTTTCGCCCTGCATCCACAAAATACCCATAGGGACGAGGTAATCCTCGCGACCGTTACCGTCCAGATCCTTAGTGGTGAGCGCGTTATTAAGCGTAGCTAAAAAATGGTCGTATTGATTGATGCCGTTTTTGCCGTTGTAATGCGGGTCCCAGGCTCCAAAACGGCCGGCAGCGAGACTGTCTATTGACGAACCGCCCTTAGCATATTTGACTAGTGCGATTTTCTGGTCTGGATAATACTGCTGTAGCTTTTTGGCAAAAGAAAGTTCGATACCAAAGCGGTTTGAATGCGTATTGGTTGTTCCATCTGATTTAAAACCGGTGCCGTGGCCGGGTTGCAGGGGCTCCCAAACACCCTGCCCGCCTAGAGGTTGCTCATCGTCGGTGGGGTTTCCTTCAAAGATATACACGTTTTCAAAGTTGGTGTCCAGCGAATCGGGGAGGTCTTTGGTGTAGCCATAACCTTCCATATTAGACTGCCCGCCGAGAAAATACAGGTGAATCGTGTCTTTTGCAGTCTGTTGCGCCAAACCTGACAGCGGCAGTGCCAGGCCTGCCAGAATTCCCAAAATTCTTGAAATCATTATTTTATGTTTATGCGATTAGTTGAAAGCGTTTCTAACCTGAAAGTTACGCATAATAGGCTTAGAGGAACAGGTTTGTGAGAATTTTGAATTTGAGAATTACCTGATAAAGATTGAGCTCGCTGTATTTTAATGGTTTTGGAGCTCGTGACTTCCTTTTTTAGTTAAATGTCACTTCGAGTGATTTTTGAGAGTTTGAGCTCGAAAAAATAGTATTGAGAAGCCTGGCAAGCGAGAGACATTTTTAACTCCTAAGACTTCTCGATACAGCTGTAGCACCGCTATTGCTTTGCTTCAGCCACTCGAAGTGACACCCATACTAGCAAATCTGCAAAACATCCATCCCCAGCCCTTCCTTCAAAGGAAGGGAGTATCAAAAATTAAAAGCATCTGTTCGCACCTTCCTTAAAGTCGGAGGGATGTTTAGATGTGTATTTTACACCAATTAATCCGCGTTTAGGGTATAGGTGTAAGTAGCCGAATCTTCACCGCCTTTAATAAGCTTGAGTTGCTTGTTTTTATAGGTGTAGGTATACGCACCGTTTAGGATCAGACCCCAGTCAAATTCTGCAGTCTAAAAGTTTTCATCACTAAACTTAAATTGGTTATCAGTAATGGTATAGGTACCACTTCCTCCTGCGGGGTAACGATCTTCATTCCCGGTAGCAGAATAGGTCTTGCCGGCTTCAAAAGTTACGGTCACGGTGCCGTCGTGGGTCGTGCCATCGGGGTTGGTGACTTCAAAAGTACCGCTGTATTCCCCTGCTGGTACGCTGTCGTCGAGATCCTGATCTGCACAGGAATTTAAATTGGAAGTAAACAGCATCAGGCAGCAAAATTTTAAAATCGCGTTCATAAGGTGGTTTTACGCGTAGATGCGGAAAAGGGTGTGGGGTTGCGTGAGGACCTGAGGTGTGCCTCAAAAAAGGCGATTAAATATTGTAAGCCTCTTTAGCGGTTCTGATGATTGAATAAATCCCAGTGGAGGTTGGGGTTCATTAATTTAATTTTACGTTTTCCGCTATGTAATTTTCGATAAGTTTTTTGTCTTGCTCTGTTCTGATAATGAGTAATGCGTTGCTTTTATGGGACCGATAATTCATCAAATATTTTGTTTTTCCACTACGTGTCAATGGAATATATTCAAGTACGGTTGGGTCAAAATTTTTAGTGATCAACTCTGTTTTATGGATGCGGTTAAGTATATGCTTAGTACGAACCATAGCTTTGTTTTTCTCATCAATTTTTAATTCGGAATAATAAATCCAGGATGCAAAGCGATAAAGGATATAAGCGATCGTTGTAAGGATTGCGACATAAATCCCAATCCCAACCCCTAAAAACCAAATCAGAAACAGTAATGAGGTAGTTGTAAAGATCAAGAACTCCTTAGGCTTAAAGGGGATTCTATCATTCAAAATATGAACACTTCCCTGTGAGGGTGTAAATTAAACTCTGTCTGAAATAGATTTAAACATTAATTTTATTCAGACAGAACCATGAGAAAAGAGGAACAGACAGAATTTGAAAAGAAGGTGCTTGACCAGTTCATGTCGGGCAAGAA
>NZ_JAJGMW010000022.1 GCF_020782115.1 Leeuwenhoekiella parthenopeia | reverse complement strand
GTACCATCGGCTGCGCCGTTACAGCTTACATTGGTGGATGATGCAGCTACCGTTACCGCTACAGGCTCGGTGATCGTTACCGAAGCTGTGGCCTCACAGATGCCGTTGCCATTGCCGTTGGAAGCACTGGCCGTAATGGTATAGGTGCCGGGGGCGAAAGCACTCTGACCGCTCAGGTCTGTGCCGTCTCCGCCATTTAAAGTAATCGTATAGCTTGCGCCCGCGCTTAAGCCGCTGACCGTAATGGTACCATCGGCTGCGCCGTTACAGCTTACATTGGTAGCTGATGCAGCTACCGTTACCGCTACAGGCTCGGTGATGTTATATGTTTCAGTAAAAACACAACTACCCGAAGTAATAGTTACTGTATAAGAACCTGCTTCCAATCCACTTAAATCTTCAGTGGCAGCAATAACCGTATTAGAAGAATCCTTCCATTCAAACACATAAGCACCGCTTCCGCCCGAAACCGAAAGATCAATAGCACCATTCGAATCCTCAAAACAAGCTACATTCGTTTTATTTTCACTAACTACCAAAGCTGAAGCAACCTGAATACTTACAGGCACACGATCACTTTCACATGATCCTGCCTTATTCTGACTTACATATACCGTGTACAATCCTGCAGGCGCAGAGTCGGTATCTACTGTAGGAACAGTAGCTAAAGGACTAGCTGCCGGATCGTTTGAAGCATAATAATTAAGAGTATATCCTGGCGTAGCTGTAACATTATAGTTCTTTATTCCGGTATTTTTGCAAAAATCCTGGTTAATGGTGGTAGGCGTAGGCGATGTTTCAGGAATTACAACGGTCGTATTAACCGACTTAGGACATGTTCCGGTTGTAAAACTATAGGTAACCGTGTAGGTTCCCGGAGTACTGTTAGCCACATCGATTTCCCCGGTTGAAGAATTAATTGTAAGTCCGGAAGGTGACGCACTAAAAGTTCCGCCCGTCACACCTAAAAGATTTACACTTGCCGATGGTGAGCAAAAATCTGCATCAGCATAATCAATTTCGGCTGTACCTAAATTTAATCGAACAGGTATAGGAGCAACAACATCGTCTAATGCCGCTGTATCTGCATCAGACGATTTGGTCTTCACTAAAATTGTTCCAATGGTCAACCCATCACAAGGATCACCTGTATTAAAAAAGGCACTAATATTTATTGCCGCTTCAACAAATTGATTTGCGGTATATTGATTAACACCAAATGCTCCTATATTCGTAGAAACAGTCCCAATATTACCTGCTCCAAAACGGGTAGGAAGCGTCGAAGTATTTTCAATATAATTATAACCCAGAGCTGAAGTTGCGTCAACTTCCCATTCGTAATATCTTACGGTCGCGAGTGATCCTCCATTGGTGTAGGAAACCGAAATCAGGATATCACCAACGGTTCTTCCCCCGTCAACACCCTGAGTTATAAAACCTGTAGTGTTATTATTATAGGTTAGCGGCTTTTGTAAAAACTCAAAATCTAAATAACTAGTACCTGTGGTAACTAAACGATCACTGGCTACAATTACCCACTGATCTCCATTATTATCCTGACCAACGTGCAATAAAACGTTATTTATATCTCCCTTGCCCCCAGATTTCCCGTTAGGATTTACTTTCCAGGTTGAAGGATCATCAGTATATTTTCCGCCTCCCTGAAAAATATCATCATTCCCGTCATAAGCATCTATGACTCGAAATGTTGACACAGCGGTAACAGGGCTGGCCCTCAAGGCATCACCAAACGGAAATGCAGGATATATATCAAAAACATAGCTATTGGAACGAGTTCCAAGCCAGTCTCCCGTAGATGCATCTGAATCCAAATCACCATCAATATTAAAACCTCCGTCAGGAAAAGACACACCGGCAACCTGAGAAAATGAGACCCCGGAAATAAACAGCATCAAGATCAAAGTGAGCTGATTTAAATAGGTATTTCCGAATTTTAGAAAAGTAGTTTTTTGTTTCATATTAGCATTTTTGAAAATGACAACGCATCATTGCACAGATCATCAAAGGCCTAAAAGCCTCATATTGAGAACGAAATAATGAAAAGGGAAAAGATGAGAGGAATTTGTATCCCGATTGTAAAAAAATTGCCCCTGATTCATAAGAATAACTTTAACCACACCAAACTTCATAAAGGGGGGATGAAGCTTAGCGATGAATTAGTAATTTTGTTAAAGTTGGGTTAAGACAAATATAGATAGCCCCTTAAGGTTTTCTTTAACATTACCTTGGCTTTTGGTTAAAATCAAAACTTATATAGCTAAAAGACACAGCAGCATAAGCCTGTATTTCAGAAGGTTGTGCTTTAGCTAGTTTTTAATACATTTTAACAGTATGATGTAGCTTTTACCTACATAGATAATTTTATAAAACTCTAAATAGTATATTTGCGAGCCTTAAAAAGAGACCAATGAATGTCAAAAAAGAAATAGCCCGCAGACGTACTTTCGGAATTGTATCGCATCCAGATGCAGGTAAAACCACGCTAACCGAAAAGTTACTCTTATTTGGTGGAGCTATACAGGAAGCAGGAGCCGTAAAATCTAATAAAATCAAGAAAGGAGCTACCAGCGACTTTATGGAAATAGAGCGTCAGCGAGGTATTTCTGTAGCTACTTCGGTACTGGCTTTTGAATATAATGGCACCAAAATCAATATCCTGGATACCCCCGGCCACAAAGACTTCGCTGAAGATACCTTTAGAACACTTACTGCAGTAGATAGCGTAATTGTTGTTGTTGACGTAGCGAAAGGTGTCGAGGAGCAGACCGAAAAACTGGTAGAAGTTTGTAGGATGCGTAAAATCCCCATGATTGTGTTCATCAATAAACTTGATCGTGAGGGTAAAGATGCCTTTGAATTGCTCGATGAGATCGAGCAAAAACTCAATCTAACGGTTACCCCCTTAAGCTTTCCCATTGGGATGGGCTATGATTTCAAAGGGATTTACAATATCTGGGAAAAAAATGTAAACCTCTTTAGTGGAGATAGTCGAAAAAACATTGAAGAAACCGTTGAAATTGAAGACCTTGAGTCTCCGGAACTTGATAAGCTCATAGGTAAAAAATCGGCAGATAACCTGCGCGATGAACTGGAGCTGGTGACGGGTGTATATCCCAATTTTGATCGCAATGCCTACCTTCAGGCTGAGCAACAACCTGTTTTTTTCGGTTCTGCACTGAACAATTTTGGTGTACGCGAACTGCTAGACTGCTTTATCAGTATAGCTCCTCCTCCACGACCTAAAGAAAGTGAAGAACGTATCGTTAAACCAGACGAAAACGATTTTACGGGTTTTGTATTTAAAATACACGCCAATATGGACCCCAAACACCGGGATCGTTTGGCTTTTGTGAAAATAGTTTCAGGAGTTTTTGAGCGAAATACCCCTTATTTACACGTTAGAAACGGTAAAAAAATGAAGTTTTCAAGTCCAAATGCTTTTTTCGCAGAGCGGAAAGAAATCGTTGATATCTCCTATCCCGGTGATATTGTTGGACTTCACGATACCGGAAATTTTAAAATAGGTGACACCCTGACTGAAGGGGAAGAAATACATTACAGGGGAATTCCTGCATTTTCACCGGAGCATTTTAGATACATCAACAATGCTGACCCTATGAAATCCAAGCAATTGGAAAAAGGTATCGATCAGCTGATGGATGAAGGGGTTGCTCAGCTTTTTACGCTCGAATTAAATGGAAGAAAGGTTATCGGAACCGTTGGAGCCCTTCAATATGAAGTTATTCAATACCGATTAGAACACGAATATGGGGCTAAATGTACTTATGAACCCCTAAGCGTGCACAAAGCCTGCTGGGTAGAGCCGAAAGATCCCAAAAGTGAAGAATTTAAGGAGTTTTTACGCGTAAAACAGCGTTTTATGGCCAAAGATAAACGGGGTCAATTGGTCTTTTTTGCCGATTCGCCATTTACCTTACAGATGACTCAGCAAAAGTATCCCAATGTCAAATTACATTTCGTTTCTGAGTTCTAATCAAAATAAAGCTTTTTATCAAAACAAAAATCTTTAGATAAGCACAGCTTAACAAAAACAAAAAAGAGGCTTTAAATCGCTTGATTTAAAGCCTCTTTTTTATAAGGTATAATTAAAATTTATGATTCTAAAATACTGCATAGAATTTGAGAATAACGCCCAAATTCAGTTTTTAAGGTTAAAAATTAGGCCTGACCGGTAGGACCAAAATTCAACGGAATGGGTTGCTTCTCATAATCTTTGATTTCACCATGAGCCTGCTCAAAACGCTTCACATTTTCCTGAAGGGCTTTTGCCAAACGTTTTGCATGTTGTGGTGTTAAAATTATTCGAGACTTTACTTTACTCTTAGGAGTGCCCGGCATAATATTTATAAAGTCAACCACAAACTCCGAAATAGAGTGATTAATTATTGCAAGGTTCGAATATTGCCCCTGAGCTGTCGCTTCATCAAGTTCTATATTTAACTGCGGGTTTTGATTTTTATCTTCTTCAGCCATGATAATCTGACATTTGGGTATAAAAAAACAGCTTCATTAAAAATGAAGCTGTTTTCTGTATAATTATTAATTAAAGTTTACTTCTTCTCGAGCTGCATTGAGTTCTTCAAGTTCTTGCTTGCTACCTACGATAATCTTATCGTATCGTCTTAGACCGGTACCGGCAGGAATTCTGTGACCTACAATTACATTCTCTTTAAGACCTTCAAGTTCATCTATTTTACCGCTTACAGCCGCTTCGTTAAGAACCTTGGTTGTCTCCTGGAACGAAGCCGCAGAGATAAAGGACTTGGTTTGAAGCGAAGCTCTGGTAATACCCTGAAGAACCGGAGTAGCAGTTGCTGCGACAACGTCACGAGCTGTTGCTAAGGTCTTATCTTCTCTTCTCAAGATTGAGTTTGCATCTCTCAAGTCTCTTGGCGAAATGATTTGACCAGGCTTTAAGGTATCAGAGTCACCGGCATCTTCAATAACTTTCATTCCGAAAATAGCATCATTTTCTGCAATGAAGTCATCTTTGTGTACCAATTGATTCTCTAAGAAGATGGTATCACCCGGATCCTGAATGCGTACTTTACGCATCATTTGACGAACAACCACCTCAAAGTGCTTATCATTAATCTTCACACCCTGTAAACGGTATACTTCCTGAACCTCATTTACTAAATACTGCTGAACAGCAGATGGCCCTTTGATTGCAAGAATATCCTCCGGAGTTACAGAACCATCAGATAATGGCATACCTGCTCTTACGAAGTCATTTTCCTGAACAAGGATTTGATTCGACAGTTTAACCAGGTATTTCTTAACTTCTCCAAGTTTAGATTCAACGATAATCTCGCGGTTACCACGCTTGATTTTACCGAAAGAAACCACACCATCAATCTCACTTACTACAGCAGGGTTAGATGGGTTACGTGCTTCAAACAATTCGGTTACACGTGGAAGACCACCGGTAATATCCCCTGCTTTTGCAGACTTACGTGGTATTTTAACCAGGATTTTACCAATTTTAATCTTCTCGTCGTTATCTACCATCAAGTGAGCACCTACCGGTAAGTTATAGGAACGAATTATTTCGTCTTTTTTACCCATAATGTGCAGGGTAGGAATCATACGCTTGTTACGCGATTCTGAAATAACCTTCTCCTGGAAACCGGTTTGTTCATCGGTCTCTACCTGATAGGTTAAACCTTGCTCTATATTCTCGTATTTGATCTTACCGGCAAATTCAGAAATAATAACCCCGTTAAATGGATCCCAGGTACAGATTACATCTCCTTTAGTTACTTTATCTCCGTCTTTCATAAAGAGCTGAGAACCGTAAGGAATGTTATTTGTACTTAGTAAAATTCCGGTTTTAGCGTCAACGATTTTAGCTTCTGAGGTACGTGAAATAACGATATTAGAAGTAGAACCATCTGGCGCCTCACCTTCAACAGTCTTAAGATCTTCAATCTCCAGACGACCATCGAATTTAGAAACCACTTTGTTTTCCTCTGAAATGTTACCTGCAATACCACCCACGTGGAAAGTACGAAGCGTAAGCTGTGTACCCGGCTCACCAATTGACTGAGCAGCAACAACACCTACAGCTTCACCCATCTGCACCATCTTATTGGTCGCAAGGTTTCTACCGTAACATTTTGCACAGATTCCTTTAGGAGCTTCACAAGTAAGTGGAGAACGCACTTCTACGCTTTCAATAGGCGCTTTAGTGATTTCTGCAGCCAACTCTTCACTGATTTCCTGACCTGCAACAACAAGTACTTCACCGTTTAATGGGTTAATCACATCATTAAGAGCGATTCGACCTATAATACGAGCTTCAAGAGTTTCTACAACTTCTTCGTTTTTTTTAAGTGCAGATACTTCAACACCTCTTAAGGTATCGCAATCTTCACTGTTTACAATCACATCCTGAGAAACGTCTACCAGACGACGGGTTAAGTAACCCGCATCCGCAGTTTTAAGTGCGGTATCGGCAAGACCTTTACGCGCCCCGTGAGTAGAGATAAAGTATTCAAGAATTGAAAGACCTTCCTTAAAGTTAGAAAGAATCGGGTTTTCAATAATTGCTCCACCTCCATCATTTGATTTCTTAGGCTTAGCCATCAATCCACGCATACCGGTCAACTGACGAATCTGTTCTTTAGATCCACGAGCACCTGAGTCAAGCATCATATATACCGAGTTGAAACCTTGCTGGTCTTCACGGATACGTTTCATAGATAACTCAGTAAGCGAAGCATTGGTTGACGTCCAAACGTCAATTACCTGATTGTAACGCTCTGAGTTAGTAATAAGACCCATATTATAGCTAGACATAATACCGTCTACCTGCGTATTGGCCTCTTCAATCATCTCATATTTCTCTGCAGGAATAATAATATCCCCTAACGAAAACGAAAGTCCTCCTCTAAATGCGAAGGTATATCCTAGTGTTTTGATACTGTCAAGGAACTCGGCAGTACGTGGAACACTGGTTAATTTTAATATTCTGGCAATTACATCACGTAGAGACTTTTTAGTCAACACTTCGTTAATGTAACCCGCCTCTTCCGGTACACTCTCATTAAATAACACACGACCTACAGTAGTCTCAATGATTTGTGGAACTAATTCTCCATTTTCATTGAAATCTTTGGTACGTATCTTAATGATCGCGTTAATATTTACGCGCTTCTGGTTGTGAGCAATAACCACTTCTTCAGGGCTGTAAAATGTAATCCCTTCTCCAAGAATTGGATGTTCCGGAGTACTCTTACGCGCTTTGGTCATATAATACAGACCCAATACCATATCCTGAGAAGGTACGGTAATAGGCGCACCGTTAGCAGGGTTAAGGATATTGTTTGAAGCAAGCATTAACATCTGAGCTTCAAGAATAGCCTCAGGTCCTAATGGAAGGTGAACCGCCATCTGGTCACCATCGAAATCTGCGTTAAATGCCGTACAAACTAATGGGTGAAGCTGAATCGCCTTACCTTCAATCAATTTAGGCTGAAACGCCTGGATACCCAGACGGTGAAGCGTTGGAGCACGGTTTAGCAACACCGGATGTCCTTTAAGAACGTTTTCCAGGATGTCCCAAACTACAGGCTCTTTCTTATCTATAATCTTTTTAGCGGACTTTACGGTTTTTACAATACCACGCTCAATCAGTTTTCTGATTACGAAAGGCTTGTAAAGTTCAGCAGCCATATCTTTTGGAAGACCGCACTCGTAAAGTTTTAATTCTGGTCCTACAACAATTACCGAACGTGCAGAGTAATCAACACGCTTACCAAGTAAGTTCTGACGGAAACGACCTTGCTTACCTTTAAGTGAGTCAGAAAGTGACTTTAAAGGTCTGTTAGAATCGGTTTTTACAGCTGAAGACTTACGGGTGTTATCAAATAATGAATCTACCGCTTCCTGAAGCATACGCTTCTCATTACGCAAGATTACCTCTGGAGCTTTGATTTCCATCAAACGCTTCAAACGGTTGTTACGAATGATCACACGACGGTATAAGTCATTTAAATCTGAAGTCGCAAAACGACCACCATCAAGTGGCACAAGCGGACGCAATTCCGGCGGAATTACAGGGATTACTTTCATAATCATCCACTCCGGAAGGTTTTCACGGTTCTTGTTAGCATCACGTAAAGCTTCAACTACTTGAAGACGCTTTAAAGCTTCGGTTTTACGTTGTTTTGAAGTCTCATTGTTTGCTTTATGACGCAGGTCATAAGAAAGCTCGTTAAGATCAATACGTCTCAACAATTCAATAAGACATTCAGCACCCATCTTAGCGATGAATTTATTTGGATCGCTATCTTCCAGGTACATATTTTCCTGTGGAATAGAATCCAGAACGTTTAGGTATTCTTCTTCCGTTAGGAAATCCATTTTTTGCAATGGCTCTCCTTCTTCGTTGTTTGCAATACCCGGCTGAATAACTACATAGCGCTCATAATAGATAATCATATCCAATTTCTTGGATGGAAGACCTAAAAGATACCCTATTTTATTTGGCAAACTTCTAAAGTACCAGATGTGCGCAACAGGAACCACAAGATTGATGTGTCCCACACGGTCTCTACGTACTTTCTTCTCAGTAACTTCTACACCACAACGGTCACAAACAATACCCTTGTAACGTATACGCTTATACTTACCACAAGCACACTCATAATCCTTAACAGGACCAAAGATACGCTCGCAGAATAAACCGTCACGCTCTGGTTTGTGCGTACGGTAGTTTATTGTTTCTGGTTTTAACACCTCACCGCGTGATTCAGCCAAAATCGCTTCGGGAGACGCAAGACCAATAGAGATTTTGTCAAATCTCTTTACTGCATTCTTATCATTATCTCTTGCCATAATACCTTATGTCGAAAATTATTCTTTTTGTTTTGTGATACTTTATAAAGAGATTACGCTTCCGCGGAAGCGTAACCCTTTAGTATCTATTCTTCCAGACGAATGTCCAGACCCAAACCTTTAAGTTCGTGCATCAATACGTTGAACGATTCAGGAAGACCCGGTTCTGGCATTGGCTCACCTTTTACAATACTTTCGTAAGTCTTGGCTCTACCAATAACATCATCAGACTTCACGGTAAGGATTTCTCTCAAGGTAGCCGAAGCTCCATATGCCTCAAGAGCCCAAACCTCCATCTCACCAAAACGCTGACCACCAAATTGTGCTTTACCACCTAATGGCTGTTGCGTAATCAAGGAGTAAGGTCCTATTGAACGTGCGTGCATCTTATCATCAACCATATGCCCCAGTTTAAGCATATAGATAACCCCAACGGTTGCAGGTTGATCAAAACGATCACCGGTACCACCGTCATACAGATAGGTGTGTCCAAATCTTGGGATACCTGCCTCATCAGTAAGTTCATTGATCTGGTCGAGAGTAGCACCATCAAAAATTGGCGTTGCATACTTCTGTCCTAATTTCTGACCGGCCCATCCAAGAACCGTTTCATAAATCTGACCAATGTTCATACGAGAAGGTACACCCAGCGGGTTTAGTACGATATCTACAGGAGTACCATCTTCTAAGAATGGCATATCCTCCTCACGTACGATACGTGCAACAATACCTTTGTTACCGTGACGACCTGCCATCTTATCCCCTACTTTCAGCTTACGTTTTTTAGCAACGTACACTTTCGCAAGTTTGATAATTCCTGCAGGAAGTTCATCCCCTACAGAGATGGTAAATTTCTCACGACGCAAGTTACCCTGAAGGTCATTTTCCTTAATACGGTAGTTGTGCAACAAATCTGCAATCATTGCATTGGTTGCATCGTCTGTAGTCCAGGTTCCCTGATTAAGGTGGGTATAGTCTTCAACAGCGTTAAGCATTTTAAGCGTGAATTTCTTACCTTTTGGCAATACTTCTTCCCCTAAATCATTCTTAACACCCTGAGCAGTCTTACCATTTACAAGCTGGAATAATTTATCAACTAAAACGGCTTTAAGCTCATCAAACTTCTGATCGTATTCTGCTTCTAATGCAGAAATATCCTCTTTATCTTTTGCGCGCTTGCGCTTATCTTTTATTGCTCTTTCGAAAAGTTTCTTGTCAATAACAACCCCTCTTAATGAAGGAGAAGCTTTTAACGAAGCATCTTTTACATCACCAGCTTTATCACCGAAGATCGCACGAAGTAGTTTTTCTTCTGGAGTTGGATCTGATTCTCCTTTAGGAGTAATCTTACCAATTAAAATATCTCCAGGCTTCACTTCGGCACCAATGCGGATCATACCGTTTTCATCAAGGTCTTTAGTTGCCTCTTCAGAAACGTTAGGAATATCATTGGTCAATTCTTCATTACCTAATTTGGTATCGCGTACATCTAATGAATACTCATCCACGTGAATTGAGGTAAAGATGTCATCGCGTACCACTTTTTCAGAAATCACAATCGCATCCTCAAAGTTATACCCTTTCCAAGGCATAAAGGCTACTTTCATGTTTCTACCCAAAGCCAGTTCACCTGCTTCAGTGGCATATCCCTGACAAAGAACCTGTCCTTTTTTAACGCGGTCGCCTCTTCTTACGATAGGCTTCAGGTTAATAGAAGTACTTTGGTTTGTCTTACGAAATTTGATCAACTGATAGGTTTTGCTATCTCCATCAAAGCTCACCATACGCTCTTCTTCGGTACGGTCGTACTTGATTGTGATTTCGTTAGCATCAACATATTCTACCACACCTTCTCCTTCAGCATTGATCAATACACGAGAATCTGAAGCTACCTGGCGTTCAAGACCTGTACCTACGATAGGAGATTCAGCACGTAAAAGTGGAACCGCCTGACGCATCATGTTTGATCCCATCAACGCACGGTTAGCATCATCGTGCTCCAGGAATGGAATCAATGAAGCCGAAATGGATGCGATCTGGTTAGGAGAAACGTCTGCATAATGTACTGTGTTTGGCTCCACAACCGGGAAGTCACCTTCCATTCGTGCAATAACACGATCTTCTTCAATCTTACCGGAATCGTCCATAGGGTTATTTGCCTGAGCAATCAACATACCCTCTTCTTCTTCCGCACTTAAATAGCGTGGTTTGCTTTCTAAGTCTATTTTACCATCGGTTACGGTACGATATGGAGTTTCGATGAAGCCCATATTGTTTACTTTGGCATAAACAGCCAAAGAAGAGATCAAACCAATGTTTGGACCTTCAGGAGTTTCGATAGGACACAGACGCCCGTAGTGGGTATAGTGTACGTCACGAACCTCAAAACCTGCACGCTCACGAGAAAGACCACCGGGCCCTAGTGCCGAAAGACGACGCTTGTGCGTGATTTCTGCAAGTGGGTTGGTTTGATCCATAAACTGAGACAGCTGGTTGGTACCAAAGAATGAGTTGATTACAGACGAAAGAGTTTTCGCGTTAATCAAATCAATCGGAGTAAATACCTCATTGTCACGAACGTTCATACGCTCACGAATGGTACGAGCCATACGAGCAAGACCAACACCAAACTGGGTTGATAACTGCTCCCCTACAGTACGTACACGACGGTTAGAAAGGTGATCAATATCATCAATCTCCGCTTTTGAGTTGATCAACTCAATAAGATATTTAACGATGGTAATGATATCCTGCTTGGTAAGCACCTGCTTATCCATACCAATATCTAAACCTAATTTTTTGTTCATTCGGTAACGACCTACTTCACCTAGGTTGTAACGCTGGTCGCTAAAGAATAATTTGTCAATAATACCTCGTGCTGTTTCCTCATCTGGCGGCTCAGCATTACGTAATTGACGATATATGTGTTCTACAGCCTCTTTTTCAGAGTTTGTAGGGTCTTTTTGTAAGGTATTGTGGATGATGGCGTAATCTGCTAACTGATTATCCTCTTTGTGAAGAAGGATGGTTTTAGCACCTGCATCAAGAATCTCATCTACGTGCTCTTTCTCAAGAACCGTATCACGATCCAATACGATCTCATTACGCTCAATTGATACCACTTCACCGGTATCTTCATCTACGAAATCCTCGTGCCAGGTATTCAATACACGGGCAGCAAGTTTTCGTCCTAAATATTTTTTAAGTCCGGTTTTAGAAACTTTAACCTCTTCTGCAAGGTCGAAGATTTCCAAAATGTCTTTATCGCGCTCAAAACCTATGGCGCGGAAAAGTGTGGTTACCGGTAACTTTTTCTTACGATCGATGTACGCATACATCACACTGTTAATATCGGTAGCAAATTCAATCCATGAACCTTTAAAAGGAATAACACGGGCTGAATATAACTTGGTACCGTTTGCGTGAAAGGACTGGCCGAAGAAAACACCCGGAGAACGGTGCAGCTGAGATACAACTACTCGTTCTGCCCCATTGATACAAAAAGTACCACTTGGAGTCATATAGGGTATAGTACCAAGATATACATCCTGAACTATGGTTTCAAAATCTTCGTGCTCTTCATCAGTACAGTAAAGTTTTAAACGCGCTTTAAGTGGAACACTATAAGTTAAGCCGCGTTCAATACATTCCTGAATAGAGTATCTCGGGGGATCTACAAAGTAATCTAAGAATTCTAGTACAAAGTTGTTACGGGTATCCGTAATTGGGAAGTTCTCTAGAAAGGTATTGTAAAGTCCTTCATTTCCTCTTTCTTCAGACTTGGTCTCCAATTGAAAGAAATCCTGAAATGATTTTATCTGTATATCCAAAAAGTCGGGATATTCAGGTCTGTTCTTTACCGATGAGAAATTCAGTCTTTCAGCTTGTTTTGCTTGCATCTTCAACGAACGGAATTTAATTAAAATAAATTGAGAATCTGACTATTCAGAGACTCAGAGATTTCTTAACATAAGAAATCTAAGGCAATAATGCGTCGTATTTATAGGAAAACCTTATATACGACAAATGGTTTAGGTCTATTTGCACTTGGCAAAAGACCTAAACCTTTGTATTTATAGGAGTTAAGCTTACTTAAGCTCAACTTCAGCTCCAGCTTCTTCTAATTGAGCTTTGATAGCTTCTGCTTCGTCTTTAGCGATACCTTCTTTGATTGGGCTTGGTGCGTTATCAACAAGCTCTTTTGCTTCTTTAAGACCAGCTCCGGTTAATTCTTTTACAAGTTTTACAACTGCAAGTTTAGAACCACCAGCGGCTTTAAGAATTACATCAAATTCAGTTTGCTCTTCTACAGCATCCTCACCACCAGCAGCACCGCCACCAGCAACAGCTACAGCAGCAGCTGCAGGCTCGATACCATACTCCTCTTTTAAAATCTTAGCTAACTCATTTACCTCTTTTACGGTTAAGTTAACTAGTTGTTCTGCGAAATCTTTTAAATCTGCCATTTTTCTATCGTTTTTAAAAAAATTTTCTATTATATATAATTAAGTGCGTACGTATTTTAACCTTCTCGTTCCTGAAGGGTTTTCACAAGGCCTGCAATCGTTGAACCTCCAGATTTAAGAGCGCTAATAACGTTCTTAGCTGGTGATTGAAGAAGACCAACAATGTCTCCAATGAGTTCTTCTCTCGATTTGATATCTACAAGCGCATCCAGTTGATTATCGCCAATGTAGATAGCCTCTTCGATAAATGCTCCTTTAAGTAAAGGCTTATCAGATTTCTTACGAAACTCTTTAATAACCTTTGCAGGTGCATTACCGGTTTCAGAAAGCATTATAGAAGTGTTACCTTTAAGTATAGAAGGCAATTCACCAAAATCCTTATCTGAGCTCTCCATTGCTTTTGCAAGCAATGTATTTTTAACCACGGCCAGCTTCACGTTTGCTTTAAAGCAGGCTCTTCTTAATTTTGAAGTATTCTCTGCATTTAAGCCAGAGATATCTGCTAAATAAATATGAGCACTTTCAGCCAGCTGCGCAGTCAAATCTTCAATTACCTGTGATTTTTCTTCTCTTGTCATAATTTAACTTTTACTGCTCAGCAAAACGTTTAGAATCTACAGCTACACTAGGACTCATAGTACTAGACATGTATATACTCTTAATATATACACCTTTAGCAGCGGTAGGCTTTAATTTTACCAATGTGGTTATCAATTCTCTTGCATTAGCTGCGATCTTGTCTGCATCAAAAGATGCTTTACCAATTGCAGCGTGTACAATACCAGTCTTATCAACTTTGAAATCAATCTTACCAGCCTTAACATCAGATACAGCTTTAGCCACATCCATTGTTACGGTACCGGTTTTTGGGTTTGGCATAAGACCACGAGGACCTAACACACGTCCTAAAGGACCTAATTTACCCATTACGCTAGGCATAGTGATGATTACATCAACATCTGTCCAGCCGTTTTTGATTTTCTCCAAATATTCATCAAGACCTACAAAGTCAGCTCCTGCTTCTTTAGCTTCAGCTTCTTTATCTGGGGTTACCAGAGCAAGAACCTTTACATCTTTACCTGTTCCGTGAGGAAGTGTCACCACACCACGAACCATTTGATTCGCTTTACGCGGATCTACATTAAGACGTACAGCCAAGTCAACAGAAGGATCAAAATTAACTTTGCTTACTTCTTTAATTAAAGCAGAAGCTTCAGCCAATGTATACGTAGCGTTAGCATCTACCTTAGCACGTGCTTCTTTTTGCTTTTTTGTTACTTTTGCCATTTTAAATTGCTTTTTCGGATGTTAAAAAGGAGCCTGTCCTTTTACAGTTATTCCCATTGAACGGGCAGTTCCTGCAACCATTCTCATTGCACTTTCTATTGTAAATGCATTAAGATCTGGCATTTTGTCTTCAGAGATCGCTTTGATCTGATCCCAAGTTACACTAGCAACTTTTTTACGGTTAGGCTCACCAGAACCCCCTTTGATCTTCGCTGCTTCCATCAATTGGATGGCAGCAGGTGGTGTTTTAACCACAAAGTCAAAAGACTTATCACCATAGACAGTAATTACTACAGGAAGTACTTTACCGGCTTTATCCTGGGTTCTAGCATTAAACTGCTTACAAAACTCCATGATGTTAACACCGGCAGCACCTAAAGCTGGTCCAACAGGTGGAGACGGATTTGCCGCACCCCCCTTAACTTGCAACTTAACAACCTTACTTACTTCTTTTGCCATTTTTAAAAATTTAGTTTGATATGCCCTTTAGTGGAAGCAGAAGAACGATATCTGATATATGTGTAACACTTATACTTTCTCAACTTGCATGTAACTCAGCTCTAACGGGGTCTTTCTACCGAAGATTTTCACCATCACCTCAAGCTTACGCTTCTCTTCATTAATCTTCTCAACCGTACCGTTAAATCCATTGAAAGGACCGTCTATTACTTTAACAGTCTCTCCCATTACAAAAGGTATAGCAACGTTATCTGTTTTAACAGACAACTCATCAACTTTACCTAACATTCTATTAACTTCAGATGTTCTAAGCGGCACAGGATCTCCTCCTTTTGTCTCACCTAAGAATCCAATAACTCCATTAATAGATTTAATCATATGCGTTACTTCACCACCAAGATTCGCGTGAATCATAATATAACCGGGGAAGTAAACACGCTCTTTATTAATTTTTTTACCGTTTCGGATCTGCACTACTTTTTCAGTAGGAACAAGAACCTGCTCGATGTATTCTTCAAGATTAAAACGGGATATTTCCTGCTCGATATATCCTTTAACCTTGTTCTCCTGACCACTTACGGCCCTTACCACGTACCAGTCTTTATCTTTGGTATTGTTTGTTATAGCCATTGTGATTTTTTTAAGCTCCTACCAGATTGAAATATGCTTTGATTGCTCTACTAAAAACGGTGTCAACTCCCCAGATTGCCAGAGAAAAGACGATAGTAAAAACTGCCACTACAACTGTAAGGCGCTGAGCTTCTGAAAGCGGAGTCCAGGTTACGTGATTTTTCAATTCGTTGTAAGACTCCTGAATGTAATTAATAAATCCGGCCATAATATTTTTAAGCATTTTAAAAGACCAAAGCCTTTTTAAATAATATCACATTTTGTGATTACACATACACCTTTTTACGCTGTGCGTAGCACGGGTTGAGAGGCTCGAACTCCCGACACCTGGTTTTGGAGACCAGTGCTCTACCAACTGAGCTAAACCCGTATCCTTAAGCTTTAAAAGCTTTGGAAATTGATTATAAAAATCAAGGCATCCGTTATTTTCACGGACGCCTTAATTTTATATACTTCGGTAATCCGTACCTGTTTAGTCTAAAATTTCAGTAACCTGACCAGCACCTACAGTTCTACCACCTTCACGGATTGCGAAACGAAGACCTACGTTCATCGCGATTGAGTTAATCAACTCAACAGTGATTGTAAGGTTATCTCCTGGCATTACCATTTCTACTCCATCAGGAAGAGAAATATTACCAGTTACGTCTGTCGTACGCACGTAGAATTGTGGACGGTAGTTATTGTGGAATGGAGTGTGACGACCACCTTCTTCTTTCTTAAGGATATAAACCTCAGCTTTGAATTTAGTGTGTGGCTTCACAGAACCTGGCTTAACGATTACCATACCACGAGAGATTTGAGTTTTCTCAATACCACGCAATAAGATACCTACGTTATCACCAGCTTCACCTCTATCTAATATCTTACGGAACATTTCAACCCCGGTGATAGTAGAAGTAAGTTTTTCTGCACCCATACCAATGATCTCTACTGGATCTCCGGTGTTAGCAACACCAGTCTCAATACGACCGGTAGCTACAGTACCACGACCTGTAATAGAGAATACATCTTCGATAGGCATAAGGAATGGCTTATCAACATCACGAGCAGGAAGTTCAATCCAGTTATCTACAGCTTCCATAAGCTCCATAACTTTCTCTTCCCATTTCTCCTCACCATTAAGTGCACCTAGAGCAGAACCTTGTACAACAGGACCATTGTCACCATCATACTCATAGAAGCTAAGAAGATCTCTTACTTCCATTTCTACCAACTCTAAAAGCTCCTCATCATCAACCATATCCACTTTATTCATGAATACAACGATACGAGGAATACCTACCTGACGACCAAGAAGGATGTGCTCACGAGTTTGTGGCATAGGACCATCAGTCGCAGCAACAACAAGAATAGCACCGTCCATCTGAGCAGCACCAGTAACCATGTTTTTAACATAATCCGCGTGACCTGGACAGTCAACGTGTGCGTAGTGACGGTTAGCAGTTGAATACTCTACGTGAGATGTATTAATAGTAATACCTCTTTCTTTTTCTTCAGGAGCGTTGTCAATAGAGTCAAAGCTTCTTAATTCAGAAAGACCTGCTCTCGCAAGTACAGTGGTAATAGCAGCAGTCAGGGTAGTTTTACCGTGATCAACGTGCCCAATAGTACCAATATTTAAGTGAGGTTTGGAACGATCAAATGTTGCCTTTGCCATGATTTAAATAATTTTTAATCTTAGTTATTATTAGTGTTTAATTTTAAACGCACCTGATACGCCGGCTATGGTTTTACCCAAACGCAAAAAATTGAGCACCAAAAGCACTCATTATTTTCTTACCAGCAGCGACTGCTATTGAGCCAACGACGGGATTTGAACCCGTGGCCTCTTCCTTACCAAGGAAACGCTCTACCCCTGAGCTACGTCGGCTTAGAAACTTATACCCTTCAATTGCGGCCGAAGCCTGAATTACCCGGGCTGACCTCTTCAGCTAAAGGGCTTAATAGTCCGATTAAGGACCACAACCAAAGCCTATCAGATTTGGTTTAAGAAATTTAAAATCTTATGGTAAAACCACAAGCATTCTAGAGCGGGAGACCGGGTTCGAACCGGCGACATTCAGCTTGGAAGGCTGACGCTCTACCAACTGAGCTACTCCCGCATTGGGCGGCAAAATTATAAAAAAATTATAAACTGCCAAAATAAAAGTGGGGAGAGCAGGATTCGAACCTGCGAAGTCTAATGACAACAGAGTTACAGTCTGTCCTCGTTGGCCGCTTGAGTATCTCCCCAATATTGGTATATTCAATATTTCAAAAAACGCCGATTTCTGCGTTTTGCGAAAGCTTTAAATCATTTTCACGATTCAAAACTTCTAAATTATGAGCCGATGAAGGGACTCGAACCCCCGACCCCGAGATTACAAATCACGTGCTCTAGCCAACTGAGCTACATCGGCTTTTTATCACCTCTTCAAGCATAAAAAAGTCCGCTATTTCTAACGGACTGCAAATGTAGAATAAATTTACAATTGACAAAAATATTTTCAACTTTTTTTAAGCACTTGCCCTAATTTTTTGCTTCCGCTTTACCAAAAGTCTTTCTAAAGATTGTGCGCAACTATCGGCTCCTTCTTCAAATGATTTAGCTTGTTTTTTGACAATCAACTCGTTACCGGGAACACTCAGCAGAATCTCAACAATTTTGTTCTGACGATCACTTGTATTCTCTAATCTCAAAAAAACATCCGCATAAATTATATGATCATAAAACTGTTCTAGCTTATCCATCTTTTTTTGAATGAAATTAATGAGCTTTTGGTCTGCTACAAAGTGTGGGGTTTGCACGCTTACTTTCATAGGTTCACATTTTAAGATTACTACTTGGTTAGATATACTCCATTAAACGGAGACTTTTATTATCAGTTTTTGAATCTGACAATTCGATTAAGCCCACTACATCAAACGCAAACGTTTTAGTCGTCGCTGCGATTACGCGGGTGAGCCTTTTGATATACCTTACTTAGCTCAGCCATACTCGTGTGCGTGTACACCTGAGTAGATGCTAAACTGGCGTGCCCCAGTAATTCTTTGACCCCATTCAAATCTGCTCCGTTATTAAGCAAATGGGTTGCAAAAGTATGCCGCAACATATGCGGACTCGTCTTTGTCTTTTGGGACACCTTACTAAAGTAGCGATTTATTGTTCGGTAAACAAACGTATCGTACAGATTTTCACCCTTGTTAGTAAGCAAAAGCCTATCATTTTCAGCTCCAAAACACTGATTGCGCTGATCGATATAAGTATTTAAAATATCGACCAACCAATTTATTAACGGAATGATTCGCTCTTTGTTGCGCTTTCCAAGCACTTTAATGCTTCGCCGGGCCAAATCAACATCTTTGACCCTCAGGTTGATCAACTCACTCCTGCGCATACCTGTAGCATAAAATAAAGATACCATTGCCAAATCCCGCAACGATTCAAAATCAGAACTGCTACTCAACTCTCCCAACACGGCATCTATCTCATCTCCCGAAAAAGGAACCTGAATCTCTTTCCTAACTTTAAGGGATTTATGCTTTGCAAGCGGGGACTGTTGCAAAACTCCTGTTTTCTGCAAGAATTTAAAATACGCCTTTAACGACGCCACCTTTCGGTTTACAGAACGATTACCCAAACCCTCGTCACCCAACTTCACAACCCAGGAGCGAATAAGCGGATACGAAACCTCAGTCACAGGCATTGCTCCATATTCTGTATCTAAAAAGTCTAGAAATGATTCTATATCCCGGCTATATGCCGTCACCGTATGCCTGCTATACTTACGCTCGAGATTGAGATAGTCTATGAATGAAGAAAGGGCCAATTTTAGTTCTTATTAGATAGATTCAAAAGATAGGTATTCATCGGCAATCTACCACAACCCAAACTGTTGTAAATAAAAAAACCGCCAGAAAAACTGACGGTTTAATTTTATATTAATGGAAAGAGGATAAGTCTTTCTGTTAATAATGCCATGTAAAGTGTAAACTTTACTGACGGAATATTAAATATTCTCCTGATCGCGAAGACCTTGAATATATGAGGCTTTCTGAATTTCTCTTCTACGTTCTACAGAAGGTTTTGTGAATGCCTGACGATCACGCAGCTTACGCATAGTTCCCGTTCTATCAAATTTTCTCTTGAAACGCTTCAGCGCTCTATCGATATTTTCTCCGTCTTTTACTGGTATAATTAACATAGTGGTACCTCCTTTCTTTAAATTCTTATCTGTTTACAGGCGGCAAAGATAATTCAATCTTCACAACCCGCAATACTATTTTTATATTTATTTGGCAGCCGGCTTATACTCCTTCTTGTCGATTACCATTTTTGCGATAATCTCTTTTAGGATTTCAGAAGTACCTCCGCCAATAGGGCCTAGTCTGCTGTCTCTAAACATACGCGCTAACGGATAGTCCTCCATATAGCCGTAACCTCCCAGCATTTGCAAACACTTGTAGATTACTTCGTCTGCGATTTTAGTCGCCATTAATTTTGACATACTGGCCTCTTTAACCACATATTCTCCCTTATCCAAACTTCTAGCAACATTATAGTTGAAGGTTTTTATCACCTCAACTTCGGTAGACATATCTGCCACACCATGCCGTAAAGCCTGAAAACGGTCCAGATTTTTCCCGAAAGCCTTTCGCTCTGCCATGTAACCAAGCGTGTATTCTAATGCAAACTCTGCGCGGGCGTGTGCATTGATTCCCATTATAAGCCGCTCTAATGCAAAATGCTGCATAATGTATTGAAAACCCTTATTCTCCTCACCCATAAGGTTGGAAACCGGAATTTTCACATCGCTAAATGCGATCTCGCCGGTATCTGAAGCACGCCATCCCAGTTTGTTTAATTTTGTAGCAGAAATACCTTCGGTATTACGATCTACCACAAAAATGCTCATGCCTTTATTGCCCATTTCGGGAGCTGTTTTCGCCGCAATGACAAGATAATCGGAATAGACTCCGTTTGTGATGAAGGTTTTCGAACCATTAAGTATATAATGGTCTCCTTCCAATACCGCAGTGCTGCGCATTCCGGCAACATCAGAACCTCCAAAAGGTTCGGTAATGCAAAGACAACCTATTTTCTCTCCGGTAATACTTGGAACCAGATATTTTTCTTTAATCTCAGGAGAACCTTCGGCATTGAGGTGCGTCATCGCCAGATAGGCGTGTGCCCACATCGCGGCAGCAAAACCTCCGCTATTGATGCGCTGTAACTCTTCCAGAAAAATAACGGTATAAAAGGTATCCAGTTCAAGCCCTCCATATTGCTCCGGGTAAGCAAGGCCAAAATAGCCCATCTCTCCCATCTTGGACCAAATGAACCGTTCTATGGTTCCGCTCTCTTCCCATTTATCCAGGTGAGGCACTACCTCTTTTTGTAAAAAATCTCTCAAACTTTCTCTGAAGAGCTGATGCTCTTCTGAAAAAAACGCGTTGTTCATGTAATTGCTTTTTTCACCTACCGGAATTAAAGCCCTATCTAAAAACAGGATTCCGGAATATTAGAACTAAAATAATCGCTCCCATATATAATGGGAATGTTGTTAATTAGGTAATTGGAAAGGAAGTCTGTAAGTATAAACTTCAATATTCGTTAATACACCTACTTAATTTTGGTTGGATGACAAATATAATTTAATTCGATCTAATTTGTAGGTAGTAATTCCGTCTATTTTAAGGAGCTCATCCAGATCTGAAATACCGTCATGCAGCGTCCTGTAATTCACGATTTCGCGCGCGATATCAAAAGTAATAAAAGGCACGGTTGACAGGTCTGAAGCGTTTGCCTTATTTACATCAATTCGTTTGATCTCCGGTTTGGAAAGTACCGTGTAACGACTTTGAAGTTGTTTCACCTGTTCTTTTGAAATACTATACACATCATACAATTGGCGGTCATCGAGAAAACCGCCTAACTTCCTGCGGTAATCCAAAATACGCCTGGCCATAACCTGATCTAATTCTTCAAGCTTCATCAATTCTTCAAACGACACGGTGTTTAAGTCACTTTTTGAACCGGGCGACTCGGCCTCCTTTTGAAAGGGCTGATATTTTGTTTTCGGTTTATTTACCCATTCCGGGAATTTAAAATAGGGAGCGATAGCGGCCAGAAGTGAATCTGAAACTCCTGTCACCTGCTGAAAGTCTTCAGCCGAATTGATCCATTTCCCGCTTTCGCGAAAGCGTAACAACCGGTCTATTTCTTCAACTTCCATACCCAAAGTATAGCCCTTATAATCGGTAATAAAGTTTGGGTTGAAGGAATACATTTTTGGCTGATTAAGACTATCCTGAAGCTTCTGAATACTATCGATTCGCGCTTCAAAAATGTTTAGCTGCTCCTCGTTTAAAGCTCTGGAATTGGAGTCGTTTTGGGGCGGTTCAATAAAAAAATACAACGCCCAGCTAACGAGTACTAATAGCACTAAAAGCAAAATCCCATTTCGCTGCCGGTTATCCAGTTCGAAATGGGATTTTAACTCTTTCATATTTTAAAGCTAGTTAAGCATTCTTGGCCACTTTTTGTTTTTTAAACAATTCACCGGCTTTTAACTTTCTAAAGTATTCCCTTAAATCTGCACGAACTTCACCGCTCATAATATACAGACCTATAATGTTAGGGAAGGACATTGCCAGAATCATCATATCTGAGAAATCTAAAACTGCTCCCAGACTTACCGATGCTCCTACCACTACAAAGAACAAGAATAAGATTTTATAAAGTAACTCTGATTTTTTGCTTTTTCCAAATAAATAAGTCCAGGCACGCATACCGTAGTAAGACCAGGAGATCATCGTTGAAAATGCAAATAAGAATACCGCTGCGGCAAGCACATACGGGAACCAGCTGATGACACTACCAAAAGCGTCAGAAGTAAGATCTGCTCCTGCAACACCCGTTACTTCGTGCATCCCGGTAAAAATGAGAACTAAAGCTGTTAAGGTACATACCACAACCGTATCTATAAAAGGCTCAAGAAGCGCAACAAAACCTTCAGATGGCGGATGGTTTGTCTTGGCAACACTGTGAGCGATAGCCGCAGAACCTACACCGGCTTCGTTAGAGAATGCCGCACGCTGGAAACCTACTATAAGTACACCCAGGATACCCCCTTTTAAAGCGCTTGGGCTAAATGCCCCGTCAATAATTGCAGAAAATGCAGGGCCTATGTTTTCAATATTGATAAATATAACAGTTAAAGCACCCAGTACGTAAACCCCTGCCATAATAGGCACAATCTTACCGGTAACTTTGGCTATACTGTTAATCCCTCCAATAATTACGACTCCTACGAGCACTGCAACGGTAAGACCAAACCAGAAACCGTTACCTTCAAGCCAGCCAAACTGACCACTCAAAATCTCAAAAGACTGGTTTGCCTGGAACATATTTCCACCACCAAAAGAAGCCCCAATTGCAAGAATCGCGAAGAAGGCTGCAAGTACTTTACCCAGGCCTCCCATATTTCGTTTTTGAAGACCGTATCTCAGGTAATTCATAGGACCACCAAACACCCGGCCATCAGGAAGGATATCCCGGTATTTTACACCCAGCGTACACTCTACAAATTTTGAAGACATCCCGAGTAGTCCTGCCACGATCATCCAGAACGTTGCTCCTGCCCCACCCAGGGATACGGCAACCGCAACACCCGCGATATTACCCAAACCTACAGTAGCTGAAACCGCAGTAGCTAATGCCTGAAAATGGGTTATACTTCCTGGTGCATCAGGATCGTCATATTTACCTTTTGCCAGTTCCAGACTGTGCTTAAAGCCTCTTAAATTGATAAAGCCCATACGCACGGTGAAGAATGCCGCACCAAAAATAAGCCACACCACAATGAATGGAATCTGGGTGGTTTGCTTATCGCCGTTAGGATGTAATAAGGGGACGGGATCGTCGTAGACAATTTCCCCAAAAACATCGGCATTGGTTTGAATTACGTGTTCGGTATTATCCGGATTGTAAATAATACTTCCGGTCTCATTGATATGCTTCAACGTACCATTTGCTTCAGCATTTACAGTGATTGAAGTCCCATTACTCAGATCAACCAACGCTATAGGCTCGCCTTTTTTCACCTTTCCACCATCGGCAACCAGCCACTCTTTCAGCGTATATTTAAACGGTGTACCGGTTTCCCATCCCGGTATTGCAATCATTTTTAAATCGGCATAGATCACGGGATCGTACAAACCTACTGCCGCAAATGGATCCCAGAAAAGTACTGATCCCAAGCCGGCTACAGCGGGAGTCATGGTACCGTTAAATACTTCAACAATCGATTCGGTTTCTATCTTGAATTCTTCAGCAACCTCATTACCAGCAGCATCAGTTACAACAACATAATGCTCGATTCCTTCGGTAAGACCGCTTGCAGAGTTTGAAGAAAGTGGTGTGTTTTGATTACTCCATTTGTAGCTGTAGGGCGGAGTTCCTCCGGTAACATTTAATTCTGCAACACCGTCATTAATTTGAGTTGTAGGGTTTGAAACGTCTGCAGTTACTTTTAAGTCCTGCGCAAGTACCGATAAGGGCAAAAGAACAGACACAAGAAAAATAATTTTCTTCATAAGATTTTTTTGGTTTAACACTTTTTTTCCTGGAAAGACGCAATATGCTAAAAAATTAGGCTTTTTCAAAGGTAAACGCTTTTAAAAAACGAGCAGAATGCCCCTTTAGCGATGAAAATTTAAATAATTCTCAAAATATCTTCAAAAACTGATTTTCAATTTCACGTAACTTTTAAAAACAAAAAACCCGAAGCTTTTCAACTTCGGGTTTTATAGTTCTAAATAAAAAGATCTCAGCTTAAGGCTTCCCTTTTCAATTTGATCGCATCGAGATAGCGTCTTAATTGTTTTTTCACGACCGGAAACAGGAAGAATAAGCCAACCATATTCGGGAAGATCATTGCAAAAATCATAGCATCAGAAAATTGCCAGATCGAACCCATATTTGCCGCTGCACCAATCACGATAAAGCTTAGAAAAAGGAGTTTGTAAACCAAATCTGCAACTTTACCTCTTCCGAAGAGAAACTTCCAGGATTGAAGACCGTAGTACGACCACGAAATCATCGTAGAAACTGCAAAAAGCACCACCGCGATAGTCAAAAACACATTTGAAAACGGAATATACTCGTGAAAGGCTTTTGAGGTAATCCCCGCACCTTCGTAGGACATCCCGTCAATGATTACTGCGCCACTGCCGTCTCCTCCATATTCAAAAAAGCCGCCAAAGTTAAATATGATAATGACTAAAGCCGTCATCGTACAGATAACCACCGTATCAATAAAAGGTTCCAGCAGGGCAACCAGCCCTTCACTCGCCGAATATTTGGTACGTACCGCAGAGTGTGCGATAGACGCAGAACCCGCACCCGCCTCATTGGAAAACGCTGCCCGCTTAAAACCTACCAAAAGTACTCCGATCACACCTCCTACTCCTATCGCTGTTGGATTAAAGGCTTCTTCCATAATCAAGGCAAACGCATCGTCAAGCAGTGAAAAGTTGATTGCTATAATATAAAAACAAGCCGCGAGATACATAATCGCCATAAATGGAACTACCTTCTCAGTCACCTGAGCAATACGTTTGATTCCGCCAATGATGATGACCCCTACAAGCACTGCAATTACTACCCCAATCCAAAATCCTGCCCCGGTACTTTCAAGGCTAAACAACTCCTTTAAAACTATTGTTGCCTGGTTGCTTTGGGCCGCGTTACCGCCACCAAAAGAACCGCCAATGCAGAAAATGGCAAAAATGACCGCTGCAATTTTTCCTAAAACAGCAAAACCTCTTTCCTTTAAACCTTTGGTCAGGTAATACATAGGTCCGCCATAAACGGTACCGTCTTCACCTACGTCGCGGTATTGCACTCCTAGCGTACATTCTACAAACTTGGTAGACATCCCGAGCAAGCCGCAAACAATCATCCAAAAGGTTGCTCCGGGACCGCCCAAAGCAATTGCAAGAGCTACCCCGGCGATATTACCATTACCTACCGTACCCGAAACCGCAGTAGCCAGCGCCTGAAAGTGACTTACTTCGCCCGCAGACGACTCATCGCGTATGGTATCTACAATATCATTATTTACAGCAAGATCATTGTCTAAATTTTCAATATGCTGCTCAATATCAACCTTATTTAAATCTACGCCGTTTGCAATTCCGTCTTCTCCATACAAAACTTTAGCTCCGTGATTTTCGATATCTTCATACTTACCGCGTACGGTTTGAATGGCATTACCGAAATAACGGAAGTTTGGAAAACCAAAATAGATGGTAAAAAAGAATGCGCTAAATACGAGAAGTAGCAACACAAAGGGAATCCCGAAAACATTGAAGAAAATAAGATTAAAGAAGAAATCTGAAATGGGGGCAAACGCCTGATCGATTTGCTGATCGATCCCGATTTCAGCATCCTGTGCACTTGCGGTAAAAATGGTTGTAAGCAAGAGCATTGCGGTAAAAATGTGCTTCATGAATTAGCATGTGATTAGGTTAAAAAAAGGAGTTTTGTTCAATTGCGTTGAATATCTTTCAAACTTTACTTCTAAACACCGTAAACATACTACTAAATCGCAAATTCTTTGTGTAAATTTTCAATCTGCTCAGGCCTTCCTATAACAATAAGTTTGGAGTCCCGCTCCAGCAGCAGGGAAGCTTCGGGATTGATCAAATAATCACCCGATGGAGATTTGTACCCAATTATAGAGCAACCGGTTTTGGCGCGCAGGTCTATATCCCTTATAGTGCGGGTTTTATGATCCGGGCAAACGGCCTCATAAGTGATTTCCTGTACATTAACACGACCTCCCGTAGTGACCTGCAGGTTATCTAAAAATTCGACCAAATCAGGTACCACAACTAAAGAAGCCATATGATCACCCCCTATTTTATCGGGCATAATGACGTTATCTGCACCGGCAAATTTCAGTTTTTGATAGGTTGTTTCTTCAGATGCGCGGCTAATAATTTTCATTTTTTTGTTCATCTGCCGGGCCGAAAGCACCACAAATAAATTATCTGAGTCATTAGGCAAAGCCGAAATAAGCGTTGAAGCACGATCAACACCGGCTTTTACAAGAATTTCGTCTTCGTTGGCATTTCCGGTCACAAAAAGCATCTCGTCTGTCTGAAACTTAGCCACGACGTCTTCGCTTTGTTCTATAATTACAAAGGGCTTCCCATACGTGGTAAGTTTCTGTACCGCTTGTTTACCGTTACGACCATACCCCACCACAATCACGTGATTCTCGAGTTCTTCAATTTTCTTCAACACGCGTTTTTCTTTTAAAAGTTCAAAATTACTTCGGCTTAAAATAAATTCGGTAATTACCGAAATCGCATAACCCACCACGGTAACACTCACTAAAATTAAGACAACCGTAAATATTTTGGCAACATCATTGAGCGGCTGTACCTCACCAAAGCCTACCGTACTGATGGTAATCACCGTCATATAAATTGCATCTGTCCAATCGTACTGCGCAAAAAATTTAAACCCCAGCACGCCAAAAACAAGCATAGCGAGTATAAGACTTAATGCAACATAAAAGCGATTCCTAAAAAGTTGTAGCATAGTTATAAATCAAATACCGAGCTTCGTTTTGTATAGACTAAATCTTTGAGCTTTAACCAAAAGGCAAGCACCAGATAAACGGCAAAGCCCAGACCTGCTGTAGCAAACGAGAGGTATATAAAAAACAGGCGCACGTTTTTAGCGCGAATCCCCATACGGTCGGCAAGCCGCGAAGAAACGTAAAACCCGTTACGCTCAAAAAAGTACCGTATTCTGGAAATCAAATTCATCTAGTCCCGTTTGTGTGCAAATTACTAAATTTTATCGGGCAGTGTCATTTGTGCCCTGCACTTAGCAGAAAATTACCCAAACCACAATGCAGGCATTTATTTGGGTCGCAATACTGTTGCTTTAATTGTATCAAAGCCTGACTGTGCAATGCATCTTTATCAAACTTTCGCAAGGTTTCAAAACCGGCAACCAGGCTGTTCTGTTCCAGTGGAATCTGGGTCAATAAGCTGAGCAGGTCTTCTTCAATTTCTAAACCACGGGATCGGGCGTAAGCAAATTTCACCGGGATCAGGGTATTGATGAGTAAAATATCGGTAAAACCGGCAGTCAGTTTTTTTGCCCTGGCGGCGTGTGGTTTCCCAAAAGTGTAGTGCGTCTCCCAATAGGCAGAAGCTTTAACGCCTAGTATTTTTTGAAAAACTTCCCGTTCTGAAGTCTGCACACAAACCTCAAAGAGGTTTGGCGACTGCTCGTAAATAGCCGCAAGTTGTGAAAGACGTAGCGTTGGAAAATTAGGCGGTCTCAGTTTGAAAAACTGCATCTGATGGTTGAGGCCGGGCGAAAGATTAAACTTAGTTCTGGCAAATTCAAAATCCTGCTTCCATTTGCGCACTGCTGCTTCCTGTGTTTCTTCGGGCAATAACCCGGCCAGACCTAAAAGCACGGGCTCGAGCAATCCCGGCGCAGTACTCAGTTTACGAACTACCGTAAACGGAATGCCCCTGGCGAGTTCTTCAAATGCTTCGGCATTGACCAGCGTACCAAAACTACGCGCCAGTCTCACAAACAATACCGCTTCCCAATCGCCCTGAAGTTCGTCAAGCTGAGCTTCAACCCCAAGTACTTTTCGCTCCAGACGTTCAAAATAAACCCGCTCAAGCCAGGGCTCAAAAACAGATGCCGGGATTTCTCCAAAATCGGTTTCACAGTTAATAAAACGCTTCTGATCCCGTTTGAGCAAATTTTTGTAAGAATACAATAGTTTCTGGGGGACGCGCCCACTTAAAGCTAAGGTGGGTATGGGCTGGTTGGCTTTATCAAATACCGCACAATCATCTTCCCAAACCACGTGTAAAATAACATTTGCGTAGGCCTCATCCTGCTCGTGATTGTGCAAATACCAGTCTGAACTTTTGAGATGAATCTCGACATTACCGGCCCAGAGCTGCCCGTCTAGACGCAGCTGAGCATTGAAAAAATCGGGACCCGCAAGCTGGTTGCGCATTCCCGGTTTAAGGATTTGTATGGTCTGCCCGGTAGTTGTAAACAGGCCATACTCTGAAGTGGCGTCTTCAAATTTTAAAAACTTCCAGAGATAATGTAAAAAAGCCTCGTTCATTAGGATAAAGTTAAAGCAATTTTAGCACAACCTTAATAGGCTTCAAGCCTCAGCTCCAATACCTTTAAAAAAAATAATGTATTATGAAAAAATCAATTTTTACACTTCTCCTTGCTGCCGGAATTTTTACCGTATCATGTGGAGATCGAAAAACAAACAGCGATAACGAAATTCAGCTGGAAGAACGCGAAGGGCCTGTCGTGGAAGGCAAGGATATGATTCCTGCAGATGACAGCGATTCAGCTCAAAATAAAGCCGAAATTGTAAGTGCCAAACAAGTAGTAAATAAGTATTTCGCTGCTCTTGACCGCGGCGATTTCACTGAAGCTTATGAGCAAATGTCACGCTCCAGTGACCGGGGAACAGCTTCTGAATTTGCAGAAGAAAACGCTGAAATTGAAACCATAACGGTCAGTTTTACACAGGATGCAACCGTAAATACCAATACTAATGGTACTGAAGTAGCATTGCCTTTACGCTACACAGTCAAAACGAAAAATGAAAATACAGAAACATATTCAGGGTCGGCTATCGTGCTGAAAGCAAGTGGTGAAGATTCAGATTATCAGATTTTAAAAATGAATGTAACCCGCGAGGACAGCTAATTTTAGTCCAGGAAACCCTTTTCGCGCATCCAGGCATCATTATACATTTTGCCCACATAGCGGCTGCCGTGATCGTGAAAAAGCACTACTACGACATCATCCTTAGTAAAATGTTCTTTAAGCTGAAGTAATCCTTTTATAGCTGCACCTGCCGAATTGCCCAGAAAAAAACCTTCTTCTTTGGCAAGCCGGCGGGTGTAAATTGCGGCGTCCTTATCGGTTACCTTGGTAAAGCCGTCTATCAGATCAAAGTTTACATTGAGCGGGAGTATGTCTTCGCCAATACCTTCGGTGATGTAGGGATAAATCTCGTTTTCATCAAAAATACCGGTCTCGTGGTATTTTTTGAAGACTGATCCGTAGGTATCAACACCCCAAACTTTCACGTTTGGGTTTTTCATTTTAAGATAGGCACCTACTCCTGAGATAGTTCCGCCGGTACCAACCCCAACCACAAAATGGGTTACTTTGCCTGCCGTCTGTTCCCAGATCTCCGGGCCGGTTGACTCAAAGTGCGCCTTGCAGTTACTCGGGTTATCGTATTGATTGACGTACCAGGAATTGGACGTTTCTTCAGCCAGGCGGCGTGAGGTACTGTAATAAGACTGCGGATCATCGGGTGCCACATCGGTTGGGCAAACCACTACTTCGCAGCCCACCGCTTTAAGAATATCTATTTTCTCCTTGCTTTGTTTGTCTGAAATAACACAGACCATTTTATAGCCTTTCACAATTGCAGCCAATGCAAGCCCCATTCCGGTATTTCCCGAGGTACCTTCGATGATGGTTCCTCCCGGTTTTAAAATCCCGGCAGCTTCGGCATCTTCAACCATTTTTACTGCCATTCGGTCTTTTACCGAATTCCCCGGATTGAAGGTCTCGTATTTAGCCAGCACCAGACAGGGTAAATCTGCGGTAAGTCTGTTGATTTTCACCATCGGCGTGTTGCCTATGGTTTCCAGAATATTTTCGGCATACTGCATAAAGTGATTTTTTAAGCTATCTCAAATTTAAAGCGGAATATACTTTCTATTTTGAGAAATCTAAGACTTAAGAATAATTTTTATGCCGAATTAACAAGAATTAACGCTCAGGCAATTACTCTGAAAAGCTCGAGGATGCTCTTTGTAGCGGAAGCTTCAGTTTTACACCTTTCACCTTGAGAATCCAATAAATCGTTGCCGTATTGCCCACCACTGCCGGAAGAATCCAAACCGCCAGACCAGACAGATGGGTTCCTTCAACCAGAAAAGCGGTAACCGATGCGATATAAGCCCCTACAATCTTACCGATGTGCTGTACCAGCCAGCCGGTTTTGGTTCTATGCGGATTTCGCAAAAAATTGAAATCCATCAAACACAGCACCAGACCAATTGCGCCAAAAAACAGAAACAACACCGCTATCTCTCCCGATTTTAGCAGTCCCGCGGCAAGCATCAACGCCGAAATTAAGGCCATAAATCCCGAAATGCCCCAATCTACTTTACTGGCAACAGTTTTACGCTTTTTAAAACGCAAAGACCGGTTGCCTACCAACACCATATAAATAGTAAATAAGCCAATCATCACCAAAAAGGGGTTTTCGTGTCCCGGCATACTGGCAATGGGCACCGAAAGACCCGAACTCGCCAACATGCCAATCGTGAACCACTTTCCGGATTTTTTATGGAATTTGCTTCCTTTTTTGACCATAAAACTAAGGCTTCCGGCTATAAGGCCGATGGCTCCAAAAAAAGCGTGAATGTAAATTGCGATCTTAATTGCGGTTTCCATCATAAAGGTTTTGAATTACCCTTCAAAAATGAACATTCATCTGCGCGATCAGAAAAAGGCTTTACTCAACTGTAGAATTTAGCCTCTCAGTTGTAACTAATGCGGTTTTGCTTTCGCCCCTGCGAGAACGTAAATGAGCTCAGGAAGCCCTTGAGGTATACAAAGGAAACATGGCCTTCATTTCGAGGCATGTCGTAGGATACTACACCTTTTGGCGGAGCCAATTAGTCGAATTTAATAGTCTTAACCGGAGAAATACGGGTGATCACATAAGATGGTATAAGCAGCATCAGCGCGCACAGCAGGAAAGTACCCACGTTGAGCAACACGATATAATACCAGTCTATATAGACGGGAGCTTCGCTTACGTAATACGTTTCAGGATTTAGCGTAATCAAACCAAAATACTTTTGAATCAACAATAAACCGATACCGATAACATTACCCCAAAACAATCCCACACCTACCAGATACAGCGCGTTGTACATAAAAATTTTACGGATGCTCCAGTCACTGGCGCCTAAAGCTTTGAGTATCCCCACCATCGGGGTACGCTCCAGAATGAGTACCAGCAGGGCCACAATCATATTGATCCCGGCAACGATGATCATTACCGCTATGATGAGTGCTATGTTAAAATCAAAAAGGGATAACCACTCAAAAATGGAGTAATATTTCTGCTTAATGGTCATCGTATTGAGAAACGAATCGGTATTCTTATAGATTTCGACCCCAATCTCATCGAGCTTATCAAAATCGTCTACAAAAACTTCAAAAGCGCCTACCTGATCCTCTTCCCACCGGTTGAGCCTTTGAATATGCCTGATATCTGCAAACAAAAAAGTCTCATCAAATTCCTGAAAACCGCTATCGTAAATCCCCACGATATCAAAGCGGCGGTTTAAAAAGCCCCCATCCTCTTTCAGGAAAAACACGATCACCTTATCGCCGTTTTTAAAACCAAGACGGTTGGCGAGATAGGTACTGATCAGGATTTCGGTATTGAGTTTATCGCTGTAGTCAGGCAGTCTTCCTGCTACTAAAAACTCCTGCATAAAATCCCAGCGGTAGTCTGCGCCCACGCCTTTTACAATGATGCCTTCAAAATCGGTTGGTGTACGTATCACACCGGCTTTGGTAGCCGTAACCTGTACGTGACTCACCTCGGGTACACTTTTAAAATCGGGGTAAAAATCCTGATTTTTAGGAATAGGATTGAGCGTTATATCGCTGTTGTTGCCATCAAACTGGGAGACAATCACATCGCCATTAAAGGCCGAAACTTTTTCTTTTATTTTTTGCTGAAGTCCTATACCTGTGGCGATGGTAATCATCATCATCACCATACCGAGCACAATTGCGATGATCGCAATTTTAATAATAGGGGTCGAAGCAGTACTTTTATACTGTTTGGCACCAATTATGCGTTTAGCTGTAAAATATTCAAAATTCAATCGTCCTATGGCGTTTCGTTTGCTCAAAAGTACCTTTTTTTTAGTTGTTGTAATTGCGATTTCCTGCGGAAACCATCCCGGAAAACAAAAACAGGAAGCCGCTGCTGAAGCTTCACTGCCTGATGCGCAAAATCAGGAAACCGAATTGGTTTTGGGCGCAAACCGCACCGAAGCCTACCTCCCCATGTTGAAAAACAAGCGTGTGGCTGTGGTGGGCAATCCCAGTTCGCTAATTCTTAAAGCCGAAAAAATAAACGGTGAAGAGCGTTATACCCACCTGGTTGATTCGCTTTTAAGTCTAGACGTAAATCTGATAAAAGTCTTTTCTCCCGAACATGGTTTTAGAGGCACAGCCGATGCCGGCGAAGCCGTAAAAGACGGAAAAGACCCTAAAACCGGTTTGCCGGTGATTTCGCTTTACGGCAACAATAAAAAACCAAAACCCGGGCAGCTGGAAGGTCTGGACGTGATTGTTTTTGATATTCAGGATGTGGGTGTACGCTTTTATACCTATATCGCCACCTTACATTATGTGATGGAAGCAGCCGCAGATGCCGGCATTCCGGTCCTTGTGCTCGATCGCCCCAATCCCAACGGAAGCTATATAGACGGCCCGGTGATGGAAGCCGAACACACCAGCTTTTTGGGTATGCACACCGGTGTTCCGCTGGTTCACGGGATGACCATAGGAGAATACGCGCAAATGATGGCCAAAGAAGGTTGGTTAAAATCTCAAAAAGATGTCAAGCTTACCGTAATCCCAATGACGGGGTACCGGCACGATTTAGCCTACTCACTACCGGTACGGCCTTCGCCCAATTTACCCAACGACCAGTCGGTAATGCTGTATCCCAGCCTGGGACTTTGCGAGGGCACGGCGCTTAACGCCGGTCGGGGTACCGAAATGCAGTTTCAGGTTATAGGCAGCCCGTTACTACCGGCAGCCGATTATCCTCTTACTTACACGCCTCAGCCTAATTTTGGTTCCAAAAACCCCAAATTTAAAGGCGAAGTTTGCCACGGCCTTGATCTGCGCGAGCTTGCTCCTCTCAACCGGGTAGACCTGAGTTTTATCTACAACGCTTATCAAAACTATACCGATAAAGCTTCCTTTTTCAACACGACCAATTTCACTGCACACGCGGGTACGGCGCTTCTGCAAAAACAAATTGAGCAGGATTTGGGGCTTGATGCTATTTATGCTTCCTGGAAACCCGGCATTGACCGGTTTAAGTCCCTGCGCTCCGGATATCTGATCTATCCTTAATTTTAAAACACGTGTAAATTACCCTAAAATTGTCGAAAATTAACAACTAGTATCTGCGTATTTCCTATATTTAAGGCCCTCAATTTCTTAAAAATCAATCTTTCATAGAAAAACGCAAGCCTTTATGAAATTTCTTATCACGTTAACGCTTTTGCTTTTTTGGGGCGCTACACAAGCCCAGCGACTTTTGGGCACAGTCACCGATGCTAAAACTCAGGAGCCAATAATGGGCGTAAACGTATTTATCAAATCGATAAAAAAAGGGGTTACCACAAAAAAAGACGGAGTCTTCTACTTTGAACAGGCAAACGGTCTGCAACCTCAGGACACCCTTTTGTTTAATATGGTAGGTTACCGCACCTTAAAATTAACTTTAGATCAGTTTCAAAAACTCGAGAAAAAAGTAAGCCTTTACGAAGAAAACCTATCCAACCTGCGCACTGGTAAATCGGTCAGGATCATTAGTATCAGTGACGGAAACAGTAAATAGCAAACTCTAATAACTTTATGAAAAACACATTCCTGAAGCCGTTCGTTTTAGGCTTATGCCTCTGCGGTTTTACCGCTTTCGCCCAGCAAAACATCTATGAATTACCCGTTGCAAAACCTGCAGATGCAGGTATGCGCAGCTATCACCTCAGCTATATCGACTCGCTGGCCAACGAGGCAATAACCGAAAAACAGGTGCCGGGCATCTTGGCGCTGGTGGTGCGCGATGGCAAGGTGGTTTATCATAAAGCTTTCGGTCAGGCTGATCCTTCGGGGAAAAAACTGGAAACATCTTCCATCTTTCGCATTGCTTCACAAACCAAAGCCATAACCTCAACCGCAGCCATGATTTTGTGGGAGCGCGGTAAATTTCAGCTAGACGATCCCATTGCAAAGTATATTCCCGAGTTTAAAGACGCGCAGGTACTCGACTCGCTATTTCCTGACGGAAGCTACACCTCGCACCAGGCAGATAAACCCATTACCATTCGTCATTTGCTTACCCACACTTCAGGGATTGGCTATGGTGCGATAGACGGCGATGCACGTTTTAGAAAATTATTTGAAGATGCCGGAATCATCGATGGTTTTACAACCAAAAACATAACCCTGGCCGAAAACGAACCCAAGGTTGCCAAAATGCCGCTCCACCACAACCCAGGAGAGCGTTTTACCTACAGCGAGGGAATCGATGTGGTAGGGTATCTGGTTGAACTGCTTTCCGGCAAAAAGCTGGATGTATTTATGCGCGAAGAGATTTTTGAGCCTCTGGCAATGACCGACACCTATTTCTACATCCCAAAAGAAAAGCACGAGCGTCTGGTTGCCGTACAAGCTCTGGAAAATGGCAAATGGACAGATGCCGGTTCTAATGCTTTTTATGCTGCAAACTATCCTATAAGCGGTGCCCAAACTTTCTTTTCGGGCGGAGCCGGACTCTCCAGTACCGCGCTTGATTACGCGCAGTTTTTACAGATGTACGTCAACGGCGGGGAGCTTAACGGGAAACGCATTTTAAGCCCAACTACTGTCGACTTTATTTTGAGCAATCAAATAGGTAATATCTGGGCAGATCAGGGTGCCGGTCACGGTCTTGCCTTTAAGGTTGTGGGAGAAGGCGCTTCCGCGAAAGGTGGTCAGGGAAGTCCGGATACTTTTGAGTGGGGAGGTTATTTCAACACGCAGTATTTTGCAGATCCTCAGCAAAAACTCATTGGGATCATCCTGAAACAAACCCTGGGAACCAATAACGATCAGACCGCCTGGAAGTTTCGCAACATCGTTTTTTCGTCTGTTGCAGAATAAAGAATTTTTAGGCTGAAAAAATAGGGCCTTATTAATTGTACAGGGAATCGGGCAGTTTTGTCCGATTCCTTTCATTTAAATACCATCTGTAGGCTAACTTTAGGCGGAAAACTAAATACAAATCCATGAAAAAACAGCTTTTTGCTTTTGCGTTCAGTTCGCTGCTCAGCGCCGGGTTATGCGCCCAAAGTCAGGAGGAAACCATCAAAGCGGTGGTTACCGAAGCCACTGAAAACTCCCAGCTTAAATTACTTGCTCACCAACTGCTCGACGTTGTAGGTCCCCGACTCGTAGGAAGTCCTGAAATGAAACAAGCACACGACTGGGCGGTTAAAACCTATACCGGTTGGGGTATCCCTGCTGAAAATCAGCAATGGGGAGTTTGGAAAGCCTGGGATCGCGGGATTACACATATTGATTTGGTGAGTCCACGCAGCGTGAGTCTGGAAGGCATGCAACTGGCGTGGAGCCCTTCGACTTCTGCCAAAGGTGTAGAAGCCGAGGTTGTGGTGTTACCGGAAGCTAAAGATTCACTAGCATTTCAAGATATGCTGAGCCAGGTCAAAGGTAAATTTGTTTTGATTTCTATGCCGCAACCTTCCGGAAGACCTGATGAAAACTGGGAAGAATGGGCAACTCCTGAATCTTTTGAAAAAATGAAAACCGAGCGGGAAGCGCTTAACGATGCCTGGAACGCCCGCATCAAAGCCACCGGATATTCTTCACGCGAATTACCGAAAATTTTGGAAAAAGCCGGAGCTGCTGGGGTGATCACCAGCAACTGGTCTCGCGGATTTGGCGTAAACAAAGTCTTTTCGGCCTACACCGATAAAATCCCGATGGTAGACATCGCTTTAGAAGATTACGGTTTGCTCTACCGCCTTGCGGATTATGGCGATAAACCGGTCATCAAGGTGGTGGCTCAATCTAAAGATCTGGGCGAAGCACCAACCTTCAATACCATAGCTCAGATTAAAGGGACCGAAAAACCGGACGAATATGTGATTCTCTCTGCACATTTTGATTCGTGGGACGGCGCTCAGGGCGCTACCGATAACGGCACCGGAACCCTCGTGATGATGGAAGCTATGCGTATTCTGAAAAAAGTATATCCCAATCCAAAACGCACCATCCTTGTTGGTCACTGGGGAAGCGAAGAACAGGGACTTAACGGTTCGCGTTCTTTTGTAAAAGACCATCCGGAAATTGTAGCCGGTGTACAGGCGGTATTCAATCAGGATAATGGCACCGGTCGCGTGGCAAACATCTCCGGAAACGGATTTTTACACGCTTACGATTACCTGGGCAGCTGGTTAAGCGCAGTGCCCGATGAAGTAGCCGAAATCGAAACCAACTTCCCCGGAGCTCCCGGTCGTGGAGGTTCTGACTACGCCTCGTTTGTTGCCGCAGGTGCTCCTGCTTTCAACCTAAGTTCGCTAAGCTGGAATTACTGGAACTACACCTGGCATACCAACCGCGATACCTATGATAAAATCGTTTGGGATGATGTGCAAAACAACGTAATTCTTACGGCTGTATTAGCCTATATGGCTAGTGAAGATGAAGAGAAAACCTCACGCGAACAAATTGTTTTACCGGTAAATTCCAGAACCGGCGAACAAATGACCTGGCCTGAGCCTCGTGACGGAACCCGTCGTGGTGGACTTGAGGATTAGATTGTAGATTTGAGATCTTAGACCTAAGATTTAAGACAAAAACGCCTGAGCTTATAGCCCAGGCGTTTTTTTTTGTTTCAAGCAAGAGATTACAACTCCTGTATCTCCTTTACTTCTTCTTCACTAAGCGTTAATAATCCCGGTTTTACGAGACGGCCTATCATCTCGCGCCAGTTTTCGTCCTGCTCAAAAATGTTTTTAAAAATAGGCTTGGCTTCTTCTAGCTGCCCGTCATTTGCCATAGCTACAGCTGCCCAAAATTGCATTTCCAGGTTATCGGGAAACATACGTTCAGCAGTACCATAAAGCTTTAAGGCTTCGGGCATATCGCCGGCCTCTACAGCCAGATCGCCCCGATTCATATAGTCGTAAGCACGGGCAACCTTCAGCAAACGATCTAATTCTTCAATGGGATTTTCGTGATCGTCCACCCGCAAATTGATTCTATATTCTTCCCAGGGGTTTTCAGCCAATTCAGGACCTACCACGATCAAGGCTGCACTTTGCTTTCCGCGTATATCACCACCCGCATCCTGAGCCGCTTTGAGCACGGCCACCATACGCTCTGCAAGCGGAAGATCGCTATGAGCCTCAAAAGCTTTTTCCATCGCAGGTACCGTTTGATCGGTAAGCATCATATTGGCCTGTACCGAAAAATTATCACCGGTTATCTGACTGGCGTATACCACACATTTCTCACCGGTGTATGCGGCAGCATTTCCATTTACATCTAAAAAAGCGACCTGGCGAAAGGCCTTGCCTTCATCTTCGGCTACCAGTTGATCTAAGGCTGCTTCTGCTGACAGACCTTCCTGCATAAGTACCAAACCTTTAGGTCCGTATGCCGGATTTACAAAAGATTGAGTTGCCACGACCCCTACTCCGCTTTTTCCCCAGGAAACAAGCGAGCCCACGCTAAACCAGTGACTCTGTACGGCAACTGCCATCTCGCCGGTATTCGCGTCGCGCGCCACGATAGAAAAGGTGTGTGCAAAGGCGCTTTTGTCTGCATTGATGTTTTGAGCAATCCCTGAAGCTGCGAGCATCAGACTAAAAAGGAGTACTGGTATTTTCATAGTTTTAAAAATTTGCAATTCGTAACAAATTTATTTTGTCAATAAATTATATAGGTATCGGTTTATAGTTTAATCGCCCATTATGGGCGTTACTTTAATTTTATACGTTCTTTCATCTTTTCGACGATGTTATAAGCTGCGGGACAAATCGCAACGTTCTTCAGGGTAATATTGGTTATTTGTTGAAATTTCTTTCGGTCTGTATGCGGAAACTCGGCACAGGCCTTGGGGCGCACATCGTAAATCATGCAATAATTGTCAGCTCCCAGAAAGGTACACGGCACCTCTTGCAGCACATAGTCGTTGTCTTCATCAATTCGCAAATAGGTGTCAATAAACTGCGCATCTTTCATCCTGAAATGCTTTGCTATACGGCTGATGTCTCGGTCGGTAAACAAGGGCCCGGTGGTCTTGCAACAATTGGCACACTCCAGACAGTCAGTCTGCGCAAATTCCTCATCGTGCAATTCCTGCATCTGGTAATCCAGATCTTTGGGCGGTTTGCGCTTCAGCTTTTTGAAATAGGCGGCAGTCTCTTTATGCTTATCTTTGGCCAGATTGGGCAGCTGCTCAATAAATTCATCCATAGCGCAAAAATACGCAATTAAACCAGCCTTGATTTTATGGCGAAAAAAGATTCTGATAACCCCGATGTTTTCGGCGCAGCCCTCCTCGATTTTTACAACGAAAAGTACACCGAAGACATTACAGTCATCTCTTCCCTTACCGAAGATGATGAAATCCCCGTACCTTATCTCTTCAGGGATTTTGAAGAAATGCCCGAAATCGAACAGGAAGCCTTAAAGCTTGCTGAAGGAAAAATCCTGGACGTGGGCGCATGCGCCGGAAGCCACAGTTTATACCTGCAAAAACAGGGTAAGGATGTGACCGCTCTGGATGTTTCGGCCGGAGCGATTGAGGTTTGCCAACTGCGCGGAGTTGAAAAAACAGTACATGCAGATGTATTTGACCTCACCGAAGCCTCTTATGATACACTCCTGCTATTGATGAACGGCACCGGTATTTTTCAAACGCTAAAAAACACTCCAAACGCACTTAAACAGTTGGGCTCCATGCTAAGCAAAAACGGACAGATTTTGGTTGATTCTTCAGACATCGCTTTTATGTATGAGGAAGAAGACGGAAGCTACTGGCGCGATGTGAGCCGGGCTTATTATGGCGAGGTTACTTTTAAAATTCAGTATAAAAAGCAAACTTCTCAAGCCTTTGACTGGTTATACCTCGATTTTAAAAGCCTTAAAAAAGAAGCCGAAAAGACCGGATTCACGTGCGAAAAAATCCTTGACGGACCGCATTATGAATACCTCGCCCGTTTGATTAAAACCAATTAGGAAAACCAAATAGCATTTTACCTCGTAAATTTTAAAAACAATTTATAAAAACAACAAGTGCCAGTGGCTCTTCGTTTAAGTATTTTTACCACCCGCTAATAACAAACTGATGAAAATATCAAGAATTACCCCCTATTTTACGTTCTTTTTAAGCCTTTTACTACTTGCTTCCTGTTCTAAAGATGAGTCCACACAGGCAGATCCTACAGTGGCTAACAAACAGGCCCTGGGATCTTCTGCCCGCGATTTTTTAAGTGCCGATGCGTTTACCAGTCTGCGTGTAGAAATCGCTTATGTAGCCGGTTTTAAACCCTCTGCGACCACACTTAATAATTTACGCAGTTTTTTCGCCGAACGCTTAAACAAGCCCGATGGAATCACGTTTATAGAAACTGTAGTGCCTGCGACAACTGTAGGTTCTCTGGAACGTGATGAATATGTAAAAATCGAAGCCGATAACCGTACCGCTTTTAATGCCGGAGACGAACTGGCCGTCTGGATCTTTTTTGCTGATCAGAGCTCTGAAAAAGATGATGCCACCAGCCGCATTCTAGGCACCGCTTACCGCAATACTTCATGTATAATTTTCGAAAAAACCCTAAGAGATTTCAGCAACCGAATTGGCGGGGCGAGCCTCACTCAACTGGAAACCGTGACTACCGAACACGAGTTTGGGCACTTATTCGGTCTCGTAAATCTTGGGACTCCCATGGTACGTGATCACGAAGATGAGCAACCTAATGATGATGGCATAGATGCGCTGAATAAGCATTGTGATCAGGAAAATTGCCTGATGTACTTTCAAACCGTTGCCGATGCTACGAGTTCTGCAATGACCGGCCTGCCAACCTTTGGAGCATTCTGTCTCGAGGATCTTCGGGCAAATGGAGGAAAATAATTACCAAAGGCTCTAAAAACAAAAAGCTTCGGCAATACCAGAAGCTTTTTTTATTTGTTGAAGGGAATTACTTAATCGAGTACCAGACTGGTAGTAGCGATCATTTTTCCACCATCAAAAATATTGATCTTGTATAAACCTTTTGCAAAATCTTCTCCACGTGGAGCGATGTTTTCGCAGATATCAAGCGCAGTGTTTTCGTAGTAGAACTTAGAAATAGCACTGTAAGTAACGGTTGTAATACTGTCTATTTTAACGGTTTTGTTAGCCCCCATAATGTTGTTTTGCGGGTCTAATACCTGAACGTAAAGTTGTTTATCTCCGGCCTCAGCAATACGGTTTTGAGGTACGGTATAACAAGCTCTGATACGGTCAACGCGACGGGCACGGTCGTTTTCTACCAGTTTACCGCTATTGCGCACAATCACACCGGTACCTACCAGTTTATTGGCGGCAAGGCTTGAACCTAAAGCTACTTTTTCGGCAAGTTCATCTTTAATCGTAGCCAGACTGTCGCGCTTCATACGGCTTACTTCCAGTTCATAGGTAGTACTGTCTACACGCATAGCCAGCATCTTGTTCATACCTTTAAGGCTATCGTTCTGAGCAAATAAATACTCTCGCTCTTTCTTGAGTTTGTAAACCTCATCACGGTAACGACGCAATACAGAAATAGAAGCTTCCATTTTTTGAACCGAGTCAATCAATACCTGAATACGGTCCCGAGCCTGATTAAGTTCGGTGTCTTTCAGATTATTTTCTTCGATTACCGCGTCATATTTGGCAACCATTTGTTTCAGATCGTTCAATACCAATTCTTTTTCTTCAGTAAGTTCGGCCTTGGTATTTTTTTCCTGATTGTACAGCTTTATTGCAAAAGCCCCCGCAACTACCAGTAATACGGCAAGTATTCCCGTAATTACTTTCATTCCGGTATTTTTATTTTCATTCTCCATTTTTCTAAAATTTGATTAGTTATAGGTTATTACCTGGTTTTTTCAGTAACGTTAATTATATATCAAAAGTGTACAAATCTTTTATATCTTCCTTAAAAATTTACAGATTTTAACGAAATAAGGTCGCAAACGTTTTTTCGGTACTTAAAGATCATTTTCAACTCCTTTAAAGGCTATCTAAAACTACCGAAACCCGGTATTGTAAACGCGAAAAACCTTCAATTTTTAAACATATTGATCAGGAATTTGAGTCATTCTCAAATTTTTACCGGATATACCTATATTTGCACAATGAACAAGGAACATAAACGCGCTGCAATACTTTTCGGCGTTTTAGCAATCATCGCTATCGTAATCTGGATTTTTCACGCCTCATTTGGCAAGGGCCTCTTACTGGGCGTTGGTATTGCGGTTTTGGTTTATGTATTGCGCAGCTTCCTTCCCAGACGAAGTTGATTTAAAACAACTGCAGCAACTCCTTTACACTGCTCAAAGCTTTAAACTTAGAATGAGCAATTTCTTCATCAACCTGCTCGTGACTCCAGGTGGTATGAAAGGGGATATGTATCGCATAGCCTCCCATTGCCAGTACCGGGATTACGTCTGACTTCAGGGAATTACCCACCATCAAAAATTGTCCCGGTTCAATATCGAGATGCTTTACCAGCTTTTTATACTGCGTTTCCTTTTTGTCTGAAACAATCTCAACATGGTGAAAGTAATCAATAAGACCGCTTTTGACTAATTTACGCTCCTGATCGAGTAGATCACCTTTAGTTGCCACGACCAACTTGTGCGTTTTAGACAGTTTTTGCAAAACCTCTTCAATGTGCGGTAGCACCTCAACCGGCTCGGCTAGCATTTCCTTTCCTTTCTTCAGAATGAAATCGATGGTTTCGGCACTCAGCTTATCGCCCATTAAGCGGTGCGCTGTTTCGAGCATCGAAAGCGTAAAGCCTTTAATCCCATAACCGTAGGTATCCAGATTGCGAATCTCGGTATCCAGAAGCTTTTCTACAATATCTTCCTCATCGCCGTATTCACGCAGGTGTCTGGCAAAGGCGAGTTCGGCTTCTCTAAAAAAGGTTTCGTTGACCCAAAGGGTATCATCGGCGTCAAAAGCAATGACTTTTATGCTGCTTAAATCCAAAAGCAAGTAGTTTTTGATGAGCCGTAAAAATACACAACTCGATTTTAAGTAAGGCCCACCGTTGGAACTCTATTCAAAAGTCTGAAACAATAGTCCTAAACCAGGTTTTGGGAAGGAATTGTTTCTTAACTTAAACGAAAATTGCTAAAAAAAGAAAACGATGTTTGGACTATTTAAAAAGAAGACCGAAAAAGAAAAATTAGAACTCGAATACAAGAAGCTCATGAAGGAAGCTTTTGAACTTTCCAAGAGCAACCGCTCGGCCAGTGATGACAAGTATGCCGAAGCCGATCGTATTCTAAAAAAGATTGAAACACTTTAGGTAATTAAAAAAGCATCGTAGTTTATCGCTGCGATGCTTTTTTACAATGGTATCGTCTTACTTTTTCTTTTTCATTTTATTGATCCAGATGAGCGTTCCGGTAATTGGAAGACTCGTGGCTATCAGACAAGCCAAAAAGTAAATGATTTTTGAAAACATCCCAAAAACCTCCCCGGTGTGTAACGGTTTTATAAGCGATGCAAACTGTACATTGAGCGGTTTATCTGCGAAAACATCTACCGAAAGCACTTCACCGTTTTTGGCAATATAGGCACGATCTGCAGCCACAGGTGACCATCCCGAAGCATGGTTCTTGCGCAGGCTGAAATAATCGGCTCGATCTCCCGGCAAACTGATGTTCAAATCCCCATCGAAAGGAAAAACACGTGCCGCGACTTCCTCGATTGCATCAAGATCAAGTGTAGTGGTCGTCTCGGGCAGTTCAAATTCCGGGGAAGAGCGGTTAAAAACGGGTGTGCCTATCAGGTTACCCAGCCCTTCCCGATAGCCTTCAAAAGACCAGCATAATCCGGTAATGCCCATAATAACAATAAAAATAAGCGCGTAAAACCCGAGCGTATTGTGTAAATCGTGATTGACGCGTTTCCAGTTGGCTTTGGTCTTGATCTTAAAACCGGCTTTAAAGTTTTTGCGCTTGAGTTTTCTGGGAAACCAAAGCACCAAACCGGTGATGGAAAGGATCAAAAAGAAGATAGTTGCCACTCCAACAATAGGTCTGCCTATAGACGAATCAAAAAGCAACCAGCGGTGCATTCTAAAAAATAAAAAGCAGAATCCATCTGCAGGGTTAGGTCCTGCAACCAGTGTTTCTGCGGTATACGGATTCACCTGAAGATTGGTTCCGCGGCGTTCTTCCGGATTTTCCTTGATGGTAAAGGTGTAGGGGTCAGATTGATCTGACGGGATACTTACCGAAGTAAGGGTGCCGGCGTGATCCTGCCGTATTTTGGTTTCGAGTGCGTTGAGACTAAGCTTCTCCCCTTTTGGTTCTACTTTTAAATCTTCTTCAAAAAATGCTTTGATCTCGTGTTCAAATGCCAGAATACTTCCGCTAAGACAAACCAGAAAGAGGATGATCCCGCTGGCAAGACCCAGCCATAAATGCACATCGTTGATTAATTTCCGAAAACTAAAAGACTTCTTTTTTTTCATAATTATGCTCCTGAAGCGTGTGATTTGAAGCTAAGACACCTCAATTCTCAAAACGTTTAACTGTATCGGGCACAAATATAAAATTCCATTACAACTAAAACTATTTAGACTTAATAAAAATAGTATTTAATTCTAAGGAATGCTTCAACCACAACAGAGTTCTGCTGATTGGCAATTGATTAAATAAAAAGAGGCTGTCTAAAAAGACTTATTAACTTAAGTTGTCAGGTTGAGCCTGTCGAAACCGATCTTGATAATCAGTAAGTTGAAAATATTTCGACAAGCTCAACAGGACACGTCCTTGCTTTTTAGACAGCCTCTCTACAGAATTTTAAATAGCTTGGATTATCGTACCAGCTTCTTATACTTGATACGTTTTGGCATTAGATCGCCGCCTAAGCGCTTCTTCTTGTTTTCTTCGTAATCAGAGAAACCGCCTTCAAAGAAATACACCTGGCTATCGCCTTCAAAGGCTAAGATATGTGTACAAATTCGGTCTAAAAACCAACGGTCGTGGGAAATTACCACAGCACAACCGGCGAAATTCTCAAGACCTTCCTCAAGCGCACGAAGCGTGTTTACATCCAGGTCGTTTGTTGGCTCATCCAACAATAATACGTTCCCTTCTTCCTTAAGCGTCATAGCAAGATGCAAACGGTTACGCTCCCCACCCGAAAGCATACTTACTTTTTTGTTTTGCTCGCTTCCGCTAAAGTTAAAGCGGCTTAAATAAGCGCGGCTGTTTACCTGACGCCCCCCCATCATTATCAGTTCCTGCTTGTCGCTAAAGTTTTCCCAAATGGTTTTCTCAGGATCAATATTACTATGACTTTGATCAACATAAGCGATTTGAGCGGTTTCTCCAACGGTAAAACTTCCTTTATCGGGCTCAATTTCGTTCATAATCATTTTGAAGATGGTTGTCTTACCAGCTCCGTTAGGACCTATAACTCCAACAATCCCAGCCTGGGGAAGCGTGAAATTAAGATCTTCATAAAGCAGCTTATCGCCAAATGCCTTACTCACACCCTCGGCATCAATTACATTGGTTCCCAATCGCGGGCCGTTAGGGATGTAGATTTCCAGCTTTTCATCTACTTGTTTTTGATCCTGCGACATAAGTTTGTCGTAGTTTTTCAAACGCGCTTTTTGCTTCGTCTGTCTTCCTTTCGCTCCCTGACGCACCCATTCTAATTCGCGCTCCAAAGTTTTTTGGCGCTTCGATGCAGTCTTGCTTTCCTGAGCCATACGCTTAGACTTCTGGTCTAGCCATGAAGAGTAATTTCCTTTCCAGGGGATTCCTTCTCCGCGATCCAGTTCTAAGATCCATCCTGCGACATTGTCAAGAAAATACCGGTCGTGCGTTACTGCGATAACCGTCCCTTTGTATTGTGCCAAATGATGCTCTAGCCAATGCACGCTTTCTGCATCCAGGTGGTTGGTAGGTTCGTCCAAAAGAAGCACATCAGGTTCTTGCAAAAGCAAACGACATAAAGCCACACGGCGACGTTCCCCACCGGAAAGTACTCCGATTTTTTGATCTGCAGGCGGGGTGCGTAAGGCATCCATCGCCACTTCGAGTTTGTTGTCTAATTCCCAGGCATTGCGGGCGTCAATCTCATCCTGCAAAACCGCCTGACGGTTCATAAGCTTCTCCATCTTATCGGGATCGCTGTACACCTCTTCAAGACCAAACTGATCGTTAATGCTGTTATATTCATCAAGAATCGCCACAGTTTCTGCAGCTCCTTCTTTTACGATTTCTAAAACCGTTTTATCTTCATCAAGATGTGGCTCCTGCTCCAGGTAGCCTACCGAGAACTCTTTATCTGAAGTTACATCCCCCTGAAAGTTTTTTTCAACCCCGGCAATAATCTTAAGCAAGGTAGATTTACCCGAACCGTTAAGACCCAGAATGCCAATTTTTGCCCCGTAGAAAAAACTCAGGTAAATATTTTTCAATACCGGCGTATTCGCCCCGGGATAGGTCTTACTGACTCCCGTCATTGAAAAAATAATCTTTTTATCGTCTGCCATAATATGTAGTTATTGTGTTATGCTTCTGCTTCAAAAAACAGGGTGTAAAGGTATTATAATATTGTGGTATTGAAAATGACTGAAACCAGAATCCTTCCGCTCAAAATTTTAGGAGAATTAACCGTGCACTCCATTGTTTAACTTTAATATAATTATAACAAATAGAGCCTTGAAACGCGCAGGTTTTTAGCCCATCTTTAAAGAAACCGAAGAATTGAAATTAATTTTCTAATTATTCACCACACAAAACGGTGATTATTTGAAAAATCAAAAAAGTTTTAAAGCGTGTCTCTGTAAACTGAACCGCCATATTATAATTAATAATAATAAAAGCTATGAAACCTTCTAACCAACCCTCCTCTCAAGACCGAAAACTCGGGAAAGAAGAAGAACAACTACTTGACGATCTTGGCATTTTTGGCCAGTCGCGGCGTACGTTTCTCAATCAAATGTCTGCTGCGGGAATAAGCCTTATGGCGGTCCCCTATTTTACATCAGACATGTTTGCCCAGGCACCTAAAGCTCCCGATCTGGACCCCGAAAGTTTACTCAATGCCCTTGAGGTGAACCTAAAAATTAATGGCGACACCTATCCGCTGCAAGTTGACTCGCGCATGACCTTGCTGGATGCCCTGCGCGAACGCTTAAACCTTACCGGCTCTAAAAAAGGATGCGATCACGGCCAGTGCGGCGCGTGCACTGTGCTCATTGACGGCAAGCGCAAGCTATCCTGCCTTACCTTATCTGCTACCTGCAAAGACAAAGAGATTACCACAGTAGAAGGTCTTGCTCAGGGAACAGATTTGCATCCCGTGCAGGCAGCTTTTCTCAAACACGATGGTTTTCAATGCGGGTATTGCACTCCGGGACAAATTTGCTCGGCGGTTTCCTTACTGGATGAAGCCAAACGTGGCGAGGTGAGTTATGTTACCGAAAATGTAAAAGACGAAGTAACCCAGCTGTCTGACAAGGAAATCAGAGAGCGTATGAGCGGTAACATCTGCCGCTGCGGGGCTTACAACAATATTGTACAGGCCATTCAGGAAGTACATTCCGGCAAAGCCGAAATGCCCCGCTGGGAATTTGCTACAGAACAAGAACTAGAAGCCAGCAGGACTGCTGAATAACCAAAAAATCAACTTATGAGACCTTTTCAATTCCACTGTCCGTCAAGTGCTGCTGAAGCCCTACAAAAACACTCGCGAGATCAGAAGACCCATTATCTGGGAGGAGGCACCAACCTAATCGACCTGATGAAAGAAGATGTGGAGCGACCTGATCATTTAATTGAGGTTGCAGATCTTCCGTTTAAAGAAATTACCCAAACCGCAAACGGAGGTTTGATGCTGGGCGCTACCCTTAATAATAACAAAACTGCGAATCACAGGCTGGTACGTAAAAACTTCCCGCTTCTTACGATGGCGATGCTTTCCGCAGCCACCGAACAAATACGCAATATGGCTACCAATGGCGGCAATTTGCTACAGCGTACGCGTTGCCCCTACTATTTTGAAACCTCGATGCCCTGTAACAAACGCGAGCCCGGTTCGGGCTGCGGGGCGCTGAACGGAGCGAACAGCAAGAGCGCCATATTTGGCTGGAGTGAGTCTTGTGTAGCTACCCATCCTTCTGATATGTGTGTGGCTTTAGCCGCTCTTAATGCCAAAGTGCACGTGGAGCAGGCAGATGGCAGCTCACGGGTGATTCCGTTTACCGAATTTCACCGTCTGCCGGGCGATCAACCCGAAAAAGATACGAATCTTGAAACCGGCGAACTCATCACCGGCATCGAGTTGCCAAAATCTGAATTTCCCGATCATTACTACTACTACAAAGTACGCGAGCGCAGCAGTTATGCGTTTGCGCTGGTCTCTGCGGCAGTAGGCTTACAAATGCAGGGTAATACGATTATCAAAGCCGGACTGGCTCTGGGCAAGGTAGCCCACAAACCCTGGAAACTCGAGAACGTGGAGCGCTTTTTAGAAGGAAAAGAAGCAAGCCTTTCCACTTTTGAAGCGGCAGCCGAGCTGGCTTTTGAAGATGCGCAGCCCCTTTCAAAAAACGAGTACAAAATAGAATTAGGTAAAAAAACATTGGTGCAGGCACTTGTACGTGCAGCAGCACGTAGTTAAAAGCATATTATGGAAACGAAAACAAAAACCGGCATCGGAAATCCCATCAGCAGGCTTGAAGGCAAGCTTAAAGTGATGGGCAAAGCCAAATATTCATCAGAATTTAGCTTTGAAAACCTGGCGTTTGCTCAGGGAATTCAAAGCACGATTGCTTCGGGAAGGATTACGGCGATTGATACTTCTGAAGCCGAAAAACAGGAAGGGGTGCTAAAAATCATCACCTATCAAAATGCACTAGAACTCAAAGGCTATAACGGCCGGTTTGAGTCGCCCAGCACCAAGGGTATTTCTCCAAGTTTACAAACTCCCGAAATTCATTTCTACGGGGAATACATAGGCGTTGTGGTTGCCGAAACTTTTGAGCAGGCACGCTATGCGGCAAACCTCATCAAAGTAACCTACGCCGAAGACCAGCACAAAACCAACTTTGAAGAGCATTTGGATTCGGTTTACAAACCCGATAAAGCAAACGGAAACCCTGCAGACACCAGCTGGGGCGATCTGGAGGCGGGACTCAACCAAGCTGCCGCGAAAATCGATGTTACCTACAACACCCCTATTGAACACCATCATCCTATGGAGCTGCACAACATTATTGCAGTTTGGGAAGGCGATAAAGTGACGGCCTATGCTTCAACCCAAATGGTTGAAAATGCCGTGACCACCATTGCCGAAACCTTCCAGATGCCTAAAGAAAATGTTCGGGTTATAACACCTTACGTGGGTGGCGGTTTTGGATCTAAACTGCAATTGCGCGAACACGCAACTCTGGGTATTATGGCTGCAAAAATGGTGGACCGCCCCGTACAACTTACGGTTACGCGCCACGAGATGTTTACGGCAATAGGTTTTAGACAGCACAACCGGCAGCGTATGCGCCTGGGAGCAGATCAAGACGGAAACCTTACGGCAGTGGGTCACGATACCACTTCGCACACCTCATTTACCGAAGAATTTCAGGAAACCTGTGGGTTGATGACACGTATGTTGTACAAAACGCCCAATTCGCTGGTGACGCACCGGCTAATGAAGTTAAACCTGCCTTCTCCCCGATGGATGCGTGCGCCGGGAGAAGCACCGGGAAGTTTTGCTCTCGAGTCTGCAATGGATGAACTGGCACACGAACTCAGAATGGACCCCGCTGAATTGCGCATTCAAAACGATACGCAGGTTGATCCCAGCAATGACAAACCCTTTTCCTCAAGACAATTGGTAGAATGCATACGCATTGGGGCCAAAAAATTTGATTGGAAAAACAAATGGAATCCAAAACCCGGACATACCCAAAAAGACAACTGGATGGTGGGTTACGGAATGAGCGCCTCCTCACGTGCCGCGCCCTATTTAAAAAGTTCGGCAGAAGTCACTTTAAAACGCGATGGAGATGCAGTAACAGCTGTATTGAAAACAGATGCGACCGACATTGGCACCGGAACCTATACCATTCTAGGACAAACCGTTGCAGAAACACTCAACCTCGACATCAAAGACGTGCAGGTAGAACTGGGAGATTCTAAATTCCCGGTGAGCCCCGGTTCGGGAGGTTCCTGGGGAGCGGCATCTTTCGCAAACGGTACCCGCGAAGCCTGCCTCAATGCAATTAACAACCTCAAAACGCTGGCCAGTACCGATGAAGATTTAACGGTTGCCGAACTGATGAAACAAGCCAAACTTAATGAGCTTACCGCAACAGGCACTGCCGCCCCTACCGAAGAATTTGACGATTACTCAGTGTATTCATTCGGAGCTAATTTTTGTGAAGTTTGGGTTGATAAAGATACGGGGATGGTGCGTCTGGAGCATTTTGTAAATGTGGCTTCGGCAGGTAAAATTCTCAATCCTAAAACCGCTTACGGGCAAATCATAGGCGGGATCACCTGGGGGGTAGGTCAGGCCCTTACCGAACATAGTGAGGTAGAACCCAATCACGGGAATTTCATCACCCGCTCGTTTGCAGATTACCATGTGCCGGTAAATCTGGATCTGGGCAAGATCGATGTGGTTTTTGTACCCGAAGAAGATTATATCGCAAACCCTATGGGCGTTAAAGGTATTGGCGAACTGGGTATAACCAGTATTGCCGCAGCCATTGGCAATGCGGTTTTTAATGCTACGGGCAGACGCGTGCGGGATTTGCCAATCACCCCGCAAAAAGTAATCACCACTCCGGTGACTGCTTAAACGACAATTTTCAACTAAAAAAAATCCTTTGAATGTGCTTCAAAGGATTTTTTTTTGGATTTTTTTTTAATCAGTGCAGGCCCAGCAGGCGTGCGATGATAACCAGTTGCCCCAGATGATAGGCATTGTGCTCAATAGCCAGCATCAATTCGCGTAAAATTTGTTGTTTTTCGCCGTGTTTGGCAATCCCGAGCAAATCGGTTTCCGGGTTTTCTATAAAGGCAACAAGAGCGTTTCGGTCTTTAAAAAAGTCCTGCTTTAAGGCCTGCCAATCTTCTTTGGTCTCAGCTGTTTTTTCAGAAGACCAGTAATCTTTAGGCCAGGAAGGCGTTTTGTAGCTTTCTGCAGTGCAAAAATCAAGCAGATCGCGCTGTGCATAAAACATATGATAAAACACCTCGTAAAACGAATACGGTAAACCCACGGGACGCTCGCCTATTCGCTTGTACCTCACCTTGTCAAGCAGATCTTCAACCGGCATAAACGCTTCGCCACCTTTGAGATGCCTGAGCAGCTGAGCCTTAATGAGTTCGGCCTGCATTAGACCCTTCCTTTTAAGGCATTAAACACCCATGCAATGGCAAAAAAGCCCAGGCCTACCGAGGCAAATCCCCAGCCGGCAATCTCATTGTATCTAAAGGCTCCCAGAGCTATAAGTCCCAGACCTACCACAATCATTATAAAAGTGGCCCATCCCAGTACGGTATTTTTATTCATCATTTTAAGTTCAATTTTGTGGGCGTATCACCCTGCGCGAAGCTCGGGTGACCGGGCTATACGCTGTATCTTTTTTAAAAGGCTCAATATACCAAACTTTATAGAAACGCAAACTGCCTTTTAAAAAAGGATGCCGCTGCTATCCCTTACGCACAGATCATCGCGGGTTTGACTTCTATTCTAGATATAATTATTTATTATCTAGTCATTTACAAGAGTAATTTAAGTAAAAGCCTCCTATCGTACACATACTGCGTCAATTTTAAAGACTTCTTAACCAAAATAGGACACGGGATAACGGCAACGTTTTCGTATTTTCGTTAACCTTTAATGCCGCGTTAGGGATCAAAGCAAGTTACCCGCCCTTAGGCGCGTAACGCTGCGAGCCCGACCCGCACCTCAAGTGCGGGTAACGCCCAAAACACAAGAATGGATATCAAATTCAACAAAAACGAGGACCACAATAAATTGCTGGTTTCTGACCTGAAAAGACGTTTTGCTCAGGTAAAGCCGGGTGGAGGCGAAAAACGCATCGCTAAACAACACGCAAGTGGCAAACTCACCGCCCGCGAACGCATTGATTTTTTACTGGATGATCCTGAAAAGGCCCTGGAGATTGGCGCTTTTGCCGGCGAAGGTATGTATGAAGAACACGGCGGTTGTCCCAGTGCCGGGGTGGTGGTCAAAATAGGTCATGTGAGTGGAAAGCAATGTATCGTGGTGGCTAATGACGCAACGGTAAAGGCCGGAGCCTGGTTTCCCATCACGGCGAAGAAAAACCTGCGCGCTCAGGAAATCAGTATTGAAAATCGTTTGCCCATTATTTATTTGGTAGACAGTGCGGGAGTCTATCTGCCAATGCAGGATGAGATTTTCCCCGATAAGGAGCATTTTGGGCGCATATTTAGAAACAATGCCGTGATGAGCAGTATGGGCATTACGCAGATTAGTGCAGTGATGGGCAGTTGTGTGGCCGGCGGGGCGTACCTGCCCATTATGAGCGACGAGGCGATGATTGTAGATAAGACCGGAAGCATCTTTCTTGCCGGGAGTTATCTGGTAAAAGCCGCGATAGGTGAAAGCATTGATAACGAGACTTTGGGCGGCGCAACCACACATTGCGAGATCAGCGGCGTGACCGATTATAAAGCTGAGGATGATAAAGACGCGCTTTCTAAAATCAAAAATATCATGTCAAAAATCGGGGATTTTGACAAGGCCGGTTTCAACCGCGTCAAAGCAGCCAAACCTAAAGAAGATCCTCAGGATATTTACGGCTTGCTTCCTGCAAAACGCAGCGACCAGTATGATATGACCGAAATCATCAAACGTCTGGTTGATAATTCGGAATATGAAGAATATAAAGCAGGCTATGGCCAGACCATCATTACCGCTTATGCCCGTATTGACGGCTGGGCAGTAGGTATTGTTGCCAACCAGCGCAAGATTGTGAAGACTAAACAGGGTGAGATGCAGTTTGGCGGAGTGATCTACAGCGACAGCGCCGACAAGGCTACCCGTTTTATTGCCAATTGCAATCAGAAGAAAATTCCGCTGGTGTTTTTACAGGATGTTACCGGCTTTATGGTAGGCAGTAAAAGCGAACACGGCGGTATTATCAAGGACGGAGCAAAAATGGTGAATGCGGTAAGCAATAGTGTTGTACCAAAATTTACCGTGATTATTGGTAATTCCTACGGTGCCGGTAATTATGCGATGTGTGGTAAAGCTTACGATCCGCGGCTTATCGTCGCCTGGCCCAGCGCCGAACTGGCGGTTATGAGCGGTAACAGTGCAGCAAAAGTGTTGCTGCAAATTGAGACGGCTTCGCTTAAAAAGCAGGGCAAAGCAATTACTCCGGAAGTGGAACAGGAGCTTTATGACAAAATCAAAGCCCGCTATGATGAGCAGGTTTCGCCTTACTACGCAGCTTCCCGCCTTTGGACCGATGCTATTATTGATCCGCTGGAAACCCGTAGCTGGATCTCCGGAGGTATTGAAGCCGCCAACCACGCCCCTATTGAAAAGAAGTTTAATTTAGGGGTTATACAGGTTTAGGTTATTGGGTTATTGGGTTATTGGGTTATTGGGTTATTGGGTTATTTAAAAAAAAATTACTTATCCCTCTAACGGCGTTGGCAATTAACCAATAACTTACCAAAAAAAATGAAGCAACCTGCGTTGTGAATTAAAACAACTACTATGGCTAACAAAAAATTGGGGATTACAGTGACAACGGCTGTCATCGTAGGATTAATTACTTTCTTCGGAATACGGTATTTTTTATTTAATGAAAATCTGGAAGAAGAGCTTCAGGAAGCCGCTACGCAAATCAATTTAAAAACCCCGATGCAGCTGGATGAAGAAACCACTCTGGATAGCGCCGCAGTTACGGGTAAGCGCAACTTTGACTACTACTACACGCTAATTTATAAGTCAACCGAAGTCAATAAAGACACAGCTGAAAAATACATAAAACCGATGCTCATTGAGCGGGTAAAGGAAAGTTCAGAGATGAATTCGCTTAAAAGTAAGGAAGTCATCTTCACTTATAACTATTACGGTTACGACGGCGAACCTGCTGTAAGCTTTGCAATAACCCCTGAGCTCTATACGAACTAAAGTTTTAAATGAGTAACCCGCAACCACAATCTACCGGTACCAAACGCTATAACCTGGAGTTCTTCTTTGAACTTTCTCCGGACTTTATGTGCATCGCGGGTTATGACGGTTATTTCAAGAAAATTAACGCTGCAGTTATAGATATTCTGGGCTATACAGAACAGGAACTGTTTGAAAAGCCTATCATCGACTTTATACATCCAGAAGACCGCGAGCTTACCAGAGCCAAACGCAATATGCTTTTTGAGTCCTCGATACTCACGCAGTTTGAAAACCGTTACCTACATAAAAATGGGAGTATCGTCTGGTTACAGTGGTCTTCTATAGCAATAAAGACCGAAGAGCTGGTTTATGCAATAGCCAAAAACATAACTGCTAAAAAAACCATAGAACTGCAACGGGACAGCCTGCTGCAAAATCTGAGTGAGGTAAACAGAGAATTAAAGGTATTCAACTACAATACTTCTCACGATTTACGCTCTCCCCTTAGCAACCTCATTGCTCTTCACCAATTAATTGACAGCAAGAAAATTGAAGATGCCGAACTTGCCGAATACATCGAACTGCTTAAAATGGCTACCGAAAATCTCAATCAAATCATCTGCACCACAATGGATGAATGGATTAGAAGAGATAAGGACAGCATAAAAATCAAAAAGATCTACTTTGATGAAGCTTTAAAGCAGACCTGTGCTTCAATTCAGCAACTGCTAAATCAGGATGATGTGACATTGCAAACGGATTTTGACGAAGCTCCATTTGTATTCTTCTCTCCCGAATATTTACACAGCATATTTCTTAACCTCATCACCAACTCGGTTAAATATGCTAAACCTAACCTGCCTGCGGTAATCACGATACGGTCTAAAATCGAAAAGGACAAAATTGTATTGATTTACGCTGACAACGGTAAGGGAATCGACCTCAAACAGGCTGAAGGACGTATTTTTAAACTGCATCAGCGTTTTCAGGAATCATCTTCAAACAGCAAGGGCATAGGTCTTTATCTTATACACAACCACATCAACAGCCTGGGAGGTACCATAAGTGTACAAAGCGAGCCTGATCAGGGAACTACCTTTATCATTGAGTTTAAGAACCCTAGTTAACTCAGTGCCAGTTTTCTAAAAGGCTCCCGGTAAACGCGGCTGCTTTAGACCCTCAACATCGCACTAAAACCGGTTAAAAAACAACAGCTCTAAAGCCTTTTTCTGTTCTATATTTGCAAATTCATTGAGCTTAATCGCGCTTCAATGTTAAATGCAAACACAATATTATGTTAAAGAAAAGTCTTGTTGCTCTTGCTGTTGGTGGTTTTGGTATAGGAATGACCGAATTTGTGATGATGGGCATTCTGCCCGATGTAGCTAAAGACCTCAACGTCACCATTCCGCAGGCTGGTCACTTTATCTCGGCTTACGCATTAGGCGTAGTCATTGGCGCGCCCATACTTGTGGGCATTGCCGGTAATTATTCGCCAAAAAAAATACTTTTAGCCCTTATGGCGGCCTTTACCGTTTTCAACGGACTCTCCGTTTTTGCGGGCAGCTATGGCTTTATGCTTTTTTCCCGTTTGCTTTCGGGCCTGCCACACGGAGCTTATTTTGGCGTGGGTGCTGTGGTAGCCAGCAGACTGGCCGAAAAAGGGAAAGCTGCGAGTGCCGTAGCCGTTATGTTTAGTGGTCTTACCGTAGCTAATGTTATCGGAATTCCCTTGGGCACCTACGTGGGGCATACCATCTCCTGGCGTTATACCTTTATGATTGTCGTGGCCATCGGCTTACTAACCCTGGTATCTATTTACTTCTGGCTTCCTAAAATTGAAAAAGCCACCCCAATACCCATCAAACACGCGCTTAAAATCTTTAAACGCACCGAATTGTGGCTCATTCTGGCCATTACCGGTATTGGTACCGGCGGTTTCTTCTGCTGGTACAGCTATATCACACCTTTGCTTACTGACGTAAGTGGTTTTGCAGACGGAATGGTGATTTTCATTTTGATGCTGGCCGGGCTTGGGATGACATTTGGAAATATTTTAGGCGGAGAATTGGCCGACCGCGTATCGCCCATTAAAGCCACGGCATTTTTGCTTACCGCAATGGCCATGTGCCTGCTCATCATTTTCTTTATCGCCCCCATTCAGTGGATGATGCTTACTATGGTTTTTGTAACCGGAGCTTTTGCTTTTGCAACTGCGCCCTCAATTCAAATGCTGATGATCAAATCGGCTAAAGAATCTGAAATGCTGGCTTCATCGGTAAACCAGGCGGCCTTTAATATCGCCAATGCCCTGGGTGCCTTTTTAGGTGGTTTGCCCATAGCAGCAGGTTACGGTTACACCTCTCCCGAGCTGGTAGGTGCAGGACTTGCAATTTGTGGTGTGGGCTTTAGCTTGAGTGTTATTCTACTTCGGAAAAAACGCAAAAAAGCAGGATATTATCGTTTACAGGAAGCTTAGTCGATAAGGATCAGATCTTCCTGTCTTTCGTTTACATAGCGGAAGCCTTCGGGTCCCCAAAAACCGGCTTCCTCGAGCATAATGCGGATGTCTTTATTCCACTCCGGGATCGCGACCGTAGTATTTAGCTCGATGGCGTAGGCGGTGTTTTCGTAAAGCAAATAATCGCCGCTTCCGGGAACACCTTCCTGAGCATCCCACATCCCGATGGTAGGCCCGGCTGAATGCCCGTAAAGTCCAAGCGGATGGGTGTAAATAGATGGCCTTAAACCTTCGGCTTTAGCTTCGGTTAGAGACTCCAGCAAAATTTCATTTCCCGATTTTCCGGTTTCAAAATTAGCGGTGAAAATATCCTGCACCCGGTTTCCTTTCGCAAAGGCGTCAACCAAAAATTGTGGAGCTTTGGTCTCCCCTTCCTTTAAAACATAGGCATGCTGCTGGCAATCTGTATTCAGTCTTAAGTAGGAAATACCAAAATCACAGTGCAGCAGATCGCCGGGCTGAATAACTTTACCATCTGGCGTATTGCTAAAGGCCGTGATATGACTCTCCAGCTCCTCATCGGTACGCTGAATATCTACCGTGGGATTAAACCAGGTGTCGTAACCCAGATCGGTCACGCGTTGTCTTAAAAACCAGACCACATCTTCGGTGGTGGTTTCGCCGGGAGTAATTACGCTATTGCTGAAGGCTTCTGCAATTACCTCGTGTGTGGTGGCCACCAGCTCTTCAAAGATTTCCATTTCAAGCTCCGTTCGGGTTTCGATCCAACCTACAGCCAGTGGCTCTGCAGAAACGATACGCTCCTTATATTTCGAAGGAAGGGAATTCATCAAACCTTCATAATCCGTTTTTGTGATTCCATCAGCTATTCCGTAATCTTCAGAGAAATTAATCCCGATACTTTGAGGATCTCGGGCTTCAATGAGTTCGGCCAGCGCCTGCCATTGGTCCGGTTGTTTTTCCTTATCCCAAACGGACTGAATGTTTTCGCCAATATTATAACGGGCGACGGCCATACGTTCTACCTCGTTTGTTTCGGGATTTCGGTTAAAAACTAAAATCGTTCTGCGTCTCGCATTAAGCCAGGTCGCCGGAAGCATGGTACGCACTACCGGGTCTTCGTTATATTCGCGTGTGATCAACACCCACATATCAATCCCGGCACGCTGCATAATCATTGGCATAAGGCTTTCAAAGCGCTGCTTTAAAATCGCATCTACTTTCTGAGCGCGTTGGCGTTCGGGCAATGCCTGTGCGTGTACAGAAGTTGAAAAACAAAGCAGTAAGGTTAGGAAAATTAAAAACGGACGCATAAACTAACTTTTAGGATTTTTAAATTTAAAAGATACCCACAACTAAAAAAAGGTGCCTGAAGCACCTTTTTTGTTAATTGTCACGTTCCTTTTTCCGTTTGCGTACTGCCGACTGTGAAAAATCCATCGTAATGAGTTTTTCGACTTCTTCTTCGGTAAGTATGGATCTCAAATTAGATTTAAAATCATTCTGCATACGCTCAAAATCTTTACGCATAGTTTCAGCATCCTTGCCTTTTTCTTTTTGAAGCGCCATTATTTTATTAAAATGCTCTTCAAGATAGGTGCGCAGTACTTCGGTCTCAAATGGATCGAGTTTAAACTCGGCCACATATTCAGGAATACGCTCATCGGCAATCTCAGCAGCTGTAGGCGGTTCTTCTTTAGGCCCCGAAGGTCCTGCCTGCCCCATCATACTGCTTCCCATTCGGTTACGATTGTAACCACCGCCATAACCGTATTGTGCCGACGCATCGTAGATACCCAGTACAATAAAGGTTATAACAATCACTGCTATTCTCATACTTCAAAATTTTCGGTTAACATATCTAAACTACCGCATTAAAATCCCGGCGATATTCGGGTAAAAATAACATTTTGAGGAAATTCTCAAAACGTTCCGGTCTCGATTATCGGCTAAAATTACTATTAATTAGCGGCTTTTACCAATCGTATAAATTCGGCACGAAAACCCTCTGCATCATTAGATCTTCCCTTTTCAGCCAGACTGAGTGTTACCGCCCGGTCTGCGTCATTTTTAAAGGGAGAATCGCGCAACTGCATCCCGAAGAGTGCCACGCCCGCCATAAAATTGAAATCTGCCGAAGCCTTTTCGATAGCTTTAAACGTATTGGCTACCGGTTGCTCAACCAGCATACTGCGATCTCCATCCGGTTTTTTATAGCGCACTTTTACCAGCATGAGTTCGTTAGCATCAGCTTCACCAGAAGGTATATTGGTACTGTATTTTAAATCATCAACCGGCTTTAAAAACGGGGTTTTTACTCCTACCGGAACCACTTCGTATAGCGCAGTCACGGTATGCCCGCTACCAATCTCGCCGGCATCCTTAGTATCATCCTGAAAATCTTCGGCATTCAGCATTCGGTTTTCATAACCTATGAGGCGATAGCCCTGTACCAAAGCAGGATTGAATTCCACCTGAATTTTGACATCCTTTGCGATGGTGTATAAAGTTCCGCCAAACTCTGTACCTAAAACTTTTCGGGCTTCCTGCATGGTGTCGATATAGGCATAGTTCCCGTTGCCTTTATCGGCCAGGGTTTCGAGCTTTGAATCTTTATAATTGCCCATTCCGAAGCCCAAAGCAGTAAAAAAGATACCCGATTTTCTTTTTTCGGTAATCAGGTCTTCCATCGCACTGTCGCTGCTAAGCCCCACGTTAAAATCCCCGTCTGTAGCGAGAATGATACGATTATTGCCGCCGTCTATGAATTGCTCTTCCGCCAGTTTGTAAGCCAGCTCAAGTCCTGCGCCACCGGCAGTACTGCCTCCTGCTTCCAGCTTATCAAGCGCGTTGAGGATTTCGCTTTTATTAGATCCGTTTGTAGGTTCTAAAACGGTTCCTGCCGCGCCAGCATAAACCACTATGGAGACTTTATCTTCTTCGCGCAATTGATTAACCAAAATCCTGAAAGCCGATTTCAGAAGCGGAAGCTTATTGGTAGCATTCATAGAACCCGAAACATCAAGCAGAAAAACCAGGTTGGAAGCCGGTAAGTTCTCCAGCGGAATCTCTTTCCCCTGAATACCTATTTTCACAAGGCGGGTGTCCTTATTCCACGGATTTTGAACCACTTCGGTATCTATACAAAAAGGTTCATCTCCATCAGGTTTTGGATAATTGTAGTTAAAATAATTGATCATCTCCTCAATACGCACCGCATCTGCCGGGATATCCTGACCGTTGTTGATCATACGGCGAATGTTGCTGTATGCCGCACGGTCTACATCAATAGAAAACGTAGAAAGCGGCTGGGCTTTTACATGATGAAATTCATTTTCTTCAAGCTTCGCATAGCTTTCTGAATTTTGCTGATGATAAGGTGAGTTGGTTATAGATAAACCGGAAGCTATCCCGCGAATCATTACCTCCTGTGTAGTCGGTGGCGGTGGCGTATTTAAAGCCATTTCAGCCACCGTAGTAACATTTTCATATACGACCTCTTCTAAAACAACCTGCGAGGGGTTTAAAACTACTTTTAAGGGTTTCGTATTCTTGATTTTTATTTTTTCGGTCTTATACCCCACAAAACTAAACTCAAGCACATCTCCCACATAGGTTTGTAATTCAAAATTGCCATCGTAATCTGTTACTGTTTTTTTCTTGGTTTTGGCACTTACAACATTGGTGCCAGGCAGTCCCCTGGTTCCATCGGTGACCCTGCCTTTAAGTGTAAAAAGTTCCTGTGCGTTTGTTGGCAATGCAAGTGCTGTGCAAAAGAGAACCCACAGCAAAAGTGTAGTTTTTTTCATCGGACTTGTTTTAAAGATTACCTGATACGGGTATCAAGTATCCTGCCAACAATTTGAAAGCGAAAAGTCTAGAATAAAAATACAAAGGAGAAATCACTATATCCTCGAACCTGCATCAAGGGCGGTAAGGATGTCGCTGCGCTTTATTTTTCCGTTAGGCGTGCGGGCAAATGTGGGTATGCAGTAGATTTCTTTGGGCACCTCATACTTATCTAAAACTTCAAAATTGAGACGCGACGCATCAAAACTGTCGCACTCCATAACCAGTACCAGACGCTCGCCCAATTTCTCATCGGGCTCCCCACCTACAATAAACGGAACATCGATCTGATGGGCCAGTTTCTTCTCGATACTTTCGGGAAATAATTTGATTCCTCCACTGTTTACGACATTATCCAGGCGGCCTAACCAGTGAAATTTTTTGTAGCTAATGAGTTTTACAAGATCGTTAGTTACGATAGGGTCTGAAGTCACTTTTGGTGCTTTCACAACCAGACAACCCCGCTCATCCTGACTCACCGTAACCTTACTCAGGGTTTTAAACGGCTGCTCAGACTCCTGACTCTTTTTTGAATTGACCCGGCGCACTGCAATATGTGTGATGGTCTCGGTCATACCGTAAGTTTCATAAATCTTGGTAGGACTATCCTGCACCAAATCTTTTAAGCTTTGTGAAAAGGCTCCGCCGCCTATAATGAGTTTACCCAGTAGATGCAAACGGGCAATACTGTTATCGAGTTGAAAAGGAGTCATCGCCGAAAAGTCATAGCGTTTAAAAACCTGATCAAGCGGATTGGATTTGGGTGGCACAACATCAAGCTTCCAGCCCAAAATAGCTGCGCGTACAAACATCATTTTTCCGGCAATAAAACGGGTGGGCAGGCAATGCAATGCGGTCGTTCCGGGACCCAGTTTGAAGCGCCTGGCGGTTGCTTTCGCGCTGTTTATCATATGCTTTTTAAGCAATTTGATGCTTTTGGGATCACCGGTAGAACCCGATGTATTGACGTAAACGTAGTCTTTGTCGTTTAGCCAGTCTAGAATAAAGGTGCCTAATTGCTGCTCGTAAAGTTCTCCTGTTTCCTGAAATTCAATAGCCAGTTCTCGCAATGCGGGAGCTTTGAGTGAAATGCCATTGAGTTGAAAGTCTGGGTGTACAGGATACTTTGACATCACATAAAATTTAGGTTAATCTGCCACCAGGTGGTCTTCAAGCGAAGGCTCCTGTGGCGGTTCTAAAGGTCCAAATAATTTTTCCTTCCAGCCCGTCCATTTATACTTATAAGCTAAAATCCCTAAAAAGATAGGATAAATTATAAAAACCGGAAGTATATCTGTAAAATCTGCACGCGGATCTGAGATATCCTTAAAAATTGAATCGGTTTGAAACGCGGTCCAGTCGGCAGTAATAAGCAAAGCAGCAATCAAATTATTACCGGAATGAAAGCCTAAGGCCAGCTCAGTCCCTTCATCCATAAGGGTCATAATACCCAGTAAAAAGCCGGTGCCTATATAAATAACCATAACAATATCGCCCATCGCGTCTATCTCCGGGTTGAAGTAATGCATACCGCCAAAAATCACTGAAGTCATTACCAATGGAAACCAGCGGTTTTTAGCCAAAATTCCAAAACCCTGCATCAAATAACCTCTAAAAACAAATTCTTCAACACTGGTTTGTATGGGAACAAAAAGGACTGCAATTACAACAAGAATAGCGAAAGGAACAGGATCAAAAGTCAGCGCAATATCTTCCGGAGCAAAATAATAAGTAAGCAGGGTAGTCACTACTGTGAATATAGTGACCAAACCAAAAGCAAACCATGCGCGCCCCCAGTCAAACTTTGACCGGGTCGTAACCATATCTTTAAACTTTTGCTGATGCAGGAACTTTACTACAAATAAAATCCCCCCAAGGGCGAAAACAAAAGAAATCAGAATTAAAAAGAACGTCAGGTTTTTGCTGAGCGTGCTAAAAATATCTGATTCATCCATCCCCTGCATTAATTCAGGCCCTTTCTTGATAAAAATTGCAACTAATAAGGGGATCTGCCCAATACCTGATGCTATAAATATTATTAACGAACCTATTAAATAACGCCAGAATCCGTTTTGCGCTCTATACGCCTGTGCTATAAACATAAATTAAAATTGAAAGCTCCAGTTTTGTTGGGCATCGTACCACAACTCCCCGTGCCTGATATCAAGTGGGGAAGATACATTATTTGTGTATAATGCGCCAGTACCCAGACCCTGCGGGATAGTGGTCTTTTTTTCATAGGTATATTGAGCAATGGCATTAAGGCCTATGTTGCTTTCCAGGGCTGAAGTAATCCACCAGTCAATCCCCTGTTCTTCGGCCAGTTGAATCCAGGTATCGCTGCCGCGAAAACCGCCCACCAGACTGGGTTTTAAGATGATGTACTGGGGTTTTATGTTCTGAAGCAATTCCTTCTGCCGGGCATAGCCGAAAACACCGATTAACTCTTCATCAAGTGCGATAGGAAGCGGAGTCTCCTCACATAATTGAGCCATCGCCTGCTCCTGCCCCTGCTTTATGGGTTGCTCAATAGAATGCAGGTCAAGCTCAGCGAGACGTGTTAGTTTTTCAAGGGCTTCTTCAGGCTTGAAAGCCCCGTTAGCATCTACCCGAAGCGTTATTTCTTCAGCGGAGTAGCGTTTGCGGATGCTTTCCAGAAGTTTGATTTCGGTATCAAAATCAATAGCACCTATTTTCATTTTGATGCAATCAAAACCGGCTTCCAGCTTTTCGGCAATCTGCTCCTGCATGAACGAAGCTTCACCCATCCAGATCAGTCCGTTAATCGCGATCCCCTTTTCGCCCTGCGTAAATGCCGAAGGAAATAATTCAAACGGATTTTCAGCCTTTAAAGACCTAAAAGCCATTTCAATCCCAAACTGAATACTGGGAAAACTTTCCAGGCTGTCATACAGCTTTTGCTCACCCAGATGAATGTGTTCACAAGCCCATTTCAACGTTTCCTCATAATCGGGCCGGTCGTCTATGCTGAGTCCGCGAAGGATTCCGCATTCGCCGTAGCCTACACTCCCGGCTTCTTCGATTTTTATAAACCAGGTTTCCTTGGTATTGAGAACGCCCCGCGAAGTACCGCTGGGGCGTTTAAATTCTAATACATGTTTTTTATATGTCGCCTGCACCGATTTGTGGTTTAAAGAGTCATCGAATTGCCAATTTCTAACAGCGTCAAATCTTTCTCAACTGCTTTAAAAGCTTTTTTAGCTTCCTCGTGATCGATCTCAATATAGCCAAAGGTATCGTAATGGCATCCCAGGATTTTATCGCACTCGATAAAGTCGCTGGCTCTTACCGCATCTGCAATTCCCATCGTGAAATTATCGCCTATGGGCAGAATCGCAAGATCGAGATCAAACTCCATCGGGATCAATTTCATATCCATGGTAAGCGCTGTATCTCCCGCCATATAAATGGTTTTACCGGCTATTGAAAAAACAAAACCGCCGGGTTGGCCGCCATAACTTCCGTCAGGAAATGAACTGGTATGAATGGCGTTTACGTATTTTACTTTCCCAAATGGAAATGCCCAGCTACCGCCGTGATTCATTGGGTGTACTTCAATGCCTTTTTCCTCGTAATGATTGGCAATCTCAAAATTACTTACGATGGTAGCACCGCTTTGTTTTGCAATGGCTTCGGCATCGAGGGTATGATCCTGGTGCGCGTGGGTTAAGAAAATATAATCGGGATTTAAAGTCTTGATATCCACTTTATCCTTGGCCAGATCGTTTCCGGTGATAAAGGGGTCTGTTAGAATTTTTACTTCGTCGGTTTCAATGGCAAAGCAGTTTTGCCCGTAAAATGTGATTTTCATCTGTTTTAGTTTATTGTTATTATATCGTCAGATGTAATTCGCCAATTAAGATCCCTTCAAAACATCGGGATTTATAAATAGCTCATTTCATAGTTCTTTTTTTTAATCTTTTAAATTTCGCCAAGCGAAAGCAGATCAAAAAATCCTGTACGATAAGTTTTCGTTAAAATGCTAAACCAAAAACCCCAAAGCGAATAAAATCGAAAAGAAAAAGGTAGAAAGTGCGACTTTCTTGAGTTCGGGATCCAATAGCGCCGGACTCACATTGCGCATCACATAAACTACGTGCTTAACCAGAATAGCAAACACGAGCAGGGCAACTGAAGACCATTTCCAGGTATTGGTAAGGTAAAAGAATACAAAAGCCGAAAGAAAGGCAATGCCAATAAGCGCATAATGGTAAAATTTGACCTTTTTTTCGCCCATAAGGACCGCCAGCGTATTTTTATTGACGCGTGCATCGCTTTGTCGGTCTCTCATATTGTTCAGGTTGAGCACCGCAACACTGAGCAGACCAATGGTAATTGCCGGTAAAAGAACCACAAGATTCCACTCCTGAGTAAACATATAATAGGTGCCTTTTACGGCCACGAGCCCAAAAAACACAAACACAAAAAAATCACCCAAACCGCGATAACCGTATGCCCCGCGACCAACCGTATATTTTACCGCAGCGATAATCGCCGAAAGTCCCAGAATAAAAAACACCAGCGATTTTAAGAATTCGTCGGAACCAAAAGCGGTATAGATAAGCGCCAGGCTCAAAAACGAAGTAACCAAAGCCGTAAAAATAATCCCTTTCTTGAGTTGGGCAGCAGTGAGGAGTCCGCTTTGCATCGCCCGTGCAGGTCCTATACGCTCGTGATTATCAGTCCCCTTCACACCATCGCCATAATCGTTAGCAAAATTAGACAGGATCTGAAAACCCAGAGTAGCCATTAAAGCCAAAACACAAATATCCCAACGAAACGCCCCTGCATTATAGGCCAAAGCGCTACCCACAATAATTCCGGAGATCGACAAAGGCAGCGTACGCAAACGGGCGGCAGAGACCCAGGCTTTAACTCGTGTCATAAATCTAATTTGATTGCAAAAGTAAACTTTCTGTGCGCTATTTAAAATCTGAAAAATAAATGGTCTTGTAGATAAGCCACGAAGCTTGTATAGGAAGCAAAGCCTTCATTTCGAAGAAAACCCCTGGCATTGTTTTCTTTGGCGGAGCCAACCAAACTGCCTTTGCCTAAAAAGCATTTCGAAAGCGTTGTAGCCCGTAAATAAATGCTTATTTTTCGGTTACTCTTTACCAGAACTATGCGAAAACTTTCTATTTATTTTCTTTGCGGCTTTTGGCTCTGCATCAGCTGCAAAAATGAAACCGCTCCGGCAGAGCCCGAAGCGCATTCAGAAACTGCCGATACCTTTGTTTGGGAAGCTGCCAACCTGTACTTTTTGCTAACTGACCGTTTTCATAACGGCAATCCTGCAAATGATTTAAACTTTAGCCGGGACGCTGAAACCGGAGTTTTACGAGGCTTCGAAGGTGGGGACCTCGCCGGTATTACCCAAAAAATCGAAGAAGGCTATTTCACCGATTTAGGAATCAACGCGATCTGGTTTACGCCCGTTGTAGAGCAGATACACGGCGCTGTTGATGAAGGAACCGGCAACACCTATGCCTATCACGGGTATTGGGCTAAAGACTGGACGGCACTCGACCCTAATTTTGGCACCTATGAAGAACTTAAAACCCTGATCAAAACCGCTCACGCTAAGGGCATTCGCATCGTGATGGATGTGGTGTTGAATCATACGGGGCCGGTGACCGAAGATGATCCGTTTTGGGGCGAAAGCTGGGCCATTCAACAACCCCAGTGTACTTATCAGGGTTATGAAACTACAGTTCCCTGCACGCTGGTGGCCAACCTGCCCGACATCAAAACCGCAAGTACCGAAGAAGTAGAATTACCCGATTTTTTAGTCGAAAAATGGAAAAAAGAAGGCCGTTACGATACCGAAATTCAGGAACTGGAAAACTATTTTACCACAAACAACCTTCCCCGCACGCCGCGAAACTACCTCATCAAATGGCTTACCGATTATGTACGCGAACTGGGTATTGACGCCTTTCGGGTGGATACGGTAAAACACGTGGACGAGAGCTCCTGGGCTGACCTGAGAACTCAGGCAGATTTGGCCTTTGCAGACTGGAAACAGAACAACCCCAACGAGATTTTGGATGACAACGCCTTTTTTATGCTTGGCGAGGTTTACGGCTACGGAATTGGCGGCGGTCGCGATTATAACTTTGGCGACAAGACGGTTGACTATTTTGCAAATGGGTTTGATAACCTTATCAATTTTCAATTTAAGTATGATGCTAAAGGTGATTATGAAACCATGTTTAAAGCCTATGATTCCATTCTGCATAACAGCTTAGAAGGTAAAAGCATTTTAAATTATTCCACCTCACACGATGATGGTGATCCTTTTGATAAAGATCGAAGCAAAGCTTACGAAACCGGCACCAAACTTCTGTTAACTCCGGGGCTTGCTCAGGTGTATTACGGGGACGAAATAGCACGGCCTTTGATTATTGAAGGAGCTCAGGGAGATGCCAACCTCCGCGGAAACATGCCCTGGTCGCTTTTAGATTCGACCGAAACGAAGCAGGTCCTGACCCACTGGCAAAAGCTGGGGTGCTTCCGCAGGGATCATCCTGCTGTGGGCGCGGGTCGTCATGAGATGCTTCAGCAGGACCCGTATGTATTTTCCAGAAGTTTTAAAAAAGACGAACTTGAAGATATGGTGATCATTGGTCTTGATTTGCCTAAAGGCGAAAAAAGCATTCCTGTCGCTAAGCTTTTCGCCGAAGGCTCAACCTTAAAAGACACCTATTCCAATACCGAAGTAAACGTTCAAAACGGGATGGTAAAACTCAATACTCCCGAAACGATTGTTTTACTTGAAAAAACAAAATGATGAAGACAATTACACTGCTTTGCCTCCTGCTGCTATCCCTTTACAGTTGTGCAGAGAAAAAAGAAAAAACACCTATGCAAACCAATCAGGAAGACAAACTGGACAAAAAATGGTGGAAAGAAGCCATCGTTTACCAGATTTATCCCCGCAGTTTTCAGGATACCGATGGTGACGGCGTGGGTGACCTCAAAGGAATTATCGAGCGTCTGGACTATGTAAAAAGCCTGGGCGTTACGGCTGTGTGGCTCAATCCCATCTACAGTTCGCCCAACGACGACAACGGGTATGATGTAAGCGATTACCGGGACATCATGAGCGATTTTGGAACGATGGAAGATTTTGACACTATGCTTGCCGAAATGCACGCCCGCGACATCAAACTGGTGATGGATATTGTGGTTAATCACAGCAGTGACGAGCACCCTTGGTTTAAAGAAAGTCGCAGTTCACGAGACAATCCCTATCGCGATTACTACCATTGGTGGCCTGCCGAAAAAGGAGAGCCGCCCTACCGCTACAGTCTTTTTGACGCCGAAGGAAACGCCTGGAAATACGACGAGCAGACTGATGCGTATTACCTGCACTACTTCTCTCAAAAACAGCCCGATCTCAACTGGGAAAACCCAAAAGTGCGTCAGGAAGTCTATGATATTATGAAGTTTTGGGCAGATAAAGGGGTTGATGGTTTTAGATTGGATGCGTTTCAGTTTGCGGCCAAAGACACCACATTTCCTGAGTTTCCAGATGGTTTTGAGAAAAACTTTATTCAGTATTACGCGATGCAGGACGGTTTGCACGATTACTTGAAGGAAATGAATGCGGAAGTCTTCAGCAAATACGATGTTATGAGTGTTGCTGAAGGTGCCGGTCGAACGCTGGAGGAAGCCCACGAACTCGTAGATGCAGACCGAAACGAGATCAATATGGCGTATGCTTTTGACGGGGTAGATATTCCGAAAGTGGATGGATACGAACTGGCAACCTTCAAAGAAACCTTTACCAAATGGGACAATGCCTTCGCGGAAAAGGGTTGGATTTCGATTTTTCTTTCCAATCACGATCAGGCGCGTATGGTAAGTCGCTATGCGAGTGATAGCATCCCGTTTCGTGCAGCTTCGGCTAAAATGCTGAACACCTTTATCCTGAGTATGCGTGGTACGCCCTATTGCTATTTTGGAGACGAATTGGGCATGACCAATAACCCGAAGTTGCAGGAGATTGAAGATTTTAAAGATATCGCGGCGATAAACGGATATAAAAAAGCGCAAAAGCAAGGCGAAGATATGGATGCCTATATGCGTAACCTGCGCTTTGGCTCGAGAGACCATGGTCGCACGCCTATGCAGTGGGACGATTCTCAAAACGCCGGCTTCACCACGGGGACGCCCTGGCTTCCTGTAAATCCGAATTATGCCACTGTAAATGTTCAGGTGGAAGAAGAAGAACCGCAAAGTGTGCTCAATCATTTCAAAAAAATGACCGCATTACGTACAAACAATGAAGTTTTGATTTACGGTGAGTACGAACTCATACAAAAAGAACACAAACAGGTTTATGCCTACACCCGAAGCCTGGACAATCAAAATATGATGGTGCTGCTTAATTTTAGCAACACCGAGGCAGCCGTGGGCATTAATGATTTGCATACCTATGGCGATCCTCTGATCAACAATTACGACTCCTTTGAAAAGACCGGAACCAGCGCCGTATTAAAACCTTTTCAGGCAGTGATTTTGGCAAAGAATTAAGGCTGAATTAACTACTATTTATGACCCGCTAAAGAAGAATCTGTACGTGCCCGTTGTACCTTGTTAAACTAACCGGAAACAACGACTTATGGATTCTTCTTATTTTTTAAGAAATGACGATCTCATTCTGGAATCGGTGCTGGGTACCGTGCTCATTTTTATACTTATTGTAGTGCTTACCCGTATTTTTGGACTGAAGAGTTTCAGCAAAATGACGGGCTTTGACTTTGTCGTTACCGTTGCCATAGGTAGTATTCTGGGGATGAGTATCAACTCAAGCAAACCTTCCATTTTACTGGGAGCGGTTATTCTTATTGCGCTCTTTAGCCTGAATTATCTGGTAACCCTGTTGCGTTTCAAATCTGAAAAAGTAGAAGATCTTATTGACAACGATCCCCTGCTCATTATGGAAAATGGCGAAGTTCTCTGGGATAATATAAAAGCCAGTAAAGTCACCGAAGCAGAACTTCAGTCTAAATTGCGGGAAGCAAATGTCATCAGACTTTCTGAAGTAAAAGCTGTAATTCTCGAAACCACCGGCGAAATCAGCGTGATGCACACCACAGACGAGACGCTGCAACTGGAAGATTACATTATGGGAGATGTAAAACGAAAACACGCCTAAAATCACGATTATGAAATTTCTTGTTATCCTTATACTATGTGCTACTATGAACACGGTTATTTTCAACTTTTCAAACGAAAGCGATATTTCAAACTGGCGTGTCGTAAATGATACGGTTATGGGCGGAGTGTCGAATGCTGACTTTAAGCTCAACGATGCCGGAAACGGTGAATTTACGGGTCATGTTTCTCTTGAAAATAACGGCGGATTCTCTTCGGTACAATATGCCTTCAGCGCACTAAGCGTTTCACCTGAAGATGAAATTGTGTTACGCATTAAAGGTGACGGCAAGACCTATCAGTTTCGGGTTAAAGACCGCACTGCAACCCGTCATTCCTATATTTCAGAATTTACCACTACAGGAGCATGGCAAACCCTGCGTATCCCTTTAAAGAATATGTATCCGCAATTTCGTGGGCAACGCCTGCGAAGACCCAATTTTGATAAAGATCAGATTGAGCAGATCACCTTTTTAATCGGCAACGGCAAGGAGCAGGATTTTAAGCTACTTATTGAAAGCATTGCTATTGCAGACTAACTTCTAAAGAAAACTTTAACGCGGTCTCTTACCATAGGTCAACTTCGTTTTCAAGAGCACAGGGTACCTTTGTTTTAAATTAATAACGCAACAGGCAAATATCATTTGCTTTTAAAATACACTATTATGAAAAAAGTACTTTTCGTTTTAACAAGTCACGATCAACTAGGAGACACCGGTAAAAAAACCGGTTTTTGGATTGAAGAGTTTGCCGCTCCCTATTATTTTCTACACGACAAGGATGTAGAGATCACCCTGGCCTCTCCAAAAGGTGGTCAACCACCAATTGACCCATCAAGTGAAACAGAAGATGCACAAACCGAAGCAACCAAACGTTTTCATAAAGACGAGGCGCTTCAACAAAAACTGGCTTCCACATTAAAACTAGCCAGCGTAGATCAGGAAGGTTTTGATGCCATTTTTTATCCGGGAGGTCATGGTCCGCTTTGGGATCTTGCAGAAGATAAAGATTCTATCGCCTTAATCGAATCTTTTTACAACCACAACAAGCCCGTGAGCGCAGTATGTCACGCTCCTGCTGTGTTTAAGCACGTAAAAGACAAGGACGGAAACTATCTGGTAAAAGGGAAAAATGTTACCGGTTTTACCAATAGTGAAGAGGAAGCAGTACAATTAACTGATATTGTGCCTTTCCTGGTTGAAGATATGCTGAAAGAACGCGGCGGACTGTACGCCAAAGGTGACGATTGGTCTGTTTTCACTCAGGAAGATGGCCTTTTGATAACCGGACAGAACCCGGCTTCTTCAGAAAAAGTAGCTGAGATTTTATTAGCTAAAATTTCCTAGTAACGGAAAGGTTCAACGTATACAGAGGCTGTCTAAAAAGCAAGGACGAGTCATATTGAGCTTGTCGAAATATTTTCAACCTACTGATTATCAAGATTGGTTTCGACAGGCTCAACCTGACAACTCAAGCTAATAAGACTTTTTAGACAGCCTCTTTTTTTATTTTGAATTTAGAGCAGCATCACTTGCTTTTTCGCCTGCTCAAAATCGATGATTAATTTTTCAATTACCTCAGCCATCGGTTTAATTTCGTGAATGCATGCGCTTACCTGGCCTATTTCGAGAGCTCCTTAAAACTTACGCTTTTTTACCCCTATTTTATAAAGCAGATTTGCTCCGGACCTACTTCAATCTTAAGAAGGCTCCTAATAAACATACTAGCTTTCAGTCCTTTCCAATTTTAAATCTTTCCATAAAGGCAGGATAGAACAGGTTACTCCTTTTAGACCCCTTGCTTATTTTTAAATGTTTTTAACATTAGCGATATCGATTTCGCTATCAAAGGATTAATAGATGAAAAAATTTACGCTGATCTCATTCAAAATTTGCACGATACTTTTTGGTTTTCTGTTTTTAGCGGCTTGCGATTCAGACGATACTTTAACAGTGATGCCACAGGACGACAGTGTGGCTCAATTGAAAACGTTCTCGATTAAGCCCGGTGAAAACAGGGTTAAAATCGAGGGTACGGTTCCTGCCGAAGCAGATATCGAAGAAGTTGTGGTTTACTGGAATGACAGAGCTAATTCGCTGCGAATTCCAATTTCTCCGAGCAATGAGGAACAACAATTTTCGGAATACATTCCTAATCTTGAGGAACGGGTTTATACTTTCGAAATGCAAACATCAGATGGCTCCGGTTCTGGCTCTGCCATTGTAACCGGCGCTTCAGAAGTGTATGGTGCCTCGTATCGTAACACACTTTTAAACAGACCAGTTAGCAACTCCACTTTAGCTCAGAGTAAACTGGACATTCAGTTTGACGGAATGGATTTTAGCACCGGACCCATAGGTATTGAGCTTAGTTATGAGAATACTTCAGGAGAACTTCAAAACGTATTCTTTCCCATAAGCCAGGACCGTGTTATTCTTAACGACTATAAACGCAATACCAATTACAAATACCGAACGGTTTTTGTACCATCGCCTTTGGCAGTAGATACTTTTTACATTGATTACAATAGTGTTACCCCTCAGGTCGAATTCCCCGAACTAAAAAACAATGCTGTTCCTTTTAGCGCAACTTCCGTAAGTGGACGCTGGGGTGTTCTTGCTGACTGGACCACCACTGCACCTGTTTTAATACACCCAGGAGGACATGGAGGCTGGGACCAATGGAATGGTAATATCTTTAATATGGAGTCCGGCTGGGGAGCTTCAGCAATCAACAATGGTAAAATTTATCAAAGCGTAGAAGCCCCGGCAGGAAATTATGCTCTTGAAATATCGGTGCGTGACAGTAACCATAGCGAGACCGATGAAGGAGGATCTTATTTTGTAGTTTCCAAAGGTTTTGAACTACCGGACGTTAGCGATGTAACAACTGATTCTGAAGTTCTCGTTTTTGAACGCATTCATACCACAACATACGTAGCAAATATGCCTGAAATATACCGTCTGGAGTTTTCTTTAGACGAAATCACTGATATCACCATTGGACAAATCACTTCACAGTGGGGACAAACACCCGGGCGCTTTTGCAATATATTATCCTTTGAACTGATTCCCGCAGACTAGCATTTGCATTAGTTGTTTTATTGCTTCCGGACATTTCAGAATCTCGATTAGAGACGCGAAGTGTCCGGATTTTTTAGTTCAATACCTGTAAGAGCTCCATTATGGGAAATATTTAACTCGTGCTGTTAAAGAACTATTTATTCATACACAGAAAATTGATAATCAAAAAATTACAATTGAAAACCCCCGAAAACAGCCGCTGCTTGCTTAACAGAACTTAACAGCTTCCGGTTTTTTTTAGTAATTCTTAAAAATTCCTCTTGACCAAATAGCGCTACTTTAGTCTCAACTTTTAAAATTCAAAAAGATGAGAAAACTAATTTTATATACCGGAATAAGCCTTTCACTTGCATTTTTTATTGCCTGTGACCAAAACGAATCTAAAAACGATTTGGCAGAAAATAAATCTGAAATCCCGGTTGAAAAACCCGAGCCTCCTGCAGAAGAAGTTATTCCGGAAGGTTACGAGGTTTATAAAAGTCCAAAAATGAATGAGCAGTGGAATCTGAGTTTCCTGCACCCCGAGCGAGCTTCAGTTGAAGCAGCGGGCAACGGACTAACCATTAAATATTCGGGTGAAGACAATTCCTTCTATGGCGGACTTACCGACGGTTTTATGGATCAATCCTAATTGTTGTGTTTAAGCAAAAATTGTAGTTAATCTGTATAGAAAGAATTCTATGTTTTTTACTCCTCTAAATTGGCTTCTAAATGCTTTGATCTTTGCATTGAAGGACTCAGCT
>NZ_JAJGMW010000021.1 GCF_020782115.1 Leeuwenhoekiella parthenopeia | reverse complement strand
TAGGGACCTCTGCTTTTTCTTCAAAATGCAGGTGCAGTATATCTCCCTCTGTTTGATGACCGGTAAGGTTAAAATGGGTAATCAATAATTCTGGTAATAAAATCTTAAGTAAATCTATATATGCGTCCAATGCCTCCTGTTTAGAAAACAAAAATCAAACTATTCATTCAATTCACACACAACTTTTGAGAATGATCCAACAAAATCCCTATTTCTCCGCAAAAAGCCCCGTTATCGAAGTGATGACGGGGCTTTATTTTTATGGATTACACTTAATACTTCTTTATACCGGATGCTATCCTGTGGGCTTCCCTAAAAACGTGACAGTTTTAAATTCACACTGACACTATGAAAAACAGAAAGATTAGCGAGAGCTAAATAATTAATGCTGCAAAAGTTCTATCCAAAAAACTCTAAAATCAAAGGTTTAAAATTAATTTTCATCAATTAAAAAAATTGAACTAAAAGAATTTTTAGTTCTTCAATATTTTTTCTAATACTTACTTGAAGCTTCTTATATTCTTCTGTAATTTGATCTTGACTTTTATTTGCGATAAAAAAAAGCTTCTTCGAAATCAAAAATAATTTTTCTTTTAATTGATTGTTTCCAATACTATTATTCAAATACCAGCTTTCAATTGCTGGTTTAGATAAACCAGACAATTGATATTTAAAAGACTCTTTATTAATTATTTTAATAACTTCTCTTTGTAAATCTACCCTGCTGTTAAACTCTGCTTTCATAAATTTTTAAAACCGTTAAGAACCATTTATTTATTCTTTCTATGTCAGATAAAAATAAATTTAATAATTCATCATTAATTTGATAATTAATCCCTCTAATTGAACTGATTCTTGACATCATTAACATCTCTTTAACCCTTGAATCTAATATCAACGGATAGTCATCTAATTTTTCAAAAGACTGCCTGCTGAATACTGGTTTAGTATAATTACCTAACGTATAACAAGTAGCAAAATTCCTAAGAGCTAAAAATACCATTGCTAAATCAAAAATTATAGAAAATCTATTTTTTATAATTGAAGTAATACTAGCTTCGAATAAATTTTTAAACTTCAGCAAATCGGTTTTGCAATTAACATAATTTGAGGGCTTTCCTAAATTCTCTAATAAATTTGCTCCTGATGTATATACCAATTTAGATTCGTAATATAAATGCCAAGCAAATGGATTTCCTTCTATATACAGTTCTTTGATCCTTTCAGGAGTATAAATAGAATATTTATTAAGGTCAATATTATATACAGCTTCACTTGTTACCATTAACAAATCTATATCAGAATATTGGTCTACTTCCCCCCTGACTATTGAACCAAAAATATAAATATCTTTCATCGCCTATTATACTTTTTAATTATAATAGACATTAGTAATCCAAAACATATTAATCTAATTATAACCAAAGATAAAGTCAACGCTTCTGGGTAGTATTCAAAATAATTTTTGTCATTTGAATTAGTCACAAGTAATCCAAAATAATTGCTAGGAATTTTAATGAAAAAAATGTTCAATATTTCAAAAGCATCTGTTGTGGATTTTTTTAAAATATGATAGGCAGTTAGGACTCCAAAAATATAAAGATTAAATCTAATTAACCTCCACAAACTCTCACCATTACCCCAAATAAAATCTAAAATACTTACTTTCGTCCATTTCCAAAATTGTTCAATTTTACGTTTAGGACCTCCGTATTTTTTTCTGTAGTATTCATCGCCAGATAGCCAACTATCTTTTAAATGGCTTTTTGTTGCCTCCAATTCAATGCTAACCGCTTTTGATGCCTTAACATAATCACCTATTGACGCGTAATTTAATTTAAGAGATCTTGCGAATTTATACTTTAAATTATCTCGTTTAGGAGCACATTCAAAAATCTCATCGTCTATAAATGTCTTCTCAAAAATTACATAATCAAGCTTACTATCTTCAAAATACGAACCTTGCAAATTACAGCTAACAAACTTGGCTCCTTCAAAATTACATCTTATAAATCTAGAATCACGTAAATATGAATTTTCGAAAATACACTTAGAGAAATCTACATTTTGAAAAACTATATTTTTGGCAACAGCTCGAACAAATAAAATATTTTCAAAAACATTATTTTTAAGAACATAGTATTTTTTGTCGTCAAGAATAATAGCTTTTTTACTAAAAAACATCATATCTCTTTTTTCAACTCTTTTTGAAGAAACCAGATTTATGGAACTTATTTCAATAATGTTCTCGTTATTTATAGTTTCTTTACTCATATCATGACTAAATGTGTCTTCATTGCTAACCTTTCTTTTAATATTAAAAAGAAATCGGAAAAGAGTTTTTAGATCCATGGGAAGTGTAATGTAACTTATTTCTTTAAAATTGATTTTTCATCGTTTGTTTAGAATATCCTAATATTCCCATATTTACTTTTTATCAATCCAGAAGCTCTAGATTGTAAAATCGATCAAAATTTAAAATGTATTTTTCCTATTTATATTTTTTAGGTAATATATTTTAAAAAACTCTATAATTGAATTATTTCACCTTTTAATGCTATTTAAAAATTCTCTAAAATTAGTTCTATTAATCGCGGTTATTTCTGCGTTGTAGGCTTCTATAAAAGCCTTTGGGAGTTTTACTTTAGTATTAGGATTCCATTTCATTTCAAAAGCTTTTAATTTTCCTGCCTCTTCTTCGACGTAATCAATCTCCTGTTGTGATACTGTTCTCCAAAAATAGCCTTTGGCTAATGAACCCGTATAGGCATTCTGCTTTAAACGTTCGGCAATTAAAAAATTCTCCCAAAGATTCCCTTTATCCTGGCGAATATCTATAGGATTTAAATCACCGATGATCATATTGCGAACCCCGGTGTCGTAGAAATAGATTTTTTGATTGGTTTTGATTTCGTTTCGCAGGTTTTTACTGAAACTGGGGAGTTTAAAAATAACGTATGCCTGGCATAATACATCTATATAGGTAGCTACTGTTTTTTTATCAATACCTAACAATTGAGCCAGTTCGTTATAACTTACTTCGCTACCTATTTGAAAGGCTAATGCTCTTAGAAGTTTCTCTAATATTTCGGGTTTACGAATGCCTCCATAGCTTAAAATATCTTTATATAAATAACTATCGGTGAGTTGTTTTAGAATCTCCTTTTCTTCTCCAAAATTAGTAATCACGTCTGGGTACATCCCGTAAACCACCCGTAATTCCAATTGCTGTTCAGCTTTTAAATAGCCTACATGTGATTCAAATTCTGCCCAGGATATGGGATAGAGCTGGTATTCCCATTTTCTGCCCGTAAGTGGTTCTTGTGTATGATTATTCAATTCAAAAGCAGAGGAGCCACTCACCAGCAATTGAACAGCTTTGATCTGATCGGTAATAAGTTTTAATGTGAGTCCTATATTATCAATGCGCTGCGCCTCATCTATAAAAACAATCCTGTAATTGCCTATGATGTTTTTAAGCTGCTCTAAATTGGGATTTGAAAGCAGTTTACGAACGGTAGGATCATCCCCATTTAAAAACAGGTATTCTTTATCCTCCAGCAGCTTATTAAATAGTGTCGTTTTACCTACCTGCCTGGGGCCTATTAAAAGGATCGCCTTACCGGTACCAAAGCGCTTTTCAATCTTTTCTTCTAAACTCCTTTTAATCATATTCGGGGATTATATTCCCCAAATATATGCATATTTGGGGAATACAATCCCCAAAAATCCTGTTTTACCCAAACAGGATAAATCCCTCACCAGGTAAAATCCCAATCCTCAACTGCAAGTGTAGAGCTGTACTCCAGCGCACTGATGCCGTTTTTATAGTTTACAATACTTGTTAATTTTTCGGGTTTTGGTAGTTAAACTCTTCTGCAAACACAGTTTAACCTATTTGAATTGTTCTGAGATCGAATCTGCACGCGTTGTTGGTCCCAACTCAAAGATTGCCTTTTTAAGTTTGTATTTTGAGGCGTAGATAGGTTTGCTTTTTTTTAAAAGAGCATAGGCCCTATTGTAAATCTCGTTGGTTGTAATATCCTGATACCATTCATCGCGCACCCTGTCTATGATGGTATTAACGGTTGCCTCATCGGCTCCGCTACGTCTCAGGCTTGCCTTGAGTTTTGGCAGTGAAAAATGTACCTTTTCGCCAGAAGACTTTATGATTTGAAGATTCTCTTTGCCCATCCTAATCGTATTAGTTTCTAAAGTCGTGCATAACGAGCACCGGAACTCTGGCTGTGTATCCTAAATCCTTAACCATGGGTTTTGAAAAAACAAACCCAAAGAAGCGGTGCTTTTTATTTATAAAGGCAATCATGCCACTGTTTCTGCTTTGCGTGAAGATATTGAGCCCTGTTATGACATCAACCTGGTCCAAATAGTGAAAACTATATTGGAGATCTTCAAAACATTCCTGCAAAAGCTCCTTCTTTTCCAATTGCTCCTGTGACAATTTACTGGCTTCATTAATATGCAAAACCCTAATTGGGGCTTTGGTGATTCTTGCTATTTCCTGAAGGTGTAGGAGTTCCCTTCTTTTGAAATGAGTTTTAAAACTGGTCGGGAAAACGATTTCATTAGGAATCGTAAAAGTTACTGTATTTGGGATCATAAGCACCGGACAGTTGCGTATATGCTCCATAAACTGAATGCAGTTGCTGCCTAAAAAAATACGCTGATCATCTGTTTGACCCTTATTTCCGATAATGACTAATTCAATATCCTTATCTGCGATAATCTGTTTTATAGCTTCTAATGGCTCGTTAAAAACAGACTCGGTAAAGTAATTATGATTTGAGGACACCTCCAGTTCTTCCAGTTGCGTTTGTAATGCCCTGAGCCCTTCTTCAGACCGGTTCCTGGCAATATCGTAGTATTTTTCACCCGGTTCTGGCACCATCATGCTGTCTGTTGCATAGCTGTCTACCATAAAGGCATTTATAATGTAAAAATCAACTTCTTCACTTTTATAGAGTTGACCGGCATAGTGTAAGGTATTCCAGGCATTGCTTGAAAAATCTGTGAGTATTGCTATTTTCTTTTTCATTTTGAATTGATTTTGTAAGTATTGAGCGCGACACTTATTTGAGATTACGGTCAAAACCGGACCGGTATAAGCAAGTCGAAGGTCTTCTTCGGTTTTGCTTCCTGCCGGTTCAGGTATTATTGCCTTTCAACAGAAGGAATTACTAAAAACGGAACATGGGTGTGGTATGCGACCTGATTGATGATGGGTCTGAAAAGTATATTTTCAAGCAGATTATGCTTATTGTGCACCATTACGAGCAGGTTTATTTTATGCTTCAGCTGAAACTGCTCTATGGCTGCAATGACCTCTGTGTTTTCGGCAATATGGAAAAGGTGCACATTCTCGATAAAAAAGTTATCTAAAAATTGTTTTCTCTCTTCCTGTGATACACTTAGCGGATTGCCATAATACGCATTGAGCATATGAATTCTGGAACCATGAGTTTCACAGATGTATCGCAAGAGCGACAGGTATTTATTTGATGTGTCCAGTTCAAAATCTGTTGGAAATAATATCTCCCTGGGATTTTCATACGTAAAACCTTCAGGCACTGCCAGCACGGGACACTTCATCTTTTTGATGGCATCCATAGTTTCAGTTCCCAAAAAAATCTCTTTGGCTCCGGTTGCGCCCTGAGTACCCATCACTACCAAATCAATAGATTTCTCCTGTACACAATTTTTCATCTCCTCAGTGAGCAAATTAAATGATGCGTGTGTTTGAAAGGAATGCTTTTGGTTGTTAAACCTGTTGGTTATCTTATCAACCAGGTCTTCAAGATTTTTTTCCGCATTTTCCTGAGCCATTTTCTGCATTTTCAAAACAGAATAGCTATCCAAAACAGGATGAGCAGGGACAATAAGTGGTGAATAGGTATGTAACAAGCTAAACTCGCAGGCTTCTTGCTCAAAAAGTTGCACCGCATATTCTATGGCGTTATACGCATTTTTGGAAAAATCAGTAGGAAGCAGTATTCGTTTCATATCAAATGTGTTTAAGGTTATCTATGTAAGTTTTGAAGCACTAAAAAGGGTATTTTAATTTCGAGCCCTATCTTTTCAATAGTAGAATGGTATAGCAACTCTTCCATATACGAATGCCTGTGATTAACCATTACCAGCATATCAAAATCCTGTTCTTGAAGCAGTTGGTTTATGCCACCGGTAATAGCGTTTGATGCATGTTTTAGGTACGAAGTGCGGGCTTTATCTAAACAACACTCCAGAAATGAGCGGTTATCTTCCTGACGATGGGACCGTTTTTCGTATTCTGAAAAATGGACGACAGTTAATTGAGCGCCAAAGTTCTTGCCCAATACATTTAGTAGTTTCAATTCTCTTCTTTGGTAGGGAATCCTATAATCTGTCGCAAAGAGTATCTTTTTAACAGGATAGCCCTCAAAACCTAATGGAACTGCTAAAACCGGACATTTCACATATTTGATAACCTGTAGGGTTTGGCTGCCGAAGGTGACGTTTTTATCGCCGGTTTTTCCCCGGGTGCCCATCACTACGATATCACTGTTATCGCGTTCTATGAGATCGTTAGTTTCATCTACCAGGCTTCCGAACCTTGCCTCAAACCGATACTTGTGCCTGGGGTTTGCCGTTGTTTGCAGCATTGCCCCAACCTCTTCCTGTAATTGTTTTTCCACCTTTTTTTGAAAACGTCCTTTATAAATTTCAAAACCTTCCCTGTCCATATCTCGAGTATTTTCATACACTTCATCGGCAAAGGCATGGATTACTACAAAGTCACATAGGTCATATTTAAATAGGGCCAACGCATACTTTATGGCATTCATTGAAGTTTCAGAAAAGTCGGTCGGGATTACTATTTTTCTCATAATTGCTTAATTATACTTCCAAAAATAGGTTGACGGTAAGGCTCTTAAAATGATAATTGTCAGCCCCGAGATTTGCATTGATTAGAATTACATTGAGACAGACTTTGGTAAAACCCGGAAAGGTGCCGGCAATAGGTTTAGCCAAAAGACGGCGTGTAACGCGCTTCCCGAATGTCGCTCAGCACAGGTATAATTAAAGCCTTAATTTGCTGTTACTCGTGAATAATAAAAAATGGAATTGTAGCCCTATAGGTAAGAGGAGCCACTCCGGGTGTAAACAGCAGCTTCTGAAAGAAATTTAAGTTCTTTGCGATCAGGGCAACCACATCAATCTGCATTTTATGCGAAAAGGCTTCAAGACCATCTTCTAAGTCTTTGTTTTCAACAACATGAAAACTGTGGTTTATGTGTTTCAATTGACTTTTAAGATAAGCTCTGTTGCGTTTATGATCTGTACTTAAGGTTTCTTTGTTTTTCGCTACCCGTAGTATTTTAATTGAAGATTTATGATGGTCTGCAAAACGTTTTAAAGCAGCTATTAAAGGTTCTGTAAAGTCAATCGTATAGTCTGTAGTGAAAGCAATGTTATGCGGTATGCTGAAGCTTGCTTTTTCAGGTACTACGAGTGCGTTGCACTTTACTTTAGTTATTATCTCACCGGTTTTACTGCCTACGGTGGCTGCTTTGAGACCGGACGCGCCTTTGGTGCCAAGTATCATAAATACGATCTGATGCGTCTTCAGATATTCCCTTACGCCTGTAATGAATGGCATTTTGTTGATGCTATTTAGGTAGCAATGATTGGGGTTTGAAGGAAGTTTTTGTAACCGGTTTATCCAGATTTGCATAGAATCCCTGCTATTCATGCCGGTATCTCCCGATACTGAAAATCCCGGCTGGTGCAAATGGGGTTGCTGCTCAGCAAACCCGGCTGAATCTATATGTAAAAAATGAAAAGTGACCGGTTGCTTTTCAAAAAACTGAATGGCATATCGCGTGGCGTTCCACGCGTTTTCTGAAAAGTCTGTAGGAACTAAGAAATTGAGCATCATCTACACTATAAGCGCAAATGTAGAAATGCAAGTCACCGGGAAGAATGACAAATATCATTTTACTCCATTTCCTGCAGGGCTTTGAGGTTGGTAATTGTAATATCCCGGCCCTTAACTTCTATATAGCCATTTTTTTTAAAATCAGACAAGGCGCGTATAAAACTTTCGGTAGCGATACCGGCAACGCTGGCGAGATCATTACGAGAGACCTTAAGCGTGTCTGAGGGATTTTTATTCAATACTCTTGCAAAGTGCAAAATGCTTTGAGCCGTTTTTCGCTTTACCGAGCTGTAGGCCATTTGCAGTAACTGGGATTTTAGTACGGCCAGATCCTGAGTTATGATATTGAGCAAATCCAGAGATACCTTTCTGTTTTTGCTTAAAATATCATTGAGTAGGTTTTTGGGCAAAGCTGCCAGTTCTACGGCTTCCATCGCGGTAGCGGTTTCCTGATACGGCACATGCTCTACAAACGAGGTAAAACCCAGAAACTCGTCCGGTTGATGTAAAGCTGTAATCAGTTCCTTCCCGCTTTCCTCAATACGATGACTTTTTACGACCCCCTTAAGTATAAGATAAACCTGCGTAGAATATGCTCCTTCTCGATAAATGGTTTCACCAGCCTCATAGGTTTTTAGCTCACCCGAGTCGTCAAAAAGGTTTTTAAGTTCATGGAGATTGCGTACCTCATCTTCCGTTTCTTTTTTTTTAGACTGCCGGTCAAACATCGATGAGATCGCAACTGCCTTTGCAAGCCGGGTTTCGATAGCACTCAGTAGTTCTTCTTCTTCAAAAGGCTTGGTCAAATAGTCGTCTGCACCCAGGTCCATTCCTTTTCGTATTTCTTTATGTTCGGTCTTTGCCGATAGAAAGATAAATGGAATATGAGCAGTTTCAGCATTAAGTGAAACCGCCTCGAGCACGCCATACCCATCAACTTCAGGCATCATAATGTCACAGATAATGATATCCGGAAGGTGCTTGATAGCCATCTCGATACCTGTTTTGCCATTGGTTGCCGTTACGACCTCATAGTCTGATAGCTCTAATAATTCTGCTGTATTTTCCCGAAGCACACTATCGTCTTCAATAAATAGTATTTTTTTCATAAGCTATCCGTTTTGTTTAAGGGAATCTCTATACTAAATTCAGAACCCTCGTTATACGTGCTGGTGAAAGAAATACTTCCTCCCAGGTTTTCTAAATGACTTTTTACAATGTTTAAACCAATACCGGTACCTTGATTTAGCAGGGCGTTTTCGGCCCTGAAGTAGCGCTCAAAAATGTGTTTTTGTTCTTCTTCCGGAATTCCTATACCTTCATCCCTAACCTTAATAACAAGCCGGTCCTGATTCTCCTGTGCACTCAGATGAATAGTGCTGTTTTCTGAAGAATATTTAATGGCATTGCTTATAAGGTTGGTAAGGGCAAGCTCCAGGATTTTTTCTTCGAAATGAATATGAATGTTGTCAATCCCCTGAGGATACGAAATAATTTGTCCTTCCTTGAGTAACATATTGGCGTCATAGACCACTTCATTAACAACCTTTGTCAATGGAAAGCTGCTGAAATTGTAATTGACCTTGCCCTTCTCCAGACGCTCAATAGAAAGGAAATCGTTAATGATATTGTTTAAATACTTGACCTTCGACTGAATGGTCTTCAGGTGTTTATCTCTTTTATCCTGTTGATCCTCGGCGGTGTATTTTCCTGCAAGTATAGCCGAGGTTAATATACCGCTTAATGGGGTCTTAAACTCGTGAGACACCAGAGATAAAAATTTGGTTTTCAACTCGCCCAGTTCCTGCTCCTTCTCCAGCGCCTCTTTTAATTGTTTGGTGCGCTCAGCCACGGTGGCTTCGAGCTTTTGCGTGTATTGCTCTCTTTCTGTAATATCTAAAATGATGGCTACCAAAGTAACTTTGGTTCCTGAAATTGACTTCTGAAGATGTATTTCTACAGGATATTGAGTGCCATCTTTTCGTTGATGCCTTGCATAGAATTTAATTTTCTCTTCCTTATCCTCCAGAAGCGGTTCAATGATTTGTAGAAATTCTTCTTTCGAAAAATCCGGTTTAATATTCAAAGGGGTCATTTCCCGCAGTTCGCTCAAGGAGTAACCAATGTTTCTAATCGCTCCTTTATTTACATCTAAAAACTTTAGGGATTGAGCATCAAATATGAATATCTCATTGAGTGAATCATTAAAAATGCTTGCCCAGTGTTTTAAATCACGCTCTGCTTTTTTTCGTTCTGTAATATCTATGAGCAAAGCCATGACGTAGTTGCCGTCATAAATCGTAAATGGATTGAGCCCCGCCTCTACCGGAAAGGTGGAGCCATCCTTGCGCAAACCGTATAAATCCCTGCCGCGACCCATCCTGCGCTTATCGCTGTTTTGCATAAAGGTTTTAGTATGCCTGTGGTGCGCCTGATGAAATTCTTTAGGAATGAGTATGTCGAGATGCTTACCTATTAACTCCTCTTCCTCATAGCCAAAAAGGGTATTGGCAGATCGGTTTGTAGCCACAATTATCTGTGATTTATTGACCACGACTATACCTTCAGAAATGGCTTCTGAAAGCACCCTAAACACATTACTCCCCTTTTTAAAAACTTCCATTTGATAAAGTTAGCAAAATGAAGACAGCATGTACCTTAAACTGATATTTATCATAGTACCACTTTACCTATCCAAATACTTTTACGGTATAATCTGAAATCTATGAATAACCTGCCCGCACCCGAATTGCTGTTTTACCAAAACCTCGGAGAATTATTCTACGCCGTCGCAGCAACAGATAAAGTCGTTAGAAAAGTTGAATACGAAGCACTTGCCAAACTTGTTGAAGAGCAATGGCAAAGCATGGATGACTATGAAGATGAGTTTGGTACCGATGCGGCCTATCAAATTGCTATCGTATTTGAATGGTTTGACTATGAGCAAATGGAGGCTAAAGACTGTTTTGAAGACTTTACACATTACTACAAACACCACAAAAATATGTTTTCGCAGGACCGAAAAGATTTGATTGTCAAAACCGTCCGGAAAATTGCAAATGCCTTTGCCGGAACAAATAAGAGCGAACTCATATTGATTACCAAACTGGACATGCTTTTTAGTGAAGAAGCATAAAAATTATAAGCTGAAACAGATGAACTATGTATTGCCTATTCTCGTTGTGCTTTTTTTCATTGGCTGCAAGGAAAATTCAGAAAAAGACCCCACAACTCCTCATAACCAACAGGAGCAAATAACCTTTGAACAGGTACTCCCCTTTGATACGATTTTCCCTGTTAACGATGCTGAACTGGAAAAGACGCTGTCTATAGAGCTAAAACGCAAACAACTTATTGAAAAGAAAGATGATAAGGCCGAACTTCAGGATTTGGTAATACCTAAATCCTTTAAAAAGGACGAGGACCTTTATCTGATCGATTTCAACTATCCGTACCTCAATGAATCCCTGAAACCCTCGTATGTTAATTTCAATGAATATATGGAAGAAACCTACCTCAATCTCAACCGAGTTGAAGCTGAAATTCTGGAGGACAAAGAACTGTTTTGTGATACCTTGTTTATTAACCGTTTTAAAGAACAACGACTTGTAGATTATAAGGTTTACAATCTCAATGAGAACCTCATTAGTGTATTGATGTACAAAGAAAATTATTACTCGGGCACCTTGCATCCCAGCTATACCTTTGACTGCCTGAATTTTAGCCTGGACCGTTCTGTTTTTATGTGTTATGAAGACTTTTTCAACCAGGGTTCTGAAGAGGAAATGACCCGGCTATTAAATGAAACACTTCGTGAACAACTAGCCCGTGGCGATATTTATTACGCCTGCTGGGAGATCTCATTTGATGATTTCTTTGATTACAAAAACAATTTTGTAATCGATGACAATAAGGTGGAGTACTACTTTGACGATTGTGTGATCTGCCCTTCCTACACAGGCACCTACAGCGTAGAAATCCCATTAGTAAAACTGCTGCCTGTGCTTAAGAAATACGATCATAACCCTTTGATCATGTAGGATTTGAAGCTTTGGTTGCAAAAAAAGCGCCCTGCAAATGAGCAGGAAACAAGCTTTTCTACGAGGGTCGAGATTGTATTGCACTGTTTCTTATCGAATCAGGTAGCCGGTATAGATATGACCAATGTCATTTGTTGTGATCAGTGACCATGCTACTTTTAATAGGTATTAAAAACAAGCAAGATGATAAAGACATTAAACCAAACAGAGCAATTTGTAATACTCAATACTAACTACATTGGTAATCTGGCCTACCTTTATCAGGGTAGACCATTTGTAGCTCCTATCACCTACTTTTATAATCAGGAACAGAACACTATTATCTGCTATTCAGGCTTAGTACATAAAATAAGCGCCTTGCGCAAAAACAATGCGGTATCCCTGTGTGTAAGTGAGATTGATTCTGTAAATGACTGGAAATCGGTACTGGTTCACGGTACCTACAAAGAAGAATCAGGCAGTACGGCAAAGGCGTTGTTACACCAATTCTCACTTGGGATTAAAGATCTAATCCTTAAAAAGGAAATGCGCGATTTAGATTTTATCAGCCAATTTTCCAGCAAAATTAATATGAACGATTTGCCGGTTGTATTTACCATAAGCGTTGAGGAAATCACGGGCAGAATGCGTAAACACCAAATAGCTTCAGTCTAAGCTTTAATAGGTGCAAAAAAAATGCTTAGGCCTGTCGTTATAAAGCAGACCTAAGCAATTCCGGCGTTCAAATATTTCACATACCAGGGCTAGAAAAAAGATTGCACAAAGCTGTACCTATTCCGGGATCCTTATTTATTCCTGAACTGTTCTAAAGCAGTTAATGCCTCACAACCATAAACTACAGCCGGACCACCACCCATGCATATGGCAACCCCTATTGTTTCAAGAATTTCTTGTTCACTTGCACCAGTTTCAAGAGCATCGTGTATGTGAAACGCGATACAACCATCACATCTTACTGCAATTGCAATAGCTAAGGCAATAAGTTCTTTATTTTTTGAAGATAACATTCCGTCTGCCATACTTGCCTGACGCAGGGATGAGAAGCCTTTCATGGTTTCAGGTATTTCGGCTCCCATTTTTTTCATTTGTGCCGTGAGTTCCTGATATTTAGATACATAATTTTTCATAATTGCTCGTTTTGGAGGTTTATAATTTTATTCAAATGGACCGTGTTTTTATGCTTTAGCACCGGCACTATTAATCTATGAATGCGCGCCGTGATCTGTTACAGAAAGCTTTATGCCTTAAAGGTCATAATAGGCAGGTTGCTGTGGTTAACAATGGCTTCGCTTATATTCTGCGAAAAAAAATGGGCCAAACCACGTCTGCCGTGTGTGGGTATTACCGCCAGATCTGCCTCAAATTTGTTGCAAAAACTGTACAGGCCGTGTTCTAAATGGGTGTCACAGTAGTACACCGTGTTGTCAAAAACCTCAATGTTTTCAATACCACTACGCAAATAAAAGTTAAAGGCTTTTTCTTCCATTTCAGCCGAGGTCATAAACCTGTCAGGTGTATTTACATACACGGTTTGAAATAAGGTATCGGTATCCTTGAAAAAATCCCAGGCTCGTTGAAATGGTTTTACAAAATCAAGATTAAAATCGCAGGCAAATACCACTTTATCCAGCTTAAAATGGGCAGATCTATCCTTAACCACCAAAACAGGAACTTCTGAGGTACGAACTACCTTTTCTGTATTGGAGCCTACAAATACCTCTTTTAATCCCCTGGCACCGTGCGAACCCATCACAATAAGGTCTGCCCCAAAGTCTTTTGCAACTGCATTGATTTCCTGAAAGTCTCTGTAGTGCTGCACCGTCTCTTCGATTTGTATACTTTTTAAGTAATCCCGGTCTAAAAAGTCATTAAATCGCTTTTTCGCCAATCTCATATAATAGATGGCTTCATACATTTCCTGGCTTTCGTCTCGGGTCAAAACCGATTCAGATAGCCCAATCATATGTAAAACCACCAGTGAGGCGTTGTATTTTTTGGCTAGTTCTGCTGCAACTTCGAGCGCATATTCAGAATGCTCCGAAAAATCTGTGGGAATGAGTATTTTTTTCATTTTAGCACTTTAGTTTAATGAGGATATGTTGTTATAGATCGTTGTTTGAAATTCAGGTTCTGTCACAGTAGCTGCTATTTTGATGTGAAATTTGCCCTTCCACTTTTGAAGTTGATCGGCACAAGTTTTAATGGCTCCCTTTATGGTCCTCTCCCAATTCTTCATAACAGATTTTACGAATGCCCAAATTGTATTTGCTTGCGATTTGCTGAAGCTTTTGGTGACATAGGCATCCCTGCTTTCGCTGGTTTTTATTTTGACAAACTGTAGGGTGATAGTCAGACTTCAGGTTTTATTTGAAAGCAAGATAGATCGGGAGCTGAGGAAAAACTATGACGATTGTCAGTTTACCCCATTTAAGTCGGGACTTTCTTAAGCATTATCCGGCATGTGCAGGGCTTAGAAGAAACTTCAATATGAGAGACCGAAGACACCTGAATTTTCGGCTAATCGTCTCAAATCACAGATTGCTGAAAATACTTACAATCCCTATTCCAAGGATTAAAACAAGAACTATAGTTCTAAATTGATCCTGACAAATTCTATTTAAAATCCTTTTACCTATCCAGGTACCTCCAATACCAACAAGGATAAGCACGGGAATGAGATACAAAAGGTCTGCTCTCATATAGCCATTTAAATAGTAAACCACGGTCCTACTAACATCTACGGCGAGGTCAATTACTGCGGAAGTGGCGATAAATTTGTTCTTATCCATCTTAAAGGCTGCAAGAGTAATCCCGCGGATGGCACCACCAGTTCCCAAAATTCCGGCACTTAACCCGGAAAGTGTTCCTCCAATCATAGCATTTTTTGACGTTGGTTTAACTGCCAGTTTTTTAAAAATTAAAAAAATCAAGCTAAGAGAAACTAAAAATATTCCCAGTAAATAGTTGAGGTAAACTGAATTAATATACTGGCTAAAGTAGCCGCCAATGATAACAAAAACGACTGCCGGCACTCCCAATTGGATGAGTAATTTTTTGTCCAGGCCTTTATTGAAAAAAGCAATTTTAGTAAGGTTGCTCGATACATGATACAAAGCAGTGATACCCAGGACAGATTGAAAATCCCAAAAGAAATTGGCAATGGGCACAAAAAAAACAGATGATCCAAAACCACCTACCGTACCTAAAATTTCAGCCAGAAGTGATAAAATTATAAAAACAGGAAGGTAGCGGTCTAACATTCATACAAATTAACTTTTTAAAAGTAGTACCAAATGCTTTGATTCCAGATGATTATTGTCATTGCATCTGAATTTATAGCATGAGTGAATTTCTAGTGCTCCGGTAACAACCTTAAAAGCAGATTACTAAGATTGCAAAATTATCTATCGACTTAATCTTCAGATTGTTGAATAAATGCGCTTTTTAGGGTTTTATTACCGGATCTTATATTCACGACCATCGTATTTCAACATCTTAGTCACAATTGAATTCGTTTCGCTCGAAATGCACCTCCCATCACTTTTCGCTTCGTTTAGGGTGTTGGTAATGTTGCTCTTTACTGTAATATTAAACCAGTCATTGGTTTGTTCCTCAGCTATTAAGAGCCTGTTTTCGGTGCGTAGAAATTCTCCGGCACAGGCTGTGTCCCATTCCCCGCCGGATTCAAGCACGTTAAAATGATTCAGGACTTTTTGCAGACTATCGCCTAATTTTACAAAAAGCGACAGTGTCTCATTCTCATAAGGGTTTGCGTGGGACATCCCAATATAATGTACCCGTATGCCAAAGGCGCTTTGATCCGGAGAGAGGTGCCACTGTGCCGTGTCTATTTTTATAGCAGTAAGTACAACAGCATCAGAAACCCAGTGGTTGGTTTTGGCACTCTCAAAAAAGCGGTGCGTGATCGTTTCGGTTTGATCATCTACTAAAACGATATGGCTGTTGAGTTCAAAATAGTGGTCGCCTTCAGCTACAATTTCGGGAATGACCAAAATTTTACTATTAGGAGATTCATTCCAAAACGCGGAGGCAATCAGGTCTGTTTTAACCTCCAGCGGATGAAGCGCCAGTTCTTCTAAAACCGATAATACTCCGGCATAATCTGAAAGGCTTTCGCTAAGGTTTCTAGAGTCGTATGCTTCCATTTTACCATCCTGTTGAATACGGAATTCCTCTTGCCTAATCTCCGTTTCTTCGGTAAAACGAATACGATTTAATACGATTTTGCCTTCACTGATTTTAGACTCTATTCTTGAGATGCCCTTTGCTGTTTCATCATAAGCGACTACCTGATGATCAATGAGCTTACCTTGCAAATCGTAGTTGATCAGTACACTTTCCATTTCATATATTCCTTTTCTGAACGTTATCACCAGCGTATAAAAGTCCGGCGAAAGCGAAAGCCTGTAGGAGTCCATTGTCTGATATGCTGAACCTTCCCTGTAAAAGTCCGTGTATATTTTTTCGATGTTTAATGCCTGAACATCGAATGTTTTGATATCCTCTTGCTCTATAAAACGGTCAAAATTGGTGGTATCAATATGCGGTAACTGCTCGGTTCTGCTGCGGGAAATAAACTCCTCAAAACTGAGAAGGGTTTCCGGAAGGTTCAGATTGCCGTTTTTGGCTTCCACTTCAGTTTGCTTTCCTGAATTCTGATTGCACGAAACTAACAGCATAACAAACAACACATACACGAATTTCATCTCATTTATATTAAGTTAAAAACCTTTTCCAACAGATAATGTAAGCCAGCTACAAGCATCAAAATAACTAAAAGGAGAAGCATACGCAGCACGATTTTACGCCTACTGCTGAGCTCTTTACTACCCAAAAAATAAACATCTGTCATTATAAATATTCCCGAAACCAAACAGCCTATAATAAACCCCAGACGCAGCAAACCAAAAAATACAGTTTATAAAAGACAAAATCCCAAACACCGGTTGTTTTTGGTACGGGTCCTAAAAGCAGGTATATGTATGACAGGGCCAGCAAAAATGCAATCACTAACCATAAGGCATATTCAGAAACTATTCTGATACGTGCGGGTCGTGATTTGAGGCTTGGTTTACTCATTTTTCACGGAATCAATGGCCTGATCACTAGTAATAGTATCCAATACTTCGGTTTTCGATACCGCTCCATCTTCATAAAACGTGAGTTCCCCGCAATAGCTTTCGGTATTATTAGCACACAGATTTACCCGAAAATCTGCCAACTTCTCTGTGCTGTACATCGACAATTCTTCCACAACAAAACCGCCCAAATCTTCTTCATTTTCAATAAAGTAGGCGGTTCCGGCATCAGCAAAAAGGTTAATTCCCCAACTCTTAGTGTACCGGTAAAAACGTAAAGAATACTCCGTATTAATGGCTGAGCCGGTTGAATCACTAGCTCCTGCTAACTTTTTTTTCTTATGATCAAGAACAAATTGCGTCAAGGCAGTATTCAATTTGTTTCTGTCTTTAACCGGATTTTTGATCAGGAACAAGTCCGGATAAACCCGGGAAGGAATAAATTCCATTTTTTGAAAAAATACCTGATTGATAACTATTGCAATTAGTGCGACAATGCCCAACAAAAGCGCAATCTGAGTATATATTCTATTCTTTAGGATAAATCGCACCAGTCTGTAGCCCAGCAGCAGAATCAACACCAGAATCAAACCTAAGACGATAAGAATGACGATTTCCATTAATTTACCGGGTTTCAGATTACGGGTTTCAGGCTAGCGTTCATCAAAATGCGTTTTGATTTCGCTTAGAATCGCATACGTAACAGCATCATTTTTCTCGATCTCCCGTCGTTTCCAAAAAGTGTAGTTCCAGTATTGATCGTGTAGCATTTGAGTATCTGCTTTAAAGTAGATGTCTTTAAAAAAGGCTTCTTTATTGGTTTGACGGGCAATCTGCTGATACGCTTCAAGGCATTCCAAAAGCTTTTTTTCAAATACTTTTTGGTAGAGACTTTTAGGTATGCTTTCAAGAATGCCGGCTTTATGCCTGTCAAATATTTCCTGTAAATGTCGCGGGTTTCGATAGCGGTTTAAAAAACCTAGCCTGAGCTTATCGGCAAGTGAATTGTTTTTGGCAAACAGTTGATTTGGAAAAGAATGGTCAAAGGCCAGGTTTTCATAGTTTATGCAGGAACCTATGAGCGCCTTTAGAATATGCTCTTCCCCAAAATCATCAACCACGGCATCAACAATCTCATTAAGGCATAAGGCATCAAGTTCTTCACTTGCCTGAAAACGCTGCATGCAGGGATTGATGCGCGCATATTCTGCTTTATCAAGGTCTAAATATTGATAAATAAAGGTATTACTGTAGACTAATTCTTCTCGGGCCGATTCTTCAGCAATCGCTTCATTTTCAACACCTACTTCTTTCACATTATTTGCTTCCGCTAACCGTTCTATTAACCGAAGTGATTGGAGCGAAAAATAATAAGCCACAAAAACCAGTGCCAGGCCGGTAAATCCTAAAATGACAATCGCCTTTTTCATTTAATTTTTATAGTGATTCTGAATTTCCTTTAAAACCGCATACACCTCATCCGCATTCTTTTCTGCAAACCGACGGTCCCAAAAACTAAACGGCCATGAATACTTGAACGAACCGGTGTAGCTTGCCGACGGAAACTCCAGAAACGCTTCATCTGAAATGTCATACATCCTGTAAAACTTCACGTATTCGGGCGTTGCGGTAATGGTATCGTGTATTTCTACCAAATCATCTACCACATCCTTGCAGAGCCTGTCGTATTTAGCTTTGGAGAAAAAGGTGTACACATAGGCCTTGTTACTGTTCCAGAAATCGGCAATGTGTTCTGGTGACCGGTCTATAGCCTTTACTTTTTCATAGAGATACAGCAACTGGCAGCTACGTTCAAAAAAGGCGTAGTTTTCTTTATCTTCTAAATCGCCGTAATCTTCTTCCTCTGAATCGATTTGGTCAAAAGTATCGGGAATGGCATACATAGCTTTGTAATTTGGTCTCTGAAACCCGCCTTTTTCCTCATTAAATTCAAATACGACATCGAAGACTGTATTCCAGTAGCTTTCGGTGTATTCCTGATTTCTGAGGTTTTGAATGATGTTAGTTCTTATTGTGTTTTGATACGAAAAGCGATCTGCCTGTTGAAGACCGACTTCTAGCAGGAAAAATTCATATCCAAGCAGCGCGTTTCGATATTCCTGAAAATACTTAAAGCCTGCATACTCCTTTTCAGATTCTCTGGTTTCTGAAGCCATCTTTGAAAAACCGGTCTCTGCTGTACTGTATTTTATAGATCGCTTTTTATAGGCTGCATATTCGATATAGGCATAGCCCGAAGCCGCTGAAGTAAACAATAGCGCTGTTATGAGCAAACTGATTATAAGGGCTTTCTTTCGTGTAACGGCCAGAAATATCCCGATTAAAACACAAAGAACCACCGATGCCAATACTATTTTTAAAGCTAAAGTCATAATCATGGGCTCATCATTTTGCTTCAGATTTTAGTGTTTTCAGGCTTTATAAAGGCCTTTTCACAGCTCTTAAAAAAATTGATTATCAAAGCATTAAAATATACTAAATCTTATTTCTTCACCTACACGTTTAAAGCAACACCTCCTGCAAAAACGCCGGAGGTGTAAAACTATATCTGTTTTTGATTTTATAAATCTGTCCAGGCTCTGATAGCTCTTGTTGCCGCCGTGTTTGACTTATTAAATGAATACCCTACCCCTTCACCCGGTGCTTCAAGGAGAAACCAATCAGAATTGAATGCATCATTCTCAGTCGAAGTCCAATAGGCCGGCAGGAAGTCATCGCCTCCATTTGAGAGTATGGCGGGCTTGATGCTTGATAAATTATTGAATACTTCAGTCCATTCGGCTGTAGTGGGTAAATACCAGTCGTCATAACCGTTGGTGTCCAGATTGGAAGCAAGCACAGCTGCACTGGTTGCGGTCGTACACCCTGCAGTGATGATGGTGTTCGTATTTGCCTGCCCGGCTCCTATTGCATCTCCTGAGGATCCGGTTAAAACACCCGTACATCCCCAGGTTGCATTGCCTGAGAGATTCGTAAGCCCGATTACCAGACCTTCGTCCCCGCTCGCATTTACCCAGAAAATAACACCTCCATATTTGTACTCTCCTATTTCGTTGGCATCAGTTAAGCTAACAAAAGCGTTTGAAGATACCGAGGAAGCGCCGTTACTTACACTAATGGTGGCAAGCATGTTGGGGTTGGTTTCAAAATCGAACAGGCTTCCATCGGCAACAGAAAGCACTCCCGTATTTTGATTAATCGAAAAGGCTCCCGCCGGATTTTGGAACGTAATACTATAAGTTAAACCACTTCCGCCCGAAGCCTGAATGGTGCCAACCACAGCTCCATTTGATGGGTTTTCAGCTATTGTGAAATTGGCTTCCTGTACTGTGATTTCATCGACATCACTGAGATTCACCGTTGCCGTTACGGTCTGCGTAAACACCCCGTCTTCGACCAAAACACTGGCTGTAATTACCGGGTTTGTTTCAAAATCAAACAGATTGGGATCTGCGACAGCCAATGCTCCTGTATTGGCATCAATACTCATTGCTCCCGCCGGCGTTTGCGATGTAATGGAAAAACTATAGGTTCCGCTTTCATTCACCTGAATACTTCCCAGAACCTGCCCGTCTGTTGGGTTTTCAGCTATTGTGACTTCTAAATTTTGTGCAGAAATCTCATTCAAATTGTTCAGATTAATTTGAAGGCTTGCGGTATTTTTCGCATTATCGGCGGTAACTGTTGCCGTTAGTGTAGGATTAGCCTCAAAATCAAACAAAGATGCATCGGCAACCGTGATCTCGCCTGAGCTGGCGTCAATACTCATGGCACCTGCAGGGCTTTGGGATACAAAACTAAAATTTGCTGCCTCACCTCCATCGGTCTCCATAACCCCTATCAGAACTCCTTCGGCAGGATTCTCATCCAGAGTGATCTCCAAATTCTGAAGACTTACCTGAACCCCGTCATCGTCATTGTTACAACCCAGAAGTACCACAAACAAGGCTAAAATGACTATTGAATTTAAACTGTTTTTAAAATTCATAATTTCGATTTTTAAATTTTTCCTTTTTAGTAATCCATATTTGTAAGCGTTCCATCCAATGCGTAATTGAAGGTAAAGGTGGTCCCCCCGTTTTCGGGCCTTAGCATCACCACATATTCAATCTTTGAGCTATCCCCGTTTTTAGGCATCTTTATTAAAGCCATATGCAGCGCAGGGTTTTCGATGCTTTTTTCAGCAGACAGATTTTCCTTTGATTTTTCGACCAATTCACCCAGCTTTTGAAGACTAAGCCTGTCTCCCAGTTGAAACATAAAGTCAGCTGCATTGGTATTCTGGGGTACTTCGATGGTAACATCTGAGGTTTGTGACCAGTTATCCTGAGACAGACTCCATTGCCCCATTTTCAGGGATTGCGGTGCGTCTGTGACCGTGACTCCTATGATGTTCCCTATGGTTTCATTATAGGTGATCGTTAAATCGGTATAATAGGCGTCGTCGCCAAATTTGCTTTTCAGTTCTTCCTCAATAGTTTTGAATCCTTCGGCATTAGCTTCCTGCTTGCTGGTACCAACCCCACAGGAAATAAGCAGGCTCGCTACAAGTGCGATACAATTTAGTTTTAGTGTTTTCATAAGATATTGGTTATTGATTCTTGAATTGATTACTCGCTATTTCGCCTAAAGCGGAAAAACAAAAACACTCCCTGCAAGCCTTACACCCGGGCAAGGGCATTTCCCGGAACCAAAACAGCCGGCTATACTCATGACGAAATGTTTAGTGTATGCTAAAAGTGCAACAATGCCTTTGACCCGGAAACAGGGAATGTATTTCCGCGGTTTACGAATGCATATCCGCCGGACTTAAAAGTCTATGTGTATTTGGGCAAATGGCGAAATGACGCCGGGCAGGTAGCCTCTGAAACGAATTCTAGAGGTTGTTGTATTTAAGAAAAGTAGCCAGAAAGGCTTCTTTTTTACGGGAAGAAACCGGTATTTTTTTTCCGCTTTTTAAAAAAATAATACCCGATTTATCGTACTTATCGATGTATTTCAGGTTAACCATAAACGACTGATGGGGCCTTGTGAAATGTATTTGTTCCAGCTTTTCCTCAAACTCCTTTAAGGGTTTTGAAGCTATGTACTTTTTCCCATTTGCCAGATGAAAAGACGTATAGCCCTTATCTGACTCGCAATACAGGAGTTCGTTAAGCTCTATAACCTGAAAGCTATCACTTAGTGAAAGTAGCAATGTAGACTCGTCTTTATACCAGACTTGTCTGGCCGTTTTGATCTGTTGTTTCTGCTCTCCTGAAGAAATAGTCTTAACCTTTACCAGAGCTTCTTGCAGTTCCTGAGGGTCGACCGGTTTTAAAAGATAATCAACCGCTCCCGCCTTTAAGGCTTTTAACGCGTACTCCTCATAGGCGGTTATAAAAATGACCTTAAAATCCAGGTGTGCGGTTTGTTCCAGAAAATCGAAGCCGTTGCCATCAGAAAGATTGATATCCAGAAAAATAAGTTCGGGCTTGCACGTATTTGCAACTACAACCGCATCTTTTACCGATTCGCATTCCCCGATAACCTCCACATCGGTCGCTACAGACTGCAACAGGTGAAGCAAAGCCTTTCTAATGTATTCTTTATCTTCTACCAGCAAGGCTTTCATACCGTCTTCTGTTTTTCGTAAGGTAAAACCAAAGTTACTACAGTTCCCTTTTCATTGTATTTTGCTCTGTTTTCAACCTGTACAGATCCTTTGGTCTTAAAATGTCTGGATAAAATCTCCAGTCGCTCTGAGGTTATTTGGGTAGCCAAAGATTTCTTTCCGTTGTGTTGATTTACTTTTTCAGAATTGATTCCGATTCCATTGTCTTTAATTGTGCACACGAGCTCCTCATTTATAAACTGCAGGTGCACCTCTATTTTTCGGTCTTGAGTCTCGCCGGTAAAGGCGTGTTCAATGGCGTTTTCAATAAAGGGCTGTATAAGCATCGGAGGAATTTTGATGGAAGAAGCACTGTCATTAAGCTCCATTTCAATAGAAAATTCATATTGGTTACTTTCTAAATTTTGAAGCGCCACATAATTTTCGACAGCGGCGATTTCCTGAGACAGCAAAACCAGTTTATCTCTGGAATTCTCTAAAGTTAGACGCAACAACTTCGAAAATTTGGAAAGGTATTCTACCGATTTATTCTCTTCTTTGTTGAGAATCATTCCCTGTAAAACAGACAGGGAATTAAATACAAAATGCGGATTCATCTGTGAGCGCAGCAATTTTTGCTCGGTTAGAATAGTCTCATTTTTAGCCTTGATATTTTTGAATTTTTGATAGAACACCAGAGATCCTAGAAGAATCGAAATCAATAAAATACCAATGGTAGCCCAAAGCAGGTTTTGGTTAGAACGGGCCAGATCCTGCGAAGTAGCCAGGACTTGCTTGGTGAGTTCCAACTCCCGAATGTTAGCCGAATCCCGTGCCTGTCTGTACTTATACTCGTACTCAACCTGAGCTATTTTTTCAATATTTTCTTTATTAAACAAACTATCATTCAGCATTTTAAACCTTTGATGTTTTTCTAAGGCCTTTTTAAACTGACCGGTGTTCTCATGAATAACAGAAAGCAGCTCCAGGGCTTTTTTTTGCATTTCCAGAAGGTGCAATTCTTCGGCTATTTGCTCAGCTTCCTGAGCAAAAGTCAGCGCTTTTTGATAGTTTAGTTCCTTCGTGTAACTTTCTGCAATACCCAGAAGGCTCACGGGCAAAACGTGTTTGTTATTTGTTTGCTCACTTATAGTTTTAGCTTTCTCAAAATTATCGCGAGCGATCACCGGTTTGCCCAGCAGCAGGTGAATACCTCCTATATTATTATGGCATATAGCGGTTTGTTTTAAGTCGCCAATCTCCTCGCTGGTCTTAAGTGAACTGTTGTGGTATGCTAAAGCCTTATTATAATTCTTTTGGAGGAAATAGAGTTTCCCCATATTACCCCTCACTATTGCGGCCAGTTTATCATTTCCCTGCTTTGATGAAAACAACAAGGATTTCTCGTAATAACTCAAAGCTTTAGGATACTTTTCAAGAGCACTATATACTTCTCCCAAATTATTCATCTTTACGGCCATCCCCATCGTATCGCGGGTTTTGATATCGTACTCGAGACTTTTACTGAAGTTATCGAGGGCCAAAGGGTAATTGCCCTGTAACTTATAGACCACTCCCAGATTTATATGAACATACGAAATCCCGTCTTCGTCATTCATAGCCCGGCTTTCTTTTAAAGCTCTTTTATAATTGAGAACCGCCTCATCCAACCTACCCATTTCAGAGTAGGCATTTGCGCTATTGATGAGAATGGTTATCTGCTGTCTTTTGTTTCCGGTTTTTTTATAAATATCGAGTGCTTTGCTGTAAGCATCAATGGCATCTGCATATCGCGAGAGATCATAAAAGGTAATACCAAAAGCAGTGTAACACGAGGCAATCCCATCCTGATCATCAATAGATTTATTGTAAGCAAGGGATTGCTCAAAATACTCGAGACTTTTATCGTAGTCAGACTTGATGTTTTCTAGAATTCCCTTTAAATAAAAAACCCGTGCTTTACCTTTTATATAATCAAGCTCACTACTCAGTCGTTCGGCTTCATCGAGATACGAATAGGTAAGGTCTAAATCTCTCTGAAAATGAGAATAGGCAAGGTCATATAACAAATTGACACGTGTGGTATCTTTTTCTTTGTGAACCGACAATGCGGTTTTTAGACTATCAATCTTTTTCTCCTGTGCCTGAGCTTTACAGACAGTAAGGAAAAAACAACACCAAAAAAGAAAGCGGTAACGCATACTGGTCATAAATTAGGTCTGTCTCTTTTGGGTCTGTTTTAGGCTTTAAATAAAAAAGGGATAAGCGCTTTCCAAAATTAGCGCTGAGTAAAGTACTCAAACGCTATTAAATCTCAGGCTATCTCACTAAACGCCGGTAAATTACATTATTTTGTTTTTTCTCTAAGGCTATTCGGCTGATTTAAAAACCGCTACTTATGTTCCCGCTTTCCCAAAGCCCGATTGGGGAAAGACTGGTTTCCGGGAATCTGGCTTGTTTCGGTAAATTGCCTTCAACGACTTTTGAGGCGGCAGTTTGGGGTGTGTAAAAGTTCTTTTGGATTGAGCGTTTTAGGTTGTTGGATGGGATTGTGGAATTATTTGACAGCCCTTCATTAAAACTTACAATTGTTTCAAAGCCTCAGAGACCACTGTCACCGGTAATTTACAAAAGGTCTCCTGACAGACATAGATATACGTTTCTTCCGGATCGTAGCGGTTTTCGAATAAGGGTCCGTCTTTTCCGGTTTTCGAAAAAGCAGTCAAAACATTCGGTAAATAGGTATTCCAAATCTCCTTTGTTCGGGTTTCAGCCTCATTCCCCACCACTACACATTCATAATACGGATACACATAACCCAACTGCACACGAAGCGCTGTGGAGTAATTTGCAGGATATTGAAGTGCTTTTGGTTTGATGATTTTGAGCATGGCTTCCGCAGTAGTCCGGTAGCTTTCCAGGCCGCTTATTTTGCTTAATTCAAAAGCATTGAAAGTCATTAATGCATTAGGGGAAGGCATTACATCATCATCTGTTTTAAAGATTGGTGTGATAAGGTTTTTGCTTTGACCATAGCGAAAAAGCCCTGTCGAAGGCTCAAAAAATAAATCCTGAGCCTTTTTAAACAGTACCCCGGCCTTCTCAGCATAAGCTATTTCCCCGCTTATCAAATACATATCTAATGCTGCCCGGGTAAGGTAGGTATAGTCTTCAAGATATACCCCGTTTTGTTGAGCTGAAGGTAGATGTTGTAATTCTCCAGCGTCGGCTAATGCCAAATAGGTAAAAAGCTGCTCTGCTTCCTTCAAATAGTCCTCATCCTGAAAGGCTTTATAGGCTTCGGTGTAGGCTGTGACCAGAAGGGCGTTCCACGAACTAATTACTTTGTCATCTGTAAGTGGTTTTGGTCTAGAAGCGCGAGTCTTATTGAGTTTAGCAAGCTGATTTTGAAGTTGAGTCCAATTGACAGAAGATTGTATACCCAATACGTAGTTTTCCGTAGTGAAGGGATATAATTCAAAGTTTTCTTCTACTTCTTTGAAACTTCCTAATGTACTTTCGAGTTGATTTTTGGTCCAGGTGTAATACGCACCTTCGCCCTCATCAGTATCTGCACGGATCGAAGACTTGAACCCCCCGGATTCACTTTTTAATTCGTTTTCAATAAACTGAAGTGTCTGTACCGCTATATGCTTGTATGCTTCCTTTTTAAAAAGTCGGTATGCTTTGGCATATACACCTACCAGCTGTGCATTGTCGTAAAGCATTTTTTCAAAGTGCGGAATTTGCCATTTTCGATCTGTAGCATACCTAAAAAAACCACCACCCACGTGATCGTAGACTCCGCCCGAAGCCATTGCATCTAAGGTACGTTCCAAATGCTCCAGGGCTTCAGTATCTTTTGAAAGCACCGCATAATCCATCAAAAAAGATAAGGAGGCCGGAAGCATAAATTTTTGCTCTCCACTATTCCCGCCGTATTCGGTATCCCATTGATTTTTCCACCCGGCAAGCGCATCCTGCAAATCTGACTTTGTAAAAGCTTTAGGTTCTGCTTCAGGTTCAATTAAAGCAGCCTGCTGCACTCCTTTGGTAATATTATCGGCAAATGCAACGGCTTTCTCCGGTTGACTGGTGTAGAGTTCGTTTAATTTTTTAAGTACCTGAATCCATTGTGACTTTGTATGGTAGGTGCCGGCATAAAGTGGGCGACCATCAGGCAGAGCTATTACATTAAGTGGCCAGCCACCCTGACCTTTTATCAATTGCAGGGCGGTCATGTAAACCTGATCAATATCAGGGCGTTCTTCCCGGTCTACTTTAATGCTTATAAAGTGGGCGTTCATAACCTGCGCAACTTCTTCATCCTCAAAAGACTCTTCAGCCATAACATGACACCAGTGGCAGGATGCATATCCTATACTAATTACAACCAGTTTTGATTCTTCCTGAGCATGTTCTAAGGCTGCCTCGCTCCAGGCTTGCCAGTTAATAGGATTATGTGCGTGATCCAGTAAATACGCACTCTCCTCTTCAATTAAAGAATTGGTATACTTAAACTGTTGCTCTTGAGCAAAACTTACCAGTGTAAAAAACAGGAAAAACCAGCGCATCATTACTTATCAGTTAGTTAGAGCTTTTGGAGCCACATCGTTTTTCAATTTAAACCATTGTGCCTCGCTATCATTATTAGCCACAAGTACAAAACGATCTTTCCCTATTTGTATCTCGGTTATTTTCCTGGCGTCCCGATTTGCAAAAAAGCCGGAGCCTAAAACCGAAACGGGCTCAAAACCGCCTGCGCCATTACCTAAAAGCAACAGTCCCGTACCGGCATCATTGCGTGGCGTTTCAATTTCTGAAACGAAAAGATTACCCACTGCCAAAACATCGAGATTACCATCGCTGTCGAAATCTTCAACCAGCAAATCATTAATGCTTGAAAGCTGTGCCATTCTGGGTAATTCATGCATTTCAATGCCCCCATCACCGGTATTCTCAAGGTAAACCGAAGCAAACGTATCTGCCACGTAATGCAGGGATTTATCGAGTTTTTTCTCGCCATAAATCGCGTCGAGTTCCAGAGATGCAAAAATATCGTACTGCTTTATTTCAGCCTTAAGCCCGGGAATCTGTTGAGAAGAGCATGAAAAACCTCTAAGCGGAAAGTGTTTATCATCATCGTGATAGCTGAGTACAATATCGTAAGACCCATTCCCATCAAAATCGTTGTAATAAATATCGAAAGGCTCTTCCGAAGAGGTCTGGTATTTATAGTTTAGCCCCAGATTGCCAACTATAAAATCTTCATCTCCATCCCTATCAAAATCTCCCTTTACAATAGCAAACCACCACCCTGTCGAATTCCCTAAACCCATTGTATCTGCCCGCTTTAGATTCCCGTTTGTATTTAAGAATACCGTTACCGGCATCCATTCCCCCACCAACATTAAATCTGAATCGCCGTCCCCGTCTATGTCAGACCAGACTGCATCGGTAACCATCCCGATATTTTCCAATTCGGGTGCCAGTTCTTTGGTTCTATTAACCAAACGATTATTCTCGTTGACTAGCAACATACTGCTTGCCGGAAGCGGGTACTGATGTGGCCAGTGCTTTCCGCCCACAAACAAGTCGATATCACCGTCATTATCATAATCTAACGCTCTAACCGCAGAACCGCTGTCGCGACCAATATTCTGAATGGCTCCTTTTTTAAAATTTCCTTTTTGGTCATTGAGATATATGCGATCTACATAATGAAAATCGTTTACGGGATATTCATTACCGCCACTTACCACGTACAAATCCTGAAAACCATCGCCATCTACATCAAAAAATACGGCATCTACATCTTCAAAGGCATTTTCCTTATCCCAGAAATCAGCGTTTATTGATTCGAACTTTCCATCTTCATCCTGAACAAAAAGTCTTGGGGAGTAACCACTTGCTCCTCCAAAAAATAAATCTTCTAATCCGTCATTATTTACATCTCCCTTAGCCAGGGCCGGGCCAAACTGTGACATTTTATGCGGAAGCAGTACCTGATTGGTGTAATCGTCGTAGTCATTCTCAGTATGAACCAATTGAATGGGAACAGCTTCGGTTTTCTCGAAAAATTTCGACTCATTTTGATCTGCAACTGGCCCAGAGCTGGCATCAGCTTCTTCCATTACCAAAGTGAGTTCCCGGTTTGCAGGGAGATTTTTAAGAATTGTCTTTTGACTGTTTGGCCAAATGACCACAAGACTGTCTAAACGGGTCGCTGCTCCAAGTCCGAAATGAGCGGTTTGCTCACTGGTGCTGTAGATTCCTCTTACGTTTGTAGTTTCCAGCAATTGAGATTGACCCGAGTTGTAAGCGACTATTCGCGAACCCAGAACCGGCTTATGAGCGTTACTGTTAAGCTTTACTCTCAAATAATTGGCATTTCTGAACTGCTCTGCATTGTTCTTATACACAAAGGCCTCGGCATTGATGTTATTTACGACCAGATCCAGATCGCCGTCGTTATCGAGATCAGCATAGGCCGCTCCATTAGAAAAGGATTCCTGATCAAGTCCCCATGCTTCCGTTACTTTATCAAACTTAAGATCATCTTTGTTTTTATATGCGTAATTTTTCAAAGGTTGAGACGGAATGAGTTCTAAAATACGGTCGAGTTCTACAACGTCCCAAACACTAACTTCAGAATTGTCGTCAGGATTTTCTGCGGCATAATTCTGCAAGGCTTCGGCTACATACTTAGCTACTTTTTTATCTGCATCGGTATTCCGGATATCGCGTAAAAGACCGTTTGAAACGTAAGTGTCTTTTAACCCATCGTTATCAAAATCTGCGATAAGGTTACTCCAGCTCCAGTCAGTCTTCGCCATTCCAAAAAGTTGGGCAACATCGCTGTAAGTACCGTTTCCGTTAGAAAGCTGAAACGTATTGTACATATATTGATAATGCCCGCCGTCGTTTACCACTTTCCAAAATGCATCCGGATTCATTCCGCTCATATTGGCTTTGGAGCGGTAATTGTCTTCCGCCGCCATATCAACGGTAAAAATATCGAGTTGGCCATCATTATTGATGTCTGCCACATCAACTCCCATACTGTAAAAGGATATGTGATTCATGGCCTCATCAATCACATTGCTAAAGGTTCCGTCCTGATTATTGATGTAGAGCAAATCTGGAGCATCAAAATCGTTGGCTACGTAGATGTCTGTCCAGCCGTCATTGTTGAAATCACTGGTGGATACTGCATTGGGATAGCCTGATTTAGCCACTCCTGCAAGGGATGAAACCTCAACAAAAGAATTACCACCCCGATTCTTATAGAGCTTAATATGATATTCAGGCCTTAACAGGTTAGTACCGGAATACTTGGAATAGCTCCCGGGATTGGGTGGTTGGGTGAGCAGGATCAGATCGAGAAAACCATCTTTATTATAATCAAAAAAGGAAGCGTGACGCGTGCGCTGTTGATCAGCCACACCATACTGCTCTGCCGATTCTGTAAACGTCGCATCACCGTTGTTGATATACAATAAATTACGACGCAGTTCAGGTTTCTCATCATACAATTCGCGGCTTAGGTAAATATCCGGCCAGCCATCATTATTTACGTCTGCCACCGTTACGCCTGTAGTCCAACCGCCATCGTGTACCAAACCGGAATTTGCGGAAGCATCTTCAAACTTCAAATCACCTGTGTTGAGATACAACTTACCGTCTACGAGGTTTCCTGCGAAATAGATGTCCTGCAAACCATCCCGATTAAAATCACCAATACCTACTCCTGCCCCGCCGTAAAAATTGTCGTAAAGCAAAATATTACGTTCGGTATTTTCATCCAGAAGATTATTGAAATGAATCCCTGTTTTTGAAGATTCAAGCAGAGTGAATTGCTTAAGCTGCTCTATTGATGTTTGCGCATGTATGAAAATGCCATTAAAAATCAGAGCAATGCAGTAGAAGCTAAGGGTACAAAATCTGTTCATAAAAAGCATCTGTAGATTTAAAAATATACAAAAAAAGGGAGAGTCTCCTCTCCCTTTTTTATAAGGCTAGATCAAAAAAATAAGCTTATTCGGCATCCCACCACATACGTGTAGTAAGTCTATCTGGTCCCTGATCTGAAATTACTGCATTGTAATTCTCAGCATTAAGAACAGCTTCATTAGTAGGATAAACCAAACGGCGAGGAATAGTCCCGCCCGTATCATTACCCTCGTAATTCACAGGAGTAAGTGCCGGTATTCCGGTACGTCTCCAGTTTGCATAGGCCTCATATTCATTCAGGAAAATAGCGAGGTAATACTGGGTGTTAATCTGTTCTAAGGCATTAGCAGCATCGTATGGATTGGCTGTTAGATAATCTGCAATCGCAGTATCTGAAATAGTTGCTCCCGGGTCATATATTGCAAGATACTTCATCGCAGCAGTAACCCCATCTTCATAATGCGTAGCCGCAGCAGCTGCGCCACCCGCAAGGCCCCATCTTACGGCAGCTTCGGCAAGCATAAACTCTACCTCCGCATACGTTTGCCAGAACATAGGTGCTCCCTCACTCATCAAGAATTTAGAGTTTGGTTCAGAATAGGTACTCAAATCAGCACCACCGCTATAGCTTTGGATTGTAGTTGCATCGAGACCATTAGGTAAGCCTTTTTGGTTGGCAGGGTTGTCATCAACTACCCCATTATCTGGAGGAAGTGCAGCATATACCCGTATTCTTGGATCATTACGCTCTTCAAGCATATCAAGAAAGGTCTTGCTTATACGAGCAGAGCGATCTGCTGTAAATACTTCTCCATTACCGTTTCTAATGATACCATTACCTCCGGTCTGGTGCGTGATGTAAGCGATATCATCATAAGATTCCATCACCCCACCTGCGATTGCTTTGCCGGCCCACTCCTGAGCGGCAGCAGGATCAACTTTCACCATACGCAAAGCCAAACGAAGCATTAACGAGTTGCCCCATTTCTTCCATTTTGAAAGATCGCCATTATAAATAATATCTGCTGATCCTATCGTTGAGGTTCCACTGCTTAGGGCAGTTGTGGCTTCTTCAAGTTCTTTAAGCATATCTGCATAGATGTCTTCCTGCTTGTCATAAACCGGTCTGGTTACCCCTTCAATAAAGGCCTTTCCTGCCTGAGAATAAGGAACATCCCCATACAGGTCAGTGATTCGGCTGTAAGCAAAAACACGCAGTATTCTTACCATCGCATATTCCGGAGAACCCGTTAGTTCTTCAGATTCCAACTGAAACTTCATATCTTCAATGGACTTAATAGTCTGCGGATATTGTGCATCCCAGTATGCCGAAGAATAGGCCGCATTATAAAAATACTTGTCTCCACTCCAGTAGCCCTGTGTATTTGCAAGGTGCTGAATCATTGTTGAGCAGTAAATTAAGTTTCCCCTCCAGGATTCATAGCGTTGTCCTGAAGCATATAGAATTGCTTTTGGAAACTTATATTGAAGATCAAGTTCATTTGATTTGGTAGGATCAACGTTAAGTTCGTCAAACCCCTTGTCGCACGAAACCCCGGTAGTTAATACGAGAAGTAGTAGCGTCGCTTTTATTAAAATATTTTTCATGTTTCTTTTTTTAAAACTTTACATCAACACTTAATCCGTAACTTCTTGTGGAAGGCAGTCCAAAACGCTCAATACCATTTGCGAACGTATTGTTATAAGCAGATTCCGGATCTATATTTTCGGTTTTTCTCATTAAGAAGAATAGGTTTCTACCTATGAAAGAGACACGTGCACTTCTAATAAATGTACTTTCAAGAAGACTGGATGGTAGTGAATAGCCTAGGCTTAGCTGTCTTAGTTTGATAAAATCAGCGTCCTGAACGTTAGCCTCCGCTATATCGTAAAGTCTTTGATAGTACGTTCTTAGATTCTCTGGCGCAATAGTCGTTGAGAAATCATTACCTGCTGCATTGACTCCGGTAACTGTTAGGCCATTTTCTCGCCCTACCAAAGTGTTTTTACTTGAACCATAGTAATTTGCAAAAGCACTTGTTCCTGAGAATATATCACCACCAAACTTGCCGTCAATTAAGAAGGAAAACTCGAAATTCTTATAATTAAAGGTATTGGTAATACCCATTGTCCACGGTGCAACACCCTGACCTATGACATCATTTGGACCTATCGTAGGAGCACCATTGCTATCGTACTGAATGTTTCCATCCTCATCTCGTATAAAAGTGGTTCCGTAAATGGTGGCTGCTGGATATCCTACCAAGAATCCCGATTGCGAGTTAACTCCATAAGCTGCATCACCCGGAAAAATGGGGTTACCATCATTATCTGTCTTGGTAACTTCGTTTTTATTGTAAGTAAGATTGTAACTCACGTTCCATTCAAAATCTGTGTTTTTAACAGGACTTCCACTTAATAACATTTCAACACCTCTGTTTTGAAGCTCTCCGATGTTGATACTCGCACTGCTATAACCCGAAGCTGTGGAAGTATTTATGTTTACGATATCATTCTCTGTCTTATTTGAGTAATAGGTTAAATCAAGATTTAAACGACTCTTAAATAAGCGCAGGTCCAAACCTACTTCATATTCCTTCTTTGAAAAAGGTTCCAGATTTTCATTAGGCAGTGAAGAATTGTTTATACCACCCAAAGAAACTGTTGGTCCGGTAGCTGTATAGGTATCTGTAATAGCATAGGTTAAAGCCAGTTGATACGGATCATTAGCACCACCACCTACATCAGAATAGCCGGCTCTTAGTTTACCAAAGCTGATCCATTCCGGCATCTCAAAAGCATCTGAGAAGACAAAACTGGAGTTAACGGAAGGATAGAAATAGTTGTTAGGCGCGGTTTTACCTTCTTTGGAAAGTGTTGAGAACCAGTCATTTCTTCCGGTTACAGTTACATATAGGTAGTTTCTAAATGAAAACTCTGATGAGAAATAAACTCCATTTCTCTTTACCCGACTCAATTGATAACTGTAATTTCTATTGGCCACATTCTCGATATTTACCAGTGACGGAATAACAAAGTCATTCCCGATTAAATTGATAAACTCGTTTTTCACATAGTTAGAGTTGGCACCAACCAAAGTTGAAGTCGCAATATCATCAGTAATTTGTTTGTCAAAACCTAAAATCACGTCGGCGTCAACAGTTTTCACATTGAACGTTTGTTCCTGCATTCCGCCTCTTGGTTTATAAGCAGTACCGTAAGGCTCAACCGAAGTTAAACGAGCCGTAAATTGATCTATACCTGTTCTGCCTAAAAGATAAAGCTCGTCTGTAAATTGATATTTAAGGGTCGTAGAACCTATAAATCTGTCTTTATCGCTTTCATTGCTGAATCTATAAGCAGTCCAATACGGGTTTTGATGATACTGATTAGAAGAAATTAAAAACTCTGTTCCTTCTTCGTTAAAACCAGGCTTGTAATTATTTACATCAATGTTTGGAGGTGAAAGCGCTACAGTAAAGTTTCCATTACCCGGAGAATCTGAAGATCGGGGACGGTTGTTAACTCCCTCAATGATGTATTTTCCACTTACGTTAAGGGTAAGTTTGTCTGCAAGCACAGCTCCTGCATTTAAAGAAAATGTCTTTCTGTTCAAACCTGCATTTGGGGTTATATCATCATTAGACAAATCGGTAGCTGAAAAACGTAAATTGTAATTCTCCCCTGCCTGACTAATGGCGACTGTATTAATGGCAGTTGTTCCGGTCTCATAATACTTGTCAATGTTATCGCCTGTATATGCATAAGGACGGCTCACTCCGTCAAACTGTACTGCAGAAGATACGCTACCCAATCTGGCTCCCCAGGATTGCATTCCCGCGTCTAAAGCTTCCTGCTGAGAAGAAGGCGCCACTCCATTGATACCCTGCCCATAAGTTGTTTGAAACTCATAAAGATCAGTCATTACAGTCTCTAACTGGTAAGAGCTTGAGATATCAATACCAAGTCCCTTTTGCCCTTTACCTGATTTTGTAGTAATCACGATAACCCCGGCAGATGCACGTGACCCGTAAAGTGCAGCGGCAGCACCCCCTTTTAGCACGCTTATGCTTTCAATGTCATCCGGGTTAATACCGGAAACACCGTCACCAAAGTCTGAACCACCCCATCTGCTGGCAGACCCCAGATTTTGGTTGTTAATAGGGATTCCATCTACGATATACAATGGCTGTGAAGTACCACTTAAAGACGACACACCCCGTATCACCACTTTACTCGTACCTGCAGGTCCTGTAGCCGCTCCCGTTATATTAACACCTGCGATTTTACCTTGAAGGGCATTGATGGCATTTACCTGAGGAACTTCTGCTACGGCCTCACCACTTACTTCAGTAAGTGAGTAACCCAAAGCCTTTTGCTCCTTTTTGATACCTAATGCGGTAACCACAACGGCATTGAGTTCTTCTGTACTTTCCTCTAAGCTTATGTTAATAACACCGCCGGAAGAAGCAGGCCGCTCTACTGTAACAAAGCCAAGAGCAGAAAATTCAAGAATTGCATTAGAGCCGGAAACATCAATAGAATAGTTGCCGTCAAAATCTGTTGACGTTCCATTAGAAGTGCCTTTTTCAATAACATTTACTCCCGGCACAGGATTTCCCGAAGAATCGGTAACTGTACCTGTAACGGTCTGGGCCAGAATTCCGGAGAAACTCAAAAGACCAAAAACCAAGAGGTATATAGTTTTCAACTTCATTTTAGATAGGTTTTTAGATGATTTAATTGTTTAGAAATTGTTTGCATTCATAGTTAACAGCAGAGAACCTGAAAGTAGTATCTGAGTTCCCGGTTGTTATACGTTTCAGGACTTAGTTAAGTCCCGTTTTTACTGGGTTTTCAGCATCTGATACATAATATTTTATCATAGAATATTGGTTTTGATTAGGTTATGTTTTTGTTAGTGAAAGCTTAATTCTTTCTTAAAGATGTTTATAAATTCATGTTAAAAGAAACTATTTCGACAGATAACACCTCTCAGAAGTTAAGTAACAAAATAGGCTATGTAGACAACCTCTGGAAAATGACAAATAACAGGTTTAAACTCCTAAACGTTGAAATATTAATCTGTATCGGGCATTTCCAATGATTAAACCCTATAGAATTATAGTTAAATCTGAAGAATTCAAATTTGAAAAGACTGAAGAATCCGAACTATACAACTAAAAGATACACCTAGAACCCGGCTAGCATTTCTTCTGAAGTAATTACATTTAGGTTACCTCTCAACCCGAAGCTTCACATACCTGATTTTGTTGCGGTTGTGGGTATAGGAGATATGTACAAATCCCTGAGCGTCCTGAATGATCGCCGGATAGCTAAACTCACCTTCGGTTGCGTTTTTCAGGACTAAAACATCTTCCCAGTTGTCACCGTCTGCACTGTAGGCCAGATTGAGTTTGTTACGACCGTCTGCCCAGTCTGCACCGGCCTCGGTGGGATTGTAAACCAATAGAAAAGTACCATCTTCTAAAGTCACTGCATCTACCCCGCTGTTGGGATTGAGCACCTTACTTGTTACAGCTTCAGACCAGGTTTTACCATTGTCGTTGCTCGTACTTTCCATCAAATAATTCTGATCGCTGCGCATTAAGGCTTTTAAACTTCCGTCTTTAAGCTGAAGTAGGCTAGGCTGAATCACCTTTACCGTATCTGCGGAAGGAATGGCTATCCTTTCCGATGTATAGCCCTGATCATAGGACAGTTCAATATGGGATTTCCAGACCTCGCCCCCTTCGCTTTCAACGCTTGACGGACTCACAATCACGCCAGATCCCAATTGGATGGGTTTATTTTTTACAGGACCAAGGATGCCGTCGGGTAGCCGTTTTGCTTCAGACCAGGTTTTACCGGTATCTCCTGAAACTTTCAACATTCCCCACCAGGTTGAGGGTGACGGACCTTCTTTATAAAACAGGAGTAATTTATTCTCGGCATTCTTAAATAAAACCGGATTCCAGGTAGGATAGCTTATACTGTCAATCGCAGTCTGGCCGTCAGCCACTTTTTCAGGTACAGACCAGGCGTTCTGAGTGAGCCGACTGGTGTAGATACTTACCTCAGGATGCCGCTCGTATTCCCCGCCGAACCATGCCGCGAGAATCTCACCGTCAAGGGTTTCCACAAGCGTTGAAGCGTGACATTGTTTAAACGGAGCCTCGTTAAAAATAAATTCATCTGCTATTATCTGTACCTGTGGTGTTTGATTCTGAACGCAGGAATTTAGCAGAAACCCGGCAAAGAATAGTATGAAAATGCGGTACATAATCACTTGCTCAATTCGCCTACAATGCGGCTTCCGTGATAGGCTTTGGCTCCCAAATGTGCGTGAAGCTCCTGCAAATTAAACTGGGTTATTTTTCCGGCAGGCATAACCTCGATTTTATCAGCTGCTAACTCGAGCATGGCTTTCAACGTCTCCGCTCCATCAAAAGCATTCGATTTTCCGCCTGAGGTAAGCACGGTATCTATTCCATTAAGCTCCAATACCTGTTGTAAAGCTTCGAGCGGATTTGGAGTTGCGTCGATGGATTTATGAATCACCACGTTTAAAGGTTTTGCCGCTTTGGTCAATTGCTTTAGCGCTTCGATATTTAAGGTATTGTCCGGATTCAGGGCTCCAAATACCACCCCTTCAGCACCGAGCTTTTTACACAACTCGATTCCGCTTTGCATATGATTGAGCTCCTCTTCGTTGTATTTAAAATCCCCATTGCGTGGTCTGATGATCACCCGAACCGGAATCTTTACCTGCCCGATCACTTTTTTGATCAGATCGGGCGCAGGGGTGAGTCCGTCAAAAGCCAGGTAGGCACAGAGTTCCAGGCGGTCTGCTCCCTTTGCCTCGGCAGCCAGGGCCTGTTCTAACGATTCTACACAAGCTTCTTTTAAATAGGGTGATGCCATAAAAATTAGTTTTTGGGTTGCGGAGTTAACATAGTTTCAGAAGTAATGCTTCCCAACAACTTAGAGTCTGAAAATAGTCCGGCTTTAACCGTGATTCCTGCTTTAAGCTTCAGTGGTTTCTCATACGCGTTTGAAGACGCTGTTGGCGTGCTTCCGTCTAAAGTATAACGCACACTTCCCTCCCATTGCGGATGTAATACGACCTCAAAATTTTTAGCTTTTTCATCGTATTCTGCCCGAATCTCCACATTGTAAATCGTATTGGAATAGTTGAGATCCTGCAACTCATAGCGCTCCAATTGCTGCGGAATGCGTTTTTTAAAACTCTCCCAGTCTTTGTGATCCTCCCCGCTCCAAACCACCTCAGCCAATGCACTGATACGTGGAAAAACCATATACTCCCTGCTGTCTGAAGTGGGTAAATACTCCGTCCACACATTGGCCTGAGCGCCCATAATGTATTGAGCCTCTTCATCAGACAGGGCATCAGGCGTGGGTTTGTAAGAATATACTTTTTCCAATGGCAGGTATCCGCCTATGTTTAAGGGTTCCTGATCGGGATCGCCCTGCCCATGGTCAAAATACAAATGCGAACCCGGCGACATCACGACATAATGTGCATCCTTCGCGGCAGCAATTCCACCTTCTTCCCCGCGCCAGGACATGACCGCAGCGTTTGGTGCCAGCCCCCCTTCCAGAATTTCATCCCAACCGATGATTTGACGGCCTTTTGAATTCAGGAATTTTTCAATACGGGTGATGAAATAACTCTGCAACTCGTGCTCATCTTTCAATCCTAAGGAATCTATTTTAAACTGAATGCGCTCCGAAGTTTCCCATTGGTCTTTTGGTGCCTCATCCCCACCAATATGGATGTATTTGGAAGGAAAAATATCCATCACTTCAACCAAAACATCTTCGAGAAAATCAAATGTGCTTTCTTCCACATTAAAAATATCCGGAAAAACACCCCAGGTGGTTACCGTTTTAACCGGCTCATCTGTATTTCCCAATTGGGGATACGATGCAACTGCGGCGGTGGCGTGACCGGGCATTTCGATCTCGGGTACCACAGCAATGTAGCGCTCTTTGGCGTAAGCAACAATTTCGCGGGCTTCCTCTTGTGTGTAGTATCCGCCGTAGCGCTTGCCGTCGTATTTGCCGGTTCCGTAATGACCTACTAGAGTCGAGTCGCGATACGCACCCACTTCAGTCAGCAACGGATATTTTTTGATCTGTAAGCGCCAACCCTGATCTTCAGTTAAATGCCAGTGAAAGGTATTCAGCTTATGCGCCGCCATCTGATCCAGGTATTTTTTGATAAATGCTATCGAACTGATGTGCCGCCCGGTGTCCAGGTGCAAACCACGCCATTTATAAGCCGGAACATCGGTAATTGTTACTGCAGGAACCGTCCAGTCTACTGCACGTACTACTTCATTTTTAACCACTTCAGGCGGAAGCAACTGATATACCGTTTGCAGGGCGTAGAAAAGTCCGGCAGGTTTATTTGCCTGGGCTAAAATATGATTTGGAGTTACTTCCAGGTGATACCCTTCTGCACCTAATTCTTCATCAGATAAAAGCTGAAAAACCACCGCGTGTTGCTGATCTTCAAAGTCAGCAAGTGGCCGTATGGGCAGCAGCATGCCGCTTACGGTTCGCAATTGCTTCTGAAAGCTTTCGGCAATGTGCATAACTTCAGCCTGAGCAGAATCTGCATACAAAACCGTACGCTGATCGATCACAAAATTGCCCTCACCCAACTCATATTCCGTTGGAATAGGAATTACTGAAAGCTCAGCTTTTTGAGCGCTCAGATTTCCGCAAAGCGAAAAAATAACAAGTGCAAGGCTTATACGTAACATTACAGAATGTTTCATAGGATTGGATTTTTAATACACTTCTACGTTTGAAATCAACGGACAAGCCAAAGCTTCTGTGATCTCCACTTTTACTTTTGAGGTTTCCACCCCGTTTAATTTTAAAATGCGTTTGTGACCGATGGTGGTCTCGCTGGCGATTTCCTTCCAGGCGTTATTTTCCCAGACTGAAACGGTAAAAGCCGCTACGCGTTGCCCCAGCTTTATATATTCCTGAAGCACCAGATAATTCAGTTTTTGAGGTGCATCCCAGGTCAGTTCCAGGCTTCCTGTGGTCACACCGTCATCAGTTGTCCAGTAGGTTTCAGCTTTACCATCTAATACTTTTGCCGCATCAAATACTTCGACCTTACCGCGATGGCTGCTTGCGGTAGCCGTTGCTTTTTCCGCCAGGTTAGTAGCAAAAACGCTGTCTAATATCTTGCGGAATCCCTGCAGGGCGGCCACATCATTTTCGTGAAACAGACCTCGACGATCGGGAGGAATATTGAGCAACAAGGTTGAACCGCGCCCTACCGAAGTGAGGTACAATTCAAATAAATTTTCGGGTGTGCGTACCAGCGAATCTTCCGAAGCATGATAAAACCATCCCGGACGGATGGATGTATTTACCTCGGCCGGTACCCAGCTGGTTCCGTCAGGAGAACCGGTTTGAAGCAAATCATAAATATCAGACTTGCCCGCATACAAAGTATCGGTGGTAATGGTGTTCCAGTTGGTTTTTCCGCCTATCCCGGCCTCGTTGCCTACCCAACGCAAATCGGGTCCCGCATCGCTAAAAAACAACACCTGCGGCTGCATTTCTTTAGCCATTGCAATAGTCTTAGGCCAATCGTAATAGGTCTCGCGGTCTATTTTGCGTTCTTCATTATCCCCGCCATAATAGCCATCGCCACCGTTAGCGCCGTCAAACCACATTTCAAAAACCGGCCCGTAACCGGTAAACAATTCTTTGACCTGGTTGCGGTAATAATCGACATACGAGGGTTCGCCATAATCAGCACGATTGCGGTCCCAGGGAGACAGATAGACTCCAAAATCGAGATCGTATTTCTTAGCCGATTGCGCTACTTGCTTTACCAAATCGCCCTTCCCGTCTTTATACGGACTCGCGGCAATATCGTGCTCGGTATAGGCTGAAGGCCACAGCGCAAAACCATCATGGTGTTTGGCGGTTAAAATTGCACCGCTAAATCCGGCATCTTTAAGGGTAGACATCCACTGGTCGGTGTCAAGCCCGGTGGGATTAAAAAGTTCGGGAGACTCATCACCATAACCCCATTCCTTATCGGTAAAGGTGTTGATGGTAAAATGAATAAATGCATTCATTTCCATATCGTACCAGGCCAATTGTTCGGCACTTGGTAGTGGACCGTATGGTTCCGGTGCTTCGTTATTTTTATCCTGCTCGCACGAACTAAAGAGGAGTATGGAAAGAATGGCGGTAAAACCAAATATCTGTTTCATAAAGCTTTAATTTTTAAATGAAAATGCTAAAGCGGCTTTAGCGCTTTTTCGCACTTCGGAAGGTATCTGAACGCTAACGGTAGTTCCGTTTAGGGTATAGCTTAACTTTTGACCCGTACTTACCAATCGCAAGGTGCTTCCCTTCTTCGGAAGCTTACCGGACCAACTGATTGATTTAGGCACTTCTTTTCCGGTTTCAAGCAGGCTAATCGCGAAGGTTTCTTTATCATTGGCCGTAAACCAGGTGTTGTTATCCTGATAGGTATCAATCGCGTGTGTGCCGTAGATGGCTTCTGCATTTTGATCAAGCCAGTCGCCTATTTCGGCCAAAATAGGAAGCGCATCGGGAGGAAGCAAACCATCGGGTTGGGGACCAACGCCCAGCAGCATATTTCCGCCTTTGGCGACCACTTCAACTAAGCTGTGAATGACTTCTGCCGAAGTTTTAAAATTATCATTTGGCACATAGCCCCAGTTGTTACCCAGTGTCATGCAGGTCTCCCAGGGATGATCGAGTTTGGTATCGGGAATTTTACGCTCGGGGGTCTGGTAATTTTCATAGGGACCGTGAACGGTGCGATCGGCAAAAATGATTCCCGGCTGGGCCTCGCGGGCCATTGCTGCGATGCGGGGCATGTTTACTTCCTGACCAAACTCAGGAATCGGTGCTCCCCAGGCACGCACTTCGTCGGTTACGGTTTCGCGTGGGCGCACCCAGCCGCCGTCTAACCACAAAATATCAATAGCCCCGTAATCATGCATCAGTTCGCTGATCTGATTGTAGGTGAAATCCTGATAGCTCTTCCATTTTTCGGGGTATTTGCGAATGTCGTAGTTCACATTTCGGTCTGGCGTAGCGTATTTATCCCACCAGAAGTCCTGATTGTGCCAGTCGGGCTTTGAATAATAAGCCCCAATCATAAAATCCCTATTGCGGAAGGCTTCAAACACATACTTGGCCACATTGGCTTTGGGATGGTTTTTAAAGGGTCCGTTGGTGATTTTATAGTCGGTTTGCTGCGTGTCAAACATATTAAAACCATCGTGATGTTTGGTGGTAAACACCACGTACTTCATCCCGGCATCTGCGGCAGCTTCCGCCCAACTGTCGGGATCAAAATTGACCGGGTTAAAAACCGAACTCAAATTCCAGTACCATTTTTTATAGTCGTTATACGAAATCCCTTCGGGCCGCTCCAGCCAGGGCTCCGAGCACAATTGCCAGGATTCAATAATTCCGGGAACCGCATAAACACCCCAATGAATGAGCATCCCAAACTTTTGATCGCCCCAGGTTTTCAGCTTTTGCTGAACCAAAGGATCTGTAGGTGCCACATAGACTTCAGACTGCTCGTGCAGGTTGCCGCCCTGAGCAAAAAGGGCCGTGCTGCCGGTTAGGGTGCCGTACAGCACAGTCCAAAGTATAAACCTATTTAGGGGTAAAAGGGTTTTCATGAATTCGTTTTTAGTTTTTTATAGGTATCGTTTCAGTAAGCGTCAGCTTATCGGTTAACCGGATGTCCTGTGAAGATGCACCAAGCTGTATTTCAAAGCTTCCGGCTTCGGCTACAAAATCCATATCTACATTATAGAGCGCTAAATCTTCAGGCGTAATTTGAAAGGAAAGTGTTTTGCTTTCGCCTTTGGCTAAATGAATACGCTTAAAGCCGCGTAATTGCTTAACCGGCGTCACCACACTGCTCACCTCATCGCGCAGGTAGAGCTGCACCACCTCATCCCCGTCATGATCACCCGTATTTTTTACAGTAACCGAAACATCAAATGCAGTGTCCTTTCCGTTTCCGCTTTGCGAAATAGTCAAACCTGAATACTCAAATTGCGTATAGCTCAGACCATGACCAAAGGTATAAAGCGCACCGGCCGACTCTTCTACATAATCGCGGCGTTTGGGCCACCAGTGGTTGTAATAAACCGGCGTTTGGCCTACCGATCTCGGGATGGAAATGGGTAAACGACCCGCCGGATTATAATCACCAATCAAAACCTCTGCCAGCGCATGGCCGCCCTGTGAACCCGGGTACCAGGCGTCCAGAATAGCAGGAATGTGTTTGGCAGGCCAGTTGATTAATAAAGGTCTGCCGGTAATCAACACTAATACGGTTGGGGTGCCGGTTGCGGCTACAGCCTGCAGGAGTTCGAGCTGTTTTCCCATCAGGTCAAGGGTAGAACGGTCGTAACCCTCCCCGCTTTCCATATCGCTTAAAAGTTCATCTTCTTTGGAAGAAACGCTTGCAGCACCGGTCTGCAGGTATTCGGTTTTAAAGTCACGGGCGCTGGAACCTCCGAGTACCACGATTGCTACTTCGGCTTCTTTTGCCGCTGCTATTGCCGCAGGAATATCGGTCTGGGTGGTATCGCGGATGGCAGTCCCTTTTATATAAGTTACTTCGGCATTTGGCCATTTTGCCCGAATACCTTCAAGTGGCGTGATGATATACTCAGGATCCTGAGGTGCTGTGTAATCCCCCAATTGATTGTACATCGTATCGGCGTTTGGCCCGATCACTGCAATTTTTTTTAGCTCTTTGGAAAGCGGAAGCAGATTGCCTTCATTTTTGAGCAGGGTGATGCCTTCAAGTGCTACTTCTTTGGCCAGGGCACTGTGTTGCGGGTTGCGCACCACTTTCGCCGGAAGCTTTTCATCTACATAAGGATTTTCAAAAAGCCCCATTTTAAACTTCAGCCGAAGTACGTTTTTAACCGCTTCATCTAATCTGTCCTCACTGACGTCACCCGCCTTAAAGGCTGAAAATAATGCGTCGTCAAAACCGTTTCCGCCCAGGTCAACATCTACACCGGCATTCATCGCAAGGGCCGCAGCCTCTTCTAAAGTCGCGGCTGCGTGATGGTCGTTCTTTATACCTTCTATACTCCCCAGATCGGAAACCACAAAACCTTTAAAACCCCATTGCTCCCGAAGCAATCCGGTAAGCAGTTTTTTATGAGCCGTACTGGGAATCCCGTCTACCGAACTGTAGGCAGTCATAACCGACAGGGCACCGTTGTCAATCGCCTTTTTAAAGGGATACATATACGCCTGCATGAGTTCGCGCTCCCCCACGTGAACCGCGCCGCCGTTGTGTCCGCCCTCAGAGACGCCGTAAGCTGCAAAATGCTTTAAGGTCGAAATAACCCGGTCTTTTTGATCGATGCCTGATCCCTGAAATCCTTTAATAAGGCCCAAACCCATTTCTGCAATGAGATAGGGATCTTCCCCAAAGGTTTCCTCTACTCGTGACCAGCGCGGCTCGCGTGCCAAATCGAGGATGGGTCCGTAGCCGATGTGCGCTCCCTGAGCGCGTAATTCCGCCGCGATGGCAGCGCCCATTTTTTGATTGAGATCGGGGTTAAAAGTGCTGGCCTGAGCGATAGCTGCGGGGAATTCGGTTGTGCCAATGGCCATATGCCCGTGCATGGCTTCTTCGGCTAAGAATAAGGGGATGCCCAGCCTGCTTTCCTCAACAGCAATCTTTTGGATGGCATTTGTAGCCTTTGCAGCCAATTGCGGATTGAGGCCGGTTTGTAATGTTTTTTGAGTCCAGGGATCGGCGCGCAAGGTGCCCCAGAGCGCTCCGATGTTTTGCGTAGCTACTGCGGTTTTGAGCGCTTCGCTGGCCACTACCCCATTTTTGGTTTTGGTATACATAGGCCAACCCAGCAAGGTTGAAAGCTGACCTACTTTTTCTTCGGGAGTCATACGCTTGAGGAGATCGTCAACGCGCTGTTCTATGGAAAGACCCGGATTTTTATAAGCGGCATGAGGCGGAATTTTACCCTGCGCACGAACTGACAAAATCCCCGAAAGGATAAAACTCAGCACGAGGCAGCTGCATTTAGCAAAACCGGAATACGATGTCTTTTGTGTAGCTTTTTGCATAAAATGGTATCAGGTATTCAAGCTTTGGGTGTAAATACCACTAATTTATTCTTTAAAGCTAAAAGAAGTGCGGGTTTACCTGAAAAATAATCGCTGAATGACGGCTCTGCGTAGCTTAGTGACGCCAAGGTGTTAGGAGTTCTTTATGAAATCAGAATGCTCAAGCCTTAATTGTGCCTGGATTCTTTACCTGTAAAACGCAATAACACCGAATCCTTTTGGCTTTGCCCAAAAAGCCTACCGGTTTTAAATGCCGTCAGTACCAAAAGAATTACCAAAGCCAACTGAATACTTATAAGAATCCAAAAAACAACATTCCATACATTGCCTTGAGTTGTTACTATTCCTTCAGTTGAAGAATGATAACCGGAAGAAGTACTCTCCCAAAGCCTAAAGAGACAAATTAAAAAGGTAAAGATTAGTATTAAGGCCATGGTAGATACAATCAAGATCAAATTTGCAATCTTATTTCTGAACTTCTGTAGTAAAACCCGAAACAGGTAAATACTAAAAATGATAAATACGATATAAACACAAATTGCAGGAAGAGTTGGAATTATAAAGTATGTATCGTGAATATTGACATCTATTTGAGACTCGGGGTGCAATGCTTCCCAGCCTATACTATACATAGGTAAAACCAGTAAAGACACAATTAGCATCAGCAAAAAAATCAACTCTTTACCCTTCATATTCTAATCATATTTCCCCATCAACCCAAAATCAAAAGGTGTCCATAAACAGGCTTTTAAACCACTTTCTTTAAATGCCGTATTTACCCAGGTATTGCAGGTTTTAATACACGAATAACTCCCGTTAGCCTTATAAAAATCATCGCGGGAACCATAGCCGGCATCCTTCAACATTTCCTTATTACCATTGGCATCCGGTTTGAAGCTGTTTACCAGATAGGTGTTGATTTTTTCTAATTCTTCCACACTCAGACGCACTTCTAACCAGTCCTCCTGCTTGTTGCGGTAACGGGTTAAATGCATCAGCGTGGTACTTTCTAAAAACAAGGCTCTAAAGGCATTTGCAAAAGTCAGATCTCCCCAGGTAGGCGTATTGATGTAGAAATTTTCATCTCCCCAGCCAAAAGACATATAGGCGTCTGCATCAGTCCTTTTCAAATCTTTACTCAAATCGGCAGTCATAGCCGCTCTGGGCAGAACAATATCTAAATGCACCCCATTGGTTTTGAGATAGATTACCTGATCTGCGGGTTGATCTTTAGCCTCGCGTGGAACGGTTATCGCTGTCAGAACCAAAGAAACAACCAGATAACCTACCGGGATCAACAGGACATAGAATAGAAATCTGAGCAGTTTGCGAAACAGTTTCATTTTTTATATTTCAATATTCCTGAACCAGAACTTCGGTAGGAATGTGAAGCTTTATGTTGAGTTTTCTGATCATATCGAGAGTTAGCTTTCGCTTTTTATTCAGTATCTCGCTCACCCTGCTTTCAAAACCTACTATTTCGGCTAAATCCCTCTGTTTCAAACCCATTTGTTCCATTCTGAATTTAATGGCTTCAATAGGATCTGGCATACCTATCGGAAAATTTTCACTTTCGTACTGCTCAATTAAAATCGAACGAATTTCAAGTTCATCTCCCTCTTCAGTACCTTTTTTGGCATCAAAAATGTCTTCTAGGCGTTCTAGCGCATCCTGATAATCCTGTTCATTTCGTATAGGTGTTATTTTCATGATCAAATGGTATTTGCATCTATTTTGTCATATTCTGCGTGTGTGCCCATAAAGCGAATCCAGCAAATCTGAAACTCAAAATTAATTTTTACAATAAGGCAGTATTTATTGCCCTTGATGTTGAAAACAATTCGATTTTCCCGAAGAACACTGGCTGTTGGATATTCATCCTTAAGCGCGTGGATGGTTTCAAAAGACGACCGCTCCAATTCCCGATACCAGGATTTTAGCTGCTCTTCACAGTCGGAATGCTTTATCCAAAAATCCCGTAATGTTCGCTTTGCAATAACTCTCACTTTAGACCAGGGTTTTACCAAAGATATCAAAACTTACCAAATTGGTAACTATCCGTTTAAAACAAAAAAAACGCCCCGAATTAACGGGACGCCTTTTCACCAGAAACAATTAAAAACTCAAAAAACTCGCGTTTTTATACGCTGCCATAGTTTTACCAGAACTACAGTTGCGATCAGCGTGAGTACGGTTAAAATACCGGCCTGGGTATAGAACCCGTAAATCCAGTATCCGGTGCTAAAGAGCGCACCATATATGGTAATACAACCCACTAAAGTAGCCAGTATCCCTGCGGGTACAGACCATTTTTGGGTTTTAGTAACTAAATTTTTTCCCTGCAACTGTGCTTCCGCAAGTATGCGCTCCCAGCCGGGACCACCGGGTTGGGTGCGTTTGTAAAAGTCGAAAAGCGTGCGTTCGGTTTCAGGCGGGGTCAAGAAGGTAACACTGAGCCATACAATAGTGGTTAGCAATACAATCATTGGATAGGTTGACCAAAAGGGCAAAATACCGTCTGCTTCGGCTGTGCCAAAAAGCACCACTCCCAATGAGGTAAAATTGAACAGAATGGAAATGATTCCTGAAGAGAACATAGCCGAGATTTCACTCCAGGCATTAATACGCCACCAAAACCAACGCAAAATAAAAATGAGTCCGGTACCCGCGCCAAACATCAATATGATATTGAATAACTGGTAGGCATTGGTAAGGATTAAAGCCAAAGCCGAGCTGATGATCATCAGCAGTACAGTTGAAATACGACCGGCATTAACCAGTTCCTTTTGAGATGCTTCGGGTTTGATGTAGCGTGCGTAAAAGTCATTAACTACATACGAAGATCCCCAGTTTAAGTGGGTTGAAATCGTAGACATATAGGCGGCGATCAACGAAGCCATGACCAGACCCAAAAGACCCGCAGGCAGTTTGGTCAACATTGCCGAATACGCCAAATCATCGCCCAGCTTACTTTCTACAATATTGGGAAAAGCCTCGTGAATACTGGCGATATCCGGATAAATAATCAATGATGAAAGCGCTACCAAAATCCACGGCCAGGGACGCAAAGCATAATGCAGGGCATTAAAGAAAAAAGTAGCTCCTATGGCGTGATTTTCATCTTTGGCCGCAAGCATACGCTGAGCGATATAGCCCCCGCCACCGGGTTCAGCACCGGGATACCAGGCGCTCCACCATTGCACCGCAAGCGGAATGATAAGCAGGGTAACCAGGGTCGCTGTATCATTAAAATCGGGCATGATGTTGATCTTATCTATGACTTCGGCGTGGCTCAGGAGTCCGCTCATACCGCCCACTTCAGGCAGGTTAACGCAATACCAGGCTGCTCCTATACCTCCGGCCATTGCTGCAAAAAAGAGAATAAAATCGGTGTACACAACACCTTTAAAACCACCCACGGTGCTGAAAATAACCGTTACCAGACCCGCGTAACCTATGGTTTCCAACGGACTCAACCCCAACATAATCTGACCGATTTTAATCGCTGCCAGAGTTACCGCACTCATCGCAAGCACGTTAAAGATCACACCCAGATACACGGCACGAAAACCGCGTAAAAAACGGGCCGGCTTTCCGCCGTAGCGCAACTCGTAAAACTCGATATCGGTGGTCACTTCAGACTTGCGCCAAAGCTTGGCATACACAAAAACAGTAAGCAAACCGGTAATCAAAAAGGCCCACCAGACCCAGTTGCCGCTTACTCCCTGATTCCGTACAATATCGGTTACCAGGTTAGGCGTATCGGTTGAAAAGGTTGTGGCCACCATCGAAATACCCAAAAGCCACCAGGGCATATTTCGGCCTGATAAAAAATATTCGGCAGAACTTTTGCCTGATTTTTTGGCAACCATTAATCCTATAATCAGGGTGATTGCAAAAAAGCCAATGATAATGGCATAATCGAGGTTTTCAAGAACTACCATGCTTTATTCTTATTTTTATTACAATTACTATTTAAGGGTAGAAAGGTACTTTTATTTTTTAAAAGTGATAGCGCATAAAGGCTTCCATCGCTGCATATTCTGCCAGACCCAGGGCCCGGTATTTCTGAGCGGTTTCTTTGTTTCGGTCTTCTGCACGCACCCAAAACTCGCGTAAATCTTCTCCCTGAAACATCACGCCGTCTTTTTGAGACTGATGGTAGAAAATAGCCTGACGCTTTTTAAGCACCTGGTCCGGACTCATAGGCACGGCCATCTCGATCTCGTGCATTTCAAACTCGTGCCAGGCGCCGCGGTATAACCAGACCCAGCAATCGTTCATATAGGCTTCGCTCTTTAATTGAGCAAGCGATTCAAAAATGATATTAAGGCATACTTTGTGAGTCCCGTGCGGATCGGCAAGGTCCCCCGCAGCGTAGATCTGATGCGGCTTAACGCTGCTGATCAATTCGTTTACGATAGCTACATCTTCCTGAGACATCGGGTTTTTCTTGATCCCTCCGGTTTCGTAAAACGGAAGGTCTAAAAAGTGTACATGCTCATCGGGAACGCCTTCAAAACGCGTAGCTCCCAGAGATTCGCAGCGTCTGATCAAACCTTTTAGCTGACGCACCTCAAGCGGATCGACCTCGTTGCGTTGTTTATTTTTTATCTGATCTGCGATTTTACTGAAACGCTCGCAATCGTTGTTGCCCATAAGCGCTGCCACTTCAGCAAACTTCAAGGCTTCGGTATCGCTCACTGCGATATTTCCCGAAGTCTGATATGCGATATGTACCTCGTGCCCCTGCTCTACCAGGCGATCAAAAGTTCCACCCATTGAGATCACATCATCATCAGGATGCGGACTAAAGATAATCACACGTTTTCTCGCGGGCTCTGCACGCTCGGGACGCTTGGTATCGTCTGCCCCGGGTTTTCCACCGGGCCAGCCGGTGATGGTGTGCTGCAGCTTGTTAAACATTTCGATATTGAGGTTGTAGGCCGAACCTTGCAAGGCAAGCAGGTCTGACATCCCGTGGTCGTTATAATCCTTATCGGTAAGGCTTAAAATGGTCTTTCCGGTTTTTTCGCAAAGCCAAAACACCGCTTTGGCGGTTAATTCTTTAGTCCAGTCACAGGTACCTACAAGCCAGGGTGTTTTTACGCGGGTAAGTTCGGAAGCAGCAGCATCATCGAGTACAAAAGTCGTATTGTCGTGCTCCTGAAGATAGGTAGCAGGCACGGTTGAGGAGATTTCGCCCTCAATGGTTTCCTTTAAAATTTCGGCTTTATTTTGACCCCAGCCCAAAAGCACAATACGTTTAGCGCTCAAAACGGTATTGATACCCATCGTGATGGCCTTTTTTGGCACGTTAGAAAGACCTCTAAACGAACCGGCAGCATCGGCACGGGTTAAATAATCAAGCGTAATCATACGCGTACCCGAGTTGAAATGCGATCCCGGCTCATTGAAGCCAATGTGTCCCGTGCGGCCAATTCCCAAAAGCTGAAAATCAAGTCCGCCAACAGCTTTGATTTTGGCTTCGTAAGCGATGCAAAAAGGTTTTATTTCTTCCTGCGAAAGGGTACCATCGGGTATATTTACCTGATCTGCAGGTATGTCAATATGGTTAAACAGATGCTCGTGCATAAAGTAATGATAGCTCTGCACGTCTGATTTTTCCATCGGCCAGTACTCATCCAGGTTGAAGGTGATCACATTTTTAAAACTCAAACCCTCTTCACGATGCATACGCACGAGTTCGGCATACACATTAATGGGGGAAGAACCGGTAGCCAGACCCAAAACGCAGGGCTTACCGGAAGCTGCTTTGCTGCGGATCAAATCTGCGATCTCACGGGCAACTATTGCCGAAGCTTCGGTTGATTGCCCAAAACTGATGTTGTGAATCTTCTCAAAACGGGTCTCTTCAAATTTACCCGCCGGTTCGTATTTAATTAATGCTGAATCTTGTAAACCTGGTTTCATAGTGGTTGTTATCTTTTTTTTGAGCGTTCAAAATTCCCGGAAAAACCGTATTCAATTCCAAATATAATAAAATATGTAGTACATATTATTCGTTGCTAAGTTGAAATTCTTAAATTTTTTAAGGTTTCCAAAAAAGATTCGATAGACAACCGCTGCGGGAAGCTAAATGACATGAATGGCAGGTTTTGGCCAAATCACTTATAAATCACCTCGCCGGCTTCCACCCAGGTTTTATGATCTACATACGTATTACTTAATGACTTTCCGTCTAAACTAAACTTACCGGAAGCCTCTGACTTCCGCGATCTTTCGTTTTTGATTACCAGCTCATCGCGCTCGTAAAATTGAGGGTCGAGATGAATAATCACTTCCTCAAACCGCGGCTGCGTCAAGGTATAGCCGGGATCAGCCGGAGTCATCGGGTAAAAACCCATCATCGCATACACCAGCCAGGCGCTCATCGTGCCGGTATCGTCATTACCCGGTAATCCTGCCGGTTTATTCGTAAAATAAGCAGCTATGAGTTCGTCTACTTTTTTGCGGGTTTTGTATGCTTTACCCGGCAGGTAATTGTATAAAAACGGATAGGCGATATCGGGTTCGTTTGCCATATCAAACTGTCCCTGCTCAAAAAGCGCATCGAGTTTTGCTTCAAACTTGCGGTTACCTCCCATCAATTGAATCATTCCTTCAATATCCTGGGGTTGCATAAAGAGATATTGCCAGGCATTGCCCTCAATAAACCCGGGATTCTCTGTAAAATTAGCACCTGCCAAAGGATCAAAAGGTTTATACCAGCTGCCATCGGCCATCCTGGGTTGTAAAAAGCCTGATTTTTTATTGTACAATTTCTTATACGAAAGCGCCCGTTGATCAAAACGTTTGGCTGTTTTTTTATCTCCCAAAGCTTCCGCCAGACGGGCAATGGCATAATCGGCGATGTTGTATTCCTGAGTGGTAGATACGGGGCCTTTAATGTGCGAATCGTAACTCACATAACCCAGATCGATATATTCCCCGATGCCGGGTCGCACCGGATTGGCCTCACGGGTATCTGCACTTTTGAGCATGGCTTTATAGGCCTTTTGCACGTCAAAACCGGTGATGCCGCGCAGATAAGTATCGGCCAGCACAACGGCCGCAGGATCGCCTACCATTGTAAACGTCTCGGTCGCGTTGAGCTCCCACTTGGGTAACCAGCCGTTTTCGTCATAAATAGCAAGCATGGAATTCACCATATCCAGTTGTTCCTGAGGATAAAGCAAACTCATCAACTGATGGTAATTGCGATAGGTGTCCCACAGCGAAAATACGGTATAGCGGGTTCCATTTGTATGTTTGGTCTTGCGGGTATTCATCTCGGGGTATTCACCATTAGCATCATTTAAAATGCTGGGTGCGATCTGGGTATGATATAAAGCCGTGTAAAAAATAGTCTTATCATCCCGATCATCTCCCGTAACCTCAACCACGCCCAGTTTATCATTCCAGGCTTTTTTGGTTTCGGCATAAACCGCATCAAACTCTGATGCCCCAACCTCTTTATCCAAATTCTCCCGGGCGTTGGCAATACTCACATACGAGATCCCCACTTTAAGCGTAACCTGCGTGGCTTCTTTAAAATCATACTTAAAATACGCACCAATACTGTCACCCACGACTTCTTTCATAAATTGTTCCTTCAGTCGGGTTTTGCCGTTATAGGTCATCCACTGGGCTTCAACTCCTTTATAAGTCGCGGGTTTATCCCAGATCCCGAAATTTTCCGGAGCTTCAGAAACACGGGCCACGAAATAGATGGGATAAGCGCTTTCGGCATTGTTATAGCAAAACGAACCTACCATACGCGAGCCTTCCACTTCGGTGGGCGAATTGAATTTCAGCACCGCCCCGTGCTCGTTGGTAAGGCCCAGTCCCAGATTGAGGAGCAAATTGGCCTTCCCTGCCGGAAAGTGATAACGGCTTATGCCCACACGGGTACTGGCCGTCAATTCGGTTTTGATGCCGTTATCGAGTTCGACCGAATAATAACCCGGCCTGGCGATCTCGTTTTTATAGGTCGTTCCATACTTTAAGTGATCGGTTTCCAGCGCGCCGGAGGTTGGCATACTTAAGATCACGCCCAGGTCGGGGCAACCCACGCCACTCATATTGACATGGCTAAAACCGGTTAAAAAACGATTTTCATACACATACGGATTGGACAACCAGCGACTGTCCTTTTCCAAATCGGTATCGCCTCCTGCCACGTTAAATGGCGAAACACTGGCCATACCACGCGGGGCAATAGCTCCCGGATGGGTGGCTCCAAAATTTGAAGTCCCGATAAACGGATTTACATATTGGGTAAAGTCCTGTTGCGCATTCGCGAAAAGACCACAGGTTAATCCCAATACACAACTCAGTATGTGTTTAAAGTTGAGCGGAATACTGAAGGATAAAAAAGTTGAAAATCGCATGATTTAAAAATTGTGCTCCTGTCTGGTTTGAAGAGCCTGTTTAAAGTAATCTACTTTACTAAAACTTCGTCGATAAACATCCACACGCCGTTAAGCTTTGACGAACTATAAGGCGATACACTTACCTTAACATAACGCGCTTTCTGATTCTGAATCGGTACGACAAAGGTTTCTAAACTCGAACTGCCGTTTGCCTTAAATGCGCGTTCAAAAGTTCCTGCGGGTTTGAAGGTTTTACCGTCCTCAGATACCGCCACCGCCACAGCGACCGGAAAATAAATACCCGCGCCCTGATTCTCCAGCGTACCCAATTGCACTTCCTCAATCTCCTGAAGGCTGCCTAAATCGAACTGCAGCTCCACCGGTGTATTGAGCCAGCCCAGCCATTGGCCGTCGTGAAAATTCTTAGACCCCCGCAATACGTTTACCAAAGTGGCCGCGCCTTTACCGCTATAAGCCTCTTGCGACTTCGGATTAATTTTGGCAACTGTACCTGCTGCTTTATGAAAATCAAAGCTTTTGTCTAAAATACGCCCTGCAGGCTTTCCGGCTTCGAAAACCGCAGCTTTAATTTGGGTTGTCGTATCAATCTGTAAAGCTTCGGTGAAAAGTTCAGATTCTGCATCAAGGGTATGGCCATTTAGCGCATAACGAATTTCGGCATCGGGCATTTCGGTCTTTAAAGCGATACGGATTCCGTTTGAGAGGCTATCCTGTTCGGCTTTCACTTCTACATTATAAACGCTGCGCGAATAGGCGATATCCAAAGCCTCGAGTCTGGGCATAAAACGCTTGAGCCTTTGCGTATAGTCTTCCCAGTCGCGCTGTTCGCTCCCGGACCAAAGCACCTCTGCCAAAGCCGTAAGCCTCGGAAAAAGCATATACTCTGACTCCTGAGGCGTGGTGATGTATTCAGACCATAAATTGGCCTGCGCACCCAGCACGTGACCGCGTTGCGCGGTGCTCATACTGTCTATCACCGGGTTAAAAGCATACACCTGCTCCAGCGTATTTACCGCATCGAAAGCCAGTGGTTCCACATCAGGATTACCCTGATAAAAATTGAAATACATGGGGTTTTCGGGCGTCATAATCACATCGTGACCCTGGGCGGAAGCTTCCCAACCGCCTTTGGTACCGCGCCAGCTCATCACTGTGGCGGAAGGAGGCAATCCTCCTTCGAGAATTTCGTCCCAGCCGATTAAGACTTTGCCCTTTTTCTCCAGAAATTGCCCGATGCGTTTCATAAAATAACTCTGAAGTGCTTCGGTATCCTCAAGGCCTTCTTCGGCGATACGCCGCTGGCAATCTGGGCAGGTTTCCCAGTTGGTTTTAGTAGCCTCGTCGCCCCCCACGTGCATGTATTTGGAAGGAAAAAGCGGTATAATTTCGTTCAGAACGTTTTCGAGAAACTCAAAAGTCGTTTCCTTGCCCGGGCAGTAAATCTGGGTGATGGGCCACACACCCCCGCTGGGCACCGCGATGGGTTCCTGTGTGCAGGATAAAAACGGATAGGATGCAATCGCGCTCATCACGTGTGCAGGCATCTCAATCTCGGGAACCACCTGTATGCCGCGATCCTGAGCGTAGGCCACGATCTTTTTGATATCTTCCTGAGTATAAAAACCCCCGTAAGTACCGGTTGCATCGGGGTCATTCGTGGCACGGGCGTTCCAGTGTTTATCTTCCTGATTTACGCGAAAAGCCCCCACTTCGGTGAGCTTCGGGTATTGTTTTACTTCAATGCGCCAGCCCTGATCGTCTACCAGATGCAGGTGCAGGGTGTTGAATTTGAGCAGCGCCAGCCGGTCAAGGGTTTTTAAAATGTATTCGGTTTCAAAAAAATGCCGGGAAACATCGAGCATGAGTCCGCGCCAGGCGTAGCGAGGGGCATCCTCAATACGCAGGTTGGGCACGCTAAGGGATGCGGCCCCGTTAGTTTCAAAACTCACCGGAAGCAGTTGCCGAAGGCTTTGCAAGGCATAGCCAAATCCCGCTTTTGCCGAAGCCTTGATCTCAATATAGTCTGAATGTACTTCGAGAATATAGGCTTCAGGCCCCAGATTTTGATCTGAACTGAAAAGGATATAATCTTCCTGAGGCGTTTGCAGCTGAAGCCTGAGCGGAAAATTTGCCGCATCGTGCATCTGCTCCCGGAAAAAGGCCACGGTAGCCGCCAGGCTGTCTGCCGCTACCAGCACCGTAGCTTCAGTAAACCGAAAACTACCTTCTTCAAGCTTAAGCTGTTTGGGTTTTGGAATCAGCGTTACCGCTTCAGGCTTAAACTGCTCTTCAGTCCCGTTGCCGCAACCCAGCAAGAGGCCAAGGCAAAGTACCGCAAAAAGTCTTGGTAGTCCCTGAATTCCTTTCCCCATAAATCTTAGTTTGCCGCTTTAATCACCGCGAGTTGTTCATCAGTTAGTGCATTTCCATCAAAGAAAGCCGCTCCCTTCGCCCCATTATCCTTCGCCAGTTGAATGGCTGTTGCCAGATCTTCCGCAGACATTTCGGGGACGTAAATCCCGGTGTGCAATTCGGTACCGGTACCTTCAAGGTCTTTTACGCCCTGCCCGGTCGCAAAGCCTATCCAGTCTATTTCTTCATTGTAAAAATTGTGGTAAATCATCGGCAGCACTACATCGATATCCCATTTATCCCAGCGTTGACGCACCATATGATCGGCCATCTCCGGGTATGGAAACACCGCTCCGGTTAAAATCTTTCCGTTATCGTGAGCTACTTTATAGGCATCGTCCACAACCGCCTTGATCTGATTGAGGCGAAATTGCTTCCACTCCATATCAATCGCGGTGTTTTCCATCTCCCGCGGATTTTTATGATGTATTTCTTCAAACTTCTCAACACAGGCATCGCAATAGCAAAAATCGTATTCGGGCAATTCGGTGTCCTGTACCAGATCGTATTTGGGCAATAAACCTATGGGCAGGAACACATCGGGATAGCGAATGTAGTCCAGGTGAAAACTGCTCACCCCTTCTACTTTGCTCAGTTTGTCTACCAGACTTAAAATGTGATTGCGCGAACCTTCCCGAGTGGGGCATAAAAACTGGTAATAATCTACATACGGCCTGTTATCAAAGGTTGATTTTCCATCGCGGCTTACCGCATACCATTCGGGGTGTTGCAAGGCAACCGTATCACCGGGGCGGTTCATGGTAAACATCCAGGCGTGCACTTCAAGACCCTGAGCCGTAGCCAAAGGCGTGAGACGTGCCAGCAATTCGGCATCGGCATTGGTATTGATCAAAACGGCGTCGAGACCGTTATCGCTGTATTTTTTAAATTCAGCCGTGTAAGATTCGTCAGTACGTTTAGCATCTGCCGTCATCCAGGTCCAGAATTTGAAATCAGCAGTTTCCGGCTCTGCTTCTTCGGTTTTAGCGGTCTTGCCCGCGGGATGAATATTATCGATGCATGAGGTGGCCGCCAGACTCAAAAGCAGCAAGCCAAGGATTAATTTAAGTTTCATAGAATTCTATTTTTAAGGTACCAGTTCTGGTTTTAATCGATTTTCAAATACTTACCATCTTCCCGGATGCTGTACGTGTAGCCGGTAAACGGACTTTCAACAAAGATGGTCCAGCCCATCTTGTGCGTATTGATTTCAGGTTTTACAATTTTCCCTTCAATCTCAAAACTTGCGGCATCTAAATCGTCCAGATCTTCTGCCCAGGCTTTGTGGGTATTGTAAAAGGTTTTTTGTTTGCGGTAGATTTCGTAGAGTTTCCAGCGGATTTGCTCATCAACCGGGATGCTGAAATTTTCGGTTTCGGTTAGCGGTTTTGAACTGAAATACACATAGCCCCAATGCTCGGGTTCGTGCATATTGATCACCCCTTGCGGAGACCACACCCAGTTGTATTCGGGCAGGTAGTTGCCCGATGCATCTTGAGCGCGGCTGTAGCGGTCTTCATTCAGCTCAAAATCCCAGTTTACCCGTGAGAAATTAATACGCCAAAACTGATCTGCAGGCAGGTCGTTTGAACCGCTGGTTTCCACCAGAACAGACCAGGGCATTGCAATTTCCACACTCCAGCCCGTATCGGTATCGGCGGGATCATTAAGCGTTCCGTTAATAGAAACCGCCGTTTGCAGGCCCTGAATATCCCAGCTGTCCAGCACCGGTGCCGACTCGCGATAGGGTTTTACCAACAATAAATCCCAGACGGTATTGAGCGCATTCATCTCAAACTCATAATAGTTATGCGTATCGCCATCGGGGTCTATAAAAATCTCAAAATCGTTGTTGTAAAAGATCACCGTGTCACGCTGTTTCAGCGTTGCCCAGATGTGGGGTTCGTTTAGCTCTGCGTAGAAATACAGATTCTCCTCATCCCAGAGCATTTTTACACGCGTCGCGTATTTGGGGATTTTTTCGCCTTCAATACCTATAAACGGCTGAGAAAAAGCGGCTTCCTTCCATTCCTGCTCGTCCGCCTTACCGTCAATAGTAAGTGGTGTTTCAACACGATGCGCCACATAACTGCGCGGCGGAATCTTTTGGGCGTAGCCCGAAAAAGCGAATGCGCAAAGAAGGGAAAGAAGGGCTTTTTGAATATCCATTTACAGGCTGTTTGTTTTTACAAAATCAATTATTTCGCTCAGCTTACCAAAAGCAATTGCTGTCACCGTATCGGCCGCGCCGTAATAGAGCGTCACTTTATCTTCTTCAACCGAGTGCAGCGTCGCGCATGGAAACACGACATTAGGCACATCGCCTGCCAGTTCGTAAGATTCTGCCGGCGCCAGTAAGTAAGGCTGACTGCGGTACAGGACCTTATCGGGACGGTCTTTATCCAGAATCGCAGCTCCCACCGAATAGCGGAAACCGTTGCAGGTGTTGATCACGCCATGGTAAAACAGCAACCAGCCTTCATCGGTTAAAATAGGTACGGGCCCCGCTCCTATTTTGGTGCACTGCCAGGCGCTTTGGGTAAACGGCGCCACTTTCATCACGCAGCGGTGCTCTCCCCAGTATTTCATATCGGGGCTGTAGCTAATGTAAATATCCCCAAATGGCGTATGCCCGTTGTCACTGGGACGGCTGAGCATCGCAAATTTACCGTCTATTTTCTGCGGAAGCAAAACCCCGTTGCGGTTGAACGGCAAAAAGGCATTTTCGCACTGAAAAAATTCTTTAAAATCGAAGGTGTACCCGATACCGATTGTCGGCCCGTGATAGCCGTTGCACCAGGTAATCCAATAGCGGTCTTCAATAAAACACACCCGCGGATCGTATTTATAATCAGACTCGATCATTTCGGTGTTTCCGGCGCCAAAAACGATGGGCTCGTGGTTGATTTCCCAGTTGATCCCGTCTTTGCTGAAACCCGCAAAAATATTCATCTGCACCGCTTTGTTATCGCAACGGAACACACCGGCATAGCCGTCTTCAAAAGGCACCACGGCCGAGTTGAAAATACTGTTGGAAGAAGGAATGGCATACCGGTCAATAATAGGGTTGGCATCGTAGCGCCACATCACATCGGTGTTGCCTTGCGGGCGGTCTTGCCAGGGAAATGGGGTTGTACTCATAGAATCGTATTTCTTTAAATTAGGTAGTTAGTTTTTTGACTTTATCAAGCCAGGTAAATTTTAAAATCAGGGTCGTTACACCGAAAATCAGGAGGCTCCAGGCCATTTTTTCGTAATCGCGCACCACCAGAAAAATAGGCAGTACGATCATACTCGATTGCCAAACAATCCCGATGAGACAGTTGAGCATATCGAGGCCAAAATCGGTGTTTTTTTGAATAGCTTCGTCCGCAGTTAACTGCTCCCGAACCGGTTTCCACCAGCCCCAGGGGTACACCGAAGTATAAAAACTTTTTAAAGTTGCTGCCGCCGTGGGTGGCGTGAGATAGGTTCCCAGAAACGCGCCCAGCAAGGAAAAGCCCAGAATTATAGGAAACAAATAAATAACAGGCACGTGGGCGTACCAGTATAAAAAGCTGCCCTCGACATAGGTTGAAGCGCCCTGATCAATCACATATTGCAGGGTGGCCACAATCAGCCCGCTAAGCATTCCCCAGAAATAGCCCCAACCGTTAAAGCGCCACCAGATCCACTTGAGGAAATTGGCTGCCACATAACCCCCGTACAGCGAACTCGTGATCCAGAGCGTGATGGAGTTGATGGAGTCTGCGAAAAAGCCCATAATGACCCCAAGAATTACCACTGCAAAAGAAGCCACATGACTGGCCTTTACGTAATGCCGGTCTGTTGCTACGGGTTTGAAGTATTTCTTATAAATATCGTTTACAATATAAGCAGGCCCTGCATTCACAAAAGCCGAAAAGGTTGACATAAATGCCGCAAGCAGACCCGCAAGCAGCAGGCCTTTAATCCCCACAGGTACGTGGTTGTTGATCACCTGCGGAAGGATCACCTCCAGGTCATTTCCCGAAATCTCACCGGCTTTAGCCAGTTCGGGAGCGATATAGATCAAGCCTAAAACCACAATGGCGGCGATAAGCAAATACCGGGGAATGAACAAAACCAGATTGGTAAAGCCGCTCATATAGGCCGCATCTTTTGCGGTGCGGGTTGAGAGGATGCGCTGCATATCGTAACTGGGCGTAGGCCCGGCGATGCTTGCAAAAAAGCCTTTAAAGAGGCTCATCCCCACAAAAGCACCAAACATTTTATAACCCTGTGTATCGATCAACCGGTTGAAGTTTTCATAGTCACCTGCCCAAAAACCGGTGAGTTCGCTGCCGAACACCACATTTTTCCATTCGGAAGGAATCAAGGCCTGAATTTCGGTATCGGTAAAGGCGAAAAAGGTATAGCCTGCTACCAGAATCCCGGCCAGCACCATGATCCCAAACTGCAATACTTCCGTAGAAACTACGGAGAACATTCCGCCTTTAATGGTGTAAATCGTGGTTAATAAAATGAGGATTAAGGCATAAACCTGTTCGGCATTGAGCAGCGTAAAATCACCAAATATCAAACTGGCGTCCCAGGGCAAAATCACGGTCATAAACTTACCGGCGCCTTCAAAGAAATAGGCGATAAAACCTACCGATGCCACCACGGCGAAAATCGCCACGATCAGGTGTGAGGCACGACCGGCCCTGTCGTCGCCGAAGCGCGAGAGAATCCATTCAGAACCTGTCATCACATTGGAGCGGCGTATCCAGACGGCCAGAAACATCATCACAAAAACCTGATTGAAGATGGGCCAGATCCACATAAACATAAAGCTTTTGACCCCGTATAAAAACAGAATGCCCACCATCCAGGCAGTGCCCGAAACGTCAAACATCCCCGAGCCGTTACTCAGCCCCAGATAATACCATTTTATGCTTTTTCCACCCAAAAAATAAGAGTCCAGACCTTTGGAAGCCTTTTTGGCTACATAAATCCCGATGCCTATGGTAAGCAACAGGTAAACCGCAATAATTACAACGTCTATTAACTCCATACTAATTGGCCTGCTTTACACCCCAGGTTTTATTGGGCTCTGCACCCATATTCAGTACGAGTTCTCCTCCTGCCAATAGTTGCTCGTGGGTAATGCCGGTTTGATTAAAAGGTTTTCCGTTTAGGGTAGCCGACTGAATGTAGAAATGGGATTCTGAAACCCCTTTAGCTTCTATGCTGAAACGTTTACCATTTGGTAGGGAAATAACCGATTTCTCAAAAACCGGACTGCCTATTTCATAAGCAGCACTGGCCGGATTGAAGGGATACAGGCCCATTGAACTCCATACATACCAGGCAGACATCTGGCCGGCATCTTCATTCCCGCTCAGACCGTTTGGCGTGGTGTTGTACTGGGTTTTTAAGATTTCGTGAACCCAGTATTGCGTAAGCCAGGGTTTCCCGGCGCGGTTAAACAGGTAAGCGATGTGATGACTGGGTTCATTACCGTGCGCATACTGGCCAATAAGTCCCGAGATGTCATTGGAAATATAATCCCCGGTGATTTCAGAACTTTCGGTAAACAGCTGTTGCAGCATTTCGTTAAAAGGCTCTTCCCCTCCGTGAAGTTTGATAAAATTAGCGGTATCGTGAAGTACAAACCAGGAGTGTTGCCAGGCGTTCCCTTCCGTATAATCAGTGTTGTCACGGTGTCTGCTGAATTTAGGATCGAAAGGCTCGTGCCAGTTTCCGGCAGCCGATTTCCCACGCATAAAGCCGGTTTCGGAGTCGTACAGTTTTTCGTAGGATTTAGAGCGGTTTAAGAAATACGCGTAATCCTGCTCGCGGCCTAAAGCTTTGGCCATTTGCGCCACACACCAGTCGTTGTAAGCATACTCGAGCGTAAAGGTAACCGACTCGTCTATTTTGTCATACGGAATATACCCATACTCCTTTAAAAACTGAAGTCCGCGCGCATCACGCATCTGGGTGTTTTTCATCGCTTCAAACGCTTTTTCGGCATCAAAACCTGTAATGCCTTTAAAATAAGCTTCGGTAATTACCGGAATCGCGTGGTTACCGGTCATCGTATTGGTCTCATTACCGTAGAGCGTCCACACCGGCAGGCTTTTATGTACTGAATAATACGCGAGCATCGAGTTGATGATATCGCTAACTTTTTCGGGTTCCAACAAAGTAAGCAACGGGTTTTCCGCTCGGAAGGTGTCCCAAAGCGACAAGGTTGAATAGGCTGTATAATCGGCTTTGACAATGCTGTCGTTTTCCAGACGGAATTCTCCTGTAACGTCTGAAAAAGTTACGGGAGCAATTTGCGTATGGTATAATGCCGAATAAAAAATCGTTTTTAAGGAGTCTACCGGAGTTTCCACCACTATTTTATTCAGTTGCTGGTTCCAGGCTTTTTTAGCTTCGGTCCTTGCCGTTTCAAAATCCAAATCGGTATCGGTTTCCAGATTGGCTTTGGCATTGGCAATGCTTACTGAAGAAACCGCAACTTTTACGGTCACGTCGCGGCTTCCGTCTATATCAAAAAAGAACTGACCCGCCGTGGTCTTTCCGGTAACTTTTCCGGCTTCCGATTTATGCTGATCTTTAAATAAGTTATAGCGGGCAATAGGCTTTGAGAATTCGGCCACAAAAAACACCTTTTGATTTTTCGCCCAACCCGTACTGTGCCGGTATCCGCTAATGGTCCTGGCGTCTTCTACTTCAATAGCAGTTTCAACCGGTGCATCCCAGTTGATGGCAAAACCCAGATCGAGCACCACCGAAGCTTCACCGGCACCCTCATAATTGTACTTCTGAAAAGCCGTGCGCTGCGTCGCAGTTAGACTCACCTTAACCTGCGGATCCTGCAAATAAACCATATAATAGCCCGGTTCTGCACTTTCGCGCTTATGCGAAAAACTGGAAGCATACGGCCGGTCCTGTGGATTTTCATAAGTGCCGGTCAAATCGAGTTCTTTCGCCGCAGGCATAAATAAAATATCGGCCAGATCGCCAATACCGGTTCCGGTTAAATGCAGATTGCTAAAACCCGAAATTAGAGAATCAGAATAATGATAGCCCGAGCACCAGTCCCAGCCGTTACGCCCGTTATCGGGGCTTACCTGCACCATCCCAAAAGGAACGGTTGCACCGGGATAGGTATGGCCGTGGCCGCCGGTGCCAATAAAGGGATCTGCGTAGCCCGTAAGCATACGTTCTTCTTGAACCTGAGGAGTAACCTCAGCCGGTTTTTCTTTTTTACAGGAAGAAAACACGGCAAGGCATCCTAAAAGGATAATTTTACAGCCGTGTTTTGCGTTAGGATTAAGCTTTGGGAGCATCATCTGTTAAGATTTTTAATAAATATGTGATATATTATCGCGGTTTTAATCTTTTATTAGACAAACAACAGTTTTGAAAAGCTAAACAGCCAAAAAGTCCTCTGACACTTTATGCCTCTTACAACCACATTTAAAAATAGCTTTAAAATTAACAGCACCACGGGTTACAAGATTAACCCTACCCATCACGCAATTTTTTGGCTGTGCTATTTCCTGTTTAATTTTTTGAGATGGGGAAGTTATTACAACGATTATCTCTATTCCTTTAAGGCCAATTTACTGGGGTTTCCCATTCACATGACGCTCACCTATTTTACGATTTATGTGCTCATCCCCACGTTTATTTATCGCCGAAAGTATATTCTCTTTACCGTAAGCCTGTTCTGCTCCATCCTATTAATGGTGATCATTAAGTATGAACTCACCTATTTTTTGATCAGTAACAACGTCTGGCCCGAAGGCCCTGAAGAAACCACCAGCCTCAACCTCAATTATGTAGTGGTGATGATGTTGGGCGAACTCTATGTGATCTCCTTTGTAGCCGCAATAAAAATAACAATCGACTGGATGCGGGAGCGCCAGCTGGCCTCAAACCTGGCCAAATCGCAGCTGGAGACCGAACTGCGCTTTCTGCGTTCTCAGATTTCGCCGCATTTTTTCTTCAATACCTTAAATAATATTTATTCGCTGAGTCTTGAGAAATCTGAAAATACTCCAGAAACCATTTTAAAACTTTCAGACCTGATGCGGTATTTGTTATACGAAACCAAGCAAAACCGGCAACCGCTTACCAAAGAGATTAAGTTTATTCAGAATTATCTGGATCTGGAGCGCATACGCTACAACGACAAACTCGATTTGGAATTTGAAATCACCGGAAATCCCAAAGGCCGAAAAATCGCGCCTATGCTGCTTATTCATTTTATTGAAAACGGATTTAAGCACGGTGCCGGAAAAAACACGGGTAAGGTACACATCAGCATCAAGCTTCAAATTGAAGAAGACCAGCTTGTTTTTAAAATGAGTAACACCCTGCCGCAAAAGGGATTGAAGAACAACCTCAACAAAGCCGGCGGCATAGGCATTGAGAATGTATTAAAACGCCTTAACTTGGGCTACGGCCCGGAAGGATATCAACTCGATATTTTTGAAGCCGACGGTGAATATCACGTACACTTAAAATTAAACTTATCATGAACCTGAGATGTGTGATCATCGACGATGAACCCCTGGCCATCAATGTGATTAAAAATCATATTGCGCAACTAACGGGTCTCGAAGTCGTAAAAACCTTTGACAACGCGATTGAAAGTCTGGATTTTATCCGAAAAAATGAAATAGATCTGCTGTTTCTGGATATCAATATGCCGGTAATAGACGGCCTGAGCTTCCTTAAAAGCCTGGACGCAAAACCTATGGTGATTCTCACCACGGCCCACGAGGAATATGCAGTTGAAGGTTTTGAGCTCGAAGTGCTGGATTATCTGGTTAAACCCATATCCCTTCCGCGGTTTTTGAAAGCAACCAACAAGGCTGTGGCACGGGTAAAAGAGCAGTCTAAACCTGTTGTAACCTCAGATGAAGACAGCATTTTCGTCAAAATTGACAAGAAAAAAATGAAGAAGGTTTATTTTGATGATATTCTTTTGGTCGAAAGCCTTAAAGATTATATTAAAATCATCACGACCAAAGGCAACTACGTAGTACATCAAACCCTGAGCAGTTTTACAGACGAGTTACCGGCAAGTCAGTTTATACGCATTCACCGTTCCTACACCGCAAACATCAACCGGGTTGATACGGTTGAAGGCAACAGTGTAGAAATTGCCAACAAGCGCTACACCATTGGCCGAAACTATCTGGAAGAAGCCAAAGCCGCAATTTTAAAGGATAAGGGTTAAAAGACCAGCCTTTTAACGAGCTTCATTCCTAAATACCTAAAAGGGTGAATTTTGATGCGGTTTCGGCTGTTTCGGGCTACTGGTATCGACCCAGCAAAACATAACAACAGAATCTCAAACGGCACAAGCGAATTCATTTTATGCAATTGGGATGTACTACAACTGCTTTAGCGATTGAACTGCATAAAACAATCCTTCCGGTTTTTTTGGTACGTAGTCTATGCCTACTTACTGAACTTATAATTCATCGTATTATTAAAAAACCCGGATATTCAGGTTTGAGTTCATCACTTCGTACACAGCCACTCCATTCCCTGAAAAATACAATTCTTTGATAATTAATATTTTACAAATAAAAGCTAACTTTCGTAGTGTATCGAACTCCTGACTTCCAATCATCGGAGCTTTAAACCCATCTTATGAAATACAAAGCTTTTCTGTCTTACAGCCACAGTCAGGACACCGATTTGGGCACCAGCCTGGAAAAGGCTCTCGAGAAATTTGCAAAACCTACGTTTAAAAGAAGGGCTCTGGAGATTTTTAGAGATGCAAATGATCTTTCGGCAGCTGCCGATCTGGGCGAAAAGATTAGAACAGGGCTTGAAGAGTCGGAATACTTTATTTGTATGGCTTGCGAAAAATACGCGCAATCCAAATGGTGCGCACGGGAAGCCGAATGGTGGAGGGATCACAAGTCAATAGATACCTTTTTAATTGTTTTGACGCAGGGCGAAATTTTGTGGGATGAGAGCACCAATGATTTTGACTGGAATGTAACCACGGCCATTCCGAAAGTGCTTTCGGGAGCTTTTAATGGCGAGCCTTTTTACGTTGATTTCAGAAATCTGGGACCCAAAGAAAAACTAACCCTGGAAAATCCCGAATTTAAAAACCGAGTGGTTTTACTCGCTGCCACCCTGCACGGTAAATCTATTGGCGATATGGTGGGTGAAGCGGTAAAACAACACAAGCGTACTGTACGCCTGCGGAACGCCGCCATAAGTGTTTTGAGCATCCTGCTTGTTGCCGTAATTATCGCGTTGTTCTATGCGGTGAGCCAAAAAAACAGAGCCTTGCTATCCAGTTACCTTGCGAATGCACAGGCTCAATTCACCGAAGATCCCACCAGGTCATTAAGATTAGCAGAATATGCCTGGAATTTTGCCCAAGAAAATGACTTTCCAACAGCAGAAGCCGGAGAATTAATCACTAAAGTATTTTACAGCGGCTTTGGTTTTTATCAGGAGCAAACAGACGATATGCCCGATTTTGAAAGTATGGAAAACAGCGCACCCCGTGTTGCCCGTACTCCCTTTGAATCCCGGGTTTTACAACTTACCGATTCCATTCTAAATACAGTACCAAAAGACAATTATCTAAGTAATCAATCAGACCTGTATATCGATTCTGAAAATAAGTCTGCCATACTTGCGGTTTCAAGCAATGCCGTAGGATTCACCCAACTTTATTTTATAGAAACGGCAGATTTTTACATCAACAGGGTACACGTTCAACTTCCGGGTTTTGTAGGCTTTACCGGTTATATTCAGGATATTGATATTTCAAATGATGGTACCTACACGGTTTTGGGTTCGGCTAACGGCAAAACAGCGGTTTTAGACAACGCCTTTTACCGCTCAAACCCCGATAAGAACCGCTTTAAAGACCGAGCAATCCTGATGGCCGAAGAAGGATATCCGGTGAGAGGGATTTCGTTCTTAAATGATGATGATCTCATAGGGGTGGCGAGCTTTGGCAGCACATATAAAAACGGGTATCGGGAAGATTTGCCGCAAACTACCTACTATTTCAAAACAGCTGCATTTCCCTATATTGAATTGCGCAATGATGACAGTGAGCAGGGGAATTCGTCTCTTGATTCGTTTTACTACATCACACCCGATGATCCTCAAAATAACGATCCCTTTACATGGTTTCACTTTGCACAAAGCCTGCACTCAAAAGATGGTGCGGTCATCGCACAATTTCCGGATGCGGAAGGCGTAAAACTGGAATCTGTAGAAAGCCCTGACGGCAACTATTTAGCGAGTTACAAAGCGGTTTTTAATAAGCACAGTGAACAGCTTATCGCTCTCGACCTTGATTTTATTGACAATCCCGGGGTGGCCATTTGCTTTTCAACAGACAGTAAGTATTTTAAAGTAAGCTATCTTGATGGCCTGGAACGTATTTTTCCGCTTGATCCACAGACGATACTCAAACGTATCAACAAGGTCGAAATCATGGGCAACATCGCCCATTTAAGCCCTGCTGATAAAACCCGTTTTTTGATTGAGGATTGAAAAACCTATCGGCTTTCTTTCCGCAATACTTCTAAGGGCGAACTTTTTATAACGCTGATGCTGTTTGTAAGGCCTATTATTAAAACCAGTAGGGTAATACCCGGCAACAGTACCCCAAACGGCACCCAGCTGGGGATAAACGTCGTATCAAAGGCAAAATACGCCAGTAAAAGACTTCCTATTAGTGATAACAAAATCCCGGAAAGTGCTCCCAAGAGTCCCAAATACAAATACTCCAATCCCTGAATGCGTAAAATCTGTTTGCTTTTGGCACCCATTGTACGCAGCAAAACGCTTTCCCGAATGCGCTGATACTTACTGGTACGCACCGCTCCAAGCAAGACGATGATCCCTATGAGAATGCTGAAAAACGCCATAAAGTTGATGATGTAACTGATTTTGGTAAGCAAATCTTCAATCACATTAAGCACCTGGCGCAAATCGAGTATCGAAACATTCGCGTAATCCTTAACCAAAATACGCTGTATAGCTGCGGAAACTTCCGAGTTGGGCACCTGGGTCGTAATCACACCAAATTGCGGTGCCTGCTCGAGCACTCCCGCCGGAAACACCACCGAAAAATTGAGCTGCAAACGGCTCCAGTCAACCAACCTGATGCTGCCTATGATGGTTTCCAAAAGCCTGCCCTGCACATTGAAGGTTACCCGGTCACCAACTGCCACAACCGCATCCTGCGCAAAATTATCACTCACCGAAACCGGAACGGGCTCAGTCCCATCTTCTATTCGGGGAGTAAAGCTTCCTTCCTTAAGACTTTCGGAGCCGATTAACGAATCGCGATAGGTGGTGCGGAACTCGTGATTGAGAATCCAGCGGCTGATTTGTGTGGTGGTATCGGTTTTGATATCTGCGACATCGCGACCATTAATACTATGTACCCGCATCGTCACGATAGGAACTTCGTCAAGTGGCGTCAGATCATTTGCTCGTAGCGTTTGAGCCACCAAAGGCATCTGATCGCGCTGAACATCCAGCAAAATCATATTGGCCTGCTGTGCACTGCTGTCCAGATTGGCCTGCGCCAGCAACATATCTTTGGTAAAATACAGGGTGCTTATTAAAAAAGAACCCACGCCAATCGCCAGAATCAGTACCACCGTCTGATTGCGGGGTCTAAAGAGATTCCGCAAACTTTGGCGCGAGGTAAAACTCCACGAGGTAGGGAAATAACGGCGCAACACGCGCATAAAAAGACGGGCGATTCCTGCAAGAATACTAAAGGTAACGACGATGCCGCCCAGAAAAGCCAGCGCATACTTCCAATCACCCAGCAGCCACAGGGAAAATAAAAAGATAAACAGCAGAATGATACCGCTTACCAAAATCGCGGTGCTTCGTGATTGACTGCCGGCATCCTCAGTGAACCGGAGCGTTTGTAAGGGAGAGACGTAGAGGGTGCTCAACAAAGGATACAGGGCAAAAAGCACCGACATAAACAAGCCGATAAAAATCCCCATCGCGATGACCGGTGCAGACCATGTGATTTTGACATCCACCGGCAGCAAACCTTCCAGCAAAACCGGAAACAACTGCTGTAAGGCGAGGCCCAGAGTGGTGCCCAGGATTCCCCCCAGCAAACCAATGGCCGCAATCTGAATCAAATAAATCAAAAAGGCCTGCTTTCGCGTAGCGCCCAAACATTTTAAGACCGCCACCGAACGCAATTTCTCCCGGATGTAAATGGTGGTCGCACTGGCGATGCCCACGCATCCCAGCAACAAGGCTACAAAACCTACCAGATTGAGAAACTTTCCGAAGTTCTCATAACGCCTGCCCAGACGATCGCTCGTTGAAGTATGGGTGTCCAGATCGGCTTCTGCGGCATCCAAACGATCGCCTATCCTATCTTCAAGAAGTTGCATATCGGCTTTTGGAGCCTTAAAGTAATATTGATAATCAATACGGCTTCCCAACTGCACCAAACCGGTTTGTTCAACGTAGGAATACGGAATCACCACAGGCGGAGCGATGGCGCTAAACACCGCATTACTGCCTGGCAGATTTTTGAGTTCGCCCACTACCGGAAGACGCGCCTCCCCTATTTTTACCGTATCGCCTACTTCAATACCCAGCTGCAGCATCACGGTTGCATCAACCAGGGCTCCGTTACGTTTTGCATAGTTTCTTCCGGCGTTTTCGGGTTGCGTTTCGATTTCCCCATAAAATGGAAAACCCTCGCTAATACCACGTACCTGAAGCAATTTGGTTGCTCCGTTTTTTGGGAATAAAGCCATGGAGGCAAACGAAATTTCTTCCGCATCTGCGCCACCCAGAGAATCTACGATTTGTAAGGCATCTTCGGTCAGGGCATTATCGCTGTCAATCTTAAAATCGGCACCCATCAGGGCTTTAGATTGCAGTGCGATGTTATCTTTCAGGGTTTCTCCAAACGACTGAATAGACACAATAGCCGCAACACCCAGCACGATTGAAACCATAAACAGACTGAGTTTACCCGCACTGGCTTTAAAATCGCGCCAGGCCATTTTAAAAAGCCAGGCCGCACCCGCTGTCATCTTCTGATTTTTACTCATACCGCCGCGCTTGTGAGATTTGCAATTTTTCCTCCTCTGATGGTTAAGATATTTTGGGTTTTGCGTGCCAGCTCCATATCGTGGGTTACCAACACCAGTGTAGTACCGCGCTCTTTATTAAGTTCAAAAAGCAGGTCGACTACCTTCTCCCCGGTCTCGGCATCCAGATTTCCGGTGGGTTCGTCTGCAAATAAAATCTTAGGATCGTTAGCAAAAGCCCGTGCGAGGGCAACACGTTGCTGCTCCCCTCCTGAAAGTTGTGTGGGATAATGATCGCCACGGTCTCCCAAACCTACCTTTTGAAGCAAAGCTTCTGCCTTTTTTGTGGCTTGCCTGTCGCCTTGTAATTCCAACGGAACTGCAACATTTTCTAAAGCCGTAAGCGTGGGCAGGAGTTGAAAATCCTGAAACACAAAGCCCACATCGCGGTTGCGCAATATGGCGCGCTCGTCTTCCGAGAGGCTGCTGAGTTCGGTCCCGTTAAGAATTACGCTACCGGAGTCTGGCCGATCGAGGCCGGCACACAATCCCAAAAGCGTGGTTTTGCCGCTTCCGGAAGGGCCCACGATCGCAAATGTTTCGTTTTCTGTTATACTAAAGTTAATATCTTCAAGTACCTTTAGCTTTTTGGAGCCACTGGTATAGCTTTTTTCTAAATTTGAAATCTCTAATATGAAAGGCATAGTATACGTGGTTTTGACAGAACAATTGAGCTCAAACCGCAGGTTTTGGCTTTTCAGCAAAATAAACAAATGCTTGTGATAAAGAATAGACTCCGCGTACGAACCCTGTTAATCTTTTGTTGTTTTTTAGGCGGAATGGCGCTGCATTCGTGTAAAGACAACTCAAACGCGTCTGCAACCGAAAGCGAAACCTCCCAAAACCAGGAAACGGCCACGACCGAAACCGATAGTACTTCAAAAAGTATTTTGTTTTTTGGCGACAGTCTCACTGCGGGATACGGACTTGATAATCCTGATAATGCCTTCCCTGCCCTGATTCAAAACCGAATAGACAGTCTGGGTCTGGAGTATACCGTAATCAATGCCGGATTGAGCGGCGAAACCACGGCCGGTGGCCGAAACCGGCTCGAATGGGTACTCGAACCTGATGTGGATATTTTTGTTCTCGAGCTGGGCGCCAATGATGGCCTACGCGGAGTGGCGGTGGCGGAAACACGCGAAAACCTGCAATGGATGATAGATAAGGTAAAAACCGAAGCGCCCGGTGCGCAAATCGTACTTACCGGAATGCAATTACCTCCTAATCTGGGCACCGAATACACCACCGATTTTAAAGCAATTTTTCCGGAACTGGCCGAAGAAAACAATATTGCACTCATCCCCTTTTTGCTTGAAGATGTAGGCGGTATCGCCAGTCTCAACCAAAATGACGGTATTCATCCCACAGCCGAAGGGCATAAGATTTTAGCCGAAAACGTTTGGGAAGTTTTAGGGCCGATTTTAAAAGAGTAGCAAATGATTGAAAATCCCAGATTTTTCAAAAGAATTATAGGCATTTCCCTTCTGTTAATGATTGCCAATGTGATTCTGGCTCTTTACGAAAGTTTCGATTTGAGTTTTTATCTGAATTTTACGGCAGCGTTTTTTATTGGCCTAGGTGCCTGGTCGCGGTTGAGAAAACTTCAAAAAGACTAGATTCCTGTCATTTCCTGCGACGAGCATTAAAAAACGAATTCCCGATCCTGACAAACGCTACTGCAGTATTGATGTGCACTAATTTATTCTCAGAAATACAAGCCTTTCAATTAGAAAGCTCAGCGGTTAAAAAATTAGCTCCTTTCGCGCTGTATGATCTGTTTAGACTGTCTGCCTTTGGAAATCGAAAAACCGAAATCAAAACCTATCTGGACCAAAACTTTCTTGCATTTTTATTCCCTGAAGTAGACTATTTCAATTATGTGTACTTCTTTAGTAATTGGGCTTCTGAAAAAACATTAATTGATATTTTAAAAAACTATCAGAACTACGGCAGAAGCACTGTAAAATTCATCATTCCAAAAAATTTAGACCCGAAAATACCCGTTACCTTTTTAAGTGAAAATCCTCCTAAAACCATTTCCTGTTTACAGAACACGGAGCCTGAAATCCCGGAAAATCCCGTAGATTTTGAACTTAAGCCTGTGATTTCTTCGGAAGAACTAGCAGACTATACCCGGCTTTATTTGCAGTGTTTTGAATCTAAGAAAACGAATTACAAAGAGGTTGCTGCCAACTTTTATCTGTTGCTGAATGCTTCAGAAACAGATCTGTTCTTTATCTACTACAAGAATAAAAGAGTTGGTTTTTGCTCCAGTTTTTACACCCCGCAATATTGCCTGTTATCTGCCTGTGGTATCTCTGCCGAAAATAGGTATCTTGGCTTTCAAAAGCAGGCTATCTATGAGCGTTTGCGCATAGCCTCCTTCAAGGGATTTACCAACTTTAAGGTTTGGACCTATAAAGATTCAATAAGTTATTCAAATCTTTTAAAAACAGGTTTCAAGACAGAATATGAGCACCATGAATACCTATCCAGGCCTTTGGAAGATCTTACAAAGTCAACGCATTTTTTATAAAGAAAAACCCTTTGCAACCTATCGTAATTCTCAGTTAGAATTCACTGAACTCTTACAAAACGTTCGCCTGGTAGCAGGGTTCCTGCACGAAGCAACCCGTCGCAACCTTGTAGCAATCCACCTGGAAAATCCATTAGACGCATTAATAGGTGTCCTGGGCTCTTTAGTCTCGGGAAAGGCATTTTGGATTGTTGACTCGGGTATTCTGGAGCAGAACTTAGCTATAGCACAAGCGCAAACTTTTATTTTTGACGCTTCGTCGTACAGGCACGCAATAGAATCTCAAACCAGTTTTAAAACCGATCTTGATTTTTCAAACCCAGTAGAAGAATCAGCCCTTTTTTGCTGGACAACAAGCTCAGGCCGGCTTGCCTCACCAAAAATTACCGAACATACTTACGGATCAATAGTGGGAGACACTTTAAGGCAGATTAATGCTAATCAAATAACTCAAACAGATGCCATAGATGTAATCTCACCCATAGGCTTTAGCGGCTCATTGTCTTCAATCTTCCCCGCGCTTTACAGTGGCGCATCCCTGCATTTTCTTGAAGATACAGCCAGCCATTCCATTTTTAAGTTTTGGCAGACCAAAGGGATTACCATGAGTACATTAATACCTACGACGTTTAGGGCACTTGTTCAGTTTCCTTTTGATTTTAAAGAACTTTCATTGAGGTTCATCTGTCTTTCCGGTGAAGCCGTAAAATATGATGATCTCATTCGCTTTAAAGAACGCTTTAACAAAAATTGTATGTTACAGGTGGCCCTTGCCAGCAGTGAAACCCGAGCAATTGCAGAGTTTAGATTTAAGCCTTCTTATGATTTGCCTTTGGAAAAAGAAATTTCATACAATACCTTCCCCGAAAAACCACTTACTGTGGTAGATGAGCAGGGTAAACCAGTGCCACAGGGTAGAAAGGGATTTATTGCCGTTACCAGCAAAATGATAGGTTCGCGTTATATAAATCAATCAGGTAATTTTTACCCGCAACAAAAGGGTTTTCATACGTTCATATCAGCAGACCGCGGGTATATTCTGAAAAATGGTCAACTGGTTCTGGATCAAAACTCCCGAGAAGGCTTGTTAAAATTTAAGGGGGAATACATAGATCTTAACAGGATTGAAAGACTGATTCTCAATTTGCCCAATGTATATGAGGTACACTGCAGCTTAAACTACGAGCGAACACAGCTTTGTCTTTTTGTTTGCTCTCTGTGTTCAGATGCCGAATTGAAAGATTTTCTAAATAAAGAATTGAACTTAAAATCCTACATAATTTGCAATGCATCAGACCCGCTTCCAAAAACAAAATCGGGAAAACTCGACGTAAAAAAACTCTGGGAGTCGATTGAAAAACCTGCTGTCGATGTTCCTGAAGATCACGTACTTAGCTGCTTACATAAATCCTTTCCTCAAATGGATGACGAGGATTTAAAAACAGGACATTTCTTTCTTGATCTGGGAGGAGATTCTATAACTGCGATGTTGTTTGTAACCCAACTCTCACAACTAACAGGCTATCATCTCGAACCTAGCTTTGTTTATCAAAATTCAACATACCCTGAACTAACAGAGGAACTTAAAAACTATTCATCTCACGCGCTTAAACGCATTTCAGATTCCAGGGAAACGGCCGAAACTATTTTGATTATTCCACCCCTGTATGGAGGAATTTTAAACTATAGCTTTTTAATCGAGGAGCTTAAACCGCACTACACTATTTACACCTTGAGGTACAATGTGCGTAATCAAAATAATTACCTAAGCCTTGGCAACATCGCCCTCAACGCCGCTAAATACCTCAATTCAATATCATTAAGCTTCTCTAAAGTAATAGGCTACTCCATTTCCGGATATCTCGGTTATCACATTACCTCTCAGCTTGATTATAAACCCCATCTTATTCTTATAGATGCTCCACTATACCGCATTAAAAATTTAAGAAGTAAACTGAAAACCGATTCTTCGAAGATCATCTCTAAAATTGGTGATTTTCAAAACAAATCAAGACGCAAAGAGCTACTGAATAAAGCGGTTAAAATTCTTAAAACGCACTACTTAAAAACCAATGTGGAAGAAAGCGAAAAACTCCCCAACTCAACCGGGGCTTTTTATGACATTATCTTTAAAGAGCTTTTTCAAAACGAATTAAAGATTCCTATCACAACATTTCCGGTAAGTCTGTTTATTGCAACCGAACAAAATATGTATCAGGATTACATTGAAGCTTCTTATAATTGGGAAGATTACAGCAAAAATCTTATTCACAAAGAATTTTTAAAGGCTAACCACAACTCGGTATTGAATACTTTTAACGCTGAGAAAATTGCAAGGCACATTTTACATCTAAATAATCTTAAGAACGAACCTGTTAATGGCTAATACTGAATCTCTCGAACAACTCTACGATTACCTTAACGACGAAGAAGACGCGCGTACCTGTAAAGCCATTGATGACGAGGCGTGCCGGGAAACGCCCAAAAATTATTTCCTGATTCTCATAAGCAATATGCTGACTTCGCTGGGCGATACCTTGAGCAATCCCAAAACGGTATTGACATGGGTGATGAGTTATGTAAATGCACCGGTGATGCTCATCAGTTTTATTGTGCCCATTCGCGAAAGCGGGTCGATGCTGCCTCAATTGTTTATTGCGCATTACATCAGAAAACGTCCCGTTCGGAAAATGGTTTGGGTATTGGGTTCGTTGTTACAATTTCTGGCCATCGCAGGTATTGGTTTTGTAGCCTTATCTTTTGAAGGAAGTCTTGCCAGCTGGCTCATTATTGCGTGTCTGATCGCCTTTAGCCTGTCTCGAGGCCTGTGCTCTATTGCATTCAAAGATGTGCTGGGAAAAACCATACCCAAAACCAAACGCGGAAAACTCAAGGGCTACACCTCATCGGTGAGCGGAGCGCTGGTACTCGCTGCCGGACTTTTTATCCTCTATAAATCGAAAGATGATGTAGGCATCGAATTTTACAGCTACCTCATCTTCTTTGCGGCCAGTTTATGGCTCATCGCTGCTCTTATTTATGCGAATATCAAAGAATATCCGGGAGAAACCGATGGCGGTAAAAATGGCTTGAAAGAAGCCCGGGATCGATTGGGCTTATTGAAGGAAGACAAACATTTTCGCAATTTTGTCATCACGCGTTCGCTACTATTATGTTCGGCCCTTACGGCTCCCTATTACGTATTGCTTGCGCAGCGTTATGTGGGTAAGGAAGCCTACTTACTGGGGCTTTTTATCATTGCCAACGGCGTGGCTTCCATCATTAGCGCTCCGGTTTGGGGTAAAATGGCCGATAAATCCAGTAAAAAAGTGATGACTTATTCTGCCACCTTAACGGCAGGTTTAGGCCTTTTGATCGTTGCCATAATTCAGTTTATACCGGCCTGGCGGGATCAAAACTGGTTGTATCCCGTGGCGTTCTTTGTTCTGGGAATTGCGCATCAGGGGGTGCGCCTGGGGCGAAAAACCTATATCGTAGATATGGCTCAGGGCAATCGCCGCACCGATTATGTGGCGGTTAGTAATACGCTGATTGGTTTTATCTTACTCATTACGGGTGGCCTGAGTGCTCTGGCATCGCTGGTTTCGGTAGAAGGTATTATCGCGCTGCTTTCTGTTCTGGGAATTTTAGGAGCCCTTAAAAGCGCTACCTTGCCTGAGGTGGAGTAAATTATTCTGATTTAACTTTCGATTATAAAGCAAGCCAAAGAATATTTTAATCCCCAATATCGAGAAACAAAAAAGCCACGTTTTAAGTGGCTTTCGTTTAATTTATATCGGCTGCATCCTGGATGCCCTTAGATAATTTCAGATTACTTCTTTTTAGAAGCAGTCTTCGCTGGTTTCACAGCTGCAGGCTTGGTTGCCTGTTTTGCTGGAGCCTTTTTAGCAGACTTGTTTTGTGCCATTTTGATCACGTATTAGTAGTACTAATGTAATACGAAAAAGATTCCGTTTTAAAATTTAACAGGAGCGTTTTAGTTAATTTTATAGTTAATTTTTTATGCTAAAAAAGTCTCCAAAATTCCCAACCAAAAATGAACGAGTCCAGCAAAATCAAGGCCTATTTTGAGCAGGAGCATGAGTTTAAAGATGCCCTCTTAAAGCTCCGGGCTATTTTTCAGGAAACCGAACTCACCGAAACCTTTAAATGGAACAGTCCGGTCTATACTTTGAACGGCAAAAACGTCGCAGGACTCGCCCGGTTTAAAAATCATTTTGGCGTTTGGTTTTTCCACGGAGCCCTGTTGCAAGACCCAAAAAAATTGCTTTTTAATGCGCAGGAAGGCAAGACCAAAGCACTGAGACAGCTGCGTTACGAGAGGATTTCTGATATTGATAAAGTTCAGCTTAAAGACTTTTTGAAACAGGCGATTTCGAATCAGAAAAAGGGACTTGACATCAAAACGGCATCTTCAGGCAGTGAGGTGGCTCTTCCTGATGAATTAAAGCAGGCTTTTGCCATTCATTTCGGTTTAGAAGATGAATTTCATACTCTTACTCCCGGTCTACAAAAAGAATATGCCGAGTATATAACAGCTGCCAAACAACCGAAAACCCGTCTAAGCCGGCTCGAAAAGGCAATCCCATTGATTAAAAAACGTGTCGGATTAAATGATAAATACAAAAAGTAGCCAGGACTAAAAAAACTAAACAAGCTCGCTAACCACCGTGTAACCACACCTCCAATCTTGTTATTGAAAAATGGGAATAAAAGCTGAAAAGCGACGTTAGTATCTTAAACCAACTCTAAACCATGCGAATATTTTATCTGCTCATAGCCGTTTTAATCACCAGCTGCGCTTCTGTAAAGCAGGAAGACATCACCTACATAAAAGGTGATTACACCGCTTCTGCCGAAGAACCCAAACTCAATGTTTTTAAGCCTAAAGATTCACTCAATCCACACGATGTATTGATTTTTGTGCACGGCGGAAACTGGAATAGCGGTAATAAAGAAACCTATTCGGTTGTGGGTCGCAATTTTGCGCGTAAAGATTATGTGGCGGTAGTGCCCGGTTATACGCTGAGTCCTTATGTGAACTATGATGGGATGACCCGGGAAATCGCTGAAGCCATACGCTGGACGCACGAGAACATCGCCAACTATGGTGGTAAACCCGACCGGATCTTTCTAATGGGACATTCTGCCGGTGGCCATCTGGTTGCTCTGGCTACGATGAGCCCGGATTACCTCAACAACCCCGATTATATAAAAGGAATCATTCTGGATGATGCGGCAGGCCTTGATATGTATGAGTATCTTCAGGAAAATCCGCCTACTGGTGAGGATTATTACGACGTGACCTGGACCAAAAATGAGGACGAATGGAAGAAAGCTTCTCCTTTTTATTATTTAGACGAAAAGACTCCGCCTATCCTGATGTTTTTAGGCACCAAGACGTATCCTTCTCTGTATTATTACAACGATTTGTTTTATCAAAAACTGAAAGAATACCAGCCCGAAGCAGAATTGATTATCCTGAATAAAAATCACACCGGTATGGTCACGCAGTTCTTTTCGCCCCTAAGTTCGCGATTTGGAGAAATCAAGGAGTTTACAGAAGGTATCGATTAACTTGTTTAATCTAGGCCAGGTTTAGAAACGTTAAACAATTTGTAATCCCTAAGGCTTCGACAGGCTCAGCCTGACACAAGCCTGACACACAAACATACTAGTCCTCTTCTGCAATGATTTTATTCTGTTTAAAAGGCCGAACGATTAAGCGCGCCGCCTTGTCGTAGTTGATGTAACTATAAGTCCAATTGAAGAACGTGACCACCCGGTTTCTAAAACCTACCAAAAACCAGAGGTGAATAAACATCCAGATAAACCAGGCGAAGAAGCCCCCAAATTGCAGTTTACCAATATCAACAACCGCTTTGTTTCGGCCTATGGTCGCCATAGAGCCTTTATCAAAGTATTCAAAAGGGTTAAGGTCTTTACCCTTTTCCATATTGATGAAATTCTTGCCCAGATTTTTACCCTGCTGAATGGCGGGCTGAGCCACCTGTGGGTGTCCTTTGGGCCAGTCTTCGGTCTCCATTAAGGCGATGTCGCCAATGGCATAAATATCTTCAAAACCGGCCACCCTGTTATATACGTCCACCTTATACCGGTTGAGTTTCGGTAAAAGTGAGGTAGACTCAAAACCTTCAATAGATGCCCCGGTTACACCTGCAGACCAGATAAAGGTAGCGGTATCAAGCGTAAGATCACCTTTGGTAGTCACACGATTGTTTTCATAATTGGCTACAAAAGTTTCCAGGTGTATGATTACGCCCATATCCTCTAAAAACTTTTGAGCTTTGGCAGATGATTTTTCACTAAAAGGCGGCAATACGCGGTCTGCTCCTTCAATCAAATGTATTTCGATTTCTGAAATGTCCATATCCGGATAATCGGCCTGTAGGACGTTAGAACGCAGTTCGGCAATCGCACCGCTAAGCTCTACCCCTGTTGGGCCGGCACCGGCGATGACAAATCTTAGAAATTCCTTCCGCTTAACAGGATCGTTGGTACGATTTGCCTTTTCCAGATTTTCAAACATCAAACTGCGAATGTTCAGTGCCTGTGGCAAACTCTTCATCCAGACTGCATTCTCTTCAATTGTTTTGTTTCCGAAGAAATTGGTTCGGGTGCCGGTTGCAATCACCAGATGATCGTAGGAGATATCACCAATATCGGTACGTACTTTTTTAAGCGCTGTATCAATACGTTTCACTTCCGCTATGCGGAAATGCATATTTTTTTGATTGCGAATAATTTTGCGCAAGGGGTAAGCTATCGACTCCGGCTCGAGTCCTGATGTAGAGACCTGATAGAGTAAAGGCTGAAAGGTGTGAAAATTGCGTTTGTCAAGTAAAACGACCTGATAATCTGTTTTTTTTAACTTCTTGATCAGGTTCATTCCTCCAAATCCCCCACCTATGATTACGATGCGAGGCTTTTGAGAATCAGGGATATTCATAGCGGTTAGTTTATCGTAAAGTTAAGACACAGCGCAGAGACGGCTTAATCTTTATCAATATTTTAGCACTAGCTGTAACAATGTTAAGCTCGGGTATACTAATTTCATAACTAACAATTCAAAATTGGATCCGCAACTTGAAAAACAATTTGTAACCCAGCTAGAGGCTAACCAGAACATCGTGCATAAAATCTGCCGATTGTACACGCACGACCGGGAGTCACATAATGATTTATTTCAGGAGATTACTATACAGCTCTTCAAGGCCTACCCTAAATTTAGAGGGGATGCCAAGTTTAGTACCTGGATGTATCGGGTGGCACTCAACACGGCCATAACGCTGTACCGCAAGAAAAAGCGCAGTATACCTACTACAGACTACGATAATGTGATGTTTAAAATCGCAAGTACCGAGTATGATAATACGGTAGAAGAGCAGCTTAAGTTAATGTACGCAGCCATACGCCAACTCAATGATATCGACAAGGCTTTAGTCTTCCTGTACCTCGAAGACAAACCCTACAGTGAGATATCTGAAACTCTGGGAATAAGTGAGGTTAACGCGCGGGTAAAGATGAACCGCGTGAAAAGCAAATTAAAAGAATTATTAAATGTGTAGCACCCGATGGATGAACTTGAATTTTTAAAACAGGACTGGAAGCGGCAGGAAGCCGATCTACCCGTAGTGAGCACAGACTCCATATATAAAATGACCCATAAACGCTCTTCATCGCTGATGAAGTGGTTGCTTTATGTTTCCATTTTGGAATTTGTGTTTTGGACGTTCCTCAATGTCATAAGCATAAATGCAGAACAAATTGACAAATTTAAAGAGCTACACCTTCTTGAGTTTGATATTGTTCTAACAATCATTCAATACGCGGTTCTCGGATTTTTTATCTACTGTTTTTATAAAACGTATAAAGAGGTCGAAACCACTTCAAGCACCCGAAAACTGATGAAAAACATCTTAAGAGTGCGAAAAATTGTTAACGCATACGTGATCTACAATCTGGTAATGGTTATTCTGGTAAGCATTGTTGTTTTTGTGGCAAGCGCAGCTTATGACCCTAAATTTGACAGCCTGTATGTGATTGATCCCGATGGTTCTAAACACCTACCCTTAAGCATTATCGCTACGTTTACCGGTTCTATTCTAATCTTCACGCTAGTGATCTGGCTGTTTTACAAATTACTCTATGGTATCCTGTTAAAACGCCTCAAAGACAATTATAAAAAGCTCAGTAAACTCGAAATGGAAGAATAGGGTTATTGGGTTATTTAAAATATCTAATCCAAAACGGTAAACAGAAAACTGAAAACCAAATCCTTAAATTTTGAATCAACTTTTCGACTTTTAAGAAAATCATAAACTTTTTTAAGCCATTCTTAACAGGGCTTGCACTTACATTTGTGGCAAACAACCATTTATGCAAACTGCACTACGTCTGGCCTTCGGAATTCTAATGATTATCGGGTTTAAGGCTACAGCCCAGGAATACGCTGCCGAAAGCATCAAAAACACCATTCAGGAATTTAAAAATGATCCGCGAGGTCCCTACCTGCGCATCCGCTGGTTCTGTGAAGACGGCACGATGCGGGAGCCCAAAGATCCCTGCCCGGAAGGCGTAGATGGTATTCAGCACGCCAGTTATAAGGAAATCACTAAAAATCTTGCTAAGCGCAATAAGTTATACTTTGGTGAAATTCTCGCCGCCGCAGACAAACAGGAATTTTGGGATGCCTCAAATGAGCACAGCCGCCTCAAACAATACCAACTGGGAAACTACCTGAAAAGTGTAGATAATGGCTGGATTCTGGAAAAAGCACAATTCTACCGCGGTGCCATTCAGTCTGAAGATGAAGAAGCCTGGGGTATTGAGTTTTTTGAATGGCTTTTAAAAGACGATGCCCGTCTGGAAGCCAATTACTACCTCATCCGCCAGGCGCTTAAAGACATTCCACATGCCGGAGACGACAACCTAGCCCAGCGGATGCGCAGTGAATCAAAAGTAATTGCTGAAGAATTCCCTAAATTTATGGATGCCCGTGTGAAAATTCACGGCCAGCCCGATGTAAGTGATGTGGCTTTGGTTCAAAATTTTATGCAGCAGTATAATGATCAGCTTTCAGGGGACCTGAAAACCGATTTAAACCAACTGCTGGAAACTATGCGCGAGTACTATGCTCCCATAAATTTTACGGCACTCAACAAACGGGTAAGCAGCCTTAAAAGCAACCCCGATGTAAAAACTTCCCTGCTTCAGTTTACCAAGGCAAATACGTTTGAAACCCCCGCAGATTCTTTGATCCCTCAGATCAGTGATTTGCTGTGCAACATACGCACCCAGATCACTCAGGTAAAAAGTGCCAAAGAGCGCCTGGAGCTTTTGGACATTTCGCTCAAATTAGAAGATGTTTTACTCAAAAAAGCACCGGAATGGGAACCTTCAAGCCTTCGTGAACTTTTAAATAAAGTATATCAGTTGAGTTATGCCACTGCCGGCACCGGCCTCATCGAAGTCTGGGAATGGGATGAAGTAAACGGCATCCTCGCTCCTATCGCATACACCAATGTTTCGCAGGGCGAACTCAACACCATATTAAACACCGCACGCAATGTAGTGCAATGGAGCGCCGCAATGGCTAAAGCTACCTATGACGGTGTGGTTGAAGATTACACCGCTTTTGAACCCCTTTCTCAGGGCTTCATAGACGATCGCGTACGCTCGTCTGTGGCGCTTCCGTTAGGGAAAGCCGTTAGTGAATTGGGCGATTTTATTTCCCAACGTTCCAATCTGGAGAACAATGTGATGCAAATTGCAGATCAAAGTGCCATTCACGGACTCAACCCCGGCTATGCGATGGGCGAACTGGTGGTAGTTCCCGGTAATCCTGACGGTGTGGAAGTAGACAATCAAAAAATATACATCTTTAAGCGTCCGCCTTCAGACCTCAAACCGGTTGCGGGGATTGCTACTGTAGATGAAGGAAACCTGGTTTCTCACGTGCAGCTGTTGGCCCGGAATCTGGGTATACCCAACGCTGCTTTAAGCGATGCCAACCTCGAAGATCTGGAAGCCTATAACGGTAAGACCGTATTTTACGCGGTTTCTAATAAAGGAACGGTTATTTTAAAACCGGCTTCAGAAATGACGCGCGAAGAAGAGCAACTTTTCAGCAAAGAAGAGCGCAGCCAGGCCAAAATCGCGGTACCTATTGAAAAAATTCAGCTCGATAAAAAAAACATCCTCAATATGCGGGATATCGATGCTTCGGCAAGTGGTATTCTGGCAGGGCCAAAAGCTGCTAACTTAGGTCAGCTTAAGAAAATGTTCCCCGATAAAGTAGTGGAAGGTCTGGTGATCCCTTTCGGAATTTTTAGAGATCATATGAATTTACCAATGCCCGGTCAGGGTAAAAGTTACTGGCAGTTTCTTACCGATATGTTTGCTTCCGCGGAAGCGAAACGCCAGGCCGGCACACCCGAATCTCAGGTAGAAGCTTTTCAACTGGCACAACTGGCCACGCTGCGCGATGCGATCAACGCGATGCAACTGAAGCCTCAATTTGTAAGTGAACTGCGCAGTTCGTTTTCAAAAATATTCGGTTCGCCAATCGGGCAGACTCCGGTTTTTCTGCGCAGCGACACCAATATGGAAGACCTTAAGGAATTTACCGGTGCCGGACTCAACCTCACCCTTTTCAACGTGGTACAGGAACAGCAAATTCTGGACGGTATTAAAAAAGTATGGGCCTCGCCGTATACTGAGCGCAGTTTTAAATGGAGACAGGCATACCTCTCTAATCCGGAAAATGTCTTCCCTTCCATTCTGGTTATTCCCAGCGTAGACGTAGATTACAGCGGGGTGATGATCACCAAAGGGATCAATGAAGGCACCGATGAAGATCTTACCGTGGCCTTTAGCCGTGGAGCCGGTGGCGCTGTAGACGGTCAGGCTGCCGAAACCCGTCTGGTGACTGCACAGGGAGATCGCCTCCTGGCGCCCGCCCGTCAGCCCGATTACATCAGGCTTCCGGCAACGGGAAGTACAAAAGGCTATTCGACCACCTTTGAATCGCCCATTCTCAATGCGCAGAATATTGAAAGCTTGCGCGAAGTAGCTCGTGAAATACGCACCAAAATTCCGCAGGAAACCAATACCGATTACGACGGGGCTTATGATGTGGAGCTCGGGTTTCAGGACAACAAACTCTGGTTATTCCAAATACGTCCGTTTGTAGAAAATAAAAATGCCTTAAGCAACGGCTATCTCGATTCGATTTCGCCTAAAACCGACGCCGGAGCGTTTATAGAACTCGACAGCGCCTTATAAACAACCGATTAGTAAAGCCCATACCGGGCATTTAATAAATCAACCAATACCTGTGCGGCAATCAAAACACAGATTGCCTGCGGTAAACAAATTTGAAATGAGATGAAAAAAGCCTTACTGTTTATTCCACTCGCATTGCTGGCCGTGCTTAGCTTTATGCCCGCAGGCACCTATCCTATTGACGGTTATGAACGTACCGGGATAGACCGCCTCGCTTACCTGCAAAAAATAGTACGCGACAGCATCAAATATACCCGCATCCCGCCCGGAGCCTACCTTTCTATAGATGATATCAAATTACGTCTGACTTCAAAAGCAGACAGCGCAATCGCCTATATGAAAGAAGATCCCGAATTTCAGAAGAAAATTGGCGGACTCTTTTACGGTTTGGATCAAAGCTACTCGATCTCGGTACTCGATATGACCGATACCACCAACCTGAAATACGCTGCCCGTAACGAGACCCGCGGTTATCAGCCCGGTAGTGTAGGCAAATTGGCCATACTGGTAGCTATTTTTGACCAGCTTGAAAAATTATGTCCCGATGATTGGGGCGCGCGCGTAAATCTGCTGAAATACAAACGTGTAAAGGGTGGTCCTTTTGCCGTTTACGATCATCATACCATCCCCATCTACGATATCGAAAAAGATAAACTCTCGAAAAGACAGGCTCAGGAAAGCGATGTGTTTAGCCTGTATGAGTGGATTGACCATATGGTGGCGGTAAGCAACAACGGTGCAGCCAGTGTGGTGTATCGGGAGGCTTTGTTGCTAAAGGTTTTTGGCGAAAAATACTTTAACCTTACCGATGAGGAAGCTATGCAATGGTTTAAAGATACCGATCGTGCCGAGGTGACCCGCCTGGCAAACGAAGTGGTAAACGAACCCCTGCGCGAAATGGGAATCACCGAAGACGAATGGCGCCTGGGTGGCTTTTTCACCAACGGCGGGGAACGCTATGTAGGCCGAATGGGCGGCAGTATTGGTTCGCCTAAAGGTTTGATGAAATTTCTCATCAATCTGGAACAGGGGAAAGCCATTGATTCGCTCTCAAGCCTGGAGATGAAACGGATAATGTACCAGACCGAGCGTCGTATACGCTATGCCTACTCGCACGATCTCGACTCGGCTGCTGTATATTTTAAAAGCGGAAGCTTTTACAAATGCGATAAAAGTAAAGGCGGTTGCGGTGATTATGCCGGTAATGTGTTTAACTATATGAACTCGGTAATCATTGTGGAGCATCCCGGTGGCGGGCCTAAGTACATCGTATGTCTAATGACCAACGTACTGCGTAAAAACTCAGCTACAGACCATATGTACCTGGCCGGGCGTATTGATAAAGCCATTAGAGAAGAACAGGAAACTACTACCGCTACGGGACAGTAGCAACCGGTTTTAAAACAACGTACAACCCGCTTTAGAGTAATCTTTAGAGCGGGTTTTTTATTGGAAAAAACGGCTAATCACCGGTTACTGAGGAATTCCGTAAAAAGATCTGAATAGAATGAATTATATTTAGCCTGATTAAGGGTTTATTAGGCGTACGCAAACGCTGGTAAACGTTTACAATGGATTATAAAAAGGATATAACAGTATATTTTTTACTGTTATGCGATTGTTGTGGGTAATGCTGAAAATGACAAAGACATTAATATTTTTATTTTTAATACTAATAATTTTCTCTTGTAAAAAAGAAATTAAACCTTTCTTTGATTGTCCAGATGAAAGTTGGCCAGATTGTGGAATTTATTCAAGAAATGACAGTATCATATTTTGTGACACAACAAGAGTCAATCTTGTTTCGGGTGAACACAAAAAATACGAGGTTTTAGCCACTTATAAAAATAAAATTGAATATTTGAGTAAGCGAAAATCTAGTAGTGGATCTGAAACAATTTATAACCTAAAAACAGGAAAAGTTATAAGAAACGAATTTGGTCCCTATTTAAAATCGTATAAAGATGGTAGACTCATAATAGAACCAATCAGAATGTTCTTTTATTGGGATAAAAAGTATGAAGAAAATAATTGGATTCAAAAATATTATTCTGTTTTTAGAGAGGAAATTTATGTGGAAAATGACAGTATTAAAACAACGAAAAAAGAATTTATTTTAGAACCACCCTTAATCAATAATAGAGCTTTAAAAAGTGCAAATGAATATTTCGAGGAAACTATTGAATTGAAAAATAAAAAACTTGATGATTTAGAAAGGAATCTATGGTCGCTTCAAGAAATCTTATTGACTTGTGCAATCAATGGAGATAAAATTTCAAAAGAAAGGCTTTTAAATTTTCAAATATTTTTTCCGAGTTATGACAAGGAAAGACTTAATAAAAGTATTGAAATATTGAAATTGTATGAACAAAAAGCACATACCCACAACAGTGTATAACCGCAATTACGGCGGATTCGGCTGCGTCCGAATCCACTCGGAATTGCTAAAGTCAGTGCCTAACCGAAAATTAACGGATATTAACCCGTAACTGACGGTTATACGTGACTGTTGTGCATAATTTAAGAAATGCGAAAACTGATTCCAATATTAGTGATTTTATGTTTGACTTTTAGCTGTAAAATGTCGAACCTGACCGATATTGAAAAACGTTATTTGCTTACTGACAGCGGAAATAAAAAATTCTTTCTGATTGATTTTATAAAAGAAAATCAAGAAAATGGAAAACTGGGAGAAATTCCAATGGTAATTGTAAATGGAGAACCTTTTACCTATCATTATAAAGAGACAGATAAAAAAATTGAAATCTCTAAAAATGACATTAAGCGGATTGAAATAATGGAATCGGAAAAAAGTATTCCTTTGTTTGGAAGTGCTGGTAAATATGGAATTGTTAAACTCTACACTTACGTAAATAAAACAAGGGAATAAAAACTATACAGAATACCGGCTATACCGCTGTAAGACATTTTGACGAACACAAGAGAAAATTGAAAGTAAAAGAATGAGAAAGATTTTAGCTGTTTTAGTTAGTCTCTTTTAGTTGGAATTCCGACTGCAATCATCTTTTATTTTTTTTCTTATAGTATAGTTGAACTTATTGGAAAAGAAAATTATGCTTTAATGATTTTTGGATTGGCGTTTCTGATTTTGGTTTGGGATGTATATAAGAAAGTCTTGAAATTCTTAAAACGCTCATAACTCAACATTTAAAAAAAGAAAATGATAAAAGACAGCCTAAAAATAATTTCAATTTCATTTTTAGTTTTTTTCTCGATATCAATTTTGACAGTTATAAATCATCTGAGCATCCCCCCATTTGTAGGGCAGTTTTCAGCTTAAATTAAGTTCCGGCTATATTGACTAAGCTGCTTTTTGTTGTTTGTTTAAATACTTTACCAGCGGTATTTCGTTTTCTATTCCCTGATGCCTTCTTTTTGTATTGTAATAACTAAAATACGTTTTTAATTGTTGGTATAGAT
>NZ_JAJGMW010000020.1 GCF_020782115.1 Leeuwenhoekiella parthenopeia | reverse complement strand
CTCTTTGAGAGCTTCTAAAACCACTTTGGTCTTGAACTTGGGTGTGAATTTTCTTCGTGTCATAAAACAGTAAATTTAAAGTTATTTTGGAACTTAAATTACTGTCCTAATTTTTGGGGGATGCTCATAGCTCTTAATTCTGCATTCTACATTCAGAATTTTTCAAGCAGTCTCAGTAGGCAGTCACAGTTAGTAGTTAGTTGAGTTCTAGAATCAGGGTCGTAAATTCAAAACCAGCAATAACTCTTAATTCTGCATTCTACATTCAGAATTTTTCAAGCAGTCTCATTAGGCAGTCACAGTTAGCAGTTAGTTGGGTTCAGGATTCAGGGTCGTGAATTCAAAACCAGCAATAACTCTTAATTCTGCAAGCTACATTCTGCATTTACAAGGTCGTATCAGCTTTCAAGCAGTTAAGAATTTATGGCGAGGAATCTTGACCGTCAAGCGATTCAACGATTACACAGTTGAACGATTAAACTTTTTTCGCAGCTTAGGAAAACCGAAAACCGAAAACCGAAAACAAAAACCGAAAACTTCTTTCAATAACAATAAAAATTCAGCCTTTCACCCGTTCCAACCGATAAACCGCCAACATCCCCAATGCGTACATTAACAGGTCAATCCAGGAGAAGTGACTGCCAAAAACCAAAGTGGCTACCTGTTTGTAAGTGCCTTCAAAAAACTGAGTCAGATCTATAAGCTGAAGCACTTCGACCAGTAACGCGATTGAAGCGGTGAGAACCAGCCCTGTTTTAACGGCAAGACGCGAACAACTCATAATCAAGGTGTAGATCAGAATGACCGCCAGTAAATCACCCAAATAACTGCGAATGAATCCTCCTTTCAAATACATAGCAATTGCCGCTTCAATACCAAAAAGGATCACAAAACCAATCACATAATACAACCGCTTAGCACGTGGAATCATGGTTTTGTTTTTTGGTTAACCAAAACTGAAAACTAAAGTAGCCTGCATTAAGCAATAGCCCAAAACTCAGGGTGAAAATCCATACTCTGTGGTTTTGAATGGGATTAATGAGATATTGCGCAATGGTATATAGAAGCTCCAGCGGATTGGTCACCACATCCCACGAATTAAAACGTATAAATCTGCCCAGATAAATACCAAAACCGCACAGGATAAGCACCGCAACAGTTGCTAGATTGACCCATTTAGCCGCGATTTGTGTTGCCAACAATTTACGCCAGACGCGTATAGATTCAAAACCAAAATACAGGCTCAGCAGTGCAAAAACACTAATCGTAACCAGATCATACCAGAGCCAATCCTCCGGACTATACGACAGGTGAATCAAATCGGTAATGACATAAGGGGCATTGGGTAGAAAAAGCAGCCAGACAGCCAAAGCTGTAAAAAGTTGAAGCTTCTGCTTTTCAAGCCGTTCCTGCGCTTCCGCATACCAGGCAATTCCCAGCGGGATAAAGGCCAGAAAGAGATTCCACACCAGGAAGAGACCGAAATAGTCGTGTGTGGTTTTGATGCGAAATACCAAAAGGAAAAAGCACAATAGCAGTGTGGCAAGCAGGTATTTTAATGTCGTGTATTTTTTGAGAATGAAATTTTTCATAGTTGTTTAATGTTCATTATTACTGATTTGTTATTCCTTATTGCTCTTGTAAAGAGCAAACCGCATTTCAATTTTTGGCTTTTACGGCTTCATACTCTTCCAAACAGGTGTCAAGGGTTTTTCCCTGATTGTGAATGCAATTGCAAAAATCGAAACCGGCTTTTTCAGGAGTTCGTTTTTCGAGTCGGCTTACGCAATCATAATAATTGTTACGCGGCATCAGTTCAAAAAGGCGGTTAGAAGCGAAGACGGTAATTACAAAAGTTACGATTACTACCAACAAAAATCCCCACGGAAACTTTTTGGAAACCAAAGGTGATTTCAAGCTGGCCAGATTCAGGTTATAGCGAAACGACACATGCTTCCCGGCTGCATTACGTTTTTCAGCTTCATTGAGTGAAATGCGCGGTACATAGTTTAGGCTTTTTTCACCGAATGGCAGTATAAATTTGAGTCGGTCATAATTGTAGAGCAGAATATACAGATTTGCCAAAACCATGAGGGTCGAAGTAACCAGCGAACCTTCAAAACGTACCGCCCAGGAGAGCACCCAAATATTGACTATTATCGGAAAATAGAGTAGAGCTCCCAGCAGTGCTGTGCGTCTGATGACCAGCAGAATACCGGCGAGAATTTGGGACACACCAATAAAGGGATAGTAAAATTCCGTATGGTGCAAAGCCTCCAGGTACGCGCCCATAGGATGCCTGATGTCCAGGCCGCTGGCAAATCGTTCGCCGATAATCTTAACGTAGCCGGCAACTATAAAACCCAGAGCCAGGGTGCATCTGCAAAAGAGGTAAAAGAGGGCGTGCCAAAAATTGACTCGCACCTTTTTATAAAAATGAAGGAATGGACCGTTCATAAGCTGTTTGGTTTCGGTGGAATTAAATTAAGAATTCCAATCAATTTTGCGCGAGACATACATCACCAGCGCCAGAATGATAAACAGGCCGATGCTTCCTACCAGCAGTGCATAACTTTCAAGCTGAATGATCACGTAGATGAAGCTGTACAGGAGCGTAAGGGATAGCCCTATAAAAACCGGGAACTTGATATTCTTGAGAATACTTCGGGCGTAAAGCGAAATCAGCAGTACGACGGCCACACTCGCAACCAGATAGGCGTTGAGGTAATTGCTGTGTTCTGAAATCGAAATCAGCAGCGTGTAAAACATAATAAGCGCCAGCCCAATCATCAGGTATTGAAACGGATGAATCCCTATTTTGCTCAGCGTTTGGATGAGGAAGAAAATGAGAAAAGTAAGACCTATGACCAGAAAGCCGTATTTAGCCGTACGCTCACTTTTTTGGTATTCGTCTACCGGAATCATAAAGTTCACCCCAAAAGCATAGGCGTTTAATGTGGGTAGGCTGATAAAGAATTCCTGCGGAAAGGGGCGGTTGATATCAAGCACCCGCCATTTGGCATCAAAGCCTTTGCCCTCCAGTTTATCCTGATTGTAGGGCAGAAAGTTTCCGGTAAAATTATTGGTTTCCCAGTCTGAAGTGATTTGCGCTTCGGTGGTTTTACCAATGGGGATGAATTGTATTTGCTGACTTCCGTTAATGTGAAGGTCCATTGTAAAACTCACTTTTGATTCCTGCGGAAGACTTTCGGGTTTGATCGCCGTACTTTCCATCATAAACAGTTCAACCGCATCCAGACTTTTTCCAACACGCTGTTCAAATTTCGATGTAAATAAATAGGAAGTTCCGTTGAGGTTAATCTTTACCTGCTTGTTGACGCCTTTTAAATTGGAAGTCTGAAAAAGCACCCGTGCCTTTTCCCATAGAATTTGTACCGGCTCTCCGGGTGCATCGCTAAAATCGGGTACGGCAAAACTGCCTTCAAAATGCGTCTCTGAATTATAAACCGTGGTTTTATAAATACTTCGGGATTTAATTTCCGGATTTACCTGCGTTTTCAGATTGAGTTGTTCGGGAAAGAAATAAGCGATATGCTCTTCTTCGGTCACAAGCGTTTCAAAGGTTTTGGTTCCGGGGTTTTGCACTGTTTTCTTGACCGGTAAGGTATATGGGATTTTGAGAACGGGGCCGTAAACCAATACTTCCTCTCCCCATTTTTCATTGATTTCTGCAACCACTTCCTGCTGCCGCTGGGCGCGTTCTTCGATCAGGTTCTGAACAAAAAATAGCGGAATGAGCAAAATAAGCGTGAGAAAGCCCACCATAAACATTCGGGCGGTGATGGAGCTTTTGATCCATTGGATGAATTTGTTGGGCGGCTGTGAATTTGGTGTGTTCATAAGATGATTTTTAAGTGTTGAGGTATTGATTTTTGAATTGATAAATGGAATGGGTCAAAAGCGGTTTATAGTCCAGATCAAACAGACTTTTGGCTCGTGCGCCTTTGTGATAGGCTTCGCGAAAAAGCGTATACTGATCGGGAAAAAGAATGATGCCGGCAAACATCGCCAGATGCAAAAACGGACTGCGTTTGCCGTTACCGTACAGGAAAAACTGAAGCGCGATCTCCTGAGCCGTATCGGTCTCATAACCGGTGAGTATGTGGAAAATGTCGTGGTTTTCGCAGTGCGGCTGAGGTTCAAAATGCTGTTTGAGCAGAAAACATCCCAGATGAAAACCCAGACTTTCCGGCGGATACAGAAGGAGCTCGCTTCGCGAAATACCCCAGGGTTTATTACGCTTAAACAGCACGTAAACCCGACTGGTAAGATCGAATGAGGCGCCTACAACGAGTTCTCTTATGATTAGTAAAGTACTTTGAAATTCAAAGTAAATAGATAAAAAAATAGATTTAGTCATTTGGGTTGATCAGTTTTTCTAAAGCTTCAATGTGTTTGGTAAAGGCTTCGCGACCCGCAGAGGTGGCGATGTAGCGCGTATTGGGCTTTCGGTTAATAAATGATTTTTCGACCTTGATGTAATTTTCTTTTTCAAGGGCTTTGGTGTGGCTGGCAATGTTGCCGTCTGTGGCGCCCAGCAGTTCCTTCAGCATATTAAAATCGGCAAAATCATTCACCATGAGAACGCTCATAATACCCAGGCGAATGCGATGGTCAAAGGCTTTGTTGATATGTTGAATGATGTTTTTCAAGGTGCTATGATTCGGTTTTAGAGCTTACTAGTTCCCCGCCCTTTGGGAGGGGTTAGGGGTGGGACGGTCGTATTTGCGGTACATAATAGCGCCATAAATGATGTGAAACACACCAAAACCCAGCGCCCAAAAGTACAAACCATATCCCACAAACTGGGTTGCTACGAGACCGATTAGAACATTGGCCAAACCCAGATATTTGATGTCACCCACCGTAAACTTACTGGCATTAATGAGTGCCAGGCCGTAAAAGATTAGGGTAGCCGGTGCGACAAGACCTACGATATCGTATTGGAGCAACACCAGGCAAAAAAGTCCGCCTGTGATTAATGGAACCGTGAAATTGGCCAGAAGCCGCTTCGAAACCGGATTCCAGATGTCTTCGTTGAGTTTTTTGGCTTTACGAACCGTAAAAATAGCGCCTGTAGCAACAGCCAGAATTAAGGTTATAAATGCCGTGAGCAATAAATCTCCTAAAAGATTATAGGCAATGATAAAGTCGGTAATATATTCACCTAAGGCTGATTGATTTTGATATTCGGGAACTGTACTCAGGCGATAGTGTGCATAGGCTGATGCAGCCAGTGCGTAAACACCGGCTAGAATTCCCGATAGTCCGCTGATGGACATAAACCGCGTGGAGCGATTCATCATATTTTTAATTTCAGAGATATCCTGAAGGTAGTTTCTGGTTTCCATACAAAAGTACTTTGAATTGCAAAGTAAAGTAAAATAGTTGAAATACGAAATACGAAATACGAAATACGAAATTTTTGATTTAGAGAACAGAGAACAAATCGTTTGGTGACATGAGTTAAGAGGTGACTCTTCGATACACCGCTCCTTAGGTCGCGGCACTCAGGGTCCGGATGAATATAATATTAGTTAGCAGTCTCAGTGGGCAGTTGGATTGATTCAAGATTCAAGGTTAAAAAATTCAAAAATTTGTATTCAATTGGAGTTCTTGTTTTTTCTTCCACGATTCCATGATTCCATTTTTTTTCACAACTTAGGAAAACCGAAAACCGAAAACCCGAAACAAGTCTTAAATTACAGCTATGAATCCTGCAGAAAACTATATCCTTTCTCAACCCGAGCCTTTTAAAAGTATTTTATTGGAGCTGCAGGTGATTATCGAGCATGCAGCTCCCGAGGCTGAGTTGCTGTATAAATGGCATTTGCCGTTTTATTATTTGAATGGAAAAATGTTCTGTTTTTTGAATTTTAGGAAACGTTTTGTGGATTTGAGCTTTGTTTATGGAACAGACCTTGATGATCCCGACAATCATTTAATAGCCGGTGAAAACCGGAAACGGCTACGCTCTTTGAGGTATCATAAGGTGGAAGATATTGATGCTGAACTAGTGATTGTGTTTTTGAAGCAGCTCAGGGCTATTTTGGAGAGTTAAGATTTTTTTGAGAAAATAAGGAAAACCGTAAGCGTTTAACTCCGGAATGTTCTAACTTACTCCTATTAACCTATATCATTTGGGTTTACCTATTAAGAAATATGAGAATTGTTAGATTACAAATTACTGCGCTGTTTTTAAGTTTTTTTGCATCGTATAGTCAGGAAACAAAAAACTATGATGATTTAATTCTTGAGGCATACAGGCTTTATCAGTCCCAAAAGTATTCGGAGTCTGGCGTTACCTATGAAAAGGCTTTTAATCTGACCGGAGATGATACACAGATTGCTGATCGGTATAATGCTGCATGTTCCTGGGCACTTGCAAACCAGGTAGATAAAGCTTTTGAACACTTATTTGTCATTTCTAAACCGGATGGGTATAAAAACTATGCTCATATCTCTCAGGATACTGACCTTGCCAATTTACATAGTGATACCCGCTGGGATGAAATTCTTGCACGTGTGAAGCAAAATAGGGAGGAGGTAGAGCAATACTGGGATAAACCACTGGTAGCTGTCTTAGATAGTGTTCATCAAAGTGATCAAAGCGTCAGAAAAAAGCTTGGAGCACTGGGAGATCAACACGGTTGGCAGTCAAAAGAAGTAAAAACTCAATGGAAAACAGTAGACCGGGTAGACAGCATTAATTTGATCAAAGTGAAACGCATTCTGGATGAACGTGGTTGGCTAGGCTCTGATGTGCTGGGCGACGAAGGTAATATGACCTTGTTTTTGGTTATTCAGCATTCTGATCTTGAAATACAGGAAAACTACCTGCCCTTACTGCAAAAAGCTGTTTTAGAAGGAAACACTCCGCCTCATTTTTTAGCTCTTTTACAGGATCGCATTGAGATACGTAACGACAGGCCTCAAATTTACGGCAGTCAGGTGGGCCGCACAGAAACCGGAGAGTCTTTTGTCGCTCGGATGATTGACCCCGATCACGTAGATGAGCGAAGAGCTTCAATAGGGCTTGATCCGATGGCGTCTTACCTTTCTAATTTTGATATGGAATGGGATTTAGAGGCCTATAAACGGAGCTTGAAATCTCCGGATAAAAACGAATAATTTTAAATAAACGAATAATGAAAAAACATTTTAAAAATCTACTCCCGATTCTGTGTCTGATTTTAACTACAGCTTTAAGTACAGCGCAGGAAGCCGAAGCTTTAACTACTGCAGATTATACACTCTACAAACCCCAACAAACGGATGCCGTTTTTATTTTGTTTGGTGGATTTGGAGAAAACGCTGTGGGTATTGAAAACGAGTACCCCATAACCGATTTAGCCTTGTCTAAAAATGTAGCCGTGGCCTATCTGAACTATAATCGTAAGATTTTTTTACAGGAGGAAGAAAAGGCGCAATTGGCACAGATGCTTCAGAATCTAATCACTTCAAATAACCTGACTGATGATGCGGTTTATATCGGTGGATTGTCTAGCGGCGGAGCCTTGTCATTGATAATAAGTAACTATCTAACGGAAAATACATCCTATGGAATTAAACCTGCCGGAGTATTTGCTGTGGATGCTCCGGTAGATCTTGCAGCGCTCTATCGTATTGCCAAACAAAATGTAGCGCGTAATTTCTCACCCGCTGCGGCCGGAGAAAGCGCCTTTATGCTTCAGTTTTTTAATGCGCAATTGGGAAATCCTGATGAGGAGATCGGTCCTTACGAAACGTACAGCGCTTTTGTCTATGAAACCGAAAACTTTCAGAATTTGAAAGCTTTAGAAAATACCAAAATCCGTTTTTATACAGAGCCCGATAAAACCTGGTGGAAAGAGAATATGGGAGTTGATTATGAGCAAATGAATGCTTTTCATCTGGAGCGGCTATCGGAGTTTTTGACCGCTAAAGGCTACGATAACGTAGAACTTATTACGACTGAGGATAAGGGATATAGGGCAGACGGAAGCAGAAATCCGCACAGTTGGTCTATTGTTGATCAGGACGGCCTGCTGCAATGGATACTTGATTAAGAAGTAGTTGAGCTATAAAAAAAAATCCGTGTCTGATATTCAAACACGGATTTTTTAATTTTCTAACGTCTACGAACTACTGCCCCGCAGCCAGTGCGATCATCATATCAAGTTCTTCAACCAGACCGTCTGTATTTCCGTCAAAACCTACAGCTTTGAATTTGATTTTTCCGTCGGGGCCAACCACAAACTTGGTGGGAATACCGTCAACCTCATAGGCTGAAACCACGTCGTATTTGCGACTGCCTTCTTCTTCAGGAGTGTCCATCAATACATTAAAGGTGTAGTTGTTTTGCTTGATGAAATCACTTACTCCTTTTTCACGGGCTTCACCGCTGGTGCTTTCCCAGGTGTCTATAAAGAGGAATTCTACATTTTTATTATCGGCATATTTGGTAACTGCCTTTTGCATTCCGGGGAAGGAAACTTTACACGGTCCGCACCAGGTTGCCCAGAAATCGAGAACTACCGTTTTTCCTTTTAAATCGGCCAGAGCGATTTCTTCACCTTCCAGGTTTTTAAGGCGGAATTGAGGTGCTTCTTCATCAAGCATTTCTTTTTTCAGTTCGGCTAAAGCCTTATCTTGAGCGACTTGCTCCAAAGAACTTAGGTAGCTTTTAAAGTCTTCTTCCTGTTCTGTTTTGGCGTAAGCAGTAGCCAGATATTCTTTGGTCTTTGTGGTAGCATTACCCTCTTTAACCAGCTCAGAGGCTTTTTCAAAAACTTTGTCATATTGCTCATCTGCTGCCAGAAACTGAATGTAGCGCTCACTAACATCAGGGGCAGCACCATCTGCAACGGCATCTTCCTGAACAGCGATAGCTTCTTTAACTTTACCCTGCTTGAACAGGATCAGGGCATAGGTGTCTGAGTACATAGCCCGGGTAGATTTCATGTTGTTCGCATATTGGCGGGCCGTATAATACTCCGGTTTTTTTGATTTTTCAGTCTCAATGATAGCAAGGGATTTTTTAGACAATTCTTCCGCCAGTGCGAGGTTTTCTCCGCTTTCGGCGTAGCCCCAGGCGATATTATTCAGGGTTGAGGCTTTAGATAAATCGTCACCGGCCATCTCCATATATTTTTTGAAATTTTCGGTATCTCCTGCATTGAGGTATGCATCAGCTAAACTGCGGTATAGAAAATTTTTCTGAGTGCCTTCAGTTCCTATCTTTTCATTGAATTCTTCAAGTACTGCAAGCTTTTCTTCGGGAGTTTGAGCACCACGCATTTTAGAAACATAAGCGTTTTGAGCAATTTGACTCTTAGGATATTTTTCAATGAAAATCGCCTGAATCGAATCGGTTTTGGGCTGATCCCTTTTGATCTGATGTATCGTAATCAGGTTTTGATACTCCTCTTTTGTAAGCTCCTGTTTTTGGGAGTACGCGGCGAGTTCTTCATCTAATTTCACTCCGGCAGCTTTAGCATCTACCTGATTCATTACCTGCATCTGTATCGTGAACCAATCGTTTTTAAGTTCGGGATTCTTTTCAAGAGCGCGGTTAATGGCAGCCAAAGTAGAGTCTGGTGTTGTTTTCATACCGTAATAACTGCCCTGAGCGAGTTTATAAAAGGCGATTCCGGCTTCAGAACCGGCAACGGGTACACCTGCCTCGTTATACAGGCTTAGCGTATATCCCTGCTCTTCATTGGAGTCGTAGTCCTTTCCATTTTTAAAATTGAAAATAAGACCCTGTGCCGAATCGGGAATGGCAATACTGCCCTTATAACGCTCTCCGTCTTTGACCAGATCAATATCCTGGGGATAACTTTTAGTATTTACGGTATAGGCGTAAAATGCTTCTATATCGAGCGAATCTTCTGTTTGTTCAGGTGTATACCAAAGGCTCAAACTGTCGCCGGGCATCGGCTTGCTTTCTGAAAGTTCGAGATTACCCATTGTTAATGGAGTTTTTTCAGGTTCGTCTGTACAGGAAAGTACAGCCAGGGTGGTTAAGGCTAGTGCGGAGATGCGTAAATAGTTCATTTTAAATGTTTTTTGATTGTGATTAAAAATAAAAAGAATTCTTCACATAGCTGTTTTTGATACCTGAGAAGAAAACTAAAGCAGGACGGAACGAGCAGAGCAGAACGTAAATGCGGCAAAATATGCTGTTAAAAATTAAAGGATTGCCAAAACCAGAGTCTTAGCAATCCTTTAAATTGAACTATTCGTAGTCTGTTAAATTTTACCCGGCAACCACTTTACGTATCGCCACCAGTTTGGTAAGCAATCCTTCCAGTAAGCTTAGGTCGAGCATATTGGCACCGTCGCTCTTCGCATTTGCGGGGTCGAAATGGGTCTCGATAAATAGACCGTCAACACCGGCTGCGATGCCGGCCTTTGCCATTGTACCTATAAGTTCAGGTCGGCCGCCGGTTACGCCACTGCTTTGATTGGGCTGTTGTAAGGAGTGGGTAACATCAAGTACGGTTGGTGCGTATTGCTTCATGGTGGGGATGCCTCTAAAATCTACGATAAGATCCTGATAGCCAAACATCGTACCGCGGTCGGTGATCCAGACGTTCTCGTTGCCGGTGTCGGTCACTTTAGTAACGGCGTGTTTCATCGCCTCCGGACTCATAAACTGACCTTTTTTAAGGTTGACTACTTTGCCGGTTTCGGCAGCAGCGACTACCAGGTCGGTTTGACGGACCAAAAAGGCCGGAATTTGTAACACATCTACATATTCGGCAGCCATAGCTGCGTCTTCGTTTACGTGAATGTCGGTCACCGTTGGGACTTTAAAAGTCTCTGAAACCTTACGCAGAATCTTAAGCGCTTTTTCATCACCAATACCGGTAAAGCTATCGATGCGGCTGCGGTTTGCCTTTTTAAAACTTCCTTTAAAAACGTAGGGGATTCCCAGTTTATCGGTTATGCCCACTACTTTTTCGGCGATGCGCAACGCCATTTCCTCGCCTTCAATGGCGCAGGGCCCGGCAAGCAGGAAAAAGTTATTGGTGTCTGTATGTTTAATCTGGGGAATATTGGAAAGTTTCATCGGTTCTTATTTAAAGCTGCAAAGATAAGTTATTGGGAATAGTTAAATGTTATGGGTTAATTGTTACTGGTGAAAAGTGAAAAAGTAGGAAGTAAAACGTGTTGTCAGTTCGAGCGCAGTCGAGAACCTATTGTTGAAGACAACTACCAATTACAAAAAAAAAAAAGGGAATAAACAGAAACCGAAGTAAAATGAATTCCAATTAACTTTTAAAAGAAAAAAGAAAAAAGAAAACAAGAAACAAGCAAACCTTGAGCCTGTAGCCTGCAACCGCTTGCGGCAGGGATAGCAGCGGCATCCTTTTTTGTTAGGAGAGGCTTCCTGCGCCTTTTGGCGCATTAGGTAAAGCTGCTAATAAAAAAGATAGAGCGTATAGCCCGGTTGCTGCTTGTGGTTGATTTTCAATTTTTTAGAGGATTTTACGCAAGCAGCAAGCCGCCCAAATTATAATTGAAATAAGTGCTTAAAAGTCCGCGAATTAACTGTATCTTTGCGCCCTTAAAATAAGGGCTACTTATGAATATTAAAAACATTGCGATTATCGCGCACGTTGACCACGGTAAAACCACCCTGGTAGACAAAATTATGTACCACTGCCAGTTGTTTCGTGAAAACGAAAACACCGGTGATTTGATTCTGGATAATAACGATCTGGAGCGTGAACGCGGTATTACTATTACTTCTAAGAACGTTTCGGTTATCTATAAAGACACCAAGATTAACATTATTGATACTCCGGGTCACGCCGATTTTGGTGGTGAGGTTGAGCGGGTACTCAATATGGCTGACGGCGTATTATTGCTGGTTGATGCTTTTGAAGGGCCTATGCCACAAACGCGTTTTGTATTGCAAAAGGCTATTGACCTGGGTCTTAAACCGTGCGTGGTTATTAATAAAGTAGATAAAGAAAACTGTACTCCTGAAGAAGTTCACGAGAAGGTTTTTGACCTTATGTTTGAATTGGGTGCCGAAGAATGGCAGCTAGATTTCCCTACGGTTTATGGTTCGGCTAAAAACAACTGGATGAGTGACCACTGGGAAAATCAAACGGAAAACATTGAGCCACTTCTAGATATGGTGATGGAGCATATTCCTTCTCCTAAAATTCAAGAGGGTACCACCCAGATGCTGATTACTTCTCTGGATTTCTCTTCATTTACAGGGCGTATCGCCATAGGACGTTTACAACGCGGTATCTTAAAAGAAGGGATGAACGTATCGCTGGTTAAGCGTGACGGAAGCATCAAAAAAGCAAAAATTAAAGAATTACACACCTTTGAAGGACTTGGTCGTAAGAAAGTAGCCGAAGTTCAGGCAGGTGATATTTGTGCTCTTGTAGGTATTGAAGGTTTTGAAATTGGAGACACCGTTGCCGATTTTGAGAATCCGGAAGGATTGAAAACCATCGCTATCGATGAGCCTACGATGAGTATGTTATTTACCATTAACGATTCGCCATTCTTTGGTAAAGACGGAAAGTTTGTGACTTCGCGTCACATCAAAGACCGTTTATGGAAAGAGCTTGAGAAAAACCTGGCACTTCGCGTAGAAGAAACGAACAGTGCAGATAAGTTTATGGTATTTGGCCGTGGGGTATTACACCTTTCGGTATTGATCGAGACAATGCGTCGTGAAGGTTACGAAATGCAAATTGGACAGCCGCAGGTAATCATCAAGGAAATTGACGGGGTTAAATGCGAACCTATTGAAGAATTGACTATTGACCTGCCGGATGAAGTTTCAGGTAAGGCGGTAGAAATGGTGTCTATCCGTAAAGGGGAGATGTTGAGTATGGAAGCCAAAGGTGATCGTATGGTTTGCCAGTTTTTAATTCCTTCACGAGGGATTATCGGTTTACGTAACCAGTTGCTTACTGCCACTGCAGGTGAAGCGATTATGGCACACCGTTTTAAAGAATACCAGCCGCTTAAGGGAGATATCCCGGGTCGTAACAACGGTTCGCTGGTTTCTATGGAAAAAGGTACTGCTATCCCATATTCTATTGATAAACTACAGGATCGTGGTAAGTTCTTCGTTGATCCGGGTGAGGATATCTACGAAGGTCAGGTAATTGGTGAAAACAGCCGTCAGGATGATATGACCGTTAATATCACCAAGACCAAAAAATTATCAAACGTACGTTCTTCTGGAGCAGATGATAAGGCCAAAATTGTACCGGCTATCAAATTCTCGTTAGAAGAGGCTTTAGAATACATACAAAAAGATGAATATGTTGAGGTTACTCCAAACCATTTGCGTCTGCGTAAGGTATTGTTAACCGAAAACGAACGTAAGCGTAACAAGTCGGTTTAACCGTCTGAGATTTTGTTTATTGTAAAAAGCACCTCCCGGCGGAGGTGCTTTTTTATTGGAGTGAAGCCTTAGTGCAGATGACATTACTGATGTAAATCACGCCATCTATTTCTTTGTAAAGTAGCTTATAATCCCTAACTAGTATCTTTCTGTAATCTGCATTAATTTCGTCTTGCTGATACTGCTCAGGAAATGTTATTCCTTTGGAAGCGTTTAAAATGTCTCTTTTTACAATCGCTCTCGCAGACGGAATATCTTTATAACGATAATCTAAAATGTTTTTCAGGGAGTCAATGGCCTGTCTAAGCCAGACAACTTGGAGGGACATAATTAATCGGGAATTTGATTTTCTACATCTTCAATAGAACTAAATTCTCCACGTCCTATTTGATCCTCTGCATTTTCAAGCTGCATATTGTATTCTTTACGCGACATTGGGCTTCCATCGGGAAAATAAGCCACAATTTCATCCTGATAATAATTCTCGAAAACCCCATGTACGATTGCGAGTACTTTGTCATCGCCTCTTTCTACATAAGATTTAATACGTTTTTTAAGTTCCTGCGTTCCCATGTCATTTTTTTATAAAGTTAACTAAAAGTTTTAATCTCCTAGAGCGCGCCTGAGAATTGCCCTTATTGGTTATTTCAACTTTAAAAAAAAAATAGAAAATCTCACGCAACCTTTTTGATTAATTGTAGTCTATACAGTTAAACACACCATTTACGTAGCCGTTTTACTGAAGAAATGCGGTGAGTCGGTTGGTTTACGAAAAATTACGATCTGTATAATTTTAGGGTGTTATACAGGTCACGAACACCTCCTCCGGGAGGTGTTTTTTTTGAAATAAACTTCTCTCATTAAATTTTGTACTTTCCCCATACCAAAGTCTAAAACTTGATAAGCGTAACTAAATACACTCCCGATTATAAATCCCGCTGGGATCGCTTTGTGGCCTCATTGATGGGCTCTAAAAACAAAGGCGTTAAAAACACCAGCTTTTTATTTTCACGTGCTTTTATTGCCTACCACGGCGAGCGTTTTAAAGATCACAGCCTCCTTTTTTTTAAGGATGAAAAAGTGATTGCGGTGCTTCCGGCTAACCGGGAAGGGGCTAACCTGTATAGTCATCAGGGGCTTACCTATGGCGCACTAATTTTGGAAAAAGGTATCGCTTTCGCGGAAACAAAACAGGTTGTGGAAGCTTTGCTGAAATACTTAAAAACGGAAAGATTTCAGCATTTCCAAATCAAATTGATTCCGCAGTTTTATATGCAGCAGCCGGCTTACGAACTCGAGCATCTATTGCTGGAAGCCGGTGCGCAGGTCGTTAGAAGTCAGTTGAATTTTGGAATCGATTATAACCGCCCTTATTTTATTCATACTACCAAAGAACGGCGTGCACGACAGGCAGAGGATCGCGGTTTACGTTATGCGGAAGCCGATTTTGCCGGATTTTGGAATGGCGTATTAAAACCACGCCTGGCTAGTAAATTTGATACCGAACCTGTGCACAGTCTGGCCGAAATAGAGCTGCTTAAAAAGCAGTTTCCCTACAACATCAAGCAGATTAATTGTTATCAGGGTGAAACCCTGCTTGCCGGGGTTACCTTGTTTCTAACGGAAGACGTGGTAAAATCCCAGTACGGCGCCACCACGCCCGAAGGTGAAAAACTTCGCGCGATGGATTTTCTGTTTGTGAACCTGATTCAGGATTATAAAGATGCAGGATATCGCTTTTTTGATATGGGGACCGTGCAGGGCAGCCGTGATGAAGCATACAATTTCGGACTCATCAAACAGAAGGAAGAACTGGGCGCTCAGGTTTATTTGCAACACACGTTAAAGCTCGATTTATGAACATTCCGTTTTTAGATTTGAAGCAGGTAAATGCGCCTTACGAGCAGCGTTTTAAAAAGCGTTTTGAAGATTTTTTGGGTAGCGGAACCTATATTTTGGGTGAGGCAGTAAGTGATTTTGAGAATGCTTTTGCCCGGTATTGCGGCACTGATTTTTGCGTGGGTACGGGTAATGGTTTTGATGCGCTTCGGCTCATTTTTGAGGCTTATAAAGTAGAAGGGAAACTGGCTTCGGGAGACGGAGTCCTGCTCGCCGCGAACAGTTATATCGCCACGGTGCTTGCGGTCATTCAGGCCGGATTAAAGCCTGTTTTTGTGGAAGCCGAAACCCAATACTTTAATATAGATCTTGATAAAATCGGGGAGCCTGATGCTTCGGTAAAGGCACTTGTGGTGACGCATTTGTACGGACAGTTGGGACCCATAGAAGCGCTTTCAGCCTATGCTAAAAAACACCAATTGCTGCTTATTGAAGATGCCAGCCAGGCACACGGGGCAGTAGTGAACGATAAAAAAGCCGGCAGTTTTGGCGATGCCGCAGCCTTCAGTTTTTATCCCACTAAAAATCTCGGAGCCCTGGGTGATGCCGGGGCGGTTACTACTTCAGATGAAAAACTGGCGAAAACTATTCAAAGTTTACGCAATTACGGCCGTAAGGATGCTCAGTATAACTCCAGAATCGGGTTCAATTCACGGCTTGATCCGCTGCATGCCATGTTTTTAGATGAAAAACTAAATGATCTCGATGCCCAGAATAACAGGCGCCGTCAGATTGCATCCCGGTATCTAAGGGAGATTCAAAATGCGGAAATCCGGATGCCTTTTTTTGATGGGTCAGCAGGTCACGTGTTTTATGTTTTTGTGGTTTTGGTCAAAAACCGCCATCATTTTTTAGCGTATCTAAACCAAAACGGAATAGGTTCTGCCATTCATTACGAAGTGCCGCCTTATAAACAGGAAGCACTTAAAAACTATAATCATTTGAGTTTTCCGGTCACCGAAGCAATTGCAAAAAGCTGTGTGAGTATTCCGCTAAATCCTGCTCTTACTGAAGCAGAAGTAAACCGGGTGATTACCGTTCTAAACGCATATCATGCTTAGGTTTGTTCGCAAACTTTTCGCCCAAAATATCCTATTGCAAGTGGGTTCGCTCAATAGTGCGGGTATTGCGATACGGGTAGTTTGCGGTCTCATCACGTCTAAACTTATTGCGGTGTATGTGGGTGCGTCAGGGATGGCCTTGCTGGGCGATCTGCGTAATTTTATGAGTTCGTTGCAAAGCCTGGGGCAATTGGGCGTTAGCAATGGGGTGATTAAATATACCGCCACGTATAAAAAACAACCCGAAGCGCTATATAAACTCGTCGCCACCGTACTAAAACTCCCTTTTTTAGTTTCGCTAGGTTTGGGTTTAATCGTGGTGATTGCCGCTCCGGATCTTAATGCCTTAATTTTTGAAGATACCGAAGATTACACGTTAATCATACGTCTTGCAGGAATCGTATTGCCTCTTTTTACTTTACAAACTTTACTACTGAACATCCTCAACGGGCTGGGAGATTTCCGTAAGGTGATTTTCATAAACATGAGTATCAATGCTTCAGGCGTGTTTTTGTCAGCAGTCTTGATTATTTGGTTTTCAATCTGGGGAGCGATGCTGGCTCTCCTTTTAAGTGGCGTGCTTGCTTTGGGTATTACACTGCTTTTTCTAAGGAAGTATTTCGCGAAGGCGAAAGAGCTATTCCATCTAAAAATAGATGCTTCCATGCTTAAGAAATTGGGTTCTTATGCGTTTATGAGTTTGTTTTCGGCGGTTGCCGCACCCTGGGTGTATATTGCGATACGGCAATACATCATCGAGACAGACGGAATCGAAAATGCGGGATACTGGGACGGGATGCTGCGACTTTCTGATTATTACCTGATGTTTGCTACGAGCATCCTCACCTTGTACGTTTTGCCCAAACTCGCAACTTCCGGAACCCAAACAAATCTGCGCAAAGTCACGACCGACTTTTACAGGAGCATTCTGCCTTTTTTTGCTTTGGGGCTTGTCGCAATCTTTTTGCTAAAAGGCTTTATCGTTAGGTTGGTTTATGATGCCTCATTTCTGGAGATGCAGCCTATTTTTATCTGGCAACTGGCTGGGGATTTGGTGCGTGTGGCGAGTCTGGTAATCGCTTATGAGATCATTGCTAAACGCATGGTGAAAACCTTTGTGATTACGCAACTTATTTCGCTTAGCATCATTTATTTCAGCAGTGTCTGGCTGGTTTCCCGCTACGGATTTGTAGGTGCCGGGATGGCGCATTTGCTGAGTTATTCCCTGTATTTACTGGTGGTGGTGATTCTATTCAGAAAGAAATTATTCGGGAGGGCTAATCATTAATTTTATGTTTCCGTTCGTTCTTTGATCTGCTCCCAGGCTTTGAGGTATCGTCCGGCAACATCGGTAGCATCGTGATGTTTTTCGATAAAAGTTCTGGCGTTTTGGCCTATTTCCAAAATACGTTTAGGGTTTTCGATCAAAGCTTCCAGATCCTTTATAATTTTGCTTACATCAGGAACGGTATGTATGGCGATTTCGTTTTTTTCCAAATTATAGTTTTTGCAAAATGCTTTACCGGCTCCGGTAAACACGACTTTGCCCCGCGCCATTGCCTCAAGCGCGTTATAGCCCTGATCAAGTGCGTAAGCCTGATCGAGAACGATATGCGCATCTTCGTACGTCCTTAAATATTCGGTGTAAGGGAGGCTGCGAGCGGTGCGTACCTCAACGCGATTCCCATATTTTTCCTGAATCTGTTGTAAGGCAGCCTCAAAAAAGTCATTGCCTTTTTTATAGTAGTTGGTCTGATTGATCCCGTGGAAAATAACGATTGGCTTTAGACTGGTGTTGGGTTTAAACTCCAGTTTTTCCACACAAACCGGGTTTGGGATCATTCCCAGGTAATCAGGTTTGCCTGTGTAGGCAGGATGATAATCCAGATCGGTGCTGATGATCGCATCTTTTTTAGCAAAGACAAACTCGTGGTATTTTTTATGGGCAGGTGTGAGGTATTTTACGCTGTATGGAAAATGAATTTCCGGGTTTTGCGATGCGGGATGATGTGGCAGTTTGTCAAGGTTATTCAGGTACACATAATCATCGCCACAGGCTAAAATCACCAGTTTTTTGGTCAGGGCACGCAGGCGTTCGATCACGCGGCGTTCCATAAAATACGCACTCTTAAACGGGTATTCGTTGATGAGTTGGATGACGTCATACGGTTTTTGATCAAAGAGAAAATCCATCGCCCGATAGCCTATTTCCATATTGGCGATGTCAAAACCTGTAAACCGAAACAAGGCTTTCCGATACCAGTTGAGCGGAGTAAAACCTTCGATACGCCGGGCCTGTAACAGTACATCTGAAGGGTATTTTTTAAAGGAATCACCGCTACTCACGAGCGTAACCTCGTGCCCCAGGCTTTGTAAACCCGTTTTCAGACTGTTATGCAGGTTACTGTATTCGCCTACGAGTAAAATTCTCATCTATTTAGTATCTTAAGCCGAAATTATACATAATCCCTGAAACCCATCCCTAAAAATATCGCTATTCTGGTTGAATCCCTCGCCGGGGGAGGAGCAGAACGCTCGGCTGCCTTGCTTAGTACACAGCTTACCCAAATAGAGAATAAAGTGTTTATCATCTCGATTACAGACCAGATCGGTTACGAGCATAGCGGCGAACTTTTCAATTTGGGTTTGTATAAAAACAAGTTGAATGATCCTTTAGATAAATACCGAAGGTTGCGCATTACGCGTGAATTTCTGGAGCTAAAAGCGATTGATTATGTGCTTGATTTTCGCTTTCGAAAAAGTGCGGTTAAAGAATATTTTGTCAAAAAACTGCTGTACCGAAACTTTAAACCGGTTTATATGGTGCGCAGCGCCAATCTCCATTATTACTTTCCCAAAAGTGCTTCGGCGACTCGCTTACTGTTTAAAAATGATTGCATTTGTGTACTCACCGAAGCTATGAAGCGGCTGGTTGAGCAGCGTTATGGTCTTCAACATGTTCATGTGATTCCGAATAGTATTTCGGTTGAAAAATACAAAAAGGTAAAGGCCAAAAAATTTGATAATCCATACATCGTAACCGCAGGTCGACTGTACGATCACAAGCAGTTTGATAAGCTGGTTAAGGCTTACGCCGAAAGTGAACTGCCCGGTAAACAAATTGATCTGCGTATTTTGGGTCAGGGTCCTCAATTAAAAAGGCTTCAAAAGCAGGTTGAAAAACTACAACTGAAAGATCGCGTACACTTTGAAGGTTTTGTCAAAAAGCCCGAAACCTATTTTGCCGGCGCATTGTTTTTTGCCTTTTGCAGCAAGTTTGAAGGTTTTCCCCGCGTGTTGCTCGAAAGTTTGGCTTGTGGCACTCCGGTGGTCTCTACCGATTGCCCCACAGGTCCGGCTGAATTGTTAGACGGTACCAACGGAATCCTCGTACCCCATCAGGATTTTGAGGCGTTTAAAAACGCGTTAAATCAATTGGCAGGCGATACCGATTTATTAAATCAATACCGCGAAAACGCACAGGCCAGTATTGCCCTTTACGATCATCAGGAGGTCAATAAATTGTGGAAAGCGTTTATTGAAGGGATGCAATGATTCGCATCCGATTTGGAAGGGATGCAATGATTTGCATTCGATTTGGAAGGGATGCAATGATTTGCATCCAGAAATAGGGTCGCAATGTATTGCGACCGTACATTATTAATAGCGCATTGCGCTAGTTCAATTTATCCTTTTTCCAATTACGTACATTGTTTTCAATATAATTTGAAATGGCAAGATGCGATTTTTCGTTTCGGATAATGCGATCGTGATATAGGGATTGCCACGCAAAATCGGGATTGGTTTTTCGTGCGTTTGTGGTAACCCCAATTTTAAATCCACGTATAATGGATGCCAGATTTTTTGATTGTGGGCCAAATTTATTCGGGCGTGATGTGTTTTGGGTATTGAATTCATTTTTGCCAATTCCGATAACGGCGTGAAAATGGTCGGGCATCACCACAAATTCACCCATCCATAAATTCATATCGGGACGCATTTCAAATGTTTTTAACCATTCCTGTTCGGCAATTTTTCCAATGTCTGACAATTCCATTTTTCCCAGATTGATTTCACCAAAAAAGTGTTTACGGTGACGGGTGCAAATGGTAATAAAATAAAGACCTGCATTCGCGTAATCCCAGGTAGGATGGCGTGCAGATTCATTGCGGTATTTGCCTTTGTATTTATCCATTTTAAATAAAGTCAAATCGATTTAAATAATTATCGATGAATTATTTACGTTGAAATTAATCAAAAATCCACTGCCTTGTCCATTTCTGAATATTCGAATTCAACCTAGAAACTCGTAACCCGAAATCCTTTTTTAAGCAACCGGTTTTTAAAGCTTCTTAAGCCTCGTAAGAAAGGGGCAGGGAGAGCGAGTAGCAGACGTTGTTGTGGGTTTAGGTATCGCGTGTCCAGTTTGTTGCGCATCGCTTTAAAATGTTCTTGTGCACCTTCCGTTTTAAGATAGTTGCAGGTGAAATACCAATGCCGGTGAATGTAGGTATGTAAACTTTTGTGATTGGGATTTTCGTTGAGATAGCTTTGCAGATTCGGCATTTGCTTCCTGTGCAACCTGCCTTTTGTGATCTGGTTTTCACTTTCAAGGCGGTAAAGCATCGTGGCCTGCGTTGTGTAAGCCATTTTGAATTTTAGATGCGCTCTGATGTAAAAATCAACATCTTCAAAACAGGTGGTTTGAGTGTCAAAACCACCAGTAGATTCGATTATGTTTTTTTGAAAGGCAAAACTGCTAGGAGGTACCAGAGGCTGAAAAAGGGAGGCTTCAAAAAAATCAGGAAGCAAAAGTTGAGGGTCTGCTGTTTTGAGGTTTATTTTTGGAGACACGCGGCTTCCGTCGGTCAATAGCTCAGCGTAGGCTGTGCCGTATAATTTAGCTTCCGGAAATTTTTGACTCAACTCATAAAGGCTTTGCAAATGTTGCGGTTCCCAAAGATCGTCTGCGTCGAGTAAAGCGATGATTTTACCTTTGGCTGCGGCAATCCCCTTGTTGCGCGCTGCGCTTAAGCCCTGATTTTCCTGATTGATCAGTCTGATATTTGATGCGTTAAAAGTTTGAAGAACTTGCAGACTCTTATCGGTAGAGCCGTCGTTGATCAGAATGATTTCATAGTCCGTAAAGCTTTGCGCCAGTACCGACTGGATGGTTTGGGCTACAAAATTAGCCTTGTTATAAACGGGGATGATAACAGAAAACCGGATCAAAAGCTTTAGTTTTAATCAAAAATAGGGATTCTCACCACGCCCAAAGCATTCCCGATCGCCGATGACTCAAAAATTGCAAATTGTCGCTTTTGATAATCCGTTTCCGCTCAACTATGGCGGAGTCATTGATGTATTTTATCAAATCAAGGCTCTTGCAAGTCTGGGAGTTGGGATCGAATTGCATTGTTTTACCGATACCAGACGGGATTTTGAAGTGGTGGAGTCTATTTGTGATGCGGTTTATAGCTATCCCAAAACATCGCGTTTTAAGGCCTTATTTTCCAAAAAACCCATTGCACTGGCAACCCGGGAAAGCCGGCTGCTTACTCAAAGATTGTCGCAATCTGACGCACCGGTTTTGCTTCAGGGTTTGCAATCTGCAGCAATGCTTGTGAATGGTTTAGGCAATAGCAAAGCGGTTTATCTGCGTATTCAAAATATCGAACAGCAGTATTATCGGGGGTTGGCAAATGCGATTAATAATCCGTTGAAAGCCCTGATCTATAACTGGGAGGCCCGTAAATTTGAGAGTTTTGAACCATGTCTTAAGTCGCCTCAGACCCTGTTTACCCTTTCCCATCACGAGCAGCATTACTATTCTCAATTGAATACTTCGGTCTATGTGCCCGTTTTTCACGAAAATGAAATTGTTCAACAATGTTCTGAGTTTGGTGAATTTGCTCTGTACCATGGCAATCTTTCCGTAGCTGATAATTTGAAGACCGCCTGTTTTTTAATTGACGTATTTAAAGAGGTCGATTATCCGCTGGTTATTGCAGGGAGTTTTCGTCAGGAAGTAATTCAAAAAAAGATTAAAAATTATAAACATATAAGCTTTGAGCCTATTGAAACTGCCCAAAAACTCGATGCTCTTCTAGCTCGTGCACACATTACTTTAAATCTGTCTTTTCAGCGATCGGGAACCAAATTAAAAGTGATGAACGCGCTGTTTAAGAGCAGGCATTGTATCGTTAATGAAAATGTGATTGATGAGCCGGAAGCATTGGCCGCCAGTCATCTGTGTACTTCGGCAGTAGCCATTCAGGAAAAAGTGAGGGATTTACGTTCTGAACCCTTTACCGAATTTGAAAAGCGCCAAAAGCTCCTGGACGGCATTTTCAATAATCGCAAAAATGCTCAAAAAATTAAGCAAAGCATTTTTTCGTAAGCATGCTGAATTAAAAATATTCTACGCGACTTATTGAGAAAAAAATGGTCTGAATAGGTAAATTTTTAATTCCGGTTTACCGGGCTAAATGGTTTTTTGCACCACTTCAAAAATCTTATTGCCGTCGCACTTCAGGGTTTTAGAAGGGTATTTCAAGAGCAGCGCATAATCGTGCGTGGCCATCAGAATCGTGTTTCCGTTTTTGTTGATTTCCTGTAAAACACCCATCACTTCAACCGAAGTCTGCGGATCCAGGTTTCCGGTAGGTTCATCAGCTAAAATTAACTCAGGATCGTTGAGCAAAGCACGGGCAATGGCAACGCGTTGTTGCTCACCACCGGAAAGTTGATAGGGATATTTAAAACCTTTGGTCTTCATGCCCACTTTATCGAGTACCTCGTCAATCTTCGTGTCCATCTGCGAATGATCTTTCCAACCGGTCGCCTTCAGTACAAACTTGAGATTTTCTTTAACCGTGCGGTCATTCAGCAATTTAAAATCCTGAAACACCACGCCCAGTTTTCGGCGTAAAAAAGGAATTTGCTTTTCCTTTAGAGTTGCGAGATCGTAGTCTACAATCGTACCCTCTCCCTGTTGCAGGGGCAAATCACCATAAAGGGTTTTCATAAAACTACTTTTTCCGCTTCCGGTTTTCCCAATGAGGTACACGAATTCACCTTTGTTGATGGTAAGACTTACATCTGAAAGGATAAGGCTTTCGCGTTGAAAAATAGAAGCGTTGTGCAGCTTTAAGACCGGTTGTGACATAGTTTTTTCTAAGATAACGTGGTGTACGCGATCAAAAGTACACTATTTCTTGTGTTTGATAAAAAATCAATCTGTTGAAAAGTCGTTCAAAATAAGCGGGCAGAACTTCTTTTTAAGGACCTTGCGCTAGATATAATTATCCTAGTTTTGCAGCGTTAGTATGTGAAGCAGGCTTTTGTTTCAGATACCCGAAACTAGGCTCTTTGCTATCAAATCTGATATTTATGATTAAAAAATATGTGTTTACCGCTCTGGTAATCCTTCTAACCGGCGCAACGGCTGCAGCCCAGCAGACTGAAGCTTTTACAAACGATCTGGCCAAATACGACAAGGCGCTTACGCTCTACAACAGCAAGCAATATCTGGCCGCTCAGACACTTTTTAACGAAATCAAGCAGGAGACAACCGACCCGACGATTGAGGGCGATTGTGCGTATTATATCGCAAACGCCGCAGTGCGACTCAATCAGAGTGGGGCAGATGCGCGCATGCAGAAGTTTGTGGAAGAGTACCCCACCAGCACCAAGCGCAATTCGGCCTATAAAGATGTGGCTGATTATTACTTCGAAAACGGGAAATACTCTGCCGCCAAGCGCTGGTATGAGCAGGTAGATATCAGCCGTTTAAGTTGGGCCGAAATGGAGAAGTACAACTTCAATATGGGGTATGTGCACCTGAAGTCTAATAGTCCGGAAGAGGCTAAAGTGTATTTCAGTCGCGTGCGCAATTCTGAAAAATACGGAGCTCAGGCCAAGTATTACGAAGGTTTTATGGCTTACGAAAACGACGATTATGAGGAGGCAAGTCAGCTTTTTGAAGAAGTGGAGGCCGAAGAAGGTACCCGCGAAGACCTGAGTTATTTTAAAGCCGATCTTAATTTTAAGCAGGGAAATTTCAGAGAAGCCATCCGCCTGGCGGAAGAGCAACTGCCCACAGCCAACCGCAATGAGCAGTCTGAACTCAACAAAATTATCGGCGAGAGTTATTTCAATCTGGGGGAGTTTGACAAAGCCTTACCCTACCTTAAAGAATATAAAGGAAAACGCGGCAAATGGAGCAATACAGATTACTATCAGCTGGGTTATGCCTATTACAAGCAGGGCGATTTTGATAATGCCATTAGCGAATTCAACAAAATTATAGACGGTAAAAACAGCGTTGCCCAAAACGCCTATTATCATTTAGCCGATGCGTATTTACAAACCGGCAAAAAGCAGGAGGCGTTGAATGCATTTCGCAATGCCTATCAAATGGATTTTGAGCCCAAAATCAAAGAAGATAGCGGTCTCAACTACGCCAAACTGAGTTACGAGATTGGTAATGCGTACGAGCCGGCTCCGCAGGCGATTGGGAATTATCTGGAAGCTTATCCTAATGCACCCCAGCGTCAGCAACTGGAAACCCTGCTGATTGATTCCTATATCACTTCCAAAAACTACAAAGCTGCGATGGACCTGTTGGTAAGCAACCGCAATTATCAGGATCAGGAAGCTTATCAAAAAGTAGCATTTTATCGTGGGATTGAATTGTATAATGACGGCGATTATCAGGAAGCGATTGCCAATTTTGAAAAATCTCTGAAAGCTTCGGCTTCGCCGGAATTTACCGCCCGCGCCCTGTATTGGAAAGCCGAAAGCGAGTACACCATCAATCGTATTGATGAGGCCCTGCTTACCTTTAAGCAGTTTGAGCAAAGCAGTGCAGCCCGCTCATTGCCCGAATATGGTGATCTGGCTTACAATCTGGGTTATGCTTATTTTAAAAAGAAAAATTACGATCAGGCGGCCAATTATTTTGAGCGTTATGTGAAGAGTGGCTCCAATGATAATGTGCGTAAGGCTGATGCCTATATGCGTCTGGGCGATAGCTACTTTATCAACAGCAAGTATTGGCCTGCGATGGAAGCCTATAATGAGGCTATTGCGATGCCCGGTGTAGAACGCGATTATGCTACGTTTCAGAAGGCTATCAGTTACGGTTTCGTAGACCGAAACGCCCAAAAAATAGAAGCTTTGAGCAATTTTGCCAATCAGTTTCCTCAGTCGAGTTACCGTGATGACGCGCTTTACGAACTCGGGAATACCTATGTGGCCACAGGCGACAACGAGCGCGGTATTCAGGCCTATGATCGTCTGGTACGCGAAATTCCAAAAAGCAAGTTCGCTGCCAAGTCCCAACTTAAAAAAGCTTTGATTTATGACAATACCGGCCGTAGCGATGAGGCCTTACGTTTGTTTAAAAGCGTAGCCGAAAACTATCCCGGTACTCCCGAAGGCGTTCAGGCGGTTGCTTCCGCAAAACTGATTTATATCGATAACGGCCAGGTAGATGCCTACGGGCGTTGGGCAAACAGCCTCGATTATATTTCGGTGGAAGATTCAGAACTGGATGATGCTGCGTTTTCTTCCGCAGAAAAACAACTGGTAGGAAGCAACAATCCTCAGGCGATTCAAAATTTTGAAAAATACCTGCGCGAATATCCAAACGGACAACGCGCTATGGAAGCACACTTTTACCTTGGTCAGTTGTATTTTGGTCAAAATGAATACCTCAAGACCATTCCGCATTACAACTATGTGATCGAAAAAGAACGCAGCGAGTTTACCGAGCAGGCTCTGGCCCGTTTGGGGCAGGTATACCTGAGCGAACGCAAATATGCTGAGGCAGTCCCTGTCCTGCAACGTTTGGAAAACGAGTCAGATATTCCGCAGAATACCATTTTCGCGCAGAGTAACCTGATGAAGTCGTATTACGAGCTCAAGCAGTATGACAATGCTGTGGCTTATGCCGAAAAAGTTTTGGCAAATAGCAAGATTGACAACAATGTGAAGAGTGATGCTCAGGTGATTATCGCACGTAGTGCGATGCAAACCGGTAACGAGCGCCGCGCTGCCGAAGCGTATGCTGAGGTTTCAAAAATCGCGACAGGCGAACTCGGAGCCGAGGCACTGTACTATGATGCGTATTTCAAAAACCAAAACGGCGATTACAAAGGTTCTAATGCTTCGGTACAGAAACTGGCGAAAGACTTTAGTGGGTATAAAGAATACGGCGCTAAAGGTTTGGTACTGATGGCTAAAAATTTCTACGAACTTAAAGATGCCTATCAGGCGACGTATATTCTGGATAACGTAATTACCAACTTTACCGATTATCCCGAAGTAGTTGCCAAAGCCAGGCAGGAACTCGCCCGCATCAAAGCCGCTGAGGCGCAGACTAATTCTTCATTGGATGGAAACTAATCGCGATTTAAAATTCAAGATTCAATATTCAAAATTTTGAATTTTAAATCTTGAATCAGAAACCTAATAAAACGAAAATGATCAATACAAAATATAAATTCTGCTTTTTTATCCTTTTGACATTTGGTGTGTACCAGGCAAAAGCCCAGGACAAAGACAACCTGGGCACCGAAGTGGTAAATGTGGTGAAACCCTACACGCCTGAGATTGGTGATGCTTTTAAGGTCAAGGCAACCCCTATGCTGAATGATTCGGTAAATATGGCTAAGAAGAAAGTGACTTACGGTATTTTTTCGGTGCCGGTAGCTTCGACTTTTACCCCGGCGAAAGGGCAGGCGGCGCAGATTGAAAAATCAAAGAGAATCAAGCTGTATGACAATTACGTGCGTTTGGGCTTCGGTACCTATACCACGGCATTGGCTGAATTTTACAGCAATTGGGAGATAGACCGCGATTCTAATTTTGGAGTGTACCTCAATCACAATTCGTCGCAAGGGGATATTGAAGGCGTAGTGCTTGACGATTTCTTTTACGATACCGATTTGAACCTGAACTACACGTCTAATACCCGTGATTTTACGCTGAATACCGATTTGGATTTGGGTCATAAATCTTACAACTGGTATGGTGTGGCCGATGATGTCAAGGCAATGCCTACTATGCTCGATTTGATCAACCCTACGCATAATTATTTTCAGGCAGGGCTTAGCGGAACCATCGCTTTTAATGACGGTTTCTTCGAAAAAGCTTACGCTCGTGTGGGTTATTTTGGTGATAATTATGAGTCAGGTGAAATCAGAGCAATCGTTAAACCTGAATTTAAGTTGCCCGTTGCCGGTCAAAAGCTGAGCTTGGATCTGAAACTGGATTATGTAGATGGAAGCTTTGATCGCAATTATCAAAATTCCGCAGGAATAGAATACAGCCATTTAATCGTAAGCGCCAATCCCAGCATTCAGGTGTTGAAAGATGATTTAACGCTTGATTTAGGTATCAATGCAGCAGCGCATTTTACTCCAAATGCACCGGAAACCGATATAAATATTTACCCGGCAGTTCGTGCTTCCTATCGCGTGGTTGATGAGTACTTCATCGCTTATGGTGGGCTTGAAGGGGGACTGATGCAAAACAGCTATCAGGAGCTTGCAACCGAAAATCCGTTTGTATCACCTACGCTGGATTCCATTTCTCCTACCGATCAGAAATACGATCTGTATGCAGGGATTAAGGGGAAACTAAGCAGCGCGATGAGCTATAACCTGCGCGCCAGCTATCTGTCACAGAACAACCGCTTATTGTATAAAAACAATGCGCGTTTTGATGACAATAACGGTAATCTGGGTACAGATAATTATCAGTTCGGGAACTCCTTTGGCGTAATCAATGACGATTTACGCACCTTGTCTTTGTTCGGGGAGCTCAACTTTGACGTAAACAGCAATCTGAAAATGCGCGTTAACGGAGAAGTCTTTACTTATGAGACCGAAACAGAGGCTGAAGCCTGGAACCTTCCCGACTTTAAAGCTTCGTTTTTTGCAGATTATCAAATTGACGAGCACTGGTTTGCCGGTGTCACCCTGTTTTACGTAGGCGAACGCAATGATGAGGTTAATGTTTACGGTCCTGCACTGGGAGGTGGTAACCCTCAGGTTGTGACTTTAGACTCGTTTTTTGATGCCAATGCTCACGCGGGATATCGCTTCAACGAGCAGTTGTCGTTTTTTGTGCGCGTAAACAATGCTTTGGGTAACAATTACCAACGCTGGGTCAATTACCCGGTGCAGGGTATTCAGGGAATGGCAGGTGCCACGTACCGCTTTGATTGGTAAAAAATCTTAATTAATCATAAAAAAAAACTCCTTTAAAAAGGAGTTTTTTTGTTTTAGGCTTTGATGTCTTAATTTGTACTTTCGGTAAAAATTTCAGCTATGCGCAATTTCCTGTTTTTGATTTTCCTTTCTATTTTACTAACTGCCTGTAACGACAAGCCTGAGGCCAAAACGGCGGTAGATAAAATCTTTATAAATGCCACGGTTTACACGGTAGACGCTGAGTTTTCAAAAGCTCAGGCCTTTGCGATCAGAGGAGATAAGTTTGTAGCTGTTGGCCTAACCGACTCCATTCAGGCGAAATACCAGGCGACTGAAACTATAGATCTTCAGGGCAAAATCGTATATCCCGGTTTCATCGATGCGCATTGCCACTTTTTTAGGTTTGGCGCTTCGTTGCAAAACGTAGATTTAGTCGGATCTAAAAGTTTTGACGAAGTAGTACAACGGGTGCAGGAATTTCAGGCTCAAAAACCTTCTGACTTTATCTACGGAAGAGGCTGGGATCAAAACGACTGGGAAGACAAGGCATTTCCTAACAAACGCAAGCTGGATTCACTTTTTCCCGATACTCCGGTCGTATTGCAGCGTATAGACGGGCACGCGCTTTTGGTAAACCAAAAGGCTTTAGATCTTGCAAAAATAGACAACACCACCATCACGGAAGGTGGGGAGATTGTGAAGGAAAACAACGAACTCACCGGCGTACTGGTTGATAATCCTATGGATTTGATCACGCCCATTATGCCACAAATGACCCGTGAACAGGCAACTGCCGCCCTTCAGGATGCTCAGGAATACTGTTTTAATTACGGGTTGACCACGGTTAACGATGCCGGTTTAGATAAGGAGACTATTTTTTTGATTGACAGTTTACAGAAAGCAGGCGCACTCGATATGCGTATGTATGCGATGATCAGTAACACGCCCGCAGATGTAGATTATTTCCTCAAACATGGTATTCTAAAGACCGATAAACTCAATGTGCGTTCGGTAAAAGTATATGGAGATGGGGCTTTGGGCTCACGCGGTGCAGCCTTACGCGAACCCTACTCAGACCGGGCAGGTCACTACGGGGCGATGGTGACTCCGGTTGACAGCATTTACAGCCTGGCGCAAAAGTTAGCCCCTTCAGCTTTTCAAATGAATACGCACGCTATTGGAGATTCAGCAAATACGGTGATCTTAAAAGCTTACGCCGAAGCCCTGAAAGATCAGTCAGACCGTCGCTGGAAGATTGAGCACGCGCAGGTGATTTCGCCTGAAGATTTCAATTATTTTGACGAAAACATTTTACCATCGGTACAGCCTACACACGCTACCAGTGATATGTACTGGGCAAAAGATCGTTTGGGTGAGCGCCGAATGAAGGGCGCTTATGCCTATAAAAAACTGCTTGATGAAGCCGGAATCATCGCTTTGGGAACTGATTTTCCGGTAGAGCAGGTGAATCCGTTTTATACCTTTTATGCTGCGGTAGCCCGAAAGGATCTGATGCAATACCCTGAAGGTGGTTTTCAAATGAAAGATGCGCTGAGCCGCGAAGAAACGTTGCGTGGGATGACCATTTGGGCGGCCTTTTCCAACTTTGAAGAAGCGGAGAAAGGAAGCATCGAGCCCGGTAAATTTGCAGACTTTATCGTGATGGATGCCGATTTGATGACCATTCCTGAAGATGAGATCCCAGATTTAAAAGTAAATCAAACCTGGTTGGGCGGGAAGCAGGTGAAGTAGTGTCTTTGGAAGATATTATCATTATTATTGCTATTCAGGATTATAAGAGTTTGGAACTTCTAAGGTTTTGAGCTGAAAAATAGGGTCTAGTATCACTAATTTGTAAAATAGTATATATGATACTAAGTGTTATTTTTAATTGAATTTGTTCTATCTGGAATATTGCATGTCAAAACGGCCTTCTCGAATTTTAGCTATTTCGTTTGTATATGGATGAATTACATCGAACCAAAATGTTCCAGAAATTATTTGATTTTCGGTATCAAGTTTTGTAATAGTTAGTTCTCCAGAATTATTTATTGAAGTGTCGCTTTTTAGAGTAGAATAAAAGAAAGTGCCATTTGCCTTGCCATCCTCTTCTTCTAATAGCTGATATGTAGATCCTTCACTTAACTCCAAATTCTCAGTCCCAATTGATATTCTTCTTCCGAAATTATCTCCATCGATATTACTCCCTTGGACAGAAAAATAGTATCCTCCATTAACAAATTGGTAAACACAATCTAATGGGTTTATTCCACCGCCAGGTATGAAAGGCTCTCCATCTAAAAGACATCCAAATGTATTTTCTCCCGTTTGTGTTTCGGTTGGTAATTGAGATAAGGGATCACCATTCGTATTATCATCATCATTTTTACAAGCTAATAATGTGAATATTAGAAAGAGGTAAAGGAATCTATGTTTCATAATGTCTGAGATATAAATAAATCCTTTTATATAACAAAACTGAATTTCAAGAATTGTAAGTTAAAACACCGCTTAATCTATGCTACTGGTAGATTTCATTATGATTAATTACCGAATAATTTTATTTCCATTACGCAAAGGCTACTCAAACAAAATACAAACCGGTGCAGGCGCTGCAACTTCAGCAATAAAGTTCATTAATCCGGTTTTGGCATCGCGTTTATAGGAAACCAGGTTGTTTCCGTTTTGATTAGCAACCAGAATAAAGTTTCCGTCCGGTGAAATTTGAAAGTTACGTGGGTCTTTTCCTTTTGTAGGTTCGTTAGCGACAAGTTTTAAACTTCCATCTTCCATAACTTCTAAAATGGCGATGCTGTCGTGACCGCGGTTTGACGCATAAATAAACTTACCATCTGCACTCGCGTGAATATCTGCTGCTTTACTGTATTCAGCAAAACCTTCCGGAAGGATAGAGAAGGAGCTTACTACGCTGTAGTTTCCGTTTTCATTCTGAATCTGGCTGATGGTATTATCGAGTTCGTTTAGCACGTAGATAAAATCATTATTAGGATGGAAGACCAAATGTCTTGGGCCTGCACCTTCTGGTAAATCGAGTTTTTGAGTAGTGGCCGGTTCCAGTTTGTTGGTTTCGGTATTGATTTTTGAAAACCACAATTGATTGGTTCCCAGGTCGGCTGAAATGATACCGCTGCCATCGGGAATAAACCAGGCGGAGTGCGCGTGCGGACCTTCCTGCCGTTCAGTGGTGCCTTTGCCCTCGTGCTGTTCCACATCCAGTAGATCAGAAAGGCTTCCGTCTTTGGGGTCAAGTTTTAGCAGGCCTATATTGCCTCCGGTATAGTTGGCAACCAGCACATATTCATCGTCATTAACCGCCACAAAACAGGGATGGGCTCCGCCGGTAGGGCTTTGGTTAACTCCAAGTAATTCATCGCCATCAACCTGAAACGATTCAATGCTGCCGTTTTCATTTTCGTTTACGGCTAAAAGGATGTCCTTATTTTTAGAAAAAGCCAGGAAAGATGGGTTTTCAGATTCGACAGCAAGTACCGGTTCAGTAAGGCTTCCGTCAGCATTTAAAACCGCTTTGTAAATACCCTTACTGTCGCCGTTAGTATAAGTTCCTATATAAAAAGGCATTCCTTCTGAATGTTCTTGTGGAGTTTCGGTCATAACAGATTCGGTTTTGGTTTCGGTGTTTTTACATGAAAAGAATAGCATAAAGCTTAAAGCGAAAAGAGGTGCTTTCATAAGGTAATTGCGTTTATCGATTTTAAAAGTACGCATTTACACTTTTTTGCCAAGCTTTCGTCCAAAACAAAAAAATCCCAACCGGTGCGATTGGGATCTTATTGGCTCCGCCAAAGGGTTTGCTACTGAGAGGTTTGCCTTGGAATTAAAGGTTTCTTTTCTACGGAAGCCTTGTAGATTTGCCACGAAGTGGTTTATTCTGATTTATTGGGATACCAGTCGAGCATTATGACCTCGGTGCCTACATTGGCCGAGTCTACGATGCTTTTAAATGTATCGGTATCGCTAAGACCTCCCTGACCTCTAAAGTGATACGGATATACTTCATCTGGAGCAAAGGCAATCACACCATCTGCTGCGCTTTCTACAGTCATTGTGTACGGCAGGTTCATACATACAAAAGCCTTGTCGATGTCTTCCAGATTGCGCATTTCAGGAATGTCTTCGGTATCGCCAGAGAAATAGATGCGCGTGCCGTCTTTTTCCAGCACATAACCATTACCACGGCCTTTTACGTGAAACTGCTTAGCCTCTTCACGCAGGTTATACATTGGGATAGCAGTCAGGGTATATCCATCCCAGCTTTGCGTATCGTCGTTATTCATCACCGTAACCTGCGAACGAATGGGGCCTTCTAGTTGATCAAAAACCGCCTGAGGAGCAAAAATTTTGGTGTCGGGTTTAGCCACAGCCTTAAGCGTAGCCTGGTTTAAGTGATCGCCGTGAATATCGGTAAGCAAAATATACTGGGGAGCTGGCTGGCCTTCAAAAGCTTCGGCGCCGCCTACGGGATCAATATAAAAAACGGCATCTCCCAGCGTAAACACGGCCGTAGCATGTTCAATAGGAGTGATATCAAAAGCGGCTTCCATTTCAGATTCTTCAGTCATTGCCATTTCTTCCGTTTCGGTTGTGACTTCTTCCTGATTTTTGGTCTCGTTTTTACAGCTGAATAGCGTGGTAACTACCAAAGCCGTTAGTAGAATTTTTTTCATTTTTAATGCGTTTTAGGTTTAGAATACCCTAAAGAAACTAAGAAATTGAAAGAAAGCGTATTAAAGAAATGGTAAACTGCAATTCCGGAAGCTCATAGTGCCGAATACTGCTTAAAGACTGATTCTCATTTTGATATCTGCCCGCAGGTAGGGATTGGGTTGCTCCAGCGGGATTTCTTCAAAACCATGGTTTCGATACAGGTAAATCGCGTTTTCAAGCTTTCGGTTTGAATACAGAATGAGTGCGTCTAATCCTTTTTGACGGGCAAAATTCAGTGTATGCTGAAGCAATTGCTGACCGATTTTTTGACCCCGTAAGTCACTATCCACCGCCATTTTAGTGAGTTCAAAAATTCCGTTTTCATCGGGCATCAGGGCTACAACGCCGACTACCCGATCTGCGATTTTTGCGAACATAATTTCTCCGCCGGGTTTTAGGATAAAACGTTCAGGATCGCTCAGAACTTCCTCGTCGTGGGGTTCCACTACAAAATACTGCTTTAGCCAGTGCAAATTGAGGACTTTAAAAGCTTCTGCATAGTCGGGTTTATAGGTATCAAATACTAATGTAGGCATCGTGTTGAATTCGGTTTTGCAAATATAGTATCAATAGAGCCGGCTTTCCAGCCGATTTATAGCGCAAAGTCAAACGTATTCCTTTGGCTTTTTTGTAAATTCACAGCTTCAATTAAAAAGGCTATGAATCACTCAAAATTCGGAAAAAACACCATTTGCACCCACGTGGGCGAGGTAGAAGACAAGCAGTTTAAAGGCGCGATTTCGCCGCTTTATATGTCGACTTCTTACGCCTATGAATATGTTGAAGTAAAGCGATACCCACGATATTTTAATACACCCAATCAGGAAATGCTCGCAAAAAAAATTGCGGCTCTTGAAGGTACTGAAGCCGGAATGATTTTTGGCAGCGGGATGGCGGCAGTGAGCACCGCGCTTCTGGCCTTTTTAAATGCGGGAGATCATATTGTATTGCAGAAAACCCTTTATGGCGGAACCTTCAATCTGGTAGAAGAGGAATTTTCTAAGATGGGAATCGAGTACAGTTTTACCGAAGGTCTTGAGCGCACAGATTTTGAAAAAGCCCTGAAGCCAAACACCAAAGTGCTGTATATCGAAACCCCGTCAAACCCGTTAATGACGGTGACCGATATGCAAATGATTGCCGATCTGGCTAAAGAAAACGACATTATAACGATGATTGATAACACCTTTGCCTCGCCGGTAAATCAGAATCCGGCGGAATTTGGCATCGATATCATCATCCACTCGGCGACTAAATATATGGGTGGGCACAGTGATATTCTGGCGGGCGCTGTTGCGGCCTCAAATGCACATATGGAACAGATTTGGCATAAAGCCAAAAACTTAGGTGGTAGCCTGAGTGATTTTAGCGTGTGGATGCTGGAACGGAGTCTTAAGACGCTTGTGCTTCGAGTAAAGCAGCAGAATAAGAACGCTAAAAAACTGGCAAAGTGGCTGGAGCAAAATGGTCACGTAAAAGCGGTGTATTATCCCGGTTTAAAGTCGCACCCCGATTATGCGCTGGCTAAAAAGCAGATGCGCGGTTTTGGTGGAATGCTCTCATTTGAACTCGCAGACGAGCTGGATGCTAAAGCTTTTTTAAAGGAATTGAAACTGATTAAGCCCTCTATGAGCCTTGCCGGGGTGGAATCTACCATTTTGTCTCCCACGCAAACCTCGCACGCCTTGTTGAGTGCCGAAGAACGTGCACATCAGGGAATAAATGACGGTTTGCTTCGCTTTTCGGTAGGTATTGAAGATCGAAAGGATTTGATCGCAGACCTCGAGCAGGCACTGGAAAAGGTGGTTAAGGATAGTTTGAATTTTAGTCTCTAAAGATAGGTGAGAAGTGAAAAGTAGAAAGTGAAAAGTAGAAAGTGAAAAGATTATACTTAAACGATTCCACGATTCCACGATTCCACGATTCCACGATTCCGCGATTCCACGATTCCACGATTCCACCAAATAACCATTAATACGTAACGTATAGTGAAATTAGATATACTTGCCATTGGCGCACACCCTGATGATGTAGAATTGTCCTGTGCGGGTGTTTTGGCCAAAGAACAAAGTCGCGGTAAGAAAACCGGAGTGCTTGATTTGACGCGGGGTGAACTCGGAACACGCGGTTCGGCGGAGATCAGGGACCAGGAAGCCGCAGATGCTGCGAAAATATTAAAGCTTAGTGCCCGCGAAAATATCGCTCTGGCTGACGGCTTTTTTGAAAACAACCGCGAGTCCCAATTGCGTATTATTGAAATCATACGCAAATACAGACCCGAGATTGTGTTGTGCAACGCCATTGATGATCGGCATATCGATCACGGTCGCGGGAGCAAGCTCGCCAGTGACGCCTGTTTTCTCAGCGGCCTCAAGAAGATTGAAACCAGCCTCGACGGACAACCGCAGGAACCCTGGAGACCGAAAAACGTGTACCATTACATACAATGGAAAAACCTGCAGCCCGATGTGGTGGTAGATATCACCGGTTTTATTGATCAAAAGATGGAAGCTGTGATGGCTTATTCCTCTCAGTTTTATGATCCGTCGAAAGGGGAGGACAATACCCCTATAAGCAGTAAAAACTTTCAGGAAAGCATCAAATACCGGGCACGGGATCTGGGCCGACTCATAGGCACTGATTATGCAGAAGGTTTTACGGTAGAGCGCTATCCCGCGGTTGATTCTATTTTTGACCTGATTTAACTCGCATTGCGAGTTTGAAATTGGAGCCTGTTTCAATCTCGGAAGTAGACGATCTGGCTTAAAGTTAAATGAGCTTTTATTTTTTTATCAGAAAATATTGCTCATAATATGGATTTGCATTACATTTGCAGCCGCATAAATCGCTAGCGAAATATGCTTTTTAAATGGTGGTTGTAGCTCAGTTGGTTAGAGCGCTTGATTGTGGTTCAAGAGGTCGTCGGTTCGAGACCGATCTTCCACCCGGAAAGAAAAATCCTCACGGAAACGTGGGGATTTTTTCGTTTTAAAGGATTTTGATTCAATGGAAACGAGCAATAGTCTACAGCAAGAAGTATTTCAAAACATTTTGTGTTAACATTTTTTAGTACTTTGGCGCCTCCCAAATACTGCAATTCATGAAAAATTTTGGCCTATTACTGGTAACTGCGCTTTTGCTTGGCGCCTGTGGCGGCGTGCGTAAATCTGAAAAAGACCTTGCCCGCGGCAATTACGATCAGGTAATTGTACAAACGCTTGATAACCTGCGTGTCAATAAATCGGCGGAACGTAAAGAACCCTATATCGCTTTATTAAAAGATGCTTTTGTAAAAGCTGTGGACCGCGATGAACGCCGTTTGGATTTTTTGGAAAAGGAAGACAATCCCAATACACTCCGGGAACGTTATGCCCTGATTACCGGTTTGAGTCTGAGACAGGATCGTATACGACCCATTTTGCCGTTACCGGGCACGAAATTCAGTTTTACAGACTATTCGGATGCGATTATCAGTATCAAAAACGACCTTTCTAAACACCTGATTGAATCAAGTACACAACTGCTCGAAAACGGAACCAAAGCCGATGCCCGTCTGGCCTACGACGACCTCGCTTATCTGGAAGAAATCAATCCCGGTTATGCCAATACCACGGCTTTACTGGAAGATGCACGCTACAAAGGCACCACGTTTGTACGATTGGCGCTGGTTAATGAGACGGAGATGGCGATTCCCGCCCGACTGGAGAACGATTTGCTGAATATAGACACCTACAAACTCAACAGACCCTGGGTGCAATACCACAATCGCGAGATCGAAAATCTGGCTTACGATTATGACCTGATCCTTAGTTTTAGAGGGATTCAGATTAGTCCCGAGCTGGTGAAGGAGCGTATTTTAAAACAGGAAAAAAAGGTGAAAGATGTTTTTGACTATGTGCTAGACAAAAACGGAAACGTAAAAAAAGACAGTCTGGGTAATGATATCAAGGTTGATAAATTTAAAACCCTGCGTGCCGATATTCACGAGTTTACGCAGTCTAAAAGCACACAGATCACAGCTCAGGTAGACCTGATCGATTTAAACACAAACCAGTTGGAGGCCACATTTCCGCTGAACGACGGCTTTATTTTTAACCACATCTACGCAACTTACACAGGTGATAAAGAAGCCATTGACCCTAAAATGCTGCCACTTCTGGGCAACCGGCCGGTACCTTTCCCCACAAACGAACAAATGGTTTACGACTCGGGCGAAAGCTTAAAACTACTTTTTAAGGATATTCTGATTAACGAAATTCGGGTGCAGTAGCTATAACTATTATTATTATTATTGTTATTATTATTATTATTATTATTATTATTGTTGGCTATATAGGTTTTTGTTTTATGGAAGGGATTGAGATTGTAATTCTAACTAACCACCACACAATTTAATCGCTCGGTAACCTAAGGTTGAATGGTTTAGGTAATTGATCTATTTTGTAATAAACTCAGTTTCAATTGATCATTTAAAAACTTACCGAGAGTAATTCTTTGCCCAGTTCGTGAACAGCTCTTTCAATTTTCTTGACCTGGTCTTCAGAGGCTGAAGCTTTACCGGTCTTATACTGACGTAGCAATGAACTATTGATTTTTGCTTTCTCTGCGATGATTGAAATCTTGACTTCCGGGATCAGTTCAAAAAACGATTCCAAATCCACTTTATATTCAAATTCATAGCCATTTTTATAGTGATCAACCCAGTCTTCACCTAATTCACGGCCTACCTCAAGATGATCTTCAAATGCCTGATTTAAATTTTTCTTAAGTTCTGCTAAAGTGTTTCCAAAAGCAGACACAAGGCCTACTTCTTCCTGAGTAGTTCCCCAGTATGTTCCGTCGTCACCTTTCTCAATGTAAACCTTAATTTGCCGGATTTTCATAATATTCTTGTTTATGGTCTTTTACCGATGTCTAATTCAATGATAGAAAGGGAAGGTTTATTTTAGTCCTGCCTGTTTAAGGATTGATTCTACAGTTCCCTTTGGTATATCTTTCCTGGGGTGCGGTATAGTAACCAATCCTGCTTTCTCAGGATGCTTGAAGTGATGATGGCTGCCTTTAGTCCTTACAATATACCATCCGTCTTTTTCAATCATCTTTATCAAAGAACTCGATTTCATGATTTAAAACTATAACAAAATTGTTATATAACAAAAACGTTATGAAAATAATTAATTCTTCTTGGGGAATTATATCACATAATTAATTGCCGTAACGTGATGAGCGTTACCCATTATATTCAGCATCTAAATCGGATTTTTCAATAATATCCTGAGCTTTTTCAAAATCTGATTGTGGTACGTATAATTCCACGTCATTTTGGGGTACTCCAAAACCACCCAGGCGGGCAGATTCTACGTGGTCTTTAATACGCGTTTGAATATTTTCCTGATCTAACAGAAAAGCGGCTCTATTAATGATGATGGAGCTACTGGTCAATAGTTTTTGGTAATCGCTCATAATTTCAGTTTTTGTTAAGGTCTGATTTAATGTCTTTCGTTAGCATTTTAAAATAATTCAAAGAGAAGTTCTTACAATCGAAAGCAATTCAGGTTGTATTTAAAGATAGCGAATTAAACGCCTTATTTTACGGCTTTCCTTATTTTCAATTTATACAAGAGATCAAGCAAAAAAATACCCGATAGCTTTTAAAGCTATCGGGCATTATTTAATTAAAGGGCTTTTAGCCTTATTCGTCTTTAACGTCGTAACGGTCCAGCATCATTACCTTGTCCCAGGCTTTGATAAAGTCGTTTACAAAACGCTCCTGAGCGTCGTCTGCGGCATAAACTTCGGCAAGGTTGCGCAGCTGCGCGTTAGAACCAAAAACCAGGTCGCAACGTGTCGCGGTGTATTTGGTGCTTCCGGTAGCGCGGTCGTTGATGTTGAAAAGGGTTTCCTCATAGTTCTGAGGTTTCCACTCATAATCCATACTTGTGAGTACCTGGAAGAAATCATTGGTCAATTGACCGGGACGTTCAGTAAACACTCCGTGTTTCGAATGATCAAAGTTTTGTTCCAAAACGCGAAGTCCGCCGGTAAGCACAGTCCATTCCGGTGCCGAAAGATTGAGCAAATGCGCACGATCTAAGAAAATACGCTCTGCAGGAATCTTATAACCTACCTTGTCGTTATGATAGTTTTTAAATCCGTCTGATACCGGTTTCAGCCAGTCGAAGCTTTCCACATCGGTTTGCTCCGGCGTGGCGTCGGTACGACCGGGAGTAAAAGGCACTTCCACATCAAAACCAGCGTCTTTAGCCGCTTTTTCTACTGCAGCGCAACCGCCTAAAACCACAAGATCGGCTAGCGAAACCTGCTTGTTTCCGGGAAGTTTGCTCGCAAAATCAGATTGAATTCCTTTTAGAGTATTTAAAACCTGATTAAGCTCAGCCGGACGGTTAAGATCCCAGTTATTCTGTGGATCTAAAGCGATGCGGGCACCATTGGCTCCACCACGCTTATCGCTGTGACGGTATACCGAAGCAGCAGACCAGGCAGCGTTTACCAGCGCCGAAACGCTCAATCCGCTGTCAAGAATAACCTTTTTTAAAGCTGCGATATCCACAGCATCAATAAGTTCATAATCTCTTACCGGAACGGGATCCTGCCAAATCATATCTTCCTCAGGAACTTCGGGTCCCAGATAGCGGTCTTTTGGCCCCATATCGCGGTGCGTAAGCTTGTACCAGGCTTTTGAAAAAGCTTCGGTAAAGTAGTCGAAGTCATTCATAAACTTCTCACAGACTTTACGATACTCGGGGTCCATTTTAAGCGCGATGTCTGAAGTCATCATCATCAGATCTTCATGTTTATCCAGGTGCGCATCCGGCGTTTTAGGCGCGTCAGGATCTACAGGAGTCCACTGCCCGGCACCTGCCGGACTCTTGGTTTGCTTCCACTCAAACTTGAAGAGGTTTGTGAGGTAATCGTTGTCCCACTGTGTAGGATTTGGGGTCCACGAACCTTCGATTCCATTAGTAGAGGTGAACTCGGCATTACCAGAACCTACCGGGTTATGCCAGCCAAAACCCTGCTGATGCATCGGTGCAGCTTCGGGGGCTGCGCCAATTTTATCTGCAGGTACGGCTCCGTGACTTTTACCAAAGGCGTGACCACCGGCAATAAGCGCCACGGTTTCCTCATCGTTCATCGCCATACGCTTGAATGACTCGCGAATGTTTCGGGCAGAATCTATAGGATCCATATTACCACCCGGTCCTTCGGGATTTACATAAATCAAATTGGAATGCGTGGCTGCAAGCGGATTTTCTAAATCGTGGTATTCGTCTTTAGGACCACCTACCCAGCGTAAATTATTATTGACCATTTCGCCCGGATGGCCTTTATGATCTGTGGTTTTGGGTATTTCGTCAATATATTTCCCATCCCAGAATTCCGGTCCCCAATAGGTACCGCGATCAGGTTCCCAGGCATCACGACGTCCGCCGCCAAAACCAAAAGTAGGGAAGCCCATAATTTCCAGAGCGCAATTACCGGTTAGTACGATAAGATCGGCCCAGGAGAGTGCGGCTCCGTATTTTTTCTTAATCGGCCAGATGAGTCGGCGCGACTTGTCGATATTACCATTATCCCACCAGGATCCTATAGGTGCAAAGCGTTGCATCGCCTGTGAAGCCCCGCCGCGACCGTCTGCGATACGATACGTACCGGCAGAGTGCCATGCCATACGAATCATCTGCGGACCATAGTTGCCATAATCGGCCGGCCACCAGTCTTTAGAGGAGACCAGTAATTCTTTTATATCTTTTTTGAGTTGCTCATAGTCGATTTTGCTAAAAGCCTCCTTGTAATTCTCGTCACGCAGCGGGTTTGCTACGGGCTGTTCCTGATGCAGTAAATCTACCGGAAGGCGTTGCGGCCACCAGTCTTCATTTTGAGGTGCGGTGCCCAATGCGCCGCCAATACGCGTGCCTCGAAAGGGACACTCACTAAGCCCTTGCGGATTCTCAATGTCTTTCATAACAATTTTTGGTTTAGTTTATAGAATTTACGCAGCCCGCTCAAGTCTCTCTATCAAAAGGATTAAAAAACCGCTTTACAGCTGTAAAAGATAAGAAGGACTACGTCTTTTTAAAGTTATCGGTTCTTGGAAGGAGAAGCGTTTAAGAGGGCGTTAAACTTTAATTAAAGTTGGGGTAAGAGCATATTCGAATTAACGAACCCCATGCCGCAATCGTACTGTGATAGGGGATCATTTAATTTTGGCTGCTTACCGCGCGATACAATTGCGCGGTAACTAGTGTCCTGATAAATACGAAATTAGAAATACAAAATAACTCCTAACTCATCACTCAGCATTCTGAATTAGTCAGCAGTCTCAGTGGACAGTTATTTGAATTCAAGGTTCAAAATTCAAAATTCAAAATTCAAGAATAAAGAACATAGAACATAGAACATAGAACAAAGAACAGAGAACAAAGAACTCCGCATTCAGCATCAGTCAGCAGTCTCAGTTTGCTGTTAGCAGTCATTTCGAAGGAGCCCAAGCGACTGAGAAATCACATCTGATTGGTGCACTGCTCAAGCTTTAAAATTCAAAATTACATCCATCCCCAGCCCTTTCCTTCGATTAGAAGCTCACAGGCTCGCATCACTCAGGGGACTGTTAAATCAGAAATTAGAAATACAGAATTACTCATCACTCTGCATTCAGGATTACAAAAGCGCTGGCTGAGTGAATTTTGCGTAGCGTAGCACAGTGAAATTTGTATCTAAGCCAGAGCTTGTAAGTTGACCCTTCGATACGATGCTCCTTAGGTCGCATCACTCCCGGTCCTGATAAATACAAAATTAGAAATACGAATAACTCATCACTCTGAACTCAGCATTCTGAATTACCAAGGCGATGACCGCCTACATTGATTCCGCGAAGCAGGGCTATTCTTTGATACATGAATTATGGGTTATAGCTGTGAAGTTTTAGCAGCAAATTTTTTTGAACGCCGCTCCATTCGGTATTGGTGATTGAAAATACTACGCTATCGCGGTAGCTTCCGTCTTTATTAAGCCGGTGATGCCTCAGAATACCATCTTGCCTTGCACCCAGGCGTGCGATGGCTTCACGGGATTTTAGATTAAACCAGTCGGTCATAAATTGGACGGCGATGCAGTCCAAATTTTCAAAAGCATATTGTAAAAGCAATAATTTACAGTGTGTATTTACGCTGGTGCGCTGATAGCGCTTTGCATACCAGGTATAGCCAATCTCGAGCCTGCGGTGTTGAGGTTGGAGTTTACAAAATCGGGTAGAACCAATGATCTTTCCGGTTTTGGCGTCGACTACCGTAAAAGGCTTAGCCAAACCCTTAGACTGTTCATCAAGCGCCAGATTGATGTAGTCGTCAATCTTCGACGCATCAGGTACTGAAGTATACCACAACTCCCACAGTTTTCCGTCTGTCGCGGCTTCTACCAGGTCGTCCCGATGTTCCGGGCTCAGGGGAACCAGTTTTACTATTTCGTTTACCAGTTCTAATTGAGGGTCAATCCAGTGTTTCACGGTTTTCGTCTTGAATTCTAAATGTACAGATTTTCATAAAAAAAGCCCTTAAACAAATTGCTTAAGGGCTTCAATTCTTAAAAATTAAGCTAGTTATTTAACTTCTTTGTCAACAACTATGCGCTCTGCACGATTTGCAAGTTCCCAGGCGGTTAAAAATACCAGTTGCGCACGCTTGGCGAGCATCGGGTAATTGATTTTATCAGGGGTATCGGTAACCTGGTGGTAATCTTCGTGTACTCCGTTAAAGTAAAAGATAATGGGTACACCCTGCTTGGCAAAATTGTAATGGTCAGAACGGTAGTAAAAACGGTTTGGGTCATTTTCGTCGTTATAGGTATAATCCAGATTAATGTTCATATACTTGTTGTTTACCGCAGTCGAAATGCTATCGAGTTCGGTACTCAATTTATCTGAACCAATCAGGTAAATGTAATTTTCATTGTCTTTATGCGCCTCATCAACGCGGCCTATCATATCAATGTTAAGGTCGGCAACGGTATTTGCGATAGGGAAAATGGGGTTTTCGGCGTAATAACGCGAACCGTATAATCCTTTTTCTTCACCGGTTACGTGTAAAAACACGATAGAGCGCTGTGGTCTGTATCCTTTTTCAACGGCTTGTTTAAAAGCTTCGGCTATTTCTAAAACGCCTACGGTACCAGAACCGTCATCATCAGCCCCGTTGAAAACTTCGCCATCCTCACGAACACCCACGTGATCCAGGTGGGCAGAGATTACGATGTATTCTTCCGGTTTGGTGCTGCCCTCAATAAAGGCAACTACGTTTTCAGAAGCTTTAATCCCGCTTCCGGCGCGAAAGAAACTCTCCGGTACAATCTGAAAATAGCTGTCTTCCTGAGCAGACGGAATGCCATGCTCTACATAAAAATTCTTAAGCCATTCTGCAGCTTTTTTCTGTCCGGGTTCGCCGGTATTTCGACCTTCAAACTCGTCTGAAGCATATACATACAGCATTTCTTTCAGTTCGTCTGCCGTAATACTTTCAGCAAAAGGCATAGGGTCCACATCAGCCAGCGGTGTAGATTTTTCAGACGTCTCAGAAGTCGTGTTGGATACTTTTGGTCCACATTTTACAAACATCATACAGCTGAGTACAACGCCCAGCAAGAGTACTTTTTTCATAAGTTTTTTTCAATTTAAAGCGTTAAAAATACGTTTTTAGCCAACAATTTTGAGAGGCTTAGCATTTTTTTAGCGAATGGAAGATTTAAAAGCGCAATTCAAACCAGCCTGCTCCTGCATCCGCCAGCTCGACCTGCTCATAATCCTGCATAAAATGTTGGATACGGTCAATACTTTCAAATTCTTCAGGCGTGTGTGTGGTGGTAAGAATGACCGATTTGGAACCACCGTTTGCAGCAGCCTTAGCACCGGTAGGACTGTCTTCAAAAATCAGGCTTTCCACAAGCGGAATATCCAGCTCTGCGCTTACCATCTCAAAAACCTGCGGATCGGGCTTGCCTCGTTGTACCATATCGCTGTGCACAACGGTTTTAAAATAGATCTCAAGCTGAAGCGCTTCAATGGCAAACTCAGCATTTTCCCCGGGAGCTGCAGTACCTATGCCCATAGGGATTTTTAGTTCTTTGGCCTTGTCTAAAAAAGCCTGTAATCCCGGAAGCAGCTTGATTTTATCGGCATAAATTTCGCGATAGGCAGCTTCTTTATCCCAGGCGATTTGCCTGCGCTCTGCTTCATTAAAGCGATCGCCAAACAAACGTTTGATGATTTCTTCATTAACGCCATGAATGTCTCGCTTTACTTCTTCCAGCGTCATCTCAAGCCCCAGTTCGCTGAGTTTTTTTTGCCAGGCGCGATGGTGAATCATCATATTGTTAAACATCGTGCCGTCCATATCAAAAATGAGGGCACGTGTACGGATGCTATTTGTAAGCTTATCTTTTTGCACAGTTATCCTTTTTATAAGCGTGGAATGCTTCCGCTTTGCGGAAAAATTCACGTGTTCAAATTCAAAAATACCATTATTCAAATCAACATGTAAGGAAATCGCGTAGTCCCGCCGGAAAGACTACGCCTTTTTCCCGCACGTGGGCGGGGATTTTACCCCTTATTCAGGACGGTAAGTGCTTCGCAATGGGTCTTTTAGGTACATTTAGTTCACAACTATCAGAATTTCAGCAAATCATGACCAAAGCACTCGTTTACGGAACCCTAATCGCCGAAGAATTAAATCTACAAACCGCCCAGTTTTCAGAATTTGAAGTGGTCACCGCGGTACAGCTCGAAAAAAGCCGCGCCGAAAACCGGCGTATTGAGCTCGAACTGAAGGATGATGATATTATTGAACTCACCTTTTCTGATCAAACTCAATGGATAGGCAATGCTCTGGATATTGAAGAAATTTACAATGCACCTGCTTCGGGTAAGCGCTCGGGAGAAGTTTTTGTTTTTGAGCCTCAGGTTACCGGAAAGCAGGCCTCCAGGGGAGCTATTGGTAGCGTGGTGATTAAAACCTTAAAACTTATTCGTGCTAAAACACTGGGCACTGCTGCCGAGACTTCTGCAAAAAATCTGGCGATTGCCTACGACAAGCGGGCGATGCCACAGCCCGGACTTTACAAGCTTGATGCAGGCTTTCAATATATGCCGGTGGCCAAAATTGCTCCTGCCAGCACAGCCTACCTGCTGCTTATACACGACACCTTGTCTAATACCTTTGCCGCTTTCGCTGAATTGCGCCTCGGGCAGAGTCCTATTTGGGACCAGTTGATGCGCCAGTACAATGCAGGAATCCTTGCGCTTGATCATCGTACGCTTTCTGTGAGTCCGCTGCAAAATGCGCTCGACTTTTTAGAACACGTAGACCAGTCTGTTAGTGTTGAAATTTTGAGCCATTCCCGCGGCGGACTTGTCGCTGATGTTTTGGCCAAATGCGATCACCGTAATGAAGTGGTTGGCTTTAGTGATCTCGAACTGGGGATGATGACAAAAGAAGATCCCGAAGCTTTTGAGTTGATGAAAAAGATCAACACCATTGCCCGGAAAAAGAAAATTGAAGTGCGCAAGGTCATACGGGTAGCAGCCCCGGCCAGCGGCACCACCCTGCTTTCGCGCAGAACAGATCATTTTCTCAATGTACTGCTCAATGCTTTGGGCTTGGTTGTGGGGGCACAGGTCAACGTGGTTTACAATACCGTAAAACTGTTTTTACTCGAAGTGGTAAAACAGAAAGCCAATCACGAGGCAATGCCCGGTTTGTATAGTATGGTGCCCGACAGCAGCTTTCAAAAAATGCTGAACTTTTCAGGAAGCGCGGTCGCCAATGATTTGTATGTGATTGCCGGCGATGCCGAAGTGGGAGGGCACTTGGGCGATTCGCTTAAGGTAATTTTGGCCAATTTGTTTTATTGGAAGGCAAACGATCTGGTGGTCGATTCAGACCGTATGGAGCAGGGGGCACCTCGTCTGGGCGGTATTCAATACTTTCTGTCGAAAGACGGAAGCACCAATCATTTCAACTACTTCCGCAATCAAAATACCTGCGACGCCATTCTGCAGGCTGCTGTTACGGCGCCGGGTGGTCAGGCGGGCTTTTATTCCCAGAAGTTTTCGGGAGCCGGTAACCGTGGGGTATTGCTCAGCATGTTTTCTATGGAAGGTGTGCATTACGAGCACGTGAGCGGCAATAAGCGCATAGCCATTTTGCTTCCCGGGATTATGGGTTCGAGTCTCGATCACAACGGCAATCCGCAGTGGATTGATTTTAGGGAATTAAACAGAGGAGCAATTAAAGACGATCTCGAAATCAATACCAGCGGGGTGGAAGCTTCGGGCGTGATTAAAAAATACTACGATGACTTTGTAAAGCACCTGCTTAAAACGCACGATGTGATCACCTTTCCGTTTGACTGGCGTAAAAGCGTGAAAGGTTCTGCAGCCCAACTAGCTAAAAAGGTGGAGCATTTACTGGACACTTACAACCAGCCCATTCACATCATCGCCCATTCTATGGGTGGTCTGGTAGTACGCCAGTTTATGATGGACGCTGCGCCCGTCTGGAAACGCTTTATCGAAAAACCCGCCAATAAATTTGTGATGCTGGGCACGCCCTGGCTGGGTTCGTATTTGATTATGGAAGTGCTCACCGGTCACAGCAGCCGGGTGAAGCAGCTGGCGATGATCGATTTTAAAAATTCTAAGGAAGAGTTGCTTCAGGTATTTAGGGAATTTCCGGGAATATTTGAATTACTTCCTATTGAAAACAATAGCAAACGCCCCTTCTGGGACTCGCAGTTCTGGAAAGACCGCAAAGCGGAAAGTACCGAGCCTATGGTTATTCCGCTTAAAAAAGATCTGGATCAGTTTAAAAAATACCGCGATTCTGTCCTGGATTTTGTTACACATCTAACCGAAGATGACCTCAAAGAGGTGTATTATGTGGCCGGTCACGCGGAGCAAACGGTTTATGATTATAAGACCGAATCGCGTTTTCTTTCAAATAAGAAAAAACTGGTTTACCTCGCAACCACAGCGGGCGACAGTAGCGTAACCTGGGTAACGGGCATCCCGTCGCGCATTCCAAAAGACAACGTGTATTATACGCATACCTCACACGGCGAACTCGCCAATGATCCCAGGATTTACGACGGTATTGTTGATATTCTGCTTGAAGGTAAAACCAATAGGTTACTCAAAACCAAACCCATCTCCCGCGCCGGTGAAGTCATCAGTGAAGTACACGCAGTACCTGCACCGGGCAATAACCTCAATCTGGTAGGCGATGTATTGTTTGGTATAGAACCGGCTCGAAAATCTACCCAGCCTGAGCGCACCATGCTTAATGTTGCCGTTATTAATGCTGACCTTAAAGTTTCCCGATACCCCGTAATGCTGGGGCATTTTAATAACGACGGTGTGCACAGTGCCGAAAAAGCGCTCGATAACTACCTCAATGGCCGTCTGATGCAGCGCTACGATATGGGATATTATCCCGGCAAGATAGGGGAGAGTGAGGTGTTTTTTAACCTGAATACCAATCCGCGGGGAGCGATTGTGTGCGGTCTGGGCAATTCGCAGGAACTTACCCATTATCTGCTGGCCAAAACGGTAGAGATGGCGGCACTTAAATACGCTATGTTTATGCGCGATAATTATACCCTGGCAAAAGCCAAATCCTATGCCGAGGGAATCTCCTTTATCCTGATGGGTACCGGTTACGGAAGATTACAAATCGAAGATTCTATCAAGGGAATTTTACTGGGTGTAAGCAGCGCCAACCGGTTTATAAAAGAACACGGGGAAGGTTTACAGGAACTAACTCAGATAGAATTTGTAAACCATTACGAGTCGCTGGCGAGCCAGGCCTACTGGGCGTTGAGCAGGCTCAAAAATTCTGATAACCGCTTTAATTTTGAGCTCATAAAAGGTATAGAGCGTAAGGAGGGAGCCAAAAAAAGGCGTGCATTTGTAGATGAGTCTGAAGACTGGTGGCATCATTTTAATGTAAAAAGCATTTGTGATGGCGATCGCATTACCGGTTTTGCTTACAATTCGTCAAGCGGTTTGGCGCGGGTAGAAGAAGAGGAAGTGCACAACGGTCTGGAACAGGTAGGTATTCTGCTGGAGCAGATGTCGCGCAGTTCGGCGTGGGATAAGCGGCTTTCTAAAACCCTGTTTGAATTACTCATTCCTAATCAGTTTAAAGCCATCATCCGCAATCAAAACAATATTTTGTTTAAACTCGATCTCAAAGCGGCTCAGTTCCCCTGGGAGCTGTTTCATGATTTTGAGTCTGATGAAACCCCGGCAGCCGTAAACAGCGGACTCATACGCCAGTTGCTGACTTCAGATTATGAGAGTAACCAGTTGCGCAGCGTGAGCAACAAGACGCTTATCATAGGCGATCCTATTTATAATGAGGCATCACTGCCCCAGTTGGCTGCTGCAAAAGCAGAGGCACAAATGGTAAATGATAAGCTTAAAAATGCGGGATTTGAGACCTTTCCGTTGCTTAATAGCAATGCTACAGATATTATGTTGCAATTGTATACCAATGAATATAAACTGTTGCATTTTGCAGGTCATGGGCTTTACGATCCTGCAAATAACCGGGTGGGCATAGCCATTGGTAACGGCATCTGTATAGACCCTGCCATGATCAAGCAATTGAGCTATGTGCCCGAATTTGTTTTTATCAATTGCTGCTTTTCGGGAACCTTAAATGCTACCGATGATGCCTTCATGCGCTCGCGTTACAAACTGGCGGCCAATATAGGAACCCAACTTATCGCCATGGGGGTTAAGGCCATCATTGTGACCGGTTGGGCTGTTGATGACGCCGCCGCAGAAACTTTCTCAGAAGAATTTTACAGTCGTATGCTTTCCGGTTATGAATTTGGCGAAGCTGTACAAATGGCGCGTAAAAAATGCTATCAAAACCATCGGCATACCAATACCTGGGGTGCTTACCAATGCTACGGGAATCAACATTACAAGTTTTTTGAGCACGTAAGGCAAAAAGAAGAAGTCTTTGATTATGTCCTGAGTTCGCAGGTGTATACAGATCTTGAAAACCTTTATGCGTCTATACGTCACAGCAGTTTTAATCCTAAAACAGTAAAGCGCAAGCTTGATGAAATTCTTGAAAATGCCAGTCGAAATGACCTGATCGACGGTGTGATCAGAGAGAAAGAGGCTTTAATTTACGATGAGCTCGATATGCCCGCTGAGGCTTTAGATACGTTCAGGGCGGTTTTGACTCTCGAAGATGCTAATTTTTCGATGAAGGTTTTAGAGCATTTTTGTCTGTTACGCTCTTTGAATTTCTCTAAAGATGCCGCAGAGCGGAAGGAAGAGCTCGATCTGGTAACCAAGCTGGCCCTTATTGGCAAGACCACTTTAAGGCTGGGCATTGTGGGCAACTGTTACAAATTTGCGTCGATGCACGAAAAAGGGGAAAAGCAATTGCAATACCTGCAAACAGCACTTGATTACTATACCGAAGCTTACGATAACAGCACAAACCCATACGACGGTAAAACGCTTGACGCGTTCTCAAACATTGTGTTTTTAAGCTATCTGCTCGAAGCTTACGGCAAGGGTAATCTAAAAAATCAATTGAATAAGTACACCAAAAAACCGGTTTTTGCCTATCTGTCTGACTTTTTAAAACACCTGGATGATGTAGATCCCGCAGACCTCGATATTTCGGTGCTTTTGGGAATGACCGAAGTGAGCTTCGGTATGCTCCTGGTTAATAGTGAAAAGGGGGGAGATCAGGTTATTTTAGACGAATTAAATAAGCGCTTTGCTGAAGCATTCCAGATTTTACACAGTTCGCGTCAAATACGCATAGAACTTGCGCAGCTCGACTTTCTGCTCAGTCACGAGTCGGTAATACCAAAAGAAAAAGCGAGCAGTCTGCTTAAGGTGAAAGAATCGTTATTGCGTTTTAAATAGAGCCGTCCAGAAGGGTTTAAAAACCTACCAGCACATCGGTATTGCGTTCGGCAGCTCGTAGTTTAAACTGATCCTGAACCCGTGTTATCAGGACTTCCAGATTGGTGTTGGGCGTATTAACACTGGCGATACTTTCGGTGAAGGCCTCATAGCTCGATTTCCCGTATGCTAAATTCTGAAAGGTGTTCTTAAGGAAGCTTTGCATTTCTTCGGCACCAATGCGTTGTTCCAATTCTAAAAATTGACCCGGTGTAATGAGTAATGCCTGAAGCTGTGATTGAGATTCCACCGGTTTTTCAGCCCTACTACCAGTCTGTACAATTCCGGTTAGGCGATCATACTGAACGCGATTATTGGTCTCGAGATATTTAATGCGCGCATATTTAGCCAAAGCCTGTAAAAACAGCCGGTCAAGTTTAGTTTTAGGCTCAAAGTTGCTGGCGAAGTAATAATACGCCGTATCCTCGGTGAGGTTTTCATCCACTTTATTAAGGTCTACTTTGGCTGAGGTATTTACGATGGTATTGTAATTGGCTTCATTGCCATAGATGGGCGATTCCAGTTGGGCATAGACTGTTTTGCTTTGTTTTCCGGTAAACTGTGTGAATTCTTCCAGAAATTGCTGACTTTTTGAAAAGCGTGTTTGTATTTTTTGAATATCAGTATCGGAAACATTGATGTAATTGGCATAGGTACCTTCCTTAAAATCAAAAGTTCCTGCAATCAATGTAATATCTCCTTCGGCGCGGTCATTGCTGAAAGTTGCTCCACTGTTTTTTGGCGTTCCCTTACCCAGGTAAATTTGATCACAGTCTGCACAGGTTGCCGTGATCGAATAGGTCATATTAAACGGATTAATATATTCAGAAAGGGAACCGCTGGTGCGCACCACCTGTGGGTACCAGTAATCATTAGCACCGGCCAGAAGCACCCCATCTACGAGCACAACTTCTCCTTTATGGCGTCTCACATCCTTATCGGTTTCCAGATTTTTTATTTTTCCGGATATCTCAATCTTCAAATGATCGAGGTTGTTCAGAGGCCTGTTGATATTGATATTGTGAGTAAGGCAGTCGTTGCAATTTTGCGGATACTTGCTTGAGGCTATCGGGTCATTATTTAAATAAACCTGTTTTACTTTAAAATGTTTATTAAGCTTAAAGGAAAGTTTTTGCGAATTAACCGGTAAATTTTTCAGAACATAAACCGCGTCAAAGGTTTCCTCAGAAAGGGAAATCGAAACCTGAGCATCAAGATGGCTATTAGTTTGAGCAATGACAAATTGAACAAAAAACAGGCTGAAAAAAGAGAGAAACAGACGCATATTTGGTTGATTTTACAACGAATCTATGGTGTTTTTTCTGAAAACCTGAAAAAAAATGCATTCTGTGTAGTTGAGCCTAAAAAGCGGAATATGGTCTATTTTATTGTTAAAAAAAATACACCAAAAGATCGATATAAGCAAAAATTATATATATCGAAGAAAAATTACTAAGATTTAAAACTAGTGTATCGGTCTTCTATAAATCAAAACCTTTTTGCCCGAATTTGAAATAACCGTTGCACGCTCGTATGCGGGTCCTTCATAGTCATCGACCAGACTTAGTTCTGATGCGTTTATGGTATAGCAAATTCCATCGAGAATATCTTTTTCATCACCGGTATAAATAGCTATAAAATAGGTTTGCGCATTCGGGTGATTTTCAGGAAGGGTAATGGTTCCCAACTTATACCCCAGTATTTTATCGGCCGTACCTTCCAGTTTCCGCTTAAACAAATTTTGCTGTATATCGCTATGCTGAAGGGTTCCGTATGAAAAGAGCCGAAGGGTTTCCATCTTCAATTCTAACGTTTTAAAGTGAAATGGCCGTTAAAACGAGTAACCACCCCATCTAAATCGGTAAGTTCTACTCGATACCAGTAATCGTCTGAAGGAAGCGCGCGATTACGGGTGGTACCATCCCAGCTTTCGCCAAAGCCATAAAGCGCTTTTAGAAGTTTTCCATAACGATCAAAAATAGTGATACTTACTGCGCTATAGTCCTGTGTACTAAGCCCAAGTGGCTCCCACGTATCGTGATAACCATCGTTGTTTGGCGTAAAGTATTTGGGAAAACCCAGTATGGGGATTTCAATACTGCTGATACCGCATCCATTTTTATCCCGAACAAATAGGGTTTTAAATCCCGGAGTAACCCGTTCAAAAAGGGGTTCGTCACGATAGGGTCCCAGCTCATCTCCCAGAGCGAACTCATAATCGCCCTGACCCAGATTGGCGCTATTAATAATACGTACGGTATTAAATTCGCCCTCGCTGATTACTTCGATATTTTCGGTGCTAAGCGTAGCGGCTTCAGAGGCGATGACTTCAATTTGCTGAGTTTCGGAGACACACGCCCCGTTGCCGGCGCTAACGGTATAAATTCCGGGAGTCGTGACGACTACAAAAGATTCGGTACTCAATAAAATACCCTGTTCATCACGCCATTCGTAACTGTAGGAGCCCTGTGCATTTATAGTTTCGAGAGTATATGAGGCAGCGGTACTGCAAAAACGACCTTCATTGAAGATTTCAAATTCAGGTACGGGTAATACCTGCAATCTTAAATGGGGTCCTACTCCATAACAGCGGTTGCCGGAATTGTCTTCAACCCGAACGTAAACAACCTGCTCATCTGCAGTCTCGTTGCGGTAGGGGTTGTTAAGAGGTATTTCATTTTGATCAAGAAGCGCTTCATCCCGGGTGCGGTAATACGAAACACTCAGGTTACTGCCTTGCGGAAACTGGGCCAGCATTGCCGGCGTGGCCTCATTGAGATCAAAGTCAAAATAGCCGTCAATAGCACCGTCGGTATCACAATTAGCAAGATCATAAACAAAACCGGAAGGAAAGGAGGTGGTCGAAACTTCCAGATTTACCCGGGTTATCCCAAAACAACCATTCGTATTTTGGGTGCGGGCATAAAGTGTATTGCCAGCGCTGCTGTCGTAGTCTGAAGAACTGATTCTGGTTGTAGTGTCATTATTCTCGGCATCTGTGCGATTTGTATAAAAAATTACCGTTTCAGAAGATGAATTTGAGATATCTGCGGCAATAGTGTTGAGGTTAAAAACTGTAAAACCGTCAGGAGTACCATCTTCATCACAATTAAAAACATCAATTTGGGCAGCAACATTCACCGGCTCGAGTACAAGAGCCTGAACCGAGCGCCTGCTGCCTGAAGTGCAGCCCGCGGGTTCTGCGGCGATAAAAAAAGTGGTTGTTGTGTTTATGTTGGTTGTGAAGTTGGCCCCTGTAAACAGAAGATTTCCGCCGGTGGCACTGTCATACCAATGAAGTTCTCCCCCGGTTCCCTGAGCATTCAGGCTTACTGCGCCCGGACCGCAACGGGTGTCGCCGGTAGTACTTACTACAGCTGCAACCCGTATTTGTGATGAGGTAGCTATTTTAAGAACCGGATCGTTAGGCATGCCACCAAATTCTACTACAAATCCCTGAGGCTGATAATCTCCCGAAGGATCACCATTTAGCCGCAAATCATTCCAGGACCCCGGGTTGCCAATACTGGGAGCTGTAACGTGTAAATAGTCTTCACCGTCCCCGCCGTGAGCATTATCAGGCTGATTGACGTTCCAATTTGCGTAATTGGGAGTTGAGCCATTAGCTCCTCCGTTCCAGAATATCAAACCGCCGTTAGCTCCTTCAGGTCCGGTAACCCATTTCCAGACGCCTTCGGTTTCCCGATCTGTACCCCCAAGCCAGCCGTTTCCACTAGATTGTTTTCCTGCAAGCTGGGCTTCATCTGGAGTTGTTATGGTAGCGAGGTAACCGGTTAAGCCGTAATAATCTTCGGTCTCAGCCTCAGCACGGGCTGCATCCCAGGAGATTCCGGCATCCGGAAAGTATTTATAGTAATGTCCGGTTGATGGTAAATAGTTGGCATCGCCAATGGTGATCGAAATTTCTTTAATGCCGCTTACGTTGGTGTTGGTACTGCGATAACCTACGTTTTTTATGGCTGTTTCTATCTCAGCAGGAGTCAAAGTAGAAGGGAAACTAAGTTGTAATTTACCGCTGGAAGCTGTAAAACTGGGGGTTATTGCCGTATTACTCCCATTGTAACGCAAAAAATCACGGCCCTGCTCATAGCCACTTGAAATTTGAACATAAATCGCGTTTATTGCCGTACCTGAAGCATTAGTCAGTGTAAAATCTTCGACGATTGAAATCTCAGAACCGGGGCAGTAGATTTGGTCTCCGGTAGCTTCAAGCTCCGGAGCCTGCGCCTGCGCTTTTAATAGACTAAGCGTAAAAATGGCGGTATAAATTAGTTTTTTGAGCATCTAATTGTCAAGATTTGTAGCCTGATAAGCCCCGGCATCCGGGTTGTTGTTGCGTTCTGTACCGCTAATGTCCCGGGGTACGCGAGCAGCTCCTGTAGCATTACCCAATGCCCGGGCAGCAGAATTTAAGCCTATACGATACCCGTTAGTTGCTGTGTTTTCAAAATCAGGATCTTCACTGCGTTTAATCATTTGATATTTAGCTGTATCTGTAAAGTCATAGTTTGGCAAAGCCGAAAATTCACCAAAACGATCATCAAACCGAATTAGACTGTTACTGAATGAAAAATTGAAAGGTATTGCTTCAATAGACCGTAATCCCAATTCTTCAGATCTGTTACCGTAAACGATGCAATTTACAAAATCGGCCTTTGTTAGGCCTGAAGTAAGCAGGGCATCTTCGGTCTCCAAAAAATTGTCAATCTGTACGGCCGGGGTGTTGCGAAAACTTTGATTCCAATAATTAGCAAAGGTACTGTGCGTAAAGCTGTAGCTACCGCCCATCCTGATCCACAGATTGGAAATCCCCGAATTGCCTACTATCAGGTTTTCAGCATCAATAGAAGCGGTAACGGCATATAGACCTACCAGAGCGCTGTTATAGATTTGCGTGTTTTTCAATTGGATATCGGCTTCCGCATTGCCGGTATTACCATCTGCCAGGATACCCAGATTGCTGTTTTTTAGGGTTACATAATTCAGAAGCCCGGTACTTCCCGGTGTAAACCAGACGGTACCCCATTGTCCGGGCACAGCAGCATACTCGGGCTCGAGACGATCTCCTTCTAAAATAATTTCATTTTCTAAGGTTTCCGGGTCCGTGCTTAAGCTTCCGTTAGCTTCAATCCTTCCGCCATTGCCCACAATAATGCCGCTGTTGTCGTGAAAATGCAGTCGTGCTCCTGCCTCGATGATCATAGTTTTTCCGTCAGCGATTCCGGCGTAGCCGTAAATAACATAAGGCTTCTCATTGGTAAAGCGCAATTGATCGTCAGCAAGAACAAAACCTTCTATCAGGATGGGTTCGCCCGCTTCATCAATCCCTATTTGTAAAGTCTCTTTAATACCCTGGGCATTTCTACCTGGAAAAAGAAATTCAGCATCTTGCACAAGGGTCACGAGTTCGACTTTCTGGGTGTAAGGCTCAGCGTCAAAAACAATCTGATCTGTGTAGATAAGCTGATCATTATTTTGAGCATCTAGCGTGGTTTCTATAAAAATAAAAATACTGTCGCGGGGTAAAATTTCTACTTCATTAAAAACTTTTCCGGCACGGCCGTCAATATTGAGGCGATATGCCGAATTTTCACCCCTGGCCAGGCCTACCTGCGGGATACGTATAAACGCGTCACTGCGGTTGAAAACTTTAAGGGTATAGGTGCTGCTGCCAATATTTGAAAAAACCGTGTCGAGATATAGGGTGTCTCTTGAAAATTCGAGTTTTCCTGTACTGCGCTCGGGCTCAAAATCATCTCTGCACGATGCTAAACTCACAAGTGCTACAAGGAAGAGCGAAGTCTTATACAGAAATGCGAATTGACTTTTCACGCTTCAATTTATTTTTTGAAAATGCGTATTTCAAATAATTTGTCCCAGTGTTTGCCGGTTACATAAAGCTTTTGATTTTTTGAATCATAGGCAATCCCATTGAGTACTTCATTAGCATCATCGGTAATAGAGCCTATTTGTTTCTTGAGTGATCTGAGATCGACAACGCCTTCAATAGCACCGGTCTCGGGATTGATTATAGTGATGCTGTCAAACTGATAACTGTTTGCATAAATTTTGCCTTCAACCCACTCGAGTTCATTAAACTTGGAGCGTACTTTCTTATTGTCAACCACTTCAAAATAGCCGGTCTCGGCATAGGTTTCGGGATCTAAAATCCAGATTTTTTCGGTACCGTCAGATTTATAGATGTTTTTACCATCATTACAAAGGCCCCATCCTTCTTTACTTTGACCATATTGAAAGCTTCCGGTTTTTTTAAAGCTGTCGAGATCGTAAATAAAACCCATTTTCTCACGCCAGGTTAGCTGTATCAATTTTTCATTTAAAATAGTTAAGCCTTCGGCGAAATACGTTTTGTCAAGATCAATGCGCTTTAGAATTGTTCCGCTTTGCAAATCGGTTTTAAGCAGGGCCGATTTACCATACTCCCCAATACTTTCATAAAGGCTGTCCTTGTGAAATTCAAGTCCCTGTGTATACGATTCTTTGGCGTGCGGAAAGGTATTGACTATTTCGTAGGTATACAGCACGGGAGTTTCTGAAGACAGCAAAATGAGCGTTTCGTTAAGAACAGCGGTTTTATCGCCTGCGTATAAGGTTGCCTGCAGTTGCTTTTTGCCGAGCTTTTGTTCATTAAGGGTATAGGAAAGGGCCTCGAGTCCCGGCTGGCTGCCTATTCTCGTATTGTCGAGCTGATAAACTACCGAATCAAGCACAATATCACCCTTTGGTTTAAGGCTTATCGTGATGTTTTCGCCGTTTTTTAAACTCTCTAAAGGCTTGTCAACAACGATCGAAAAACTTTTGGTGAGATCTTTTCCGTTTCCGCAGGAGACTAAGAAGATGCCTAAAGACAAGATAACGAGAAGATTAGAAATGCGCATGTGTTTTGGAATTTGGGGATGAAGTTAAATCAATAAATTCAGTTTAAAAAACCTTTGGCAAAGCAGATAGGTAATGTATATTTGCACCCGGCAAGTCCTACACAACCAGCTCCTGTCGAATTCCCCCAGGGCGGGAACGCAGCAAGGGTAGATGGTCGTAGCGGTGTGATGTAGGTAGCTTGCCTTTTTTTATGCCTTATATTTGCGTAAATTCTTCGCCATTAAACGCACATTATGTCAAAAGTTGTCCTGATCACCGGAGCCTCCTCAGGCATTGGTAAATCAATCGCTGAATATTTGGTTACCAAAGGTTTTACCGTTTATGGTACCAGTCGTAATCCAAAATCTTCAACGCTTAACGGGGTCAATCTGGTAGCACTTGACGTTACGAAAACCGAAACTATAAAAACTGCCGTTGCCACTGTTTTAGAGCAGGAAGGCACTATTGATGTACTTATAAACAATGCCGGTAAAGGTATAACCGGTCCGCTTGAGGAAATCCCGGAAGAGGAATTGAAGTCGGTTTTTGAGACTAATTATTTTGGTCCTATTGCGGTGATGAAAGCAGTTCTTCCCACCATGCGTAAACAACGCAGGGGCTTAATTATCAATGTGACTTCTATTGCTGGTTATATGGGCTTGCCCTATCGCAGTGCGTACTCAGCTACCAAAGGGGCTTTGAGTTTAACCACCGAAGCTTTGCGTATGGAACTCAGGGAATTTAATGTTAAGCTGACTAACGTGGCGCCGGGAGATTTTGCAACCAATATCGCTTCCGGTCGTTATCACGCTCCTTTGCGTGAAGATTCAGACTACGCGTCCAATTACGGGAAGTCTTTAGCTTTGATGGACGAGCACGTAGATGAAGGGGAGGATCCTATGCTTATGGCTAAAGCCGTTTTCGAAATTATCAATACCAAAGAACCACAGGTAGACTATAAAGTGGGGGCTTTTATGCAACGCTTTTCTACCTTTTTAAAAGGTGTGTTGCCCGGTAAAAGCTATGAGCGACTGCTGTTGAACCATTACAAGCTCTAAAAGTTCCAAATTAATACGTAAATGTAACATTAACACTTAATTTGTATAATAACGTAACTTTACGAAAATTCAAGTTTTAATTGCTTAATTTTGACCATAAAACAATTGATAAACCAAAAATATCCTCATGAAATTTTTTATTGATACCGCAAACCTTGATCAGATTAAAGAAGCTCAGGATCTGGGCGTACTTGATGGTGTAACCACGAACCCATCATTGATGGCTAAAGAAGGCATTACCGGAAGAGAAAATATTCTTAAGCATTATGTTGACATCTGTAATCTTGTTGACGGTGATGTGAGTGCAGAGGTGATCTCTACAGACTTTGACGGAATGGTTAAGGAAGGTGAAGAGCTTGCTGCATTACACGAGCAAATCGTAGTTAAAATACCAATGATTAAAGATGGTGTTAAAGCATTAAAATACTTTAGTGATAAAGGGATACGTACAAACTGTACTCTTGTATTCTCAGTAGGGCAGGCATTGCTTGCAGCTAAAGCAGGTGCTACTTATGTATCTCCGTTCTTAGGTCGTCTTGATGATATCTCTACAGATGGTCTTCAGCTTATCGCAGACATTCGTCTGGTATATGATAACTATGCTTTTGAGACTGAAATCCTTGCAGCTTCAATCCGTCACACGATGCACGTTATTGACTGCGCCAAGTTAGGATCTGATGTAATGACCGGGCCGCTTTCGTCAATCGAAGGTCTTTTGAGTCATCCTCTTACCGATATAGGTCTGGAGAAATTCTTAGCCGACTATAAAAAAGGGAATAGCTAAAAAGCCATTCTTTCAGAATAAAAAATCGCCCGTCTTAAATCAAGACGGGCGATTTTTTTATTGGGTTAATTCAGATTAAAAAACCTCAGGATTACTTATTCAAAGCTGTAAGCAGTTCGCTTTCAAAAGTTGTGCTGAACAAATTCGTGTGCGCATTAATGATAAAACCATTTTGATCTACAATAAAGGTTTTAAGGGTAGAGCTTAAAGCCAGATCCTTTACCAGTTGATTGTAATCCCCCGTAAACAGAAACTGGTTTTGAGGTTTAAAGTCATAGCGCTCAATACTGCGTTTCCAGCTGGTGTAATCATCGTTTACGTTAATAGCCATAAACGTGAATTCCGGAAATTTTTCCAGGTAACTTTCTGCCAGTTGCTGGGCGCGTTTAGCGTGGGTTTTATTGTTGTTTGACCAAAAGAAAATAAATGCCGGTTTCTTTATGCTGGTTTCAAAAGTAACCGTGTCCTGTTGCAGCGTGAGCAATTGCTCATCGGGAATGCGTTTTCCGGTTTCGATCTTTTTATTTGCCGTGTATAAATCGCGAATTTCTTTCTTATCTGCTTCCGAAGGAATTTGATTCATATACATTTCGTATAGCGTTTCGCCTCCTTTTTTATCGTTGCTGTTCGCCAGATAGTCTTTGATCGTACGGGTTAGTAAAAAGCTTTTTACCGAGTCGTTTTTGATTTCAGACTGAATGAGACGCAGCTTATGCAGGTTGTGGGTAAACGACAGCGGATTGTAAGTTTCTTCTGTGAAGTATTCTCTAAAGGCAGCCTGGTTGAAATAATTGAATAAAAACCGCTGGTAGGGATAAAGCTCTATAAATTTGGCTTCATTGAAGTTTACTTTTTTACGGTAATCGTAAAACGAGTTGGGTAGGGATTTGATAAAGTCAACGCGATCTACCCCAAAATGCGACATCGGGTAGACTTCAAGCCTGGCATAATAATCATAATCTACAAGGGCTTGCGCTATGCTTTCAAAATCATCGCTTACATCGTGACTTTTTAAAAATTCATCAAGCATGTCCTGACGTTCATTCTTAAAACTCAGAATACTTCGGCTAAAAGTCGCCGGATCCTGCTGGTAGATTTCCCGTTGAATCATCAGGTTGTTTTCTTCCTCATTCTTCAGGAAAAATTCGATAAGCAGGTTGTTTTCAGAAGCACCGTAACCCGTGTAGGTCAGGGTTTCGTCAAACTCAAAAGTATTTACGCGAAGCAAAAGGCTGTCCCCCGGCTCAATATATACGATCTGCTCTTCATTATGCTCAAAAGTATAAATGCCTTTTGGAGTGTTTTTGAATTGATATAAAAAGCGATTGTTTTGATCTAAAGAAATACTGTCCAGAAAAATACCATCTTTAGATAGAATCACATGATTCGATACCGGGTTCACCACCTCGCCACCCAGATACGTACCGGTGTCAGCTTTAGGAGTATCACTGCCGCAACCGGCTAATAATAAAATAAGTATGAAGAAAAGTAACTTTTCAATCATAGGAAGTCAGGTCTTGAGTTTAGGGATAGTAAAAATTACTTTGATGGCTATTGGAGGCTAAATGTAGCCGTGTTGTAGATTTTACCTTGTTAATTACAAGTTAAAACATAGAATTAAAAAGTTAATCTTTCATCTTTTACGGCAATAGCTGTACTTTTGCGGCCTTAATTAAAAAGAGGTTTGACTATGTTATCAGTATCTAATTTATCTGTTCAGTTTGGAAAGCGCGTGTTGTTTGATGAGGTTAATGTTTCCTTTACTCAGGGTAATTGTTATGGTATTATAGGTGCAAATGGCGCCGGAAAATCTACCTTTTTAAAAATTATTTCAGGAAAGGAAGACCCTACCAGTGGTCATGTGCATCTCGAGCCCGGGAAGCGTATGTCTGTTTTAGAACAGGATCACTACGCCTACGATGAGCATACGGTTCTGGAGACCGTGCTTATGGGGAATAAGCCCCTTTTTAAAATCAAGACGGAAATAGATGCGCTCTATGCCGATTATTCTGATGAAAATGCAGACCGAATAGGAGAACTTCAGGTTGAGTTTGAGGAAATGAACGGCTGGAATGCCGACAGTGATGCCGCTGCATTGCTTTCAAGTCTTGGGATTACCGAAGATTTACACTATAATCTCGTAAAGGATCTTGATAGTAAACAAAAAGTACGGGTGCTTTTGGCTCAGGCACTTTTTGGCAATCCTGATGTATTGATTATGGATGAGCCTACAAACGACCTCGATTACGAGACCATCAACTGGCTTGAGAACTTTTTGGCAAACTACGATAACTGTGTGATTGTGGTATCGCACGACCGTCACTTCCTGGATGCGGTTTGTACGCACATTTCAGATATTGATTTTGGTAAGATTTCCCATTTTAGCGGAAACTATACCTTCTGGTATGAATCTTCTCAGTTAGCCGCCCGTCAGCGTGCACAGCAGAACAAGAAAGCCGAAGAAAAGAAGAAAGAACTTGAAGAATTTATCCGTCGTTTTAGCGCAAACGTGGCCAAGAGTAAACAGGCTACTTCACGTAAAAAGATGATTGAAAAACTCAATGTAAATGAGATTAAGCCTTCAAGCCGAAGATATCCTGCAATTATTTTTGAACGTGAACGTGAGGCCGGCGATCAGATTTTAAATATTGAAAAACTGGCTTCATCTATTGACGGGGAGATTCTGTTTAAAAACATTAACCTCAATCTGGCTAAAGGCGACAAGGTTGTGGTGTATTCAAAGGACAGCCGGGCTACTACGGCTTTCTACGAAATCATAAACGGCAAACAAAAAGCCTTAGAAGGTAAGTACGAGTGGGGTGTAACTACAAACCAATCGTATCTTCCGGTTGATAATCAGGAATATTTTGAAAACGATTTGACTTTGGTAGACTGGTTACGTCAATATGCCAAGACCGAAGAGGAACGCGAGGAAGTATTTTTGAGGGGGTTTTTAGGAAAAATGATTTTCTCAGGCGAGGAAGCGCTTAAAACATCTAATGTACTTTCAGGAGGTGAAAAAGTGCGTTGTATGTTAAGCAGAATGATGATGCAGCGTGCAAATGTGTTGATGTTTGATGAACCTACAAACCACCTGGATCTGGAATCGATTACCGCAATCAATAATAGTCTCAAGAATTTTAAAGGCACAATATTGCTTACGACAAGTGACCACGAGTTTGCTCAAACCGTTGGTAACCGCATCGTAGAGCTTACGCCTAAAGGTGTGATAGACCGCCATATGTCATTTGATGACTACATGAGCGATCCTAAGATCAAGGAACAGCGTAACCAAATGTATGCTGTTGAGGCCTAAATTTTAGTATATTGGCCTTCTCGATCCCAAATCAGGAAGGCCATTATGAAAATCAGGTTACTTATTTTAATCTTAGTTGTTTCTTTAGGTATAGCCTGTTCATCTGACGATGACGCCGCTACACAAGAAAATCTGGAAGATCCCGTAAATGCATTTGTGTTTGACGGGATTTTGTTTGATATGCAAACCTTATGGATTTTTGATGAAAATACCCAAAGCGACGAACCTTCAAAAATAGGTTTCAATTTCTTCAATAAAACTACGGCTCAAATGACTTCCGGGGAAGATCTGGATGACATTACCGCGATATATTTTGCGCTTACTGATGATGTTATCAAAGCGGTTACCTACACTAACGCGGTGGATTACGAGTTCTTTGTGGAAGGAACTATTTCTGAAGGGAGCTACAGCCGCGGTGACGCGATTTTAAATTACCAGGTAACTGCAGAACAGGCAGTAGCAATAGAGGTGGTGATTAACCGTATTACAGCATCAGAAATTTCCCTTGATTTTAGCTTTACCCGAAATGACGACGAAGTCATTTACGGCAATTATTCGGGGACGTACCTCAATCTGAACGATTAAAGACCTACTTTCTAAAGTGATTGATGAGTGCAAACGCACTTATCGCAGCAATAAAACCACTCAAAAATATCCTGAAAGTCGACAGCTCTTCTCCCTGCGTAAGTGGGTAAAGTCTCCATAGTGAATAGATAAGAAGTGCTGCGTTTATAAGCAAATTCCATTTAGAACGCTGTGGTTTTTCTCCTTTCTGAATAAGCGGTCTTCCTTCTGAGCTTACGTTTCCTTCTTCTTCCAGGCGGCTCTGTGATGCTTCAGCCTCAAGTTCGCTATCGCTGTATTGTTCTTCTGCAAAAGCCTTTTCGACCAGATGTTTTGCTTTTATCAGGTTTTCTTTTTCAACAAAAAGCAATACTTCACTTTCATAATTTCCAAATCCTCCGCGTAACGCGCTTTCCTTATCATTGCGCAAAATGCTCTTTATCCCCGAGTCTTCCAGATAGGTTTTAAGGTAGTTTGCATTGATTTCAGAACCCGAGTAAACGCGTTCATAATTTGAGTCTGTGATCATTTACTGGGCTTTATCATACTGACAACGCCAGATTGCTGTATTGAAATTTTTGCCCAGAGCAAAACCATAAAACAGAACCACGGCGGCGATAGATTTAAACATAAAAAAGAATACCATCACATCCTGGCTAAAATCCTGTTTTCTGGTAAACAAACCATCAGGAACTAAAAGCGTAGCCACGACACTGGATAGGAGTATCGTGAAGATAAGGTTTTCAAAGTTCTTAAAAGGCCACATCATCCACTTGCGTAAAGGATGTAAATCATTTCCCCATTTGTGTATAAGGTAATAATAGCCGTTGCCCATTGGAGCAAAGAGTAAGGGATCGTCTGTTTTACTCAAAACAAACATCTTGGAAGGCGCCATGATTTTAAAACCCTTCAGGCTTATCTCATGTTCGTTTTCAAGACGGCTTATTTCTGAAAGGGCTTCCTGCGGAAATGTACCTTTAAAATATCGGGAATCCAGAAATCGCAGACGATAGTCTACACAAATCTTTTTTATGCTCTTTTCGTGAAAAATGCGATCCGATTGCAGCAGGTCAAAATTAAACTTCACGGCATCTTCAGAAGATTCTGATGCAAGATTGTTTAAAATGCGCTCGTTCTCACTTTCGCTTTTATTTATAAAACCGGTAACCCAGCTTATAAGGCCCTTTTCGGCATTCTTAAATTCTTCACGATACAGTTTATCGTGAATATTGGTTTTCTTTAACAGCATCTTTTTCTTTTTATGCTAAAATTAACCAATAACACCCAAAATCACAACCTTATAAATGCTAAAGTATTAACGCAGAACTGCCTGAAGTTCATCTTCAAAACGCTTCTGAAGTTTGCTCATGATCTTGTCAATTTCCGCATCGGTTAAGGTTTTGTACTCATCCTGAAGCGTAAAACTTACCGCATAACTCTTCTTGCCCTGAGGCAGGTTTTTCCCTTCATACACGTCAAACAGGGCTACTTTTTTGAGCAGTTTGTTTTCGGTTTTGTACGCTTCATTATAGATTTCTTCAAAATTGATCTGCTTATCCAGCAGGAGTGCAAAATCACGACGCACTGCAGGGTTTTTAGGAATAGGCGCGTAGCTTATTTTGTTTTGCTCAATAAGTTCTAAAATCGTGTCCCAGTTAAAATCTGCGTACAGCACCTCGAGATCAATGTCAAAGTGATTGCGAACGGCTTTGGCAACCAGTCCAAAATGTACCACGGGTTTTTTATCAAGGGTGTAAGTAAGACCTTCCGAGAATTCATTGCTTTTAACCGGCTTAACCTGCCAGTCTTTTATGCCCAGCCTGTTGAGCACCACTTCAACCATTCCTTTCAGGTTGAAAAACGTAGTGTTTTGCTGTTGCTGATACCAGTTTTCCGGGTTTTGTTTTCCGCACAGAAGCAAGCTTAAATGCTTGTATTCTTCACGCTTGTCACCAAACTGATGATAGCTTTTGCCAAACTCAAACAACTTGAGGTCAGACTGGCGGCGGTTGCTGTTAAAGGCAACCACTTCAAGACCCGAAAATAAAAGCGATTGGCGCATTACCGATAGATCGGTACTTAGCGGATTGAGCATCTTAACGCTGTGTTCCTCCTTGTAAGCTTCATTTAAAGTAGCGTATTCCGGATTGGTCAGCGAGTTGTTCAGGATCTCGTGAAATCCAAGAGACGCCAGTAAACTTCCTGTGATTTGCTGCACTTTATGATCGGCAAAACGGCTGGTTTTAGAAACGGAAGCATTCAACTTTGCTTTAAACTTGATTTTATTATACCCGTAAACCCGAAGGATTTCTTCGATAACGTCTACTTCCCGGGTCACATCGTTACGATAGGCGGGGATCGTCATCCCGATACCAGACTCAGTGATGTTGTTGATTTTAATGTCTAATGAAGATAGAATAGACTTGATGGTCTCCTTCGGAATTTCTTCCCCAATAAGCTTCTGAGCCCGTTCAAAGTTTAAGATGACCTGATGGTCTTCAATCTTTTTGGGATAAATATCCACAACATCGCTGGTTACATCACCGCCGGCTAATTCTTTAATGAGCAATACGGCACGCATCAGCGCATATTCGGTAATGCTTGGGTCAATGCCACGTTCAAATCGGAACGACGCATCGGTATTAAGGCCGTGTCTTTTTGCAGTTTTACGAATGCTTACCGGATTGAAGTACGCACTTTCCAGAAATATGGACGTCGTATTTTCGGTAACACCACTATTTGCTCCGCCAAAAACACCCGCAATACACAGTGGTTTTTCGGCATCGCAAATCATCAGATCTTCTGCATCTAATTCGCGTTCTACGCCATCAAGAGTGGTAAATTTAGTACCCGAAGCTACAGTCTTTACATTGATTTGTTTTCCGGCGATTTTAGAAAGATCAAAAGCATGAAGCGGTTGTCCCAGTTCGTGTAAAACGTAATTGGTAATGTCGACCAGATTATTTTTCGGCGTAAGCCCTATTGCTTTCAGGCGGTTTTGCATCCATAGCGGAGATTCTTTCACGGTAAGACTGGTCATGGTAACCCCGCAGTAGCGTGGAGCCTTTTGCGCATCAAGTACTTCAACACTTACTTTCTGGGTGCGGTTATCTATTCTAAAGGAGCTCGTGGATGGGGTAATGAATTCCGGGTGTTTGCCCAGCTGAATGAGGCCGGCACGCAGGTCGCGTGCAACACCCATATGGCTCATCGCATCGGCGCGGTTAGGCGTAAGCCCGATTTCAAAAACCAAATCATCTTCAACCTCAAAAACATCAGAGAGGGGAGTGCCCGGGGCAAGATCGTCATCAAGAATCATAATACCGTCGTGACTTTCGCCAAGTCCGAGTTCGTCTTCGGCGCAAATCATTCCGTTACTCACTTCGCCGCGTATTTTTCCTTTTTTGATTTTCCAGGCTTCGCCCTTATCATCAAACAAGGTTGTGCCCACAGTAGCTACAGGTACTTTTTGACCTGCATCAACGTTTGGCGCGCCGCAAACAATCTGCACGGGTTCGCCATCGCCAATATCAACGGTGGTCAGTTTTAAACGGTCTGCATTGGGGTGCTTAACGCAGGTAAGCACGTGGCCTACCACGATACCTTTAAGTCCGCCTTTTACACTCTGAAAGTCTTCAATACCTTCAACTTCAAGACCTAAATCGGTAAGGAGATTGCCGGTTTTTTCGGCTTCCCAATCAATATTTAAAAACTGTTTTAGCCAGTTGTAACTTATTTGCATGCCTTTGTTTTAGAAAGGGCAAATATACTATTTACACCGCTTTTTGGCACTCTGAGTTATCGAAAATACAGAACTCAAATAATTCTGAATTCTGAATTCTGAATTCAGAATTAATACCGGCTAACTGATGTAATTCCAGATGTTTTTAAATTTCATCAGGGCTGCGTAGGTCTGGCGAATGGGCAGGTTTTCGGGTTTTTGTAATTGTGGATCCTCTTTCAAAACGGCCGAAGCATAACCGCGGGCGGCTTTCATAATCTCGTTATCTTTCACGATATCGGCGATTTTCAGGTTGAGAACTCCGCTTTGCTGGGTTCCCATAAGATCGCCGGGACCGCGCAGTTTAAGATCTACTTCTGCGATTTCAAAACCGTCATTGGTGCGGGTCATTGTTTGCAGACGGGTTTTGCTGTCTTCCGAAAGTTTGTGACCGGTCATCAAAATGCAATAACTCTGGTCTGCACCACGTCCTACACGTCCCCGCAACTGGTGTAACTGCGAAAGCCCGAAACGCTCAGCACTTTCAATCACCATCACCGAAGCATTGGGAACATTAACGCCTACTTCAATCACGGTGGTGGCAACCATAATCTGGGTTTCCCCATTTACAAAACGGTTCATCTCGTAGTCTTTATCGTCGGGTTTCATCTGGCCGTGAACGATAGAAATCTGATAATCGGGCATCGGGAACTCGCGGCTGATGCTTTCATAACCGTCCATCAAATCTTTATAATCAAGCGCTTCACTTTCCTGAATCAACGGATAAACGATGTAGATTTGGCGGCCTTTTTTGATTTCATCCCTAATAAAACCGAAGACTTTCAGGCGGTTGTTATCATACCGATGTACCGTTTTAATGGCTTTCCTTCCGGGAGGCAGTTCGTCAATCACCGAAACATCGAGATCACCGTAAACACTCATCGCCAGCGTGCGGGGAATGGGCGTTGCGGTCATGATCAAAATGTGTGGAGGCAAATCGTTTTTGTGCCAAAGTTTACTGCGCTGGGCTACGCCAAAACGGTGCTGCTCGTCTATAATCGCCAGTCCCAGATTTTTAAACTGCACCTTATCTTCAAGCAGGGCATGGGTTCCAATTAAAATGTGTAGCGAGCCGTCTTCAAGACTTTCGTGGATCACGCGGCGTTCTCTGGTTTTTGACGAACCGGTGAGCAAGGCGATTTTAATGTCCAGCTTTTGACACAATTCGCTAAGTCCCTGATAATGCTGAATAGCCAATATTTCGGTGGGCGCCATCAGGCAGGCCTGAAAACCATTGTCTATAGCGATGAGCATGGTGAGTAGGGCAACTATGGTTTTTCCACTACCTACATCGCCCTGTAATAAGCGATTCATTTGTGCGGGCTTGCCCAGATCGTTGCGTATTTCTTTTACCACCCGTTTTTGAGCTTCTGTAAGTTCAAAAGGCAGGTGTTTGTTGTAAAACTCGGTAAAGTTTTCGCCTATATGTTCAAAGGCATAGCCCTTGATTTTTTTCTTGTGCAGCAGGTTTTTAACCAGTAATTGAAACTGAATGAAGAACAATTCTTCAAACTTCAGCCTGAATTGCGCCCGTGCCAGATTTTCCTGTTTCTGCGGAAAGTGAATATTGAGATAAGCCTTTTTGCGCGACATCAGCTTGAGGGTTTCAATAATTCCCGGCGACAGCGATTCGTCCAGTTCTTTATGTACTTCCTGAAACAGGGTTTGCATCAGCCCGTTCATCACCCGGTTTGTAATGCCGCGATTGCTCAGTTTTTCGGTGGAAGGATAAACGGGTTGCATCGCCGCCCGCAATCCCTTTTCGTGTTCTTCAAGCAGTTCGAGATCGGGGTGTGCGATCGAGTAGGTGCTGCCAAAACGCTGTACCCGGCCAAAAGCCACATAGGGCACGTTGATTTTAAGGCGTTCGCGTATCCATTTCAGGCCTTTAAACCACACCAGTTCCATCGCTCCGGTTTGATCAATGTAGGTAGCGACCAGGCGTTTTGAGCGGCCCTCGCCCACGGTTTTGATGTGGGTCACTTTACCTATGATTTGCACATCTGCACTGGTGGGCTGCAGTTGGTTTATGGTATAATATTGAGTTTTATCGATGTAGCGGTTGGGGAAGAGGTTGAGCAAATCCTGATAGGTGTGAATGCCCAGCTCAGAGCGCAGCAAATCGGCCCGGCTGGGGCCTACGCCCTTCAGGTAATCTATAGGTGTTTGTAGTTTGCCCGCGTTCATCGCAACGAATATATAAAACGTCTCAATTTTATACGTGTATTCACCCGCATTAAACAAGCGCTTTTAAAATCAAATCCTTAATTTGGCAGCCAATTCTGGTTTTAACTAAAAATGACAGTTAAGAAGCTTTTCGCAACTGCGTAAAAGAATACCTGTCTAATCCAATCTGTGTTACAGATTTATAAATTGATGTATTGATGAAATGGTTTTTTTCGCTTATCGCCACGCTTTTGATAAGCACAGGGTATGGCCAGCAAACGCAAACAGTAGATTTTGAACGTATCTATGCCTTGCTCGACTTTAATTTTGCCGAAGCTTCCGTAAGCGGCGATCTGGAAATCAAATTTACCATGCTCGACGATGCCGATTTTGTGTATCTCGATGCAAAAAATATTCTGCGCTATGAGTCGCTGCTTAACGATAAACTCGTGAGCACACATACCGATGAGGGGCGTATCATTTTTACCGAAAGCTTCGCAAAAGGGCAGACCTATCACCTTAAACTCAAGTACACCGCTAAACCGGACAAGGCTCTTTATTTTGTAAATAACGGCGGTTTTCAGCAAATCTGGACGCAGGGTCAGGGCAAATACACCTCAAACTGGCTGCCCAGTATCGATGATATGAACGATAAGATTGAGTTTGACCTGAGTATCGTGGCCTATCCCGGTCAGGAAGTCGTGGCAAACGGTGTTTTAAAGGAAAAGGAAGAAAGCGGCGAGAAGTTTATCTGGCATTATGAGATGTCTGAGCCTATGTCGAGTTATCTGGTTGCCGTTGTACTGGGTGATTACCGAAAGCAAAAGCGTGCGTCAGACAGCGGGATTCCGATAGAGCTGTACTATTATCCGGAAGATTCTATGAAGGTGATGACCACCTACCGCTACAGCGACGATATTTTTGATTATTTCGAAGAGGAAATAGGGGTACCCTATCCCTGGCCCAATTATAAGCAGATTCCGGTAAAGGATTTTCTGTATGCGGGGATGGAAAACACCACCGCGACTATTTTTAGCGATCAGTATGTGGTAGACCGTACCGGTTTTACAGACCGCAATTATGTGAGTGTAAATGCGCACGAACTCGCCCATCAATGGTTTGGCGATTATGTGACCGAAACCTCCGGAATGCATCACTGGCTTCAGGAAGGTTTTGCTACCTATTATGCTTTACTCGCAGAGCGAAAATTTCTGGGTGATGATGAGTTTTACTGGAAGCTTTACGAGTCTGCAGAGCAGCTTCAGGCGCTTAGCAAGCAGGGTAAAGGCGAAAAGTTGCTCAATCCCAATGCGAGCTCGCTTACGTTTTACCAAAAAGGAGCCTGGGCGCTTTTCGCTTTGCGCAATAAAATAGGAGATGAGGCTTTTAAAACCGCGGTAAAAAATTATTTAGACAAGCATAAGTTTAGCAACGTGGAGACCGAAGATTTTCTGGTCGAGGCCCGTGCGGCAAGCGGTGAAGATCTGATGGATTTTGCCGGGACCTGGCTTGAGGGAACCGAGTTTCCATACGCTGAGGCTCAGGAACTGCTAAAAGACTCACCGGTGATTCAGCGCTATAAACGCGTGGTAGCCCTGCGAGCTCAGTCTTTTGGTCAAAAACAGAACAAGTTGTTTGAACTTTTGGCTTTGCCTGATAAGTACAGCGGTCGGGAAGTTATTTACCAGTTGGCTAAAGTGCCGGCTTCATCTGCAGCGCGTATTTATGAGCGGGCGTTTTATACGAATAATGCCTGGGTACGGCAGGCTATTGCCGAGACAATCACCGATGTGCCGGCATTTATGAAAGTGAATTACGAGCGTTTGCTCAATGACGATTCGTATCTCACCCGGGAATACGCTTTTTTCAATTTGTGGAGATCCTTTCCGGCAGACCGTCACACGTATTTAGACAAGATGAAAGGCGTGCAGGGTTTTGCAGATCATAATGTTGAAATTTTATGGCTGGCTCTGGCTATTTCTACTTTAGATTATGAGGAAGCTTACATACGCGATCATTTCTTTAGGCTTACCCGATTTACGGGTGATCGCTATGCGTTTGAGACCCGATTAAACGCTTTCGAAAAATTATACCAATTGCAGTTGTATGAACCCAAAAGTCTGGCCAATCTGGTTGAGGCCTGTTTTCATCACAACTGGCGTTTTGCGCAGGCTTGCAAATCGATTTTAGATGAGGTGGTCAAAAACCCGGATTATCGCAAAGAACTGGAGAAATTGAAGTTTGACAATCCAAAAGAGCAGGCTTTGGTTAATGAAAAATTACTCTAAATGCGGGCTTTAGTTATTTCCGGAGGGGGGAGTAAAGGAGCCTATGCAGGTGGTGTGGCTCAACATCTTATTGAAGAGCAGGGTCATAAGTATGATTTGTTTCTGGGTACTTCAACCGGGAGTTTGCTTATTTCACAACTTGCCAATAATAACATTAAGCGGGCATACGAGGTCTATACTCAGGTTAACCAAAACACTATTTTTAATGTTAACCCTTTTAATATCAAGAAAAAGGGCGACCGGGAATACGTTTCTATCAACTACTGGAATACCGTCTGGCAGTTTATAAAGCGCAAGCGCACTTTTGGTGAAAGCAAAAATCTGCTTAAAAACATCCGCAAGAATTTATCTAAAGCAGAGTTTGAAGACATTAAAAGGCAAACCGCAGATGTGGTGGTTACGGTCTCAAACCTCACTAAAAACACGGTAGAATACAAGTCTATTAAAAACTGGGAGTACGACGATTTTTGTGAGTGGATCTGGATAAGTTGCAACTACGTGCCCTTTATGAGTCTGGTTAATAAGAACGGTTTTGAATATGCCGATGGTGGTTTTGGGTGCATTGTGCCTATACGCGAGGCCATTCGCCGCGGGGCAACTGAAGTTGACGCGATTATTCTGGAGTCTGAGAATATGGAGTACAACAAGGTACTGGGGAAGAATCCGTTTTCGCTGATGGTAAATCTCTTTGGCTTTTTAATGGATCAGGTAGAATACCATGATGTGATCGTGGGCAAGCTGGCTGCGATTAATAGAGATGTGCCGCTTAACCTGTATTATACGCCTTCAAAACTTACCGAAAACAGTCTGATTTTCAACAAAAAATTAATGAGCAGCTGGTGGCAGCAGGGTTGGGATTACGCTGCCGCGAAAGCAAAACAGGCTCAGGAAAATAAGTTGCGCCAAATTCCGGAAACCGAATAAACACTGACCGGGAATAAACCGAACGCGTCAATTTTCCGGAAGGATTTTGAAATAATATCTAGTTCGGGCTGTTAAGACATCTTACAACATCATCCAGACCTTCTTCATCCTCTGAGAGTACGACAAGAGTATCTCCTTCATTAATTACGGTAGCACCTTTCGGCGTAAGAAACTTATCATTGCGTTTAATCATTGCAATGATTGCATTTTTAGGGAATCCCAATTCTACTATTTTCTTATTAACAGCAGTACAGCTGGGTTTGATGACGATTTCTTTCATTGCCGTTTTAGGAATTTCAGATATCATACCGGCCATATTTTGCTTTGGTTTCTCTTCATCGGGCAGGCCTACATTAAGCCACCTGGCCACAATTGAAAGTGTAGTTCCCTGTATTAAAACTGAAGTCAGCGAGATAAAAAATACAATATTAAAAATCATATGCGCTTTCTCAATACCCGCGAGCAGCGGATAAGTAGCAAACACAATAGGCACTGCGCCTCGCAGTCCCACCCACGAGATGTAAAACCTGCGTCTCATTTTCATTTTAAAGAACATCAGGCTTATAAAAACGCCTATGGGTCTGGCAAGGAAAATGAGAAATAAGGAAATCATAAGACCTATCCCAATGAAAGGAACTACCTGAGTGGGAAATACTAATAAGCCAAGGGTTAAGAACAACACGATTTGCATAAGCCACGCAAGGCCGTCAAACATTTTAAGGATTGTTTGTTTATGTATTAAATCCTGATTACCCAAATAAACTGCGCAGATGTAAATAGCAAGGAAACCGTTTCCGCCAATAAATTCGGTAGCAGAAAAGGTTATAAACATCAGTGCAATTACCAGAACCGGATATAATCCTTCAAAACCCAATTCGATTTTATTGATGATAAGTTTGCTTAGTTTACCGAAAAGGAAACCGGCGATCCCGCCTAAAATCATTTGCCTCAATAGCATGGGTACAACCGAAAGCAGCCCCTGATCTTCATTGATTACTAAAGAAAGAAACGCGATGGTAAGCACGTAGGCCATGGGATCATTGCTGCCGCTTTCCAGCTCTAAAGTGGGTCTCAGATTGGTTTTGAGCGCCAGGCTCTTAGACCGTAAAATGGAAAAAACGGCAGCTGCGTCTGTGGAAGAAACAATAGAACCCAAAAGCAAACTTTCGTAAATGGTGAAGTCTGTGATATAATACACAAAAAGGCCTAAAGAAACCGCTGTAAGCAGAACGCCCAGGGTAGAGAGCGCAAGACCTTCCCTAAGAATGGGTTTTACAGTTGACCAGTTGGTATCTAAACCCCCTGAAAAAAGAATAAAATTGAGGGATACGATGCCTATAAACTGCGCAATTTGCGGGTTGTCAAAATGAATACCGCCTATACCATCAGAACCTGCCAGCATGCCTACCACTAAGAACAACAGTAAGGTGGGAACCCCAAATTTATAAGAGGTCTTGCCTACAATGATGCTAATTAATAGTAAGACAGAGCCTACAAGAACAATATTTTCTATTGTTAGGTTCATTTGGAGACTTGATAAAGGATTTTTTTATTGGATACGTTTTCCCTGTACGCTAAAAGAAAGGCCTTGCGTACCGCGGGTTGAGATCATAATTCCCTCAAAAAGCGGGTCTGTTACTTCAGGATCATCAAGCCAGTCGAAGATAAAATTGCCGCCTGTGCCTCCTGTTTTGTCGCCTTCTTCAATGATGATTTCAACAGTCTCCAGTGGTTTTAGCTGAATGGGAAAATCAAAATAGGTGCGTATGGGATTACCCGCGGTATCGTAATAAACTCCTTTGGTCAAAATCACCGTATCCTTTTCACTGGTATTACGCAGGCTTACCGTAACCGTAAGGTCGTGGGTGTTGTGTTCTGAAGTGCTATAGATCTCCGAATAAATACCCAGATAGGTTTTGGCGGTTGTAAGCGAATCGGTTTCAGGCAGTTCAATGCGGCGATTTTCCCAGTTTATGGGATCAAGCGACTTTGAAGTAGGTTTAGTATTGTCGCAGGCTAAAAGCAGAAGCAATACCGGGATGAAGAAAAAAGTAACGCGCATAGACTTCGGTTTTAGTTAAAAAGTTCCCGGACCTCGGTTTTTAAATAGTCCAGAGCCACTCGTGTGGGATTTTCCTGCCCATCCGGATTCTGAATAAGATATTCCCTTAATTGATGGGCTGAGGTGATTTCGTTTTTTGCCACAGATTTACGCAGCTGTTGTATAAGCGCATTTTTTGAGGATTTAATCACACCCCAGCATTCTGAAGACAGGTAAATCTGTTGCGTAAGATTGTGTTCAAATTCCTGCTCGATGGTTGCCGCGATCAGATCAACATAGGCTTTCTTATCGTCAGTTACCGGTTTTACGCGTATGAGCAATTGAGTGGGGTTTATGCGTTCTAAAAATAAGGTCAACCGCTCATAGGCCTGCAGTTTTAAAGGGAGCACGTCTTTTTGAGTTTCTTTATGTAATAAGAAACGGCGGCGGCCTTCCTCATTTTTCAGGAAAGAATCAAAAAAGTAATAGGCGATAACTCCTACCACAATGGCAGGTCCTACAGCAATTGCAATTTCCAGGATTTGGTCCATAAATTAATAACGTACTTTTTCAGGTGTTTGTTGAATTTCTTTTTCAGTTTTTCCTGTTTTTGGGTCGTAGCAACCTCCCAGATGCGGGCAATCAATGAGTTCTTGCATCGATTTAAACGGCACTTCCACCTTGTTATAGCTGAAGCAGGCGGCCAGGGTCTGGGTCAGGTTTTTATCACCAAGGGACAAATCTACGTCTTCTGTAGTCAACTGGCACGGATGTTCATAACCACATGCGTGTGTAATTTCAAGCAACTCCTTCCGGAAATTTTTAAAGTAGAAATTGGTACGTACCGCCTTATCTTCAATATTGATCCCGGCCTGCAACCATTTGTTTTGCGTGGCCACACCACTGGGACAGGTGTTATTGTGGCATGCTTTAGCCTGAATGCAGCCTATTGACAGCATAGCCTCGCGGGCGACGTTTATAATATCTGCACCCATAGCAAAAGCCATAGCGCCCTTCGCCGGAAGCCCAAGTTTACCGCTGCCTATAAAGACAATGCGTTCAGTAAGGTGGTGCTTTTTGAAAATCTTGTAGAGATCGCTAAATGCATACACCCAGGGCAACGAAACGTGATCGGCAAAACTGGGTGGTGCTGCTCCGGTACCGCCCTCGCCGCCGTCAACCTGAATAAAATCGGGTCCTTTATTGGTTTTCACCATAATCTGGGCGAGTTTTTCCCAATCGTGTAATTTACCTATGGCTGCCTTAATTCCAACCGGAAGACCGGTAGCTTCGGCGATGGCCTCTACAAATTCAACAAGGCTTTCTACATCTGTAAAAGCGGTGTGTGTTGCAGGCGAAATGACATCCTTGCCCATAGGAACATGGCGTATTTCTGAGATTTCCTTAGTGATTTTTGATGCCGGAAGCACGCCGCCTTTTCCCGGTTTAGCTCCCTGAGAAAGTTTGACTTCAATGGCTTTTACCTGCGGATTTTCTTCAACCAGCTTTACCAGTTTTTCCATCGAAAAATTACCCGCTTCATCACGTACCCCAAAATACCCGGTCCCAATCTGAAAAATCACATCGGCGCCTTGTTTGTGATAGGGGGAGAGTCCGCCCTCACCGGTGTTGTGATAGGCGTGAGCCAGTTTGCAACCTTTGTTGAGCGACTCGATCGCACGTGCCGAAAGCGAACCAAAACTCATCGCCGATACATTGATTATTGAAGCGGGACGATAGGGTTTACGCCGCTTGTTGTAAAGCCCCATAACTTTAGCCGAGGGCAGAAAATACGGGTTTTTGGCATTGGGATGATCGGGCGGAATGCGGAAGCCCATCATCGCGTTATTGATGAAGATATAGTTGGCTTCGTAAATATTCTGATCGGTACCAAAACCCTCGTAGTTGTTTTGGTTTTTAGCGGAAGCATAAATCCAGCCGCGTTCAATACGGTTAAACGGAAGCTCCTCCCGGTTATTGGCAACGATGTACTGGCGCAACTCGGGGCCTATACTCTCAAGCATATAGCGTATGTGCCCAACTACGGGGAAGTTGTGCGTGATGATATGCTTCTTATTAAAAAACACATCGCGTATAGCGATTACAGCGAGTGCGATGAGCACCCATCCCCACCAGGGTATGGATTTTAGGATGTCAAAAAATTCGGTCATACATTTTCAAAGTTACTGCGCATTCAGATAATCAAGGGTAAGCTGGCTCATGGTTTTTACACCCAGCAGCAAACCGTCATCATCTATCATAAAATCTGGAGTGTGATGCGGATACGGAGTGGTGTTTCCGGGGGTCATTCCACCTAAAAAGAAATAAAAGCCGGGCACTTTTTCCTGAAAAAAGCTGAAATCCTCACCGCCTGTAGTGGCTTTTACCAGATTCACATTTTCGGCTCCTGCCACGTTTTGCAAGGTAGGTAGCATTTGAGCAGTAAGCTCTTCATCGTTGTAGGTAATTGCTGTGTTATTTTGAAACTCAATTGTCGCACTGCCTCCGTAGGTTTTAGCCAGCCCTTCGGTCATTTCGGTCATACGACGAATGATGAGTTTTTTCATATCGGGATCAAGTGTGCGTACGGTTCCTATCAGTTCCGCTTCTTCCGGGATGATGTTAAAGCGAACACCTGATGTGATTTTGCCAACAGTAATCACCGCCGGTTCTACCAAAAGATTGGACTCCCGACTGATGATTGATTGATATCCGTCAATGATTTTCGCAGAAATGTAAATAGGGTCCACTCCGCCCCAGGGCTGTGAACCGTGTGTTTGTTTTCCTTTTACTTTTACTACGAAACGCTCTACAGCCGCCATAGTTCCTCCGGGTTTGTAGTTGATTTGTCCTACCGGCGTAGCGCTGTTGATATGCAGACCAAAAATAGCATCCACATCAGGATTTTTTAGTACTCCTTCTTTAATCATCAAAGCTGCACCTCCTTCTTCTCCCGGTGGCGGTCCTTCTTCAGCAGGCTGAAAGACGAATTTTACCGTACCGTGTATTTTGTCTTTGCGTTTTGAAAGAATTTCGGCAGTACCCATCAGGATAGCAACGTGTGTGTCGTGCCCGCAGGCGTGCATCACACCGGTCTCACTCCCCAGAAAGTTGGCTGTATTTTTACTTTTGAAGGGTAAATCATTGCGTTCGGTTACCGGTAGGGCGTCTATGTCTGCGCGCAGCGCAACCACTTTGCCGGGATGATCGCCTTTAAGAATACCTACCACACCGGTTTTGGCAACTTCGGTTTGTACTTCTATACCTAAAGAGTTGAGATGCGCCGCAATTTTTGCTGCGGTTTCAAATTCGCGATTGCTGAGTTCGGGATTTTGATGAATCTCGTGTCGCCATTGTATAACCTGGTCTTCTATAGATTCTGCTGCAGCCATAAGCTCCTTGTCGGGAGACTGGGCAAAAGCACTCGTGCTTAAACCAAGTAAGGCCAGAAGGTGTAGTTTCTTCATATCTGTTATTTTAAATAATTGATTTTTTGAATTTAGAAGGAAATTAGGGCATAGCCTAAATCCTGATAATGAATTAAAGCCGTCATTGCCGAAAGTGCTATTTGCGTATGCTCCCAGCGTTTTTCCTGAGGGATGTTGCGCTTACCGGCTGTTTGCCCGCAAAGGATAACAGGGATGTCTAGTTTGTAAAAGGCTTCCAGAAGCGGAAGATTGGGGTTGTCAACGCCGTATTTTTCGCTGTAATCCTCATTTTTTAGCAAGTCAAAAGTAGCGCTACCGTGAACCACCAGAACGGGTTTCAGGTTTTGCTGAGGCACACCGGCAGCCGCATGCATATTTAAAAAACGGGCAACGGTGTTGAAATACAGGTTTAGTTCGGCGGGATCTTCCGGAGATTGAGCAATGTCAAAAACGACATTATAGACTTTTTCAGGATCGGCAGTTAAATTGGCTTCAGGTACCGTAAACGTATCCCCAAATCCTTCAATCAATGGACCTGAAATAAGCTGCTGGGCCTGTGTTGTTTTCGCGAATGCGATACTAAAAAACAAGAGAATCGTTGATTTGTAAAATGGCATATGGGTGCTTTAGTGATTTAAAGATATTTAAAATGTGGGGAACCCATTCTTAAAAGCCTTATTTTCTGAACTGACGAAAAATCAGTTTTTTTCCAATTGACTGATTGCGGTGTTTTTCATTTAAATAAACGGACATTATTTGATAATTTTTTGATAACTATATGTAGAACGAGACCGCAAAAATGGGAAGTTTCCTTATTTTTCCGCTCCTGCGAAAAAGGCAGAAAAATTTTAAAAAAGAACATGTTTTGGAGGCACTTTTAGAAGGATTGAATGACGCGCAGCGCGCACCGGTTTTACAGAAAGACGGCGCGATGATGGTGATCGCCGGTGCAGGCTCGGGTAAAACCCGGGTACTCACGATGCGTATCGCTTACCTGATGCAACAAGGTGTAGACGCCTTTAATATTTTGGCACTTACCTTTACCAATAAAGCCGCGCGGGAGATGAAAAACCGTATCGGCACGATCGTGGGTAACAGCGAGGCCAAAAACCTGTGGATGGGAACCTTTCACTCGGTCTTTGCCAAGATTTTGCGTATTGAAGGGCATCATCTGGGGTTTCCGCCCAACTTTACGATTTACGATTCTCAGGATTCGCAACGGCTTATTTCGGCGATTATCAAAGAAATGGGACTTGATAAGGATATTTATAAGTACAAGCAGGTGCACAGCCGCATTTCGTCTTTTAAAAACAGCCTGATTACGGTAAAAGCCTATTTCCAAAACCCCGAACTTCAGGAAGCTGATGCGATGTCTAAAAAGCCTCGTATGGGGCAAATCTATGAAGAGTACGTAGAGCGTTGCTTTAAGGCCGGTGCGATGGATTTTGATGATTTACTCCTGCGTACCAATGAACTTCTGGCGCGTTTTCCGGAAGTTCTGGCAAAATATCAAAAACGTTTTCAATACATTCTGGTTGATGAGTACCAGGATACTAACCATTCTCAGTACCTGATTGTAAAGGCACTGGCAGATCGTTTTCAGAATATTTGTGTGGTGGGTGATGACTCCCAGAGTATTTATGCCTTCCGCGGAGCGAACATCAATAACATTCTCAACTTTCAGCGGGATTATGATGACGTAAAAGTGTACCGTCTGGAGCAAAATTACCGCTCCACCAAAAACATTGTAGAGGCGGCAAACTCGGTGATTGAGCACAACAAGACCAAACTGGATAAGGTGGTCTGGACGGCAAATGATGCGGGTCCTAAAATCATCGTGCACCGTTCCCTGACCGATGGGGAAGAGGGGCGTTATGTGGCCAGCAGCATCTTTGAAAATAAGATGAACAACCAGCTGAAGCATAGTGATTTTGCCATTTTATACCGTACAAATGCCCAGTCCCGTGCGATGGAAGATGCGTTGCGCAAGCGTGAAATTCCCTATCGTATTTTTGGTGGTTTGTCGTTTTATCAGCGAAAGGAAATCAAAGACGTCCTCGCTTACCTGCGTTTATTGGTCAATCCTAACGACGAAGAAGCCATTAAGCGGGTCATCAATTATCCGGCGAGAGGGATTGGGGCAACTACCATAGATCGTCTTGTGATTGCTGCTAAGCAATACGGGCGTTCAATTTTTGAGGTGATGGAAAATATTCAGCATTTGGACATTAAAATCAACTCAAGCACCAAAAATAAGCTGTACAACTTTGTCAATATGATTCGCAGTTTTCAGATTACTGCGGAAAATGCCGATGCGTTTGTGGTTGCCGAAGAGGTTGCCCGAAAAACCGGTTTATTGCAGGAACTGAAAAAAGACGGAACGCCCGAAGGGATTGCGCGTATCGAGAATATTGAAGAACTGCTTAACGGGATGCGCGATTTTGTGGAAGGACAAAAAGAGATCGCAGATGCCACCGGAAGCCTTTCGGAATTCCTGGAAGATGTAGCCTTGGCGACCGATATGGATAAAGACATTGACGATGTGGACCGTGTTTCGCTGATGACCATTCACCTGGCTAAAGGTTTGGAGTTTCCGTATGTATATATCGTAGGTCTTGAAGAAGATTTATTCCCAAGCGGGATGAGTATGAATACGCGCAGCGAGCTTGAAGAGGAGCGTCGCTTATTCTACGTGGCACTTACCCGTGCTGAGAAACAGGCGTATCTTACCTATACCGAATCGCGCTACCGCTGGGGTAAACTCATCGATGCAGAACCCAGCCGGTTTATTGAAGAGATCGATGAGAAATTTCTGGATATCCAGACACCGCTAGATACGTATCGCTATAAGCCGATGATTGACAGCGATATTTTTGGAGAACCCGATAAAAGTAAAATGCGCCTTAAGAAACCCGTGGGCAGCGCACCTCCTACAGTGGGTAAACCTACCGAAGAGCAATTGCAAAAGCTGCGTAAATTAAGACCTCAGTCAACTCCCGGTATTCAGACTGATGATTTGAATGATAACCTGTCTAAAGGAATGCGTGTGGAGCACAGTCGTTTCGGGCAGGGAGAGGTCTTGAGTATTGAAGGTATAGGTCAGGATCAAAAGGCAGAAATCCGTTTTCAGACCGGCGGAATCAAGAAGCTTTTATTACGCTTCGCGAAATTGAAGATTTTAGACTAGGCTACGCAACCTGTTGAGAATACGTGTATCTAAGTGGGGAACATCTAATCAATCAACCCATGAAAAATTTAATCTTAATTGCGCTTCTAGCTGTATTTATAATCTCTTGCGATCAGGATGATCAGGATCTGATTAACCCGGAAACTGCCAATCTTAAAGGGGACTGGTTTAACGGAAGCGAATTGGATGAAGGTGCAACTTTATATCGATTTACCTACACCTTTAGAGGAGACGGCACTTTTGAAGGAGTGAGCACCTTCAGGAATTCAGAAAGCAATGAATTATTGGGTTATGATTATAAGGTTTCGGGGGACTATGAGTTAACCAGAGATTCTATTATCTTTTTCACAACAAAACAATTTTACATAGAAGCAGGAACACCGGCTTATCTGCCAGCCCTTGAGGATTTGGATATTCGGGATATCTCAGAGCGCCAGGCTGTGGGCTATGAGATTACTGAAAATAAATCTCTACTCACCATCGATTTTCCTCCATGTGGGCCAACCGAAAATTGTATTGACAAAATCATCTATTCCAGACTTGAGGATTAATTCATCATTTTTATGGAGGCCAAAAGACTTATCGGGTCAATCTCGGTATTAACCGACTCGTCTTCCTGAGCCAAAGCGAGATTTTGCTTTTCATATTCCATCAGTGACCAGGTTTTTTTGTGGTATTCCAGAGCGGTGAGGTTCTCGATCCAGTCGCCGCTGTTGAGGTAGAGGCACGAACCTTTTTCGGTCTTTATCTCGCGCATTTGCGGCTGGTGAATGTGCCCGCAGATGACATAATCAAAGTGGTTTTCGATTGCGAGTTCGGCGGCGGTATCTTCAAAATTGGTGATAAAGCTCACCGCTTTTTTTACACTGTTCTTGATTTTTTTGGAAAGGGAATATTTCGGTCTTCCAAGTTGCACCAAACAGAAGTTGATGAAACTATTCAGCACAATTAAAAAATCATAGCCCCAGCCGCCTAGTTTTGCAATCCATTTGGTGTGCTGTATCGAAGCATCAAATACATCTCCGTGGAAAATCCAGGCTTTTTTTCCGTCCAGATTTAAAACCAGTTTATCAAGCACCGAAATATTACCCAGCTCCACCGGACTGAATTTGCGCAACTTCTCATCGTGATTGCCGGTTATGTAATAGACTTTGGTGCCTTTCGCAGCAAGCGAGATGATTTTTTTGATCACCTGCAGATGTGATTTGGGAAAATAACGTTTCCTAAACTGCCAGATGTCAATGATATCGCCGTTGAGAACAAGGGTTTTAGGATTGATACTTTGCAGGTAGTTTACCAGGTTTTTAGCCTGTGAACCATAAGTGCCAAGATGCACATCAGAGAGGATGACAAGATCAACTTTACGTTTCAAAGAATATGATTTTTAACAAATTACTTCATTTGGTGTTACCTGAGTATTAGGGGAGCATTAAATAATTTTAGTCTTTTCAGCTTTTTAGGGTCAAATAGGCAATTAATAACAAGGCTTTTAGCTGAAAACATTTTAATTTCGCCGCTCAAATACACGTTATGGCAGGTAATACTTTCGGAAAATTATTCACACTTACCACTTTTGGGGAATCCCACGGCGAGGCGATAGGAGGAATCATAGACGGCTGTCCGGCCGGTGTTGAGATCGATCTGGATTTGGTCTATAAAGATATGGAACGTCGTAAGCCGGGACAGTCTAAGATTGTTACACAGCGCAAGGAGCCGGACAGTGTGAACTTTTTTTCAGGGATTTTTGAAGGAAAAACTACCGGGACGCCTATTGGTTTTAATATCGTAAATACCAATCAAAAATCTCACGACTACAGCCATATAAAAGACACGTATCGTCCTTCTCACGCTGATTATACCTATGATCAGAAATACGGAATACGCGATTACCGTGGCGGAGGCCGGTCTTCTGCACGGGAGACTGCTAGCCGTGTTGCGGCAGGAGCAATTGCCAAGCAATTTTTAAAAAATATCAAAATCAATGCTTTTGTAGATCAGGTGGGTGATATACGTATGACCACGCCTTATCAGGAGCTTGATTTTGATAAGATTGAATCAAATATCGTGCGTTGTCCCGACGAGGCCTTCGCCGAAAAAATGATCGATAAAATCAAGGAAATACGCAAAGCCGGTGACACCATTGGCGGGACGGTAATGTGCGTGATACAAAATGTACCTGTGGGTCTGGGCGAACCTGTTTTCGATAAATTACACGCAGAGTTGGGTAAAGCGATGCTTTCGATTAATGCGGTGAAAGGTTTTGAATACGGTAGCGGTTTCCACGGAGCCTCTATGCTGGGCAGTGAGCACAACGATCTGTTTAATAAAGACGGAAGCACCAAAACCAATCTAAGCGGCGGTATTCAGGGTGGAATCAGTAACGGTATGGATATTTATTTTAGAGTTGCCTTTAAACCGGTAGCGACTATTATGCAGAATCAGCCTACCATAGATAAGGAAGGAAACGAAACCGAAATGCAAGGCAAAGGGCGTCACGATCCTTGTGTTGTGCCACGCGCGGTGCCTATTGTAGAAGCTATGGCTGCACTGGTACTTGCAGATTATATGCTGATTAACAAAGCGGCTAAGATCTAGTTAGAATCGACAACGAAAAACCTTAAAACCTGAATGCAATGCAGCATTCAGGTTTTTTTATGTTCAATTTATTTAGGTAAAAATGCTTTTATAGATACGAAAAAATACCTATTTTTGAGTAAATAAGTTGATTATGAGCTATACAGAGTTTGATAAAACACCCTTAGCGCTCAATGAAGCGGCGGTTATATATTATCTGGAGCATACCGTTGTTGATGTTGCTACCTTAGATAAACTTCGGGAAATGGCCCATTTTAATGAGGCGGAAATTGCAGAATGGCTCAATGTCAACGTTAAGACCTTAAGAAATTATAAGAGCAATCATACAGTTATAAAAGATCACGTTCAGGAAAAGATTGTATTGCTTATTGCCCTGTTCAATCACGGAAAAGCTGTCTTTGGTTCATTTGAAGCATTTTCAGATTGGCTTAAAAAGCCTAATTTCTTTTTTGATAAAAAGGCCCCATCCAGTTTTTTAAACACCTACAGCGGCACGAAGTTTATTGACAACCGTCTTACCGGGATGGAGTTTGGGGATAACGTTTAAGTTTTGAGATGGAAGTCTATCGCATCTCGGCAGAACACTACGCGAATGCTTTAACCTGTTCAGGAGCTGAAGCTCGATGGAACCGGGCCGGGGAAAATGTACTTTACACCTCGGGTAGCAGGGCATTGGCTTCTCTGGAGCTTGTAGTGAACCGTATGGCTATTCAAACAGGAACTCATTACAAGGTCATGGTCATTTCTTTAGCAGATGACAGTTCGCTTTATGAGGAGTTGAAGAAGGAAATGCTTCCGCTAAACTGGCGCGGACTATTCGCTTACCCTCAGTTGCAGCAAATGGGCTCAGAATGGTACCGTTCTAAACGCAGCCTGATTTTAAAAGTGCCTTCAGCGGTGATCCCCCAGGAATACAATTTTATCATCAATACCTCACACCCGGAATTCTCTAAAAAAGTCTCTCTGGTCAGGACCGAAGATTATTTCTGGGATCAAAGATTGGCTTAATCCATAAGCATCGGTTTAAAATAAATCGATTTTTGTTTATCTTTCGCCTTAAGGCTAATTCAATACACTAAACATCAATTCATGAAAAAACTTGCACTGCACTGGAAGATTATAATAGGTCTGGTTCTGGGTATTATTTGGGCATTAATTTCCAGTAAACTAGGCTGGAGCCAATTTACCATCGACTGGATCGCGCCTTTTGGTGAAATCTTCATCAATTTGCTAAAATTAATCGCAGTGCCTCTTGTGCTTTTTTCAATTATAAGTGGTGTTGCAAATCTGGGCGACCCGGCCAGTCTGGGTAGAATGGGGGGGAAGACCCTTCTGGCTTATCTGGTTACTACCGTCCTTGCAGTGGGAATGGGACTTTTTCTGGTAAACCTTATCGGTCCCGGGAAACTGGTAGATGAGCAAAGCCGAATTGATAACCGTATTGGTTATGAGATTTGGGCTGCCAATGAGGGCTATGTGATCAAAGATGGAATCAACTATTTACAGGATCCTGAATTTATGGATCGGGCCAAAGAAATTTCAGATCTTTCGCGAAGTGAGCTTCAGGATGCCTCAGTAAATGATAAGATGGCAACTGCCAATGCTACTAAAGATGCCGGACCCCTTCAACCGCTGGTAGACATTGTTCCCGATAACTTTTTCAATTCTTTAGCCGATAACGGTCTGATGCTTCAAGTGATTTTCTTCGGATTATTTTTCGGGGTAAGTATGCTGTTTATCGACCCTAAAAAGTCGGCTCCCGTAACACGTGCGGTTGATGGTATTATGGAGGTATTCCTCAAAATGGTTGACCTCACAATGCAGGCAGCGCCGTTTTTTGTTTTCGCCTTGCTTGCCGGTGTCGTGAGTCAAATGGCCGGTAACGATATAGGTAAAGTGGTCGAAATATTTAAAGGTTTAAGTTGGTATTCACTCACAGTAGTTCTTGGTTTGGCACTGATGATTTTTGTAATCTATCCGCTCATATTTAAAATATTTGTGCGAAAGGTTTCCTATTTCGGTTTTTTCAGAGCGATGGGACCAGCACAAACGCTTGCTTTTTCGACTTCGAGTAGTGCTGCGACGCTTCCGGTTACGATGGAATGTGTAGAGGATAACCTGGGCGTTGATAAGAAAGTGACCAGTTTTGTACTTCCCATTGGTGCTACCGTAAATATGGACGGAACCTGCCTGTATCAGGCGGTTGCCGTGGTCTTTTTGGCACAACTGCATATGATTGATTTGACTTTAGGGCAGCAATTAACCATTGTTTTAACGGCTACTCTTGCGTCTATAGGTTCTGCGGCAGTGCCCAGTGCAGGTCTGGTGATGCTCATTATCGTTTTAGAATCTGTAGGTTTAAACCCGGCGTGGATAGGGATTATCTTTCCTGTAGATCGTATTTTAGATATGTGCAGAACGGTGGTAAATGTTACCGGTGATGCTACGGTTTCTTCCGTAATCGCGAAAGGTGAAGGCTTGTTTAATTACAATCCTGATAAACAACCTGATGCAGCTTTTGATGTTGATAATGAAAAATAGGAAGACACAAAATTTCTGATTTTCGTATTTAATAATTTTTTAAATTGGTGATACCCAACTACCTATACGTTGGCCCTACACAACTTTAAAACTTGACTTACCATTTATTGACTTAAATAGGTAGGTATGAAAGTTTTTTATCTCGTTTTAGCGTTATTAAGTTTTTCAATTCAGGCTCAGGTAGGTATTGGTACCACTACACCGAGTCCCGCTTCTATGCTTGAGATCAGCAGCGAATCATCAGACGGAGGTTTTAGAGGTCTGATGCCGCCAAGGGTTTCCACTCTTGCTGCCTTAAATGACATTGCTTCACGTGCAACGCTTGCCGATATTGGTCTCGTGGTTTTTTACAATGAAGAGGGTGTAGAGCGCTGCCTGAAAATGTGGGATGGGATTCAGTTTAAGAATGTCTATTGTTTAAGTACCTCTTCGGAGTCTGCTACAGTATCTTTTACCACTGCCAGACAAACGATACTCGAAAATTCCGGTGGTATCCCGCTTTCATTTTCTATTGAAAACCCTTCGCCCTTTAATAGTCTGGTGCTTACCGTGAGTGCTAGCGATTATACCCATTTGGTACAAAACGGGCCGGTTACTATTACCGTTTCGCGTAGCTATGACAGCTTTACAACCTCTTCAGCCTTTTCGTATTTAGACAATACGGCTATTCAGGGAAATTCAAACATCGTATTTACGATTGAGAGTATAGCCGGGGGTGATGGCACACCACAAATAGGTTCTCAAAATACGCATACATTAGGTGTCATTGATGACGATCAGAAATTGTGGATCAATGAATTTCGCTACGAAAATACGGGTTCTGATATTACTGCCGATGAATTCGTTGAGGTTGCCGGGAATGCATTAGATGTTAGCGGCTATCAAATTGTGCATTACAACGGTTCAAACGGAACTATTATAAAAGCCGTGGCTTTAAGTGGAGCAATCCCAAATCAACAGGCCGGTTATGGTACGATGAAAATTCCGCTTAATATGCAAAACGGTCCTGATGGGATTGCGCTGGTTGATCCTTTAGGTAATGTAATGCAGTTTTTGAGTTACGAAGGAAGTTTTACAGCTACCACAGGGCCTGCAGCCGGAATGACGGCTACAGATATTGGTGTTTCCATGCCAGGTGATGTACCCATAGGCTATAGTTTAAAATTAATAGGAACGGGTAATGCCTATGCAGATTTTGACTGGGACGGGCCTGATACCCAAAGCCCGGGAGTTATCAATTCAGGACAAACGTTTAACTAAATCTTTGAGGTCTTTACAATCAAAGGTAGGTGCTTCGGCCAGTGGATATTTGAACTTACCATCCCGTGCAATGAATGCGGTTTGAAGACCGGCACGCTTAGCGCCGGTGATATCCAGCCGTGCGCAGCGACCATCAAACTTTCCTGAGCTTTGACCTTTAATTGATCGAGAACGAAGACATACGGCTTTGGATTGGGTTTAAATGCCCGCGCTTCATCCACGCTAAAAATACGTTCAAAGAACTGGTTGATTTCTGCAAAAGTGAGTTGCGCCTGAGCGACGGTTGGATTTCCATTGGTAAGCGCAGCCAGCCGAAAGCCTTTTTGCTTCAAAACCTGTAAAGCTTCTACCGTATCGGGATGTGGGGGTAGTTTTTTTATCAACCCCAAAATGGACTCGATTTCTTCTTCGGGTACTACTTTTTTAAATTTTAAAGCGGTCATCTCAAAAGTTGCCTTGGCAATTCTGCTAAAATCCTCGTGATTTCCTGTGGTCGTTTCCACCAGTGAGTAATGCAAAAGACTGCTAAACCAAAGATCAAAAGCCAGATTGTTGCTCAATGTGGTATTGATTCGCCGTGCCAGGGGCTTGAGGTCAAGCAGGGTTTCGTTTACGTCAAAAAGGAGGAGTTTGGGTTGTGGCATTTTATTGGTCTCAGGTAAGGGTTTAAAACCCTGCAATTTATTGCAGAACTTTAGTATTGCGAAAAAATCTATAATTTGGCACTATGAGCAATACTTTAATAAGAGGCTCTCATACTGTGAGCAGGTTG
>NZ_JAJGMW010000002.1 GCF_020782115.1 Leeuwenhoekiella parthenopeia | reverse complement strand
GAGCCAAAGTCAAAGAAATCACTTTGGATATGGCTAATTCAATGAAGACCATTGCAAGAAAATGTTTCCCAAAAGCAATACAGGTTACAGACCGATTCCATGTACAGAAACTGGCACTGGAAGCCTTACAGGATATAAGGATCAAACACCGATGGGATGCTATAGATATGGAGAACGAACAAATTAAACAAGCCCGGTTAAAGCAGAAAAGTTTTACTCCCAAAACCTTTGACAATGGGGATACCAAAAAACAGTTATTAGCCAGGAGCCGTTATCTGCTCTATAAAGCACCTTCAAATTGGACAGAAAACCAATACCAGCGAAGTAAAATACTCTTCGAGCACTATCCAGATATAAAGTTGGCATTTAAGCTCACACAAAGACTTAGGGATATATTCAACAAAGCAAAATCAGTAGAAGTGGCTTATACAAAACTGGCTCATTGGTATAAAGATGTAGAGAACACAGGATTTAAGGCATTCAATACCATTGCTAATACCATAAACATTAATTATAGATCAATACTCAATTACTTTATAAACAGAAGTACTAACGCTTCAGCTGAGTCCTTCAATGCAAAGATCAAAGCATTTAGAAGCCAATTTAGAGGAGTAAAAAACATAGAATTCTTTCTATACAGATTAACTACAATTTTTGCTTAAACACAACAATTAGGATTGATCCTAAAAAAGGGCTCGGTTTAAAACACATCGAGATCATTTAATCCCATAAAAAAATCCGAACAGTTCTGTTCGGATTTTTTTGTTGGCCTACTAGGGCTCGAACCTAGACTCTTCTGGACCAAAACCAGACGTGTTGCCAGTTACACCATAGGCCATTGACCTGTATTCTTACAATCACCTGACTTGCGAATGCGGCTGCAAATTTAAAACAAACTTTGAGTTCACCAAACAATTTTTTCAGAAAAATTAGGTTTCCTGAAATTTTCGGGCATTTACCGCGTTAGCCCATTGCTGCCTTACCGCTAAAGGAGACTCTAAAAACGTATTGCTCAAATAAAAGGAAAACCATTAGCGTATTAATTCATAAATTCGCTGCTCGTTAAATTTGCCTTATGACACACTTCAATTTCCCGAAGTACAATAAAATTTTTGGCTGGCTTGCCTTTGCAATAGCCCTTATTTGTTATGCACTCACTGTTGAACCTACTGCCAGTTTCTGGGATGCCGGGGAATACATATCCACTTCATCCAAGCTAGAGATAGGCCACCCTCCCGGAGCGCCGCTATACCAGATGCTGGGTGCTTTTTTCTCTGTATTCGCTCCCGACACCACCTATATTGCCCTGTGTGTCAACTTTATGTCGTGCCTGGCTTCGGCATTTACCATACTCTTCATGTTCTGGTCAATCTCTTTATTAGTACGCAAATTACTGAAGCGCAATAAAGAGACTTTAACCACCACAGATCAAATGGCTGTTATTGCAGCCTCTTTTACAGGCTCGTTAGCATTTGCATTTACAGACAGTTTCTGGTTCAATGCCGTAGAGGCTGAAGTATATGCGATGGCGATGTTTATGCTTTCGGCTTTATTTTATATAGCACTGCTTTGGGAACGGGATATGTTTAAACCCCGTGGCAACCGCTGGCTGATGCTTATCTGCTTTATCATTGGTCTCTCTTTTGGGGTTCATTTTATGGCTTTGCTCACCATTCCGGCAATCGGATTTTTATATTTCTTTAAAAACTATAAGAAAATCACGGTTAAGAATTTCATTCTGGCCAATGTGATTGTGGTAGCCATCCTGATGTTTATATTCAAGTTTCTACTACCCTACACGCTTAGCTTTTTCGGCTATGCCGAAGTATTTTTTGTAAACACAATCGGACTTCCGTTTAACAGCGGGACCATTATCGCCGGCCTTGTATTTATTGCCATTTTTTATTTTCTGCTTAAATACACCCGTAAAAAATCGTATTACCAGCTCAACACCCTAATCCTTTCGATCCTGTTTATTTTTATAGGATTTTCGAGCTGGCTGATGCTTCCCATACGCGCTAACGCAGGAACTACCATCAACGAAAACAACCCGAATAACGCCCGGGAGCTTCTCGCCTATTACAACCGCGAGCAATACCCCGAAACCCACTTATTCTACGGCCCACAGTTTACCGAGATTTTTGGCGGACTCGATGCACAGAATCCCTATGTAGACGGCAAGCCCAATTACGAAAAAGATGAAGAAAGCGGCAAGTACATTATCGTAAACGAATGGAAAAACGCCGTTCAGAATTCTGAAGACCGTCATAAAGTATTTTTACCCCGTATGTGGAGTACCGATCATATTGCAAATTATATGCAATTTACCGGTCCGCTTGATTTTCAGGTAAAACCTGAATATGCAGACAATCAGGAGTTGCAGCAGGCCGTTGCCCAGTTTAAATCAGATTATGCTCAGGGGCGTATTGATAACGAAGGGTTTCAGTCTTTCCTGATGCGTATACGACAGTATGTTGATGTAGAACCGCCATCATTTGGGGACAATCTGGCCTATATGTTTGACTTTCAGTTTGGCTATATGTACTGGCGCTATTTTATGTGGAATTTCACCGGGCGTCAGGACGATATTCAGGGGAAATACGATGACATACACGGCAACTGGCTCAGTGGAATCCCTTTTGTTGATGAAGCCCGCCTGGGGCCTCAGGACAGTTTGCCTACTGATGCACTGGACAACAAAGCCCGAAATACTTATTTCTTCCTACCTCTTATTTTAGGTCTCTTAGGCCTGGTTTTTCAGGCCAGTAAAGACAAAAAAAGCTTCTGGGTACTTCTGGTTCTTTTCCTGTTTACAGGGATCGCCTTAAAGATTTACCTTAATGAGCGTGCCTTTGAACCGCGCGAGCGGGACTATGCACTGGTAGGATCATTCTACGTGTTTGCGATGTGGATTGGCTTTGGTGTTTATGCGCTTTATGATTTGCTTAAAGAAAAGGTGAGTTCTAAAGTAGTGCTACCCATAGTTACCGTATTCTGCCTGCTGGCAGCCCCCGTCATACTGGCTGCTCAGAACTGGGACGACCATGACCGCTCCGGGCGTAAAACTGCACTCGCAATGGCCAAGATGTACCTGGACAGTTGTGATGAAAATGCTATTTTATTTACCATTGGGGATAATGACACCTTCGCGCTATGGTATGTACAGGAAATTGAAGGCTATCGCCGCGATGTGCGCATTGTAAACACCAGCCTCTTCCAGACGGCCTGGTATATCGATGATATGAAGCGCAAGGCGTACGAAAGCGACCCCATCCCATCACAACTTACTCACGACAAGTATGTCGCGGGTAACCGGGATGCAGTCATTTATAATGAATTGAGACCCAATGACACCCTCGACATCAAGACCTGGATGAACTGGATTGCCAGCGACGACCCAAGAACTATGAGCGAGTTGCAAAGCGGAACCATGGTCCACACCTTCCCTACTAAATTTGTAAGGATACCCGTAGACAAAAACACCGTTATCGCTAAGGGCATCGTACCGCAAAAAGATGCAGATCTTATTGTTTCGGATATCGTTATTGAAATAAAAGATACCTGGCTTTACAAAAATCGCCTGCTGATGCTTGATGTGATTGCAAACAACAACTGGGAGCGTCCTATTTATTTTACGGGCGGAAGCTTTGGGGATGACGACTATTTGTGGATGAAAGATTACCTGCAGCTGGATGGCGTTTGCTACAAGCTAGTGCCGATTCAAACACCTATAGATCCGCAGGCGCCTTATGATATGGGACGTATTGATACCGAAAAATTCTATGATATCGCGATGAACTGGTATTGGGGCAATAGCGGTGATCCCGATATTTACCACGACACCGAAACCCGCAGAAATGGAATTACCTATCGCGGTAATCTCGCCCGCCTTATCGAAAAACTGATAGCTGAGGGGCAACTCGACAAAGCCAAAAATGTGCTCGATCTGGCCATGGAAAAAATGCCGGTAGATATTTTTGAGTACTACACCTTACTCGAACCTTATGTAAACGGTTACTACGAGGTTGGCGAACAGGAACGCGCCCGTGAATTGTGGAATCAGGTGGCCAAAAAATATCAGGAAAAACTCGATTACTGGAGCACGCTCGATCTTAACAGACAGTATCAGTATGCACAGGATATCATTACCGATATCGAGCGCTACCGCAGTCTGGTCGATCTGCTGATCATCAATCAGGATCAGGAGATTTTACCGGAGAAGGCACGCGAATTCAATACGTATCTGCGTAAGTTTAGCCAGTTTTACGGGGAAGATGAGACCGAACCGGAGACTGCTCCTTCTGTAGAGCCTACACGAGATACGTCTTTAGCAATTCCGGCAGAAACAGATACGCTTGAGTAAACTTTTTAAAATAGACTTACCCGTAAAGACGCCTAAGTGGCTTAAGCGTCTTTACCCGGGTTATGTCTGGGATCAAAAAGACAACCCGGAAACTAAAAGGCTGTACCTCACTTTTGACGACGGCCCCATCCCGGAGGTGACACCCTGGGTACTTGAAACCCTTAAAAGTTATAATGCAAAGGCAACGTTTTTTTGCATTGGCGAAAACATTACAAAACATCCAGAAATCTTTGAACAACTGCTTAAAAGCGGAAACAGCATAGGCAACCACACTTTTAATCATTTAAAAGGCTGGAGTACTAAAGAGGATGTTTATCTGCAAAACACCACGAAGACCGAAGCCCTGCTGGAGCAAGCCGGTATTCACAACAAGCTCTTCCGGCCGCCTTATGGCAAGATCAAACGCGGGCAGGCCAAAAGGCTGAAGAAATTAGGGCATCAAATAATTATGTATGATGCCATTGCATACGACTGGGACGCAACAATTTCGCCTGAGCAATGTGCCCTAAATATTATAAATAATGCAGAGCCCGGAAGCATCCTGGTGTTTCACGACAGTTTAAAAGCAGAAAAAAATATGAAAGCTGCACTAACCCGGGTTTTGGAGCATTTTAGCAGCCTGGGGTATACGTTTGCCCCGCTTAAATGAATTTTTGTACGATAGCAATCAGGGAGTTAGCATCCTGCTCTCCGCTTTGGCGCCACTTCATCTCGCCTTTTTTGTAAATCACAAGCGTAGGAAGTCCTTTAATACGTAAAGCTTCGGCCAGCTCCGGATTTTTGTCAATATCAATTTTGATAACCTTAGCCTTATCTCCCAATGCTGCAGCTACATCACGCATTACCGCGTGCATAGTATTCGATTCTTCATTCCATTCCGTATAAAAATCAAGAAGAACCGGAATATCAAGGTCAATGAGTGCTCCAAATTTTGACATAGTCACGCTCTTTAGTGCCCTAAATATAAGGTTAAAAGCCAAATTGCCATTGATTTAAGAAAATATTAATTACGCGGGGCGCTTATTTGATATTTACATTCAGCGAAAACACAACAATATTTGTAGCGCTATTAACTCCGCCTGTATTGGTAACCAGTCTTTGCCCCCATATCTCTATAAAATCATTTGGTGCAAGCTCAACCGTACCCGAGATAGAATTACTCACCACGTCTGCAGTTGTATTTACTCTCATAATGGTATTGGTTTCAGTAAGTGTCGTAGTGCCGTTCTTTCTGATAAAAAAAGCGTAGAAGCTTCCCACGTTATCATTGCCCCGAACAGAAAGCGAAGCATTTACCTGAAAAGTACGCGTTCTCTTCCCCATGTAGGTAAGCCGGTTATTTTGCGGCGAAGACATTCGGAACAAATTCACCGCAGTTGTTGAATTTGAATTGGAATTTCCCTGAAGATTGAAGGCGTTTTGATTATTTACCGTCTGGAGAAAACCTGTCGTAATAGTCCCGTTATAGTACACGTTTCCGGTTGCAACGTTGTCTGACTCCACAGGAATACCGGGACAATTTATGGTCCACGCATTGGTGAAGTTATATCCGGTATAAGACCCCGTTGTATACTTACTTACATAAGGATTTGAAGAAGTTCCCGAAAAAACAGTACTCAAAATAACGCCGTTGCTCACGGAAGGATTTGCACTTACATCAAAAGCTATGGCCGAACCGGCAACGGTGCTAAAACCACTTACTTTTTGAACCAGGCCAAATGTTCCGGTTAGTTTCTCAAATGTGCCGGCATTTGAACTAAACCATGCCTGATTATTAAGCAAAAGGTTCCCAACATTAGCGTAGGTTATTCCATTGCTGTTAGAAATAAACTGCACAACATTTCCAAAGAACAATCCTATATTTGAGATAGATCCCACGCCGGTGGTCATTCCGGCAATTACTGTATTTTGAAGTAAAATAGATTCTACACCGGTGCCGGTAATATCAAATGCTTTGGCACCGGTAAGCGTAACATTACGAATACTACCCCCTGAACTACCCGTAAAAATAGTTCCTCCGGGAAAGCTTAATACATCTTCAGTAGCATCGAGTCCCGAAATGTACGCACCGTTTAAATTTATTGATGCAGACAGATTTATCACACCATTAATCTCATAATAAGTGTTTTCATCAAGCGTTATGACACCCCCGGATACGGCGGGCAAATCAGTTACACTTTTTACCAGAATATAATTATCCCGAGCCATTGCCCCCTTAAGTTGAGACCATGCAGAACCCAAGTAGTAGTAAAAAGAAGACTCATCGGTATCATAAACCAATAAACCGGTAGCAGGAGCTGCTATTGCAAGACGTTGAGCGGTGGTTAATCTCGGCGTTAGGATTCCCTGAGTTTCAGATTGCATATCGAGCAATGCTGAGGGATCAGGAGCAGTGGTTCCAATACCAACCTGAGCCTGTGTAACGCAGTTAAATAATAAAATATTTAAGACGAAAAATACTCTAAAAATCTTCATAGGGGTCAGGTTTAGAACCTAACCAAAATATGCATTTAGAAGATATAAATAGTTCTTTCGTAGAACTTTAACACGATTTGAATTTATTACAAGTAAGAAATAGCTTACCTATTTTAATCGTCTGCGCAGCTCTATAACAGTCACCTCGGGCCAAATACCCACGCGTCCGGGGTAGCCTAAATATCCGAAACCACGATTTACATTAAGAACCTTTCCTGCTTCTTTATAGATTCCGGCCCAATTATCATAACGGTACTGTACAGGACTCCATCGAATAAAGCCCGGAATCTCAATACCAAACTGCATCCCATGGGTATGTCCGCTTAGGGTTAACTGGTAATTATTAGGATCATTTTTAAGTCGCTCTGACCAATAGGTAGGATCATGACTCATTACCACTTTAAAATCTTGAGGCATTAAGCCGTTTGAAGCTTTGTCAATATCGCCGGCCTGCTTAAACCCTGCACCCCAGTTTTCAACACCAACAAGAGCAATACGTGAGTTCCCCCGCTCTAAAAAAACGTGTTCATTGAGCAGCAGCCTCCAACCCATATCCCGCTGCAATTTATTAAGGGTATTCAGGTTTTCGGTCTTGGCAGCCTGAGATTCCCAGTCTGCATAATCGCCATAATCATGATTGCCCAAAACCGAATAGACCCCATCCTTTGCTTTCAGTTTTGAAAAAAGACCCGTCCAGTCTTTCATCTCGTGAGCAAAATTATTGACCAAATCACCTGTAAAAAGAATGACATCACTTTTCTGCTCATTAATAAGATCAATACCGTAAATGATTTTTTCGGCATCGTCAAAGCTTCCGCTGTGAATATCACTTATCTGAGTAATACGGTATCCTTCAAAAGCTTCCGGCAGGTCTTCAAATTCTAAGCTGTAACTCAATACTCGATAGCGGTACTTGCCCCGGTACATCCCATATATTAAAGACGCGAACGGAATGGCCGCAACACCCAAAGCGAGTGCGCTTATAAATTTTCGCCTGGATGGCAATTCAAAAGAGGTCTGCTCTGTAAAAAAGCGGTTGTAAGATGCAACAAGCAATCGCAGGATATCTTCACCAAACATGAGCAGCACCAGTATCAATTTCGGCACAAAAAAAGCCAGAAACCAACCCAGCATATACATCTCACGCACTTCGATACCCCTCGAGCGGTCGAGTGTGGAAAGTGTATAGATAAACGCAGCTAGAAAGGCTAGCGATATAAAAACATAAATGACGGAAAGAACGGCGCTTTTAGAAAAAGTTCTAATCGCCTGAAACGCATAGACATCTACTAAAATGTAGATCAAAATAAAAATGAACCAACGCATAAGAGTTGTTTAGGGCCCTAATATTACTGAAGTAAACCCGGAGATTCCCTAAATAAAACCTAATTTTTTATGCTCATTCCGCTGAAATTAATAGCAGGCTTAGTAAATTACACCCTCTTACAGCATTCACTATGAAAAGACGCAACTTTTTGACCTCAGGAGCATTAAATACGCTGGCCCTGGGTTTTGGGCTTTCGGGACTGGCCAAACCTAATTTAAACCTGTCTTCCTCATCAAAATCAAGAACCAAAAAATCAAAAGCTTCGGGACCTGTAGCTATTTGCACCTGGGAGTTTACCCAGGCTAATGCTACTGCCGGAAAATTGCTGGACGAAGGTTACAATGCCCTTGATGCAGTAATACAGGGGGTAGCGGTTGAAGAAGAAAATATTAAAAATACAACGGTTGGAAAAGGCGGCTCTCCAGATCGGGAAGGCAATGTTACCCTAGACGCCTGTGTAATGGATCATACCGGCAACTGCGGGGCCGTGATGTGCGTAGAAGATATTACACATGTGGCGGCACTGGCCCGCAAGGTGATGGAAGACACTCCGCACGTGATCCTTGCAGGAGAAGGCGCTAAAGAATTTGCGCTAAATAGTGGATTTGAAGCTGAAAATTTATTGACGGAAGCCTCTGAAAAAGCCTGGAAGGAATGGCTGAAAGAATCAAAATACCAGCCCATCATCAATATTGAGAATCACGACACCATTGGGATGCTGGCTCTTGATGCGAAAGGGAATATATCTGGCGCCTGCACCACATCGGGACTCGCGTATAAGATGAAAGGACGTGTGGGTGACAGCCCCATTATAGGAAGCGGACTCTTTATAGACAATGCGATAGGCGGTGCAGTCGCAACCGGAATGGGCGAAGAAGTTATCAAGACCGTAGGCAGTTTTTTAATTGTTGAATTGATGCGAAACGGGATGAGTCCTCAGGAAGCCTGCGAAGAGGCCGTGCGACGTATTGTGACTACCAATCCCAATCACGTGAATTTTCAGGTGGCCTATATTGCCATTAACAAGGAAGGAGAAACCGGTTGCTATTGCATACACCCCGGCTTTAAGATGATGAAGTACGAAAAAGGTGCTAATAATCCGATAGTTGCGGGAAGCTATTTACAGAAAAATTAATTTCCTCGATTTTAACTGTATTTGAACTAACTCTTTTTTAAAGTGCTAACTAATTATACTATGTTTGCACCGTGCTGAAAAGCGGAAAATATTTAAGACTGTTGTAATTGACTTGTAATAATCAATTATGATTTGGGGTGAAAGCCAGCTCTCAGAGCTGGCTTTCTTTGTTTATATGCCGTTACCCAAATCATAAAGGGGTGGCGAGCGAGGGTTAAACCCATTTTTGATCCTTTTACTGAATATCAAAACCCGAAGCGAGGGGTTTCTATCTTAAACCGAAGAACCGGATTTCTTTGTTTACATACTTCAACCCAAATCATAAAGGGGTGGCGAGCGAGGGTTAAATCCATTTTTAATCTTTTTACTGAATATCAAAACCCGAAGCGAGGCATTTTATCTTAACCCGAAGAACCGGATTTCTTTGTTTATATACCGTTACCGCAAATCAAAAGGGGGTGGCGAGCGAGGGTTAAACCTATTTTAGTCTTTTTACTGAATATCAAAACCCGAAGCGAGGGGTTTCTATCTTAAACCGAAGAACCGGATTTCTTTGTTTATATACCGTTACCCAAATCATAAAGGGCTGGCAAGCGAGGGTTAAACCCATTTTAATCTTTTTACTGAATACCAAAACCCGAAGCGAGGCGTTTTATCTTAAACCGAAGAAACGGATTTCTTTGCTTACATACTTCAACCCAAATCATAAAGGGTTGGCGAGCGAGGGTTAAACCCATTTTTGATCTTTTTACTGAATATCAAAACCCGAAGCGAGGCGTTTTATCTTAAACCGAAGAACCGGATTTCTTTATAGCGCTACATACAATGAACTTGAAGAAGAATGAGAAATTAAAGAATTCTACTTTTGAAGCAATTACAATCACCTTAAAAACTCCCGCTAAAGATTCTACATAACAGACCGACGGGATTCTGCAGTATTGTAAAGATGCAATACTATTCTGAGGGTATTATTTTTTCAGATACAAACATTCGTACTGATAGTCTATAACAGCCTTTCCCTGTTTTAATATATCTGCGCCAATAATTCCACTTACGGGCTGGGCCTTATGATTGGTCAATGCCGTATTAACATGAGATAAATCAAACAGAACAATAGAGGCCTTTTTGGTAGACCATTCTCCAATTTCGATTTTATTATTCTGCGATAATTGAGTCAGCATATCTATAGCACCGGCACCGGCAGCCTTAATATCACTATCTTCCGCAAACAGCTTAAAACGTTCCAGATCTTCAAAACCTATACATGTATTAGACGCACCTGTGTCTAAAATAAACTCGCCTGCGACTCCATTGATTCGTGCATCAAATTTAAGATGTCCGGTACCTACAGTTTTTAAGGGAACTCTTATGTAATCTTTTTTGGTAAGATGTCGGCGCAATGAACCCATTTTCAATATAGATTTTTTCAAACTTAGACTAAATAAAACAGGAAGGTTTTAAATATTCACTAAAGTTTTGTGCTTAGGCTTACCCGAAATTTTAAATTTGCCAACTTATGTTTATAGACACCCATACCCATTTATACAGCGAGTCCTTTAAAGACGATCGCGATGAAGTCATAGAACGTGCGCTTGAAGCCTCAATTAAAAAATTTGTGCTTCCGGCCATAGATTCTACTTACACAAAAGCCATGTGGGACCTCAAAGCACAATATCCGGAATCCATGCACCTTATGACCGGTCTTCATCCTACACATGTTGATTCCGAAACCATTCAGGCTGAAATGAAACATGTAAAAGAAGAACTCAATTCAAAATCCTATTGCGCAGTAGGTGAAATTGGCATTGATTTATACTGGGATCGCTCTACCGAAGCCCTGCAAAAAGAGGTTTTTGCCGAACAGATCCAATTGGCTAAACAATATGACCTGCCCATTGCCATACATTGTCGGGACGCATTTGACGAGGTTTTTGAAGTACTGGAAGCAGAAAAGAGTGATGCGCTTCGCGGAATTTTTCACTGCTTTACCGGAAACCGGGAACATGCCCAAAAAGCTATAGATCTTAATTTGCTGTTGGGCATAGGAGGCGTGGTCACATTTAAAAACGGGAAAATCGACCAGTTTATAAATGAGATTGATCTGGAGCATATCGTTCTGGAGACCGATGCTCCCTATCTTGCTCCCACTCCCTACCGCGGTAAACGCAATGAAAGCAGCTATCTTATTGAGGTTGCACAAAAATTAGCTGCTATTTATGATTTACCCGTTGGGCAAATCGCAGAACAAACAACCCATAATGCTAAAAAACTGTTTAGACTTGACTGATCCCTAAAATAGTTCGTTATTTACCCTAAAACAAAAGAGCACGTGTCACAATTTGACTCCATAAGACCGTATTATGATTCTGAAGTCCACGAGACTTTGCAGGAATTTCAGAAGCACCCGATGTTTCTGGCCTTACTTCAGTTCACATTTCCTGAAAAAACGGAACAGGAGATCAAAAGTATCCTGAATAGTTGTCATTCTATTTACGATTTTCAAACCCGCATCATCTATCAATCGATACAGCGGGTAATGGAAAAAAGCACCGATGGTTTTTCCACTTCCGGCTTTGATGACTTGGAACGCAACAAGGCCTACTTTTTTCTGTCCAATCACAGAGACATCATTTTAGACACATCGTTTATAAACGTGGCACTTTACGACCACGACTTAGTGATGACTGCGTCAGCTATAGGAGATAACCTTGTTAAAAAATCATTTCTACTGGCACTTGCCCGGCTCAACCGAAGCTTTATGGTGCAACGCAGCCTGAGTCCTCGGGAAATGCTGGTAAGTTCCAAGAAACTTTCTGAATACTTAGCCTATTTGCTTGAACAAAATCAGTCGATCTGGATGGCTCAACGGGAAGGCCGCACCAAAGACGGCAGCGACAAAACACAGCAAGGTGTTCTTAAAATGGCAGCAATGGCGCGGGGAAATGTACCGGTGATGACTTATTTAAAAAGTTTGAATATTCGTCCGGTCGCTATTTCCTATGAATTTGACCCTACAGACATATTAAAAGTACCCGAACTTATCGCAAAAAGCGAGGACATAGCCTACATAAAAACCAACAATGAGGACTTTAACAGCATCATGCGCGGCGCTTTGGGCAACAAAAAGAGAATACATATAGCAGCAGGTAAATTAGATTCTTCAATATTCGACAAATTAGAAGCCAGCGACCTATCTGACAATGATAAACTCCAGGAGCTTGCCAAAAAAATAGATCACGAGATTTATCGTATTTACAAGCTGTGGCCTTCCAATTTTGTAGCCTATGACCTTTATCACAAAACAACAGACTTTGCACACGCTTATACCGACCGTGATAAACGCAATTTTGAACGCCGTATAGAGCGCAGGGTAAATCCCGATAGCGCAATAGCGATGGAAAGCTTCTTACTTATGTATGCAAATCCAGTAATCAACAAGCTAAAGAGTCTTGAGCCAGCAAACTAAAATTCTTCTTATTTATACCGGGGGTACCATCGGGATGATTAAAGATTTTGAGACCGGTGCCTTGAAGGCATTTGACTTTAAAGATTTGCTCGAAAAAATTCCTGAGTTACGCCTGCTCGATTGCGAAATCAGCACAACCGGATTTAACAAGCCCATCGACAGTTCAAACATGAATCCGGCTTTATGGGTTCAATTGTGCCAGATCATAAAAGACCATTACGATTCGTATGATGGTTTTGTGATTTTGCACGGGAGTGACACTATGAGCTATACCGCATCGGCATTGAGCTTTATGCTCGAAAACTTAAGCAAACCCGTTATTTTTACCGGTTCACAACTACCCATTGGCGATTTGCGTACCGACGCTAAAGAAAATCTCATTACTGCGATCCAGATCGCCGGGCTCAAAAAAAGAAACCGTCCTTATATAAGTGAAGTATGTCTGTATTTTGAATATAAGCTCTATCGGGGCAACCGCAGTTCAAAGATAAGCGCTGAGCATTTTGAAGCGTTCAAATCGCCCAATTACCCACCACTGGCAACATCAGGTGTGCATTTAACTATCGAAGATGATAAGCTTTTGCCTTACAAACGGAAAAAACTTGTTGTTCATGAAGACCTGAAAACCGACATTTTGGTCCTGCACCTCTATCCCGGAATTCAAAAAGAACTGTTAACAGACACCTTTGAAAAGTTAAAGTTTAGCGGAGTGATTTTGCTCACCTTTGGCTCTGGAAACTGCTCTACAGAAGAATGGTTCTTAAAATTAATTCAAAAAAATATTCAAAAAGGGATACCTGTGGTTAACATTACACAGTGTACCTGGGGAAGTGTTCAAATGGGTAATTATGAGACGAGTACGACGCTTAAAAAAATCGGGGTTATTTCGGGAAGGGATTTAACCATTGAAGCAGCAGTAACCAAAATGATGTATCTAAATAGCCAAAACTTGTCATTAAAGGTCTTTAAGACTATATTTGAAACCTCTCTAAGGGGAGAGATGAGTTGACAGAAACAATGAGCCGTTGGTATAAAACCTTTTGGAAATCGATATTTTTTTTGTTAATTGGCTCCCCATTGAAGACAAAGGCTGCGGCCTACTAAAGAGAGGTGGCCGAGTGGTCGAAGGCGCACGCCTGGAAAGTGTGTATACGCCAAAAGCGTATCGAGGGTTCGAATCCCTTCCTCTCTGCTAATTTTTAATAATTGAATAATTAATTTTATATCTTTATCACTTTACTAACTAAATTTTTAAGATCAAAGCAATGAAAAGAGTATTTTCTATTCTAGTAATCACAGCTGTAATGGCGTTAAGCAACCTAACGGCTCAAGCAAATACTGCAACTCTAATGACTGCTAACGCAGCAGTGATTACAGCAGTTCAAGATGAACCGGCTGATGATGCAGCAGCACCGGCTGATGATGAAGCAGAATCAGTTTCTTTCACTCAAGAGTTAAAAAAGCGTTTTATTGAAGGTGGTCCTGGCTTTATGGGTATCGTACTTTTATGTTTGATATTAGGTCTTGCTATCGCAATTGAGCGTATTATTTATTTAAATCTTGCTACTACAAACACAACCAAACTAGCGCAGGATGTTGAAGACGCATTAAACAGTGGTGGTATCGAGGCTGCAAAAGAAGTTTGCCGCAATACCAGAGGCCCTGTAGCTTCTATATATTATCAAGGTCTTGACCGTGTAGACGAAGGCGTTGAAGCAGCTGAGAAAGCAGTTGTAGCTTACGGCGGTGTTCAAATGGGTCTTCTTGAGAAAAACGTTTCTTGGGTATCTTTATTTATCGCACTTGCACCGATGCTTGGTTTCATGGGTACGGTAATTGGTATGATCCAGGCATTTGATAAGATTGAGGCTGCCGGTGATATGCAACCATCTCTTGTTGCGGGAGGTATTAAAGTAGCACTTTTGACTACCGTATTTGGTCTTATCGTGGCGATTATTCTTCAGATTTTTTACAACTATATCATTGCTAAAATTGACAGCATCGTTAATGATATGGAAGATGCTTCTATCACTTTGATAGATATGCTTGTACGTTACAAGAAGTAATAATTCCCACTTTAAATACACAGACTCATTATGTTACATAAAATATTAAAAATTGTCGCTTTAATACTGTCGGTACTTGGAGCTATCTGGCTTGTAAGAATTCTATTGGCAGGTGATACAGCGATTACAGATTCAGCAGATTTACAGAGCAGTCTGGTAACTCCTATTATCTATATTGCTTACGTGACTATCGCAATAGCTATTGTCTTTGTACTGGTATTTGTTCTTAAAAACCTATTCAGTAGTGGCTCTTCCTTGAAGAGTACTCTGATAGGAGTTGGTGCATTTCTTGCAATAGTTGTTATCTCTTACGTTCTGGCTTCAGGAGAAGAAGTAACTATGCGTGATGGCGAAGTAGTATCTGCTAGTGCATCCCGATGGATTGAAGCAGGTATCTATATGTTTTATATTCTTGCTTTAGTTGCAATTGGTTCAATGGTATTTTCAGGAGTTAAGAAATTAGCTAAATAAGAAAAATTATGGCAAAAAGAGCAGCACCAGAAGTAAATGCAGGATCGATGGCAGACATTGCGTTCTTACTGCTTATTTTCTTCCTGGTAACCACAACAATCGAAACAGATAGCGGTATTAGCCGTAAACTACCTCCCGAGCAGGAAGAGAATCAACCTCCTCCACCTGTAATTAAAGAGCGTAACCTATTTACAGTAATCGTAAACAGCAACGACGAGTTGTTAGTTGAGGACGAGGTAATGCAATTAAAGGATTTAAGAGCTGCAGCAGTAGCATTTTTAGACAATGGAGCTGAAGATTGTTCCTATTGTCAGGGTGCCAAATCTGAGACCTCTTCTGTAAATCCACAAAAGGCCATTATTTCTCTGGTTAACAACCGCGGTACTACCTATAAAAGATATATCGCAGTTCAGAATGAACTCGTTGCAGCTTACAATGAGCTACGGGATCGTGAAGCACAAAGCAAATACGGAGAGTCTTTTGTTTCTATGGAAAAAAGATACAATGACCCCCGTACTTCAGAACGTGATAAGGAGCGCTTAAAGCCTCGTGTTGAGGAAATACGCGAACTCTATCCGGAGAAACTTTCTGAAGCTGAGCCTAAGAAAAACTAAAAACTTTTAAACCTATAATTTATGTCTAAGTTTAATAAGAAAAAAAGTGGTGATCTACCGGCTATTTCGACAGCTTCGTTGCCTGATATCGTTTTTATGTTACTTTTCTTCTTCATGGTTGCTACCGTAATGCGTCAAAATACCTTAATGGTTAAAAATGACTTACCAACAGCTAACCAGGTTGAGAAACTTGATAAAAAAGATCTTGTAATGTATATCTATGCCGGTGAGCCTGTAGAGCGTTATCAAGGTACTTATGGTACTTCTGCAAAAATTCAGCTTAATGATAAATTTGCAGATGTTTCTGAAATACAGGATTTCATCTATCAGGAACGCGCCAGCAAACGCGAGGAAGTAGTTCCATTTTTGACCACCGCTTTAAAAGTTGATGGGGATAGCAAGATGGGTCTTATTTCAGACATTAAACAGGAACTTCGCACAGCGAATGCATTGAAAATTAATTATGTTACCAAAAAAGGTGACGCTGTTGAAAACAACAATTAATACTCGATTAGATTTATTGCATATCTCTTAAAATTAATTTGAAAAAACGCTCTGTACTATTCAGAGCGTTTTTTTGTTATTTTATAGTATAGCGAAAACCCACAACATATGAGGCTTAATCATTTTCTTATTGTAATCGTCTTGCTGATGAATTCCGGTTTATATGCTCAGGAATCTATTGAAAATGATTCGACTCGCGTAGATGACCGCTATAGGGAAGATCAGTTCTATTTGGGGGTGACCTTTAACCTGCTCACCAACAAGCCTGAAGCGATGGAGCAAAACGGCTTCAGCGGCGGACTTCATTTGGGCTATATACGGGATATGCCTATTAATGAGGGTAGAAATTGGGCTATAGGAGTAGGCGCCGGCTTATCTATGAACACCTACAACCAAAACCTCTTCGTTGGGGAAATGCCTTCAGAAGAAACTATATTCCGAATTATTGATAATCAAATTGACTACGACAAGAACTGGTTTAGCACCTATCTGGTTGAAATGCCCATACAACTGCGCTGGCGCACTTCTACAGCCTCAACGTATAAGTTCTGGAGGATTTACAGCGGTCTGCAATTGGGATACGTTTACGCGTACAAATTCAATTTTGAGCAGCAGGGAAATCAGGTAATTCAGACCGATGTTCCCGAATTTGAACGCTATCGCCTGGGTTTAACCTTTTCCTTTGGGTACGACACCTTCAATTTTTTCTTTTACTACAACATCAATCCCTTTTTCTCTGATGCTGTAAGTCTTGAAGGAAGTCCGGTTGAACTAAACAGCTTAAAGCTGGGACTCATGTTTTACATCTTATAAAAAACAAAGAGCAGGATCTGCGGAAGTCCACCTACTACTAAACCCGCAAGTAACTCGGGCATCGTATGAGCCTTAGACTGAAGACGGGAAGCTGCTGTAAAGCCAATTGAAAGGACCAGGAAACCGATGAGCAGCAAAAAATTAGACTGGTACAGCATACTTAAGCCCATTACAAAGAGTAAAACACCACTCACCCCTATCATATGCAGACTTACCTTGAAGCGCAGTACAGCGCATAAAAATGCAAAAGCCGCTGCTATTAATATCCCAAAGAAAAACAAATAGAGTTCGGGAAACTCATAGCCATTGATGATCAGTTTTAAAATAAGCAGCGTAATGGCTACCTGTATCAATAAAGGTACACGTCTCTCTTTCACCAAAGCAAGTTCTTTGTCTGAGACCACATTTACACTTTCTAACAAAAAATAAAAAAGAACCGGCACTACGATAGTCAATATGCTCAACGCAAATAATTTGGCATACATAAAGGACTCGGGCACAAATTTTGGCGTAACATAAAAGTAAATCACCACTCCAAGAATAGGCATTAGGAGTGGATGCATCAGGTACGAAAAAAAACGAAGCACTATTCTCATTAAATTTCTTTACGCAAACGTGCCACCGGCAAATCAAGCTGTTCCCGGTATTTAGCAACTGTTCTCCTCGCGATGGGATACCCCTTTTCTTTAAGTATCTTAGCGAGTTTATCATCGGTAAGCGGTTTACGCTTATTTTCTTCCTGAATGGTAATCTCAAGGATTTTCTTGATCTCTCGTGTAGAAACTTCCTCGCCCTGATCATTGGTCATACTTTCGCTAAAGAATTCCTTGATCAGTTTGGTACCATAAGGTGTATCTACATACTTACTATTTGCAACCCTTGAAACGGTAGAAACATCCATATCAATCTCATCGGCTATATCCTTTAAGATCATTGGCCTTAAATTACGCTCATCACCGGTAAGGAAGTACTCCTTCTGATAGTTCATAATTGAGCTCATCGTGACGTAAAGCGTTTGCTGGCGTTGCTTAATAGCTTCAATAAACCATTTTGCGGCATCGAGCTTTTGTTTGATGAACATCACCGCATCTTTTTGCGATTTACTTTTCTCCTTCGCGGCTTTATAGCCTTTTAGCATATTGGTATATTCCTGCGAAACGTGCATTTCGGGAGCATTGCGGCCATTGAGCGTTAACTCGAGTTCTCCGTCGTTTATTTTTATGGTAAAATCTGGAATTACATGCTCAACAATCTTGGTATTTCCGGCGTATGAACCTCCCGGCTTTGGGTTGAGATGTTCTATTTCGTCAATAGCATCGCGAAGCTGATCTTCGTTGATATCAAACTTCGATAATAACTTAGTGTAATGTTTTTTGCTGAAGTGATCGAATGCCTCTTCCAGAATATCTATTGCCAAAGAAACCGCGGCGGTCTCGTCTTTTCGGCGGAGCTGAATCAATAAACATTCCTCCAGGCTGCGCGCCCCTACTCCTGCGGGATCCAGATTTTGAACCACCTTAAGGATTTTGGTCACCTGCTCTTCTGAAGTATAAATATTTTGAGTAAACGCCAGGTCGTCAACCAAATCAACCAGATCACGACGTATATACCCACTTTCATCAATGCTTCCAATTAAAAACTCGGCAATCTCCATCTGCTCATCAGTAAGCCTGTAGGTATGCAGCTGGCTCATCAAATGCTGGGTAAATGAGGTTCCACCTGCGTAGGGTATCTGGCGTTCCTCATCATCTGCACTGTAGTTATTGGTATTTAAGCGATAGCTGGGAATCTCATCATCAGAGAGGTAATCATCAACATCAATCTCTGTTTCAATCTTTTCTGAATCGTAGTCTTCTTCCCCACTGTTATCAAACTCCTCATATTCATCCTTTATCTCTTCCTTGCCACTATCCAGTGCAGGATTTTCTTCAAGCTCCTGCTTTACGCGCTGCTCAAAAGCCTGCGTAGGAAGTTGAATAAGTTTCATCAGCTGTATTTGCTGAGGCGAAAGCTTTTGAGATAATTTAAAATTGAGTTGTTGTTTAAGCATAAGTTATAGCCATCTGTACCTACAAAAGTAACGAAATTGACTTTAGAAAGATATATCAAACTTTTGTTAATACAGTGCCGAAGGGTTTTTAATATCCCCGGTTAGGGTACGAAAATCTTATTCTTAATCGCATAAATCACAAGACCGGTTCGGTTTTTAAGTCCTAGTTTTTGAAAAACAGACTCCCGATAACCTTCTATGGTCTTGGGGCTCAAAAACATAAGCTCGGCGATTTCCTTGTAGGTCATTTCGGTGCAAGCATGCTTTATAAATTCAAGCTCCCGCTCCTTTAAGGTAACTTCATCCTCATGCGCTGCCTCATTACGTTTAACCAGTTTTTCAACCGTATTGGTATAGTAAAAGCCGTGTGTCAACACCTCATTGAGCGCCTGCTCGAGGATCGCTTTACGCGTGTCTTTAAGCAAATACCCTTTTGCCCCGGCACGAATCATTTGCAACACTACACTCTCCTCCTCTTCTATAGAAAGCGCAAGCACTTTAATATCCGGATGGTGTTTGCTAAGGTGTGTAGTGGTTTCGACACCACCCATAACCGGCATATTTACATCCATCAGCACTATGTCGGGCTTAACTGCCTGATCGGAATTAAGGTAATCAACAAACTCCTTTCCATTTAGGCCAATATACACCACCTCAAAATTATCAAACTGACGTACCAGTCCGGCGATAGCTTCAGACAAAAGGGTGTGATCATCTACAAGGGCAACTTTATACATAGTTTTATTTTAATGGATAGGTTAACACTAAACGCGTACCGGCACCGGGAATAGAGCTTATCCTGGCTTTTGCTCCTATTAGTTCTGCGCGTTTATCAATATTACTCAGGCCGATACCTTTTTCAGCCAATTTATCGGCATCAAAACCCACACCGTTATCCAATGCGGTAATTTCAAGTGCTTCGACCTTAAACTGAACACTGATTTTAAGGTTTGCAGCCTTAGAATGCTTCATGGTATTGGTCATAAATTCCTGTACAATACGGAATAATACTATTTCTACTTTAGGATCCATGGCAATAGGATCGCCCAGCAACTCATAATCTGCAGAAAGGTATTTTAAACGATTAAAACGGGCTACCTCCACCTCCAGAGAATGAATAAGCGATTGACCGTTAATCGCTTCGGGATTAATAGACTTTGAAAGTGCGCGTAACTCGTTTAAACCTGTACCAATGGTTTCTGCTACCTCCAGCATTTCTTCGCCGCCTTCAATGTTTTGAGCTTTAATTTTGGCCAGGGTGAGCAACTGACCAATATTGTCGTGCAATTCCCAGCTGATGTTGCGCAGGGTTTCTTCCCGAATCTCGATCTGAGTCTCCGCAATGGCGCGCTCGTAGCGCTTTTCGGCTTCTATCTGCTCTCGTAACAGGGCATTCTTACGCTTCATAAACACCCAAAACAAAACAAATACGATGACCGCCAGTAAAAATAAGACCAGCAAAACCACTAAAATCACTAAAAGTTGCGTTCCCTGATCCATTTAACTTTTGACCTCTTGAGGTTTTGCCTTGTAAAAACCAAAAGCAAAAATGCCATACATCAAGGAGTAAGACCAGAAGCTAGTGTTTCTGATAATACTATAAAATGTATTTAGGCTATTAGAAACTTCTGTAAGGTTCAACCATCCCTTATAATTTATTATAGACACGGGAAGTTGTATAACCGTACTTATTAATAGTCCCACACTTATATAGATTAATGGCAGGTCTTGTATTCTACTGAGATCTGCATTTTTAATTGTTTCAATTAAATAAAACAGAATAATTATAATTAAGAAAAAATCACCCGTTACAGCGGAAAACACTGGTTTTTGTATCACAAAATTACTTGTCAGCACAAAATAAAAGAGAGTAATAAGCCAAGTAAAATATAGAACTACAACTGTTTGCTTATACAATTGATATTTTAAGTATTTATAATAAATCCAGTAAATAGCAGAGAAATAGAAAAGATATCTTAAATTATAAAATACAGTCGTTCTATTAAGAATTCCTGTCACGTTTATTGCGGCAGCGATCATTTCATTAAAGAAATTATAACCTAAAAAAATGATAAAAACTATTATTGGAGAACCAGTAAATTTTTTCCAATATGCTAATCCTGAAATAAATGCTAATAATTCAAAGATATTCATGGCAATCAAGGCATGATTACCTAAAATGAGATCTAATCTTTCTGTAGAAATCTGAATATCCAATTTATGTATTCAAAATTAGACTTATTAAAAGTCTTCAGAGCTTATTGGAGGAGGAGGCATCTCGTGACCTATGTTTTCGGATAATGAGGTGACATTTTCTTCACTTAGACCTGAGTCTGAAGTTAATCCGTTTAGAACAGAACCTACGGTTACAGCCTCTTTGCTTCCGTCAGCTTTATTAAGGATCGCAAAACTTACTGTATCTCGCGTGCCATCTGCCTTAACAAACTCAGTTGCAGGATTAAAAAATACGGTTCCTTTGTTTGATTTATTCTTATTCTTAGGATTCTTACCATATTTACCAAAATACACACGCAGTTCTGTGATCTCAACACCTGCAGAATCCGCCTGCTGCTCGATATATGCCATATATTTTTTCATCTCCGCAAATGAAAAACTAACCAGACGGGTGGCCTGTTTGTAATTCGCATCTTCTTTAGGGATGGTATCGCCTTCTTCGGTGATGTTTTCAGCCATTTCGATTAAAGAAACGCGGCTGTTACCGTAGTTTTTGTAGAGGGAATCTGCAACCTGTAAAGGAATAATATTACCCGGAACTCCGGCGGTTGGCTCCTCCAACTCCTGACAATCACAAGGTTTATCGCAGGAAGTGACTAAAAATGCAGCAAAAAGGGCTGCCGTAAAAAAAGTAATTTTTCGCATAAGGGTTTGTTTTAATGAATGGCTGAAATTAAGCATTATTTAACATAACCGTCTATTTCCCCTGAAAAAAGGGGGTTTATCCCCGTAACTTTTTTCGGCTGGAGCCAAAAAAACCCGATTGTTGAAATCGGGTTGTTCTTTAGTTTAGGTTTACCACTAGAATTCAGCATTTTGCGGAAAACGCGGATACGGAATCACATCCCTAATGTTTGTCATACCCGTGGCAAAAAGCACCAAACGCTCAAAGCCCAGGCCAAAACCACTGTGTACGCAGGTACCAAAACGACGCGTATCGAGATACCACCACAATTCTTCTTCGGGGATATCAAGCGCAGCCATCTTTTCCTGAAGTACTTCTAAACGCTCTTCCCGCTGTGAACCTCCTACGATCTCCCCAATTCCCGGGAAGAGAATATCCATGGCACGTACAGTCTTCCCGTCTTCATTTAAACGCATATAAAACGCCTTGATGTTTGCGGGATAATCAAACAGGATAACTGGGCACTTAAAGTGTTTTTCAACCAGAAAACGCTCATGCTCACTTTGCAGATCGGCACCCCACTCTTCAATGATGTAATTGAATTTTTTCTTTTTATTGGGTTTTGAATCCTTGAGAATATCAATCGCTTCGGTGTAGCTTACGCGTTTAAAGTTGTTTTCGAGTACAAACTTCAACTTTTCTCGAAGCGGCATAGGCGCGCGTTCTGCTTCTGGCTTGGCCTTATCTTCCTGAATGAGTCGGTTTTCTAAAAACTCGAGATCATCCTGCCCATTATCCATCACATACTGAATCACGTATTTGATGAAGTCTTCCGCCAGGTCCATATTGGCATCCAGATCGTTAAAAGCCACCTCCGGCTCAATCATCCAGAACTCAGCCAGGTGACGACTGGTATTGGAGTTTTCAGCTCTAAAGGTTGGCCCAAACGTATAAATTTGCCCCAAACCTAAGGCATAAGTCTCTCCTTCCAACTGCCCGGAAACCGTCAGATTGGTTTCCTTTCCGAAGAAATCTTTTTTATAATCGATGTTTCCGTCTTTATCTTTTGGCGGATTCTTAATGTCTAAGGCCGTAACTTTAAACATCTCGCCAGCACCCTCTGCATCACTACCGGTAATGATGGGTGTATTTACATAATAAAAACCTTCTCTTTGAAAATACTGATGCACGGCAAAACTCAGTTGCGAACGCAGACGCATCACCGCACCAAAGGTATTTGTACGCACGCGCAGGTGAGCCTGCTCACGCAGCTTCTCGAGTGTATGACGCTTGGGCTGCAAGATGGTGCGCTTTACCTCTTCAGGATCTGCATCGCCAAGTATTTTAACCTCCTTAACGTCAACTTCAACCGCCTGACCACCGCCCTGACTGGCTACCAAATTTCCGGTAACAGCGATTGCGGCACCTACCGTGATGCGTTTCAGTAAAGACGGATCTGTATTTTCGAAATCAACCACACACTGTAAATTATTGATAGTTGACCCGTCATTAAGCGCTATAAAGCGGTTTGCGCGAAATGATTTAACCCAACCTTTAACCGTGAGCTCCTGCTCTTTTGGTTCGTCTTTTAAAATGTGTACGATTGTTTTTTTCATCTAATTCTATTTTAGAAAGATCCCGCTAAGGTTCTTTTACTTTTAAGTTTAATTGTATTGTCGGCAAAGATAAATTTTACGGCAGTTCCAGTCAAAAAATGGGCTTTTAATTACTATCGCGATTAAACTCTTCCAGATCGTCCTCATCAACCTCGTCCAAAATTTGAATGGCGGGTTTCTTAAAGTCTTCTTTGTTGGCGATATTTCGCTCCAGCGAAAGCAATAAAGACGGCAGTAATACCAGATTGGAAAGCATGGCAAATATCAGCGTTACCGAAACCAAACCTCCCAGCGCTACGGTTCCCCCGAAGCTACTGATCATAAAGACCGAAAAGCCGAAAAACAAAACAATCGAGGTATAAAACATACTTACGCCTGCTTCTTTAACCGAAGCATAGACCGAACGCTTGATTTTCCAGCCGCTGCTGCGCAGTTCCTGACGGTATTTGGCCAAAAAGTGAATCGTATCATCTACTGAAATTCCAAACGCGATACTAAACACCAAAATGGTAGAGGGTTTTATGGGGACGCCCAAAAAGCCCATAAGTCCGGCGGTGATAAGCAGCGGCAACAAATTCGGGATCAGGGAAACCAAAATCATCTTAAGTGACCGAAACATAAAAGCCATAAACAGAGCGATAAGCAAAATAGCCAGCGAAAGGCTGATAACCAGATTATTGATCAAATAATCGGTGCCCTTCTGAAAAACCAACGCTTTACCGGTGAGGGTAACGTCAAACTTATCTTCAGGAAATAGGATATTGATCTTGTTGTACAGGTTTTCTTCAATGATTTCCATACGGTCTGTGCCGATGTCCTGCATAAAGGTCGTCATTCGAGCATACTGCCCCGTAGAATCTACATAACTGTCCAGCAAACCGGCTTCGTTTGAAAAACTCTGGGCGTAGGGCAAAATAAAATTGCGCTCGTTTGAAGTAGGCAATTGATAGTATTGCGGGTCGCCATTGTAAAACGCCTGCTTCCCGTACTTCACCAGATTCACTATTGAAACCGGCTTGGAAAGCTCCGGTGTTTCAGAAATCGTGGTTGCCAGTTCATCCATCCGTTTTAGGGTAGGCAGCTTCATCACGCCTTTGGGACGTTTGGTATCAATAAGAATCTCGAGCGGCATAATGCCGTCAAATTCGGTTTCAAAAAACTTAATATCCTTGTAAAACGCGGTTTTCTTCGGCATATCTTCAATAAGACTTCCCGAAACGCGAATGTTGTAAATCCCAATCATACTGGCGATAAGCAAAACCAAAGCCACACAGTACACGGTCACGCGCTTGTTGCGTACCAAATGCTCAATCCAGTTCACAAAACCTTCAATCCAGGTTTTACCCAGGTGTTTGAGGTGACGCTCTTTGGGCGGAGACATATAGCTGTAAATGATGGGAATGATCAACAGGCTCAGCAAAAAGATCGCGATAATATTGATAGACGCGACAATACCAAATTCCTTCAACAACGAACTTTGCGTCAAAATAAAGGTCGCAAAACCCGAAGCCGTAGTGATATTGGTCATAAGGGTGGCGTTACCCACTTTAGTAATCACCCGCTGCAACGCGCGAATTTTATTACCGTGATTTTTATATTCCTGCTGGTATTTATTGATCAAAAAGATACAGTTAGGAATCCCGATTACAATAATCAAAGGCGGAATCAGCGCGGTAAGAACCGTGATTTCATAACCTAAAAGTCCCAGAAACCCAAAGGCCCACATAACGCCAATTACCACCGTAATCATAGAAATAAACGTGGCGCGATACGATCTGAAAAAGAAGAAAAAGATAAGCGAGGTGACCAAAAGTGCACCACCTACAAAATAGCCGATTTCCCCAATAATGGTTTTGCTGTTGAGTGTGCGTATGTAAGGCATCCCACTCGTGTGAACCGTAATGCCGGTCTCGTCTTCAAAATCCTGAATCAGCGGGATCAGGTCATCAAGAATGAAATCTTTTCGCGCTGCGGTATTGACAATGTCTTTTTTAAGGTAGACCGCAGTACGTACCGTACCCGTCTCTTTGTTGTAGACGAGTCCCTCGTAAAAGGGCAGGTCTGTAAAGAGTTTTTTCTTTAAGGCTAACGCCTGAAGTTTGGTATTAATATCGCCTTCAATAAAAGGCTCCAGATCAAAACGCTGGGGGTCTTCTTCTTTCTGAAGGATTTTTAAATCTTTTAAGGAAACCGAAAGCGCGACTGCGTCAAATTGATTGATAGAGTCTGAAAGCGCATTCCATTTATTGAGAATTTCGGGCGTAAAAAGCGTGGAATCTTTTATACCGAAAACCACCAGATTGCCTTCTTCCCCAAACTGATCGAGAAAGCGGTTGTATTCGAGGTTTACCTCGTGATCATCGGGCAGCAGATTGGCCTCGGTATAGGTAAAGCGCATATACTGCCATTGCGTTCCCAGAAATACTGTAAAACCGGCAATAAGAAAAAGAATAAATAGCCGATTGCGTAAAATAAGACGCGCGACGCCGTTCCAAAATCCGTACCCCAAAAGCTTGGTCATCGTTCTAATTTAAGAGGGCGCAAAGGTACTCAATATAAGCCGATTTTAGCGCAAAGCAACAGGAAAAGAGGTGCTGCTAACAGCCAAAAGTGTTGATTGAATCACAATTGGAGATTGAAGGTGAATTTAAAAGCAAGATTGTCTGCAGTTCCGGGCAAATGATACGCTCCATATCTGTAGGTCAGACTGATACCAAAACCAAAGAGAATCTTATTGATCTCCAGGCCAGATTCGGTATAGCCTTTATTCAACCTGCCGAAACTAACATCCTGATGCCTTTCCATATTTGAAATATCACCTATAGCATAGCGTGTAATCAAAACCATTTCAGGTTTAAACTTTTCGCCTAAATCTAAAGGTCGCAAGCGATGTTTGATTTGCAAAGTCGCGAGACGATCTGAAAAGAACTCCCCAAAATACATCGTTTCAAAACTGTTTACCCCGGCCACCGAAAAGCGCTGCATTACCGTTTCTTTAGTTGGCGCATTCGGGTAAGCGTGAAATAAATGCGTTAGTGGCACCTCTCCAAAAGCCATCTTCCCCTCGATTAAAAATTCGGTGGTTGATTTATTAAGTCGTTCTACCTGATAAAAAAACTTGGCGCCTAAACGGGTGAAGTCAAAATCTCCATTAAGCAAGCCTGAGATTCCTCTGGAAACCTGTGCGGTTACCTTAGGATAGCCATCATAAATCTCAACCGTACCTTTTTCAGAGCGCATAATTTTGCTGGAAGGGCTCCAACGCAATCCAAAAGTAGCTTCGGTGATGTCGTATTCGCTATACGATTCATCATCGAGCACAAAGGTATAATCCTGAGTTTGCAGCACGTTTGTCTTGGCAAACTGAAACTCCGAAAGGATTTTTGGCGTGATTTGATATTCCTGATTCAGTCTTAGGGTTTTGTAGTCAAAAAACTGGGTGATGTTGACCAGCCGGGGCTCGAAAAGCGAATAGACACGACGGTCTGTAAGGTAATTGAAGCTTCCCACTTCCTGTAAATCGTCGTTGTAAGTGAGACTTAGCCATGCACCGTGCGATTTGTTGAGCATAATACCGCCACCTATACCGTATTTCCAGGTATGGTCTTTAAAACCATATGCAGTATAGCCTTCCAGCCGGAAACGCTCACTAAAATCGGCATTGGTGACGCCGCCCAAGCCCAGGCGCAAACCTTCGTAATTGTTGAATTTAACCGGATAGGTCAGATCAAAATCAAAGAAATCAAGCGTGTAATAACCGATCCCGAAATTGTTAATGACTGCGAGGCGACGCTCAATATTTTCAGTCTTGACAACATCATTCAGGTATTTAAAACTGTTCAAATCCCGCTGGGAAAGAGCCTGATCGCGGTATTCTTCCCAAAACGTTTCCGGTTTTGAGCCTGCATCTTCCAGTACTTCGATTGCCAGATTGGGGTGTGTGATTTTTTCGCTTTGCGAAAAGTTAAAAGCCGAATTGTACGAGGTAGATAAGAGATAGCGCCCTTCAATTGCTTCCTTAACCGGACTGTTTTCTAGCGTTCCTACGGAAATTTTACCTCTGAAAAAAGAAAGGCGTTTTGAAGTATCGCCTTTTTCGATGTACAGCTTATTGGACGCCGGCATATAAATATCCTCCTGTGCAAAGTAGCGGTATTCCTGCTCAATACGGGCTATCAATTCATCCTGAATCGCAATTTGCATTTTTTGAATGGCAAGCGTTTGAGCATCCAGATATAAAACTCCGCTCAGACCGGGAATGGTTTCAGGTCGCTGCGGCCAAAACTCGATCATCAAACTCGACCGGTTTAGAATCATGGTATCTTTTACAAAAGCGTAGTAGTAATTTTTGAGTCCGCGGGTAGATAAAGGGCCGGCGTAGCGGTAATTAAAAATCTCGTAATCTTCATCGTAAAATGAGCGGGATTGCAGGGTGATTCCCAAAACCTCATAACGCGGCTCAGTAAAACCGGCCATGTTAAACCCCAAAACTTCTTCCTTAAAACCAGCAGTCTCATCGTATTGATTTTCTGAAACCTTCTCTGCAAAAAAGGCGTGCGCATTGTTCTCGCGCTCGAGCGAATCGGTAATAATTGTTTTCTCGTACGTGGTATAACTAAAATACGGTAGTGCCTGCTGTGGATTGTTTTTTGAACGATTGGCAATCGCCTTTTTAATCACTGAATCTGTATAGGTCATTTGCTGTTGCGCAAAGCCAGAAGCCAGGCAGAGAGCAAAAAAAGAGCAAAAAAATAGGATTTTATGCATTACAGAACGGGCAGATTAGTGTGCATTACAGAGTGTAATTCAAGCCAAATGTCTAAAATTAGGATAAAAAAAGCGACCCTTGGGTCGCTCTTAGGAGTAGTTTAACGTCTGTTATACGGTAAGAATTTCTTTTTCCTTTACCGCAAGCAGCTCGTCTATTCTTTTAATATGAATATCGGTAAGCTCCTGAACATCTACTTCGGCATTACGGCATAAATCTTCTGCCAGACCTTCTTTCTCGAGTTTTTTAATCTCATTATTGGCATTCTTACGATCGTTACGCACCCCGATTTTAGAATCTTCGGCTTCTGCTTTGGCTTGTTTTACCAGGTCTTTACGACGTTCTTCAGTAAGTGGCGGTACGTTGATGATCACACTCTCCCCGTTATTCATTGGGTTAAAACCCAGGTTTGAGTTCATAATCGCCTTTTCAATTTCAGGAATCATCGCTTTTTCCCAGGGCTGAATAGACAACGTACGACCATCCGGAGTGTTTACGTTGGCCACCTGCGTAAGCGGAGTCTGGCTGCCGTAATAGTCAACCATCACACTACCCACCATCGACGGACTGGCCTTACCTGCGCGAATGTTTGCAAATTGCTTCTTCAGGTGAACGATGGCATTTTCCATCGCTTCTTTAGCCTCGTCTAGTATAAATTGAATGTCTTCGTTCATAGCTTTTAGAATTTTAGCTTTTTAAAAAAACCAGTCAAAAATAGTAAAATCATTTTGGTAATAACCGCTGCGCAAAAAAATGCACGGTTTTTAATTCGTGATTTGGCCTGTTAGAGGTTTACGGTAGTACCTATGTTTTCGCCCTCAACCACTTTAAGCAGATTGCCCTGTTTGTTCATATCAAAAACGATAATAGGCAATTCATTTTCCTGACTTAATGTGAATGCTGTGGTATCCATTACTTTCAGGCCTTTTTGCAGCACATCTTCAAAACTGATGAAGTCAAACTTCACGGCTTTGCTGTCTTTCTCCGGATCACTGGTATAAATACCGTCTACACGGGTTCCTTTAAGGATCACGTCTGCATTGATTTCTATAGCGCGCAATACCGCAGCAGAATCGGTTGTAAAATACGGGTTACCCGTACCCCCACCAAAAATCACCACACGTCCTTTTTCCAAGTGACGTATCGCACGACGGCGGATAAACGGCTCTGCCACTTCATTTATTTTTATAGCACTTTGCAGACGGGTTTGAATACCGGCTTCTTCAAGGGCGCTTTGTAAGGCCAAACCGTTGATTACGGTTGCCAGCATCCCCATATGATCGCCCTGCACGCGGTCCATCCCGCGGCTGGCACCGGCTACGCCTCTAAAGATGTTTCCGCCACCAATTACGATAGCCACTTCTACGCCTTTATCTAAAACACTTTTGATCTCATCTGCATATTCTGCTAAACGATCGGGGTCAATGCCGTACTGGCGTTTTCCCATTAATGCTTCACCTGATAATTTGAGTAGAATGCGCTTGTATTGCATGGCTGTAGAAAATTTTGGGCAAATATACGGTTAATTAGGCTTGTGGTAAAAGGGGTAATTGCAAACAAAAAAAGGCCGCCAATTGGCAGCCTTCTTAATTATATAATTTCGTCTAAACGAATTAAGCCAAGCTTACACGCTTAAAGCCTACAACTTCTGCATCACCCTGATCTTTTACGTACTGAGCAACATTCTTGCTGTCGTCCATAATAAATACCTGGTCTAGTAATGCTTTCTCATTGTCAAGGGTAGTGTTGTCTGCAACAAAACGCTCTAACTTACCGGGAACGATACGATCCCAGATTTGCTCAGGCTTGCCTTCTGCCTTCAACTCTTCTTTGATATCTGCTTCTGCCTTAGCCATAACTTCAGGAGTTAACTGAGACATAGAGATGTAAAGCGGTACGTTCTTTTTGGTTTTACCTAAACGTCCCAGCTCTTCATTTTCTTTTTCGATAGCTGCGATACGCGCTTCGGTTTCGTTAGCTACAAATTCAGGATCAAAATCTTTGTAAGACAACGTGGTTGCACCCATAGAAGCAACCTGCATAGATACTACTTTCGCAGTTTCTTCAGCATTGTCAGTAGCTTTAGAAAGACCGGTCAACGCACCGATTTTGTTTCCGTGCACATAAGAACCAACGAAAGGAGCTTCAAGCACTTCAAAACCGCCGATTTCTAATTTCTCACCGATAACACCGGTTTGCTCAATTAGTTTTTCAGAAACGGTCATTCCACCAAAATCTGCTTCAAGGAATGATTCTTTTGAGTCGTGGTTGATTGCGATTTCACCCAATTTTGTAGCCAATTCTACGTAGGTATCATTTTTCGCAACAAAGTCGGTCTCACAGTTTAAAGAAAACACCACACCTTTATTGTTAGCGTCGTTGATTTTTGCCACAACAACACCTTCGCTTGAATCGCGATCTGCACGCTTTTCAGCAACTTTCTGACCTTTCTTACGAAGTACAGCAATTGCTTTGTCAAAATCCCCGTCTGCCTCTACCAATGCATTTTTACAATCCATCATACCGGCACCGGTAGCCTGTCTTAGTTTATTTACTTCTGCGGCTGTTATTTTTGCCATGTTATTTACGTTTTATGAGTTAAAACAAAAGTCGCTTAGTTTAGTGCAGAATGCAATATACTAAACGACTTCAGCTATTATCAAATTGTTAAATACTATTCTTCTTCGTCGCTAGTTACTGCTTTAGCTTTTTTAGCTTTTGCAGGCTTGTCAGCTTTTTTAACTTTTGGCTTATCGTCTTTGTCTTTGTTTGCTTTACGCTCAGAAAGACCTTCTTCGATAGCGTCTGCTACGTTAGCGATGATTTTCTCAATAGATTTAGAAGCATCGTCATTAGATGGGATGGCGAAGTCAACCTGACGTGGGTCTGAGTTGGTATCTACCATCGCAAAGATTGGAATGTTTAATTTTTGAGCTTCTTTAATCGCAATGTGTTCACGCTTGATGTCAACTACAAATAAAGCTCCCGGAAGACGTGTCATATCTTCGATAGAACCTAAGTTCTTCTCGAGTTTGTCACGCATACGGTTCATTTGTAATTGCTCTTTTTTAGACAAGCTGTCAAAACGACCATCCTGCTTCATACGGTCTACGGTCTGCATTTTCTTAACCGCTTTACGTATGGTTACAAAGTTGGTTAACATACCACCCGGCCAGCGCTCTGTGATGTAAGGCATCTTAGCACGGCTTGCGTGATCTGCAACAATTTCTTTTGCTTGTTTTTTGGTAGCTACAAAAAGTATTTTTCTACCTGAAGCTGCGATTTTACTAAGTGCTTCTGAAGCCTCAGCAAGTTTTGCAGCTGTTTTGTACAGATTTATGATGTGAATACCATTGCGCTCCATATAGATATATGGTGCCATGTTAGGATCCCATCTTCTGGTTAGGTGACCAAAGTGTACACCAGCATCCAGTAAATCCTTTACATTTTCTGTTTTTGCCATTTTAAAATTCGTTTACGTTCCCGTTGTAGTAGCAATAGTTAAGTGGTTGGTTTTAAACCGCGCCTTAGCTATTTAGATGCTAAACTCATTTCCCGACGTATCGGGACAAGGACATTTATTAAATTAATTTCTTTTTGTTTTCAAAAACCAGACGGAAAATAAAATCCGCAAGGATTGAAAAACACGTTTTCTTAACGTTTTGAGAATTGGAATTTCTTACGCGCTTTCTTCTGACCGAATTTCTTACGCTCTACCATTCTTGGATCTCTGGTCAATAAACCTTCAGGCTTAAGGATAGCTCTGTTCTCTGCGTCTACTTCGCACATTGCTCTGGAAAGAGCAAGACGTACAGCTTCTGCCTGACCGGTAATTCCGCCACCGTATACATTTACTTTAACGTCAAAGTTTTTGTCATTCTCAGTCATTACTAATGGCTGGTGTACTTTGTACTGTAAAGTTCCTGTAGTAAAGTAGTCTTTAAGATCACGCTTGTTAATGGTGATGTTACCAGAACCAGGAGCTAAATAAACACGAGCAACGGCGGTCTTTCTACGACCAATTTTGTGAATTACTTCCATTTACTTGAGTTCGTTAATGTTGATTACTTTAGGTTTTTGCGCTTCCTGCCCGTGATCTGCACCGGCATAAACCTTTAAATTGCGATAGATCGCTGCACCTAATTTGTTTTTAGGCAACATACCTTTTACTGCATTTTCAACAAGACGCGCAGGGTCTTTGCTGTACATTTCTTTTGCAGTTAGGCTTCTTTGACCACCAGGATAACCCGTATGACGGATGTAAGATTTAGAATCCCACTTGTTTCCTGTTAAGTTGATTTTAGAGGCATTGATAACAATTACATTGTCTCCGCAATCAACGTGTGGTGTGTAGTTAGGCTTGTACTTTCCGCGCAAAAATTTTGCAACGATAGTAGACATGCGACCCAACGTTTGTCCTTCAGCATCAATAACAACCCACTCCTTATTAACGGTGTTCTTGTTGGCAGATACTGTTTTGTAACTTAATGTGTCCACACTGTTTTATTTAATTATTAAACATTCCATTTCCTGCTCCCGCGCTCACGCGTGAAAACAGGGCTGCAAATGTACAATTATATATTGATTTGACAAACGGGGCTTTGACTTAATTTTAAGACCTTAATCAGTTTGATTGTCAATACTCTATAAGACCCGTTTTAAAGAAGAATAAAAACCGGAGTACAGTCAAAAGGAATTTGAAGCCTAACCGGCGTTTTGATTGGCCAGTTCTACAAAAACATTAGGATCAGTTATAAACAAGACTGCTAATACAATTAGTACAAGAGCTACATACCAAAAAAGAAGAATTGCCAAGAAAAACAACGTACGCAGTAGAATACCCTTTACGCTCAATGTATAAAGGCGTTTAAAAATATATACATTATAAATGATATAAAGGGGAATAGTTAGCAACCCGAAAAGCAGGTAATTCATCCCCGTAATCAAAAAAACAATCCCAAGGATAGATCCCAAAATAGACAAATGGGAATAGCTATACATTTGAATAATTAAGTGCTCCGTATAGTTATGTTTCTTCAAAGTAAGAAACGTGAGCCAACCCATAAATGCCAATATTGGAATGGTCGAAAACATCACGACGGGTTGATATTCCATCGTTGAATTCTGAATCATTTCAGTTAACGCATTATTCTGACCATCCAAAGAACTCATCTCTTTAATGATATCAGGATAAAAACGCTTCAGTACAAATACCTGAAATCCCGAAATAGTAATCGCAATGGTAAAATAGCTAAAGGCATCGAGATATCTTTTGCGCAGGCCCGCGAGAAAACCACCAATAACTGCTTCCGGCTTCAAGAACAAATCTTTAAATGTGCGCAGAAATCTATTGTCTAAATTGAATATACGCTCTCCCGCTTCGTGCATCACCCGCCGAACCGTAAAGCGCTCTTCGATTTTTTTTGCTCCGCAGCCTCGACAAAAATGATCTTCGTTGTCAAACTGCATGCCGCAGTTGAGACAGGTATCTATAGGCTGAAAAGTTATTTGATTTGCAGGTAACATACTAGAATTATTTAAAACACTATTTCTGATTAAAGATCATTCTCTTCCACCAAAAAAAGCAACAATCAATCCTTGGCCAGACATAAAATATGTCTTCCCTTTATACCAATCAAAAATATAAATTAAACCAACTGCCTACCCTCCAAAAAAACACTAGTGAGAAAGAGCCTGCAACATTTAGACTACCGATGTATTCAATTTCTTCAAAAAAAAGCCAAAAACACATCCCTTTACACAAAAGTGTTATCAATACACTAATTATTAATTATTGAAATTTCATTAAAAAAAAAGGCTTTTTTAATAATTATTATTAAAAAACCAAAATATCGAAATCAATTTTTATGAATATTCAGTAATAATACACCTGACTGATTATTTAATAATCATTTAACTTAATTTCCGATTTATAACCAAAATTAATATTAAATGATAAAAAATTTATTTTTTATGATTTTGTTCAGCTTAAGTATGGCAGCTTTTGCTCAACAAAAAACCGTTACCGGAACTGTTACAACAGCTACCGGTATGCCCCTCCCGGGAGTTAGTGTAGTTGTAAAAGGCACCACTAGCGGAACACAAACCGATTTTGACGGAAACTATTCGATCCAGGTAGAATCAGGTCAAACGCTTGTCTTTTCTTATGTTGGTTTTGAAAAAAAGGAAACCACTGTAGGCGCTCAAAACCTAATAAACGTAACACTTCAAGAAGACACCGAAGCGCTTGATGAAGTTGTTGTTGTAGGTTACGGTGTTCAGCGCAAAAGAGACTTAACAGCATCAATCTCTCAGGTAAAAGGAGAAGACATCTCCAATTTGGTGACTTCAAGCTTTGATCAGCAACTAGCTGGCCGCGCTGCGGGTGTGCAGGTAACCACGCAATCTGGTATTATTGGGGAAACCCCTCGTTTTAGAATTCGAGGTATAGCTTCGATCACGTCAGGTACATACCCATTATTTGTAGTGGACGGAGTTCCTATTTACACCGGCGATCTTGGAGGTTATGCATCAAATAACGCCCTTGGAGATATCAACCCAGCCGACATTGAGTCTATAGAAATTCTCAAGGACGGATCTGCAACAGCGATTTACGGTTCACGCGCAGCAAATGGAGTAGTTCTTATCACCACCAAAAAAGGAAAAGAAGGTCGCATTGCTACCAATTACAACATGACAACCGGCTTTGCAAGACCTGTTAATAAATTTAGTTTATTGGGAGCAAATGATTTTGTGACCATTTCAAACGAAAAAAGATCCAATCGTGGACAGTCTGATTGGGCTGCCGGGACAGAATTCAATACAGACTGGCAGGATCTGGTTTTGAACGACAACGCTTTCCAACAAGATCATAACCTTTCCTTTACCGGAGGTACAGAATTTTTAAAATACTATTTATCTATAGGCTATACCGAACAGGAAAGTATTGCCAGACCTAACGAATTTAAACGCTTTAGCTACCGCGCAAATTTGGAACAAAAAATCAAGGACTGGGTATCTGTAGGCGTTAATGCTGGACTTACTCAATCTGAATATTTTGGGCTGAATACCGGAACCAACTCCCTATCAGGAAATATTTTCAATGCTACCCGTCAGCACCCTAACGTATCTCCATATGATCCTAACGACCCAACGGGATATAATTTAGATGACACATTTCCTGACCGCATGGGACGTGGTTCAAACCTGGAAACAGTAGGTGACAACATTCCAAATATTATTTTTGCCATCGAGAATAACGAATATTTCTCAAAAATCAACCGCTTAATCGGTAATGTATATGCAGATATTAAACCTATATCATCCGTTAATTTTAGAACTCAGGTAAGTATTGATAAAGCCAACACAAATGGCTTCCTTTTCTGGAGCCCAATTCATGGTGATGGTAATGGTTCAAACGGGCGTGTTCAAAGCAATAATACTGATTTAACCCGTTGGAACTGGCAAAATATTTTGAGCTATAACCAAACTTTTGCAGAGGCTCACAATGTATCCTTTACAGCTGTTAGCGAATACCAAAAACAAAGAAATCAAAGCTTCTTTGCTACAGGAACAGATTTAAGTAATGAATTTTTCGGTAAAGCTTTAGTAAGTGGTTCATATGGCGTCCAGGGATCTGGCGGTGGCTTGACTGAAAATGGCTTCATTTCCTTTGCCGGCAGATTAAACTATAATTACAAACAGCGCTATTATATTCAGGGAACTCTTAGAAGAGACGGTTTATCCTCATTACCTACCACAACCCGTTGGGGTACTTTTCCCGGAGCCTCATTTGGATGGACTATGAGCAACGAAGAATTTTTAAAAAACAGCGATGTTATTACAGATCTTAAACTGAGAGGATCTTATGGAAAAGTAGGAAATGTTGACATAGGCAATTATCCATACCTCGGACTGTATTCCCCAGCTCGTTATGCAGATAATAATGGTATAGCTTACAGTCAGTTTGGAAATAATAGCTTAAGATGGGAAACTAGCATTAAATATGATGGAGGTATTGATTTAGGACTATTTCAAAACAGATTTACACTTACAGCGGATTATTTCATAAATAAAACAGAAGATCTTATTCTTCAGGTTGAAACTCCACAGTCTTTCGGTATCCCTGGTAACAGTTATAATGCAAATATTGGAAATATTGAGAACAGTGGATTGGAATTTGCCGCTACTGCCCGGCTACTTGATAACGCTTTTAAATGGGAAGTATCAGCCAACGTTTCTTTTATAGACAACGAAGTTATAACTCTTGTTGATGGCGCTGACCGAATTAGCACTAATACAATTGTGAGAGAAGGCGAACCTATTAATTCTATTTATGGAATACGTTACTACGGTACAAACCCACAGAATGGAAACCCTGTTTATTATAAAGCAGATGGTAGCTTGGTACAGGGACTCTTACCCGGGGCCTCTTATGCAGTATTTGACCCCAACAACCCCGCAGACGTTTCTCAAGCTTCTTCTCTAAGCGCTGCTGATGATCGCGTTGTTTTAGGACAATCGCTTCCGAAATACTTCGGAGGTTTTAATTCAAATATGAACTTCAAAAACTTTGATTTAGGCTTTTTATTTAGATTTAGTGGAGGTAACAAGATCTTCAATGCTACACGCAGAGATTTATTAAACCAAAACTTTACCAATAATAGCACTGAGATACTAGGAAGATGGCAAAGTGTTGAAAACCCCGGAGATGGGTGGACACCTAGACTGTATGCCAGCACAAACACGACTACAAACCTCACTTCTTTAGCTACTTCAAGGTTCTTGGAAGATGGAGATTTTATTAAACTTGACAACATCACTTTAGGCTATACCTTCCCTACTGAGACTATAGAAAGACTTGGACTTTCCAGATTTAGGCTTTATCTGCAAGGACAAAACCTTTGGATCATCACAGACTATTCCGGGTTAGACCCTGAAATGGAATCTGCTGGGGTTGATCTGAACGGAACACCAAGGTCTAGTGTATTCTCGTTCGGACTTAACGTTGGATTCTAAAAATCAACATCATGAAAAGAAATAAAACAATAACGAAAATGAATTATAAATTAAAAAGTATTTCTGTCGCCATAGGATTGCTGCTTGTTTTGGCAGGTTGTAACGACGACAACTTGCTTAATCTAGAGCCGTACAATGACATCTCAGAAAATGCAGCCTTTTCAACTGCTGATCTAGTGGCACTTTCGGTAACCGGTATGTATAATGGTGCTCAAAGAGGAGATTATAACGGACAGGGAAGAGGTTACCCTTTTGGAGCCGCCTTTGTACAACAGGGTGACAATCGTGGGGAAGATGTGGTAAACGTAGCTACATTCTACCAATTAACCTATACGGCAACGTATGACCCTACAACTGCAAACAACGTGTTTTACTGGAGTGACACCTATCGAATGATTAACCGTACCAATATTGTGATTGAAGGTGTTGCTAGAGCATTGGAAAATGAAATTTTGACTCCTGAAGTTGCCCAAATTTACACAGGCGAAGCTAAATTTTTAAGAGCTGCAGGACATTTAGAGCTCTTGTTCCATTTTGCCAGACCTTATAATGACACTCCGGATGCAAGCCATTTGGGCGTTCCTTATCGTGATTTCGCAATTAACAGTATAGAAACCTTAGCAGCTGCTGAAGCTCAAGGTCGTAATACAGTTGCAGAATGCTATCAGCGTATTATTCAGGATTTAAATGATGCCGAAGCTGCTCTTCCTGCCGCAGGTGATCGTGCAGACGCACGTCAGGCTATTACCCGCGCTACCAAAGAAGCTGCAATAGCTTTCAAAACCAGAGCTTATCTGCATATGCGCAATTGGCCAATGGTAATTCAAGAGGGTGTAAAGCTCAATTCTAGATTTAGCCTTACAGACACACCTAATGGGCCTTTTGCTGGCGGATACGGGAATACAGAATCTATTTTTTCAATTGAAAATTCTGCTGTAAACAATCCCGGAGTGAATGCCGCATTAGCCTCACAGTATAACCGTCGTGGACTGGTTGTAATTAGCCCCATTATTTGGAGGAACCCTTCCTGGCTTGCCGATGATCTAAGACGTGAAGAAGGTACCTTAATTACCACAAGATCTGGAGTTAAGTATACTAATAAATATAAAGATCCTGTGAATTACACTGATCCCTCTCCTGTAATTCGTTATGCCGAAGTTCTTCTTAACATGGCTGAAGCCTATGCCAGAACCAATGCTTCAGGCAATGCTCTAACTGCTCTTAACCGTGTGAGAAACCGTTCTTTGGCAGACCCGGCTACACAAGCTTATGTGGCTGCTGATTTTGCAACTCCTGCGGCCTTGGTAAATGCCATCATAACTGAGAGAAGAATTGAATTTGTAATGGAAGGAAGACGCTGGCCAGATATTCATCGTTTGCAAAAAGATGATCTGGCTCCTATCGCCGGTATTCCTCAAAAAGTTGCTAATGGAACTCCACCTGCCGCTTCTTACACCTTAGGCACAGCTTACAACGGTCCTTATGGAGTAGATCCTGTACCGTATAATGATTTTCGCTTTCTGTGGCCAATACCTCAGCAGGAAATCAACAATAACCCTACCCTTGCTGCTCAACAAAATCCAGGGTGGTAGTCTCACAAAGATTTTGAGATTATAAATTTGAACTAGCCAAAAAACCCGCTTTAGATACCTAAAGCGGGTTTTAATTTTTATCGCTTTCAAGACTTAATGCGCCTCAAGCCAGTTCTCCCCTACACCCAGCTCTACATCTAAAGGCACATCCATCTTAAAGGCGTTTTCCATTTCAGATTTGATCATGACTTTTACCTGTTCCAATTCGGGTTTGTAGACGTCAAAGACCAATTCATCATGCACCTGAAGCAACATTTTAGTCTGTAGTTTTTCAGCTTTAAGTTTCCTGTGGATGTTGATCATCGCGATTTTGATGATGTCTGCAGCGCTTCCCTGTATGGGCGCGTTTACGGCGTTTCGCTCTGCGGCACCACGCACCACTGCATTGTTGCTGTTGATATCCTTCAAATAGCGACGACGGTCTAGCACCGTGGTAACATAGCCGTTTTCGCGCGCAAAATCTACCTGCTCGCTCATGTAATTGCGTAATTTGGGATAGGTCTTGTAATAGGTGTCAATCAAATCTTTTGACTCGCTTCGGGATAAATCGGTTTGATTGCTGAGCCCAAAAGCCGAAACCCCATAGATAATACCAAAATTTACCGTCTTGGCATTGCTACGCTGCTCGCGGGTCACTTCGTCAATAGGTACATTAAACACTTTGGCCGCGGTTGAAGTGTGAATATCTTCGCCATTTTTAAAAGCCTGCATCATCGTCTCTTCCTGACTTAGGGCTGCGATGATACGCAATTCGATCTGCGAATAATCGGCAGCGAGCAAGACATAATCTTCATTGCGCGGAATAAAGGCTTTACGCACCTGCCGCCCGCGCTCAGTACGGATTGGGATGTTTTGCAGGTTGGGATTGTTTGAACTCAAACGCCCGGTTGCTGCCACCGTCTGCATATAATCGGTATGTACGCGGCCGGTTTTAGGGTTTACCTGTTCGGGCAGGGCGTCTACATAGGTACTCTTCAATTTTGAAAGTCCGCGATAATCCAGCACATGCTGAATGATCTCGTGATCGGGAGCCAGATAGGACAATACATCTTCAGCGGTTGAATACTGTCCCGTACGTGTTTTTTTCGGTTTATCTACCAGTTTAAGTTTGTCGAATAAGATTTCACCCAATTGCTTCGGCGAACCGATATTGAACTCTTCGCCTGCTTCTTTGTAGATCTTTTCTTCCAGCGAAAGGATATCATTGTTAAGTTCTTCCGCCAGACTATTGAGAAATGCTTCATCGAGATTGATTCCTTCAAGCTCCATATCGGCAAGTACCTGCACAAGTGGAATTTCGATCTCGTTAAACAATTTTTGCGTATTAGCCTCGCCCAGTTCCTTTTCAAAATGCTCTTTGAGCTGTAGCGTCACATCTGCATCTTCCACCGCATATTCGGTCTGCTCTTCGAGCGGCACGTCTGCCATCGACTTTTGATTCTTACCCTTTTTACCAATGAGTTCTTCAATAGAAACCGGAGTGTAATTGAGATAGGTTTCGGCCAGCACGTCCATATTGTGACGCATATCGGGATTGATCAGGTAATGCGCAATCATGGTATCAAAGAGTTTTCCTTTGACCTCCACGTTGTATTTTGCCAGAACTTTGATGTCGTATTTTAAGTTTTGGCCTATTTTCTCAATGTTTTCGTCTTCAAAAAACGGGCGTAGTTCTTCAATTAAAGCCTGAGCTTCCTCTTTTTCAGCCGGGAATGGAAGGTAAAATCCTTTGGTTTTTTCCCAACTGAATGCAAGTCCTACCAACTCGGCCTGTAGCGGATCGAGATCAGTCGTTTCGGTATCAAAACACACCGAAGTTTGCTTCATTAGATTCTTCAAAAAGAGCTTGGTCCCCATTCCCGGAGCGACGCTTTGGTAAAAATGCTCGGTATCCTTAATCGTCTTGCGGGTATTGCGTTCTTCGATCTCCATCCCATCGCTTCCGTCTGCAAACAGATTGTATTGCCCGGCTCCTGCGGCGGCAGCTTTTTCAGAAGAAGAAACCAGTTTTTTAGCCGTTTCGGTATTGCTTACAGCGGCACCTGTATCGCTATCGGCTTCGCCGGAAAATATCTTGATAAACTGATCTTTAAGTCTTCGGAATTCGAGTTCGTCAAAAATCTCCTGCACCTTATCGGCATCCGGTTTTGAGAGTTCGAAAGATTCTGCATTGAACTTCACGTCACAATCGGTCATAATCGTCGCCAGCTTGTAGGAAAGTCTACCCAGCTCGGCGCTCTCGATCACCTTTTCTTTCATCTTACCTTTAAGATCATCGGTATTGGCCAGCAAACCTTCGAGTCCGCCATATTCTTTGATGAATTTCTTTGCGGTTTTGTCGCCTACTCCGGGTAATCCCGGAATATTATCAGACGCATCGCCCATCATTCCCAAATAGTCAATCACCTGCTCGGGACGCTCCACCTCAAACTTTTTCTGAACCTCAGGAATCCCCCAAATTTCAATACCATTCCCCATTCGGGCCGGTTTGTACATAAAGATATTTTCAGACACCAACTGCGCATAATCTTTATCTGGAGTTACCATAAAAACCTGATAGCCTTCTTTCTCGGCCTGCTTGGCCAGCGTACCAATCAGGTCATCTGCCTCTACCCCTTCAATCTCCAAACAGGGCACATGCATCGCCTTAAGAATCTGCTGAATGATAGGAACTGCAATACGTATCGCTTCGGGTGTTTCGTCCCGATTGGCTTTATAGTCTTCATACAGCTCTACACGCTCCGAGCTTCCGCCTTTATCAAAAGCAACCGCAAGATGATCGGGCTTCTCGCGTTTAATTACATCAAAAAGCGAATTGACAAAACCCATAATCGCCGAGGTGTCCTGGCCTTTTGAGTTTACCCTTGGGTTTTTAATAAGCGCATAATACCCGCGGAAAATCAAAGCATAGGCATCAAGCAGAAAAAGACGTTTTTGAGTGGACATATATGGAATGTGTTTGGTTCGAAAAATTCAGAACATCAAAAATAGGAATTAGTCTTTTGATATGGGTTTGGTTATCTTAAGCATTTTAAAATTTAGCTGAAAGCTTATGAAAATACCCGAGACCTATGCCGAATTTGAAGATTCACTTCAAACTTCAAAACCAGCCGCAAACTGGCCTGAATCTTTAAAAGCACTTTGGTTTATGGCCAAAGGAGATTGGGAAGCTTCTCACGATATCGCTCAGGACCTGCACACCACAATGGGTAGCCTTATTCACGCACATCTGCACCGGGTGGAAGGCGACGACTGGAATGCGAAATACTGGTATCGGAAGGCGGGGAGAACCCATACAGATATACCCTTTGAAGAAGAGCTTAGAAAGTTGATTGAAGAAGCCCTACAAGGCACTTCTTAAATCCCCTTTACATTTCAGAGATAAAACCCCAACGACCAAAGCATCAAAAACCCCTTGAATTTCAGTATTTTACCCTGCTTAACTAGATTTTGAAGTTGCTACTTTCCCTATTCATAAAAAATACAAGCAAATGGCAACACTACAATCTAGCTGGGCTCCCGAGCCCTTAGACCTTACCGAGTCTTTGAATGATGAAGTATGGACCGGCTCTTATGAAAATCAGATGGAAATTCCCGGTGGATTTCTTTGGGCAAAGAATGATGCAGAATTTTTATATATGGCCGTTGATTTCGTTGAAGACACTCAAAACGACCCCGGTACCGGCGATTATTTCTGGCTCACTTTTGACACCAACCGCAATCGCGCTATAACCCCTAATAGTGATATCAATTACGGAGTTTACCCTAATCAACCCAACAAGATGGGTAAGCAATTGTACTTAGGACCCGGCCGTTGGACAGGCTTACTCAACACTCCTTCTGATTCGGCTTGCAGATACGACTTTGGCGCATCACCAAATTCGACAACGCCTCACCGCATCTGGAAATTGAAATTAGACCTCAGCGAACTCAATGTTAGCCTGGCGACCTGGTGGTATTTGCCCTATACTTTTTTTGGTTTACGTATTCATTCTTCTGCTCCTAATCTCAACTACGATACTCCGGCAAATTTTTACACCTCGTTCAGCAATCTGCATCGTATTCAGTTTTCGAGAAAACCTACTATCGCGCAGTCTTTACAAGGACCCGAAATTGGAAGTGTTGGACTCATCCCTGCTACCCAAATAGATACGACTACAGGAAGGGCGACAACAGCAAGCACTTATTATGTAAAAACAAATAATCACGCCTTTGGCGGAACACTCAACCTTATCGGAAACCGCCTTAAAATGCAGGCTGTATCTGATATGGCCGGCTCGCAATATTACCGCGTTCTACACAGAGAAGGAACCAGCGGAAGTTTTGAAAACTTCACTTCAGGATGGACTAATTACCGCCTTGTAGACACGAACTACATCCCGGTAAACATTGCACCAAACAGCGACGGATATTACTTCTTGTACAACCCGTCGAGCTATGATTTTTCGATAGATGATTTACTGATGCAGTTTGATTCCAGACTTTTAGCAACCGGTTTACATCAATTTCAGGTGGAGTTTTACTCGTATGGCTCGGGAACATATTCAAAAGTTTCAAATGCTATTCAAACATTGACTCTTTATATTGACAATAATGTGCCACAGGTAAGCATTGACGCCATAATGCACGGATCCCAGCAGGTAAACGCCTGCGGAATTGTAAATCTAAATGGTAATACAACCGGTGGTATTAAAGTCAAATTTGATGCTTATGACGGTGAGGGTAATTTGCTAAGCTATAATGTATATGCAAAATACGGCGAGGGTCATACGCAAAGCCTGCGCAGTGCAACGCACGCAGATTCGGGTATCGCACTCTGGCAGGGCGCTAATAACCTCGAGGCTCCGTCAAGCGGTGTTTACATACCGCCGGTTACCTGCGCCTATTCCTTTAATGTTGTCGCTCACGCACGTACCACTAATGGCTACGGACAAATAGGCCACAACAGCGCAAGTAGGTTTATAACCATACTCAAGTAAATAAAAAACGGGTCTCAAATTGAGACCCCGTTTTTTATTAAATGCTATGCCTAAACTTAAAGTTCAAGAGCTTTAAGCACATTATTATCCATCAACAATTCTTCGGGATTTTCCAGCGCTTCTTTAACAGCAACTAAAAAGCCTACCGATTCTTTCCCGTCAATAATACGGTGATCGTAAGAAAGAGCAACGTACATAATAGGTGCAATTGCGATAGCCCCATCTTTAGCGATAGGACGTTCTACGATGTTGTGCATACCTAAAATAGCCGATTGTGGAGGATTGATGATTGGTGTAGAAAGCATACTGCCAAATACTCCACCATTTGTAATGGTAAAGGTACCACCGGTCATCTCATCAACGGTGATCTGACCGTCACGGGCGCGTAAAGCCAAACGCTTCACTTCAGACTCCACACCACGGAAACTGAGGTTTTCGGCATTTCTGATTACCGGCACCATAAGTCCTTTTGGTCCTGATACAGCAATTGAAATATCTTTAAAGTCGAAAGACACCATTTCTTTCTCGTCGATCATCGAGTTTACAGCAGGGTACATATCTAAAGCACGCACACAAGCCAGGGTAAAGAAGGACATAAAGCCAAGACCTACACCGTGCTTAGACTTGAAGTCTTCTTTATATTTTTCGCGAAGCGCAAAAATAGCAGACATATCTACCTCGTTGAAGGTAGTAAGCATCGCGGTTTCGTTTTTCACGGTAACTAAACGCTCTGCTACTTTACGACGCAACATAGACATTTTAGAACGGCTCTCTCCACGGCTTCCGGTTCCCGGAGTACCCATAGAAGGCTTGGCGTTTACCGCATCATCTTTGGTAATACGACCATCACGACCGGTTCCTTTAACGTCTTTAGCATCAATTCCTTTTTCATCCAAGGTCTTTTTAGCCGCAGGCGAAGGTGTTCCTGTCGCGTAGCTCTTTTTATCCTGAGACTGAGACGGAGTGCTTGATTTTGAAGGCTCTTCTTTTTTAGCCTCACCTTTTTCGTTGGTGTCAGCTTTTTCAGAATCTTTTTTAGCAAGTTCTTTTTCGGCATCACCGCCACTACCTTCATCTCCTGAAGCTTTCTTGTCACCACCTCCCGGTTTTGGAGCATCGGTATCAATAAGGCAAACCACTTCACCTACCGCAACTGCATCACCTTCTTCCGCTTTTAGGGTAATTATACCACTTGCTTCTGCAGGCAACTCAAGGGTTGCTTTATCACTGTCTACTTCGGCTATTGCCTGATCTTTTTCAACATAATCCCCGTCTTCTACAAGCCACTGGGCAATTTCAACTTCGGTGATCGATTCTCCCGGTGAAGGGACTTTCATTTCTAAAGCCATAATTCTTCTTTGTTAACTTTTATGCTTTCGCGAAAGCGAAAAATCTTTTTATTGGTTATTTGAGTTTTTGTCAAACACGTCGTCAATAACGCGCTGATGTCTGCGTTTGTAGCGTACAGAACTACCTGCGGCAGGTGCACCATAAAATTTACGACTGCAAATTCTGAATTTCTGAGCCTCCGGTAAATGCATCAACAGGTGCCCGTAAGCCCCCATATTGCGCGGTTCTTCCTGAGCCCAAACCACATCATCTGCATTCTTGTATTTTTCAATAGCCGCTCTGATTTCTTTTTTAGGCAATGGAAATAATTGCTCGACACGCACCAAAGCCACGTCTTCACGGCCCAGTTCTTCACGCTGCGCAAGCAGGTCGTAATAGAACTTTCCGGTTACGAAAACCAGCGTTTTCACCTTTTCTACATCAACCGAATCATCATCAATCGTCATCTGGAAACTTCCGTTTGCCAGTTCTTCTTTCGTAGAAACCACTTTAGGATGTCTTAGCAAACTCTTTGGCGTAAATACGATAAGTGGTTTTCTAAAATTGGTTTTCAGCTGGCGGCGTAACAAATGGTAAAAGTTTGCCGGCGTGGTGCAGTCTGCAACATACATATTATCTACGGCACAAAGCTGTAAATAGCGCTCCATACGTGCCGAAGAGTGTTCTGCTCCCTGACCCTCATACCCGTGAGGCAGAAGCATTACAAGTCCGTTTTGAAGTTTCCATTTGTCCTCAGCGGCAGAGATGTATTGATCTAACATGATCTGCGCACCATTGCTAAAGTCACCAAACTGCGCTTCCCAAATAGGCAGGGTTTGTGGGCTTGCCATGGCATAACCATAATCAAAACCTACAACACCGTATTCTGAAAGCAGCGAGTTGAAAATATAAAAATGACCCTGCTTCCCTTTCAGGTTATTGAGCAGTACGATTTCTTCTTCGCTTTCTTCTACTTTGGTTACCGCGTGACGGTGGGAGAAGGTACCGCGCTCTACGTCCTGACCGGTCATACGCACGTCAAAACCTTCTTTTAACAGCGAACCGTACGCCAATAATTCGGCAAGACCCCAGTCAATTTTATTATCTTCAAAGTACATCGTGCGACGCCCTTCGATAATCTTAACGATCTTACGCATAAACTTTTTACCCTCGGGAAGCTGAGTAATGGTCTCTGCTATTTCCGTCAGGGCATCCAGATCGTAAGTCGTATCTATAGGCTGCATCATCTCATCTTCGGTGGCGGGTTCAAAACCTTCCCACTCATCCTGCATGATTGCGGTGATGCGCGTTGTGTCTTCTTCACGTGATTTTTCAAGCTTTTCTTCGAGCTTCTCTTTATACTCTTCTTCAAGCTTGCTCACATAATTCTCATCGATTATGCCTTGTTTGATAAGCTTTTGGGCATAAATATCCCGGGCATTGTCGTGTTTTGAAATCGCCTTATAGAGTTTAGGCTGCGTAAAACGAGGCTCATCACCTTCGTTATGCCCATATTTACGATAACCCAGCAGGTCTATAAATACGTCGCGGCCAAATTCCATTCTAAAATCTAATGCAAATAGAGAGGCGTGCACCACAGCTTCAGCATCGTCTGCATTTACATGCAGTACCGGTGAAAGCGTAGTTTTTGCCACGTCTGTACAATAGGTTGAAGAACGTGCGTCCAGATAGTTTGTGGTAAAACCAATCTGGTTATTGATCACAATGTGAATGGTACCTTTGGTAGTGTAGCCATCCAGTTGTGCCATTTGTATTATTTCATACACAATACCCTGACCGGCGATTGCAGCATCCCCGTGCACCACGATAGGCAATACCTCGTTAGGCTTGTCAAAATGATGACGGTCTTGTTTTGCCCGTGCAATACCTTCAACCACAGCTCCCACAGTTTCCAGGTGAGATGGGTTTGGGGCGATGTTTATATTGATTTCTTTTCCGTTATCGGTTTTGCGACTTGATGTCCAGCCCAGGTGGTATTTTACGTCTCCGTCAAAAACTTCCTGATCGTAGTCTTTACCGTCAAATTCGCTAAAGATATCCTTTGCGTTCTTGCCGAAAATATTGGTAAGTGTGTTGAGACGACCCCGGTGAGCCATACCCATCACAAACTCTTTAACCCCCCGGTCTGCAGCTGCTTCAATAATCGCATCTACAGCAGGGATAAAACTCTCTCCACCTTCTAAGGAAAAACGCTTTTGCCCTACATATTTGGTATGTAAGAAAGTTTCAAAAGAAACCGCTTCATTGAGTTTTCTTAAGATTTTCTTCTTGGTGTCTGCAGAAAAATCAGGATGGTTGTCATTGACGTTAAGCTTATCCTGAATCCACTGAATTTCTTCAGGCTTTCTGATAAACATATACTCCACACCTATCGAATCGCAATAGATCTTTTCAAGATGGGCTACAATTTCTTTCAGGGTCGAACTGCCAATCCCCAAAATTTCACCGGCTGAAAACGTGGTATCCAAATCGCTCTGGCTGAGTCCGAAATTTTCCAGAGCCAGAGTTGGCGTGTATTTACGACGCTCGCGAACCGGGTTTGTTTTGGTAAACAAATGCCCGCGGGTACGATAGCCGTCAATAAGTTTTACAACCTGAAATTCCTTTTGTAAACGATCGGGGACTGCCTCATGTGCAGGAGCTGCATCAGGCTGCGAGTCAGAGAAGTCTGCGACAATACCGCTTTCTTCAATACCGAAGTCAAAGCCCTGGAAAAATGCTCTCCAGCTAGGCTCCACACTGTCAGGATGTTGGAGGTATTTATCGTAAAGTTCTGCGAAATATGCAGTATTAGCTGCATTGAGAAATGAAAATCTATCCATTTTATATATTAAATCTGTCGATTTTTTAAGCAATAATTGGGCAAAAATACAATATTTACCATCCATTTAGGTGCTGCATTTTCAATTTATACATATCCTTAACATTTAGGAACGCCAGAAAAAACGTATTTTTTCGTATACCGAGTCTTCTTAATCGTAAACTATGAAAATTCTTAACCTCATTTCTGTATTTGTGCTGTGCTTATTCCTGTCTAATGAGAGTCTTAAAGCCCAATCGCTGGAGGCGGGTTTTTGGGACAGGGTGCAATATGGGGGTGGATTTGGGCTTAATTTTGGAAGCAATTATTTTGCCCTAAACGTCGCACCCAGTGCCATTTACAACTTCAACGAATATTTTGCCCTGGGACCCGGACTGAGTTACTCGTACATCAAAAATGGTGCTTTTAAGACTTCGATAACCGGAGGAAGTGTCATTGCACTTTTCAACCCCTTGAGTCAGATTCAGCTTTCAGCCGAACTGGAAGAGTTATACGTAAGTCAAATTCAGGAACTGGACGGCGGAAACCGCAACAGGGATTTTTGGAATACCGCGCTATTTCTGGGAGCCGGTTATCGCAGCGGCCCCATGACATTTGGTGCTCGCTACAACCTGCTGTTTGACGACACTAACGGGATCTATGCCAGTGCCATACAACCCTTTATCAGGGTTTATTTTTAAACGAAATTTTTAAAAGTTCGCGCTCTAAAATCAGAGCACTTACGACCCCGGTAAGTTCGTGCACCTCCATTGGCGGCAGAGCTTTGATTTTTGCTTCGGAAACATCTATGGTGTAAAGCAGGGTAAGGTAGGTTTCAAAATCAGATAAAATCTGATCGTACAGAGTAGCCTGCAGACTACGCGCCAAAGCTTCCGGCTTTATAAGCTCATCAAACTGTTCTGAAAGACCCGCTCTCAGAAAATCCTTATTGAGTTGACTGATCAACGCATCATATAAACCACCGGCTTTTGCCTTCTCTAAAATCGCTATAGCTTCCACCTTTAAACCGTGCGTCGCATCAGCGCGTGCGCAAATTTGCGCAGCACCTCTTTGCCTTCCTCCTTGATTTCCATAGTATCGAGAACGCCCAGTGCACGATGGGTATAGGCTTCTATCTCTTTCTGAATTTTAGCAGCAGCACCAGAATCCTGAAATAATTGCTTAACCGTTTCTATTTTTTCGGAAGGATCCTGCGGATTTACACTAAATAAATGCCGAAGTTGCACACTTTGCTCCGGCTCGAGATCTTCTAAAGCCGTTAGGTATAAGAATGTCTTCTTGTTCTCAATAATATCACCCCCCACCTGTTTACCGAAAGTTTCCGGATCACCAAACGCATCCAGGTAATCATCCTGAAGCTGGAAAGCGATGCCCAGGTCGCGGCCAAACTCGTAAATACGCTCGCAGTTAGACTCTGTAGTCTCTGCCACGATCGCTCCCATTTTAAGAGCGGCACCTACCAGAACGGCTGTTTTGTATTCAATCATTTTGAGATATTCGGGCAGGGTGACGTCATCCCTGCTTTCAAAATCAATGTCGTATTGCTGTCCCTCACAGACTTCAATGGCCGTTTTACTGAATAATTTGGCCAGTTTTCTAAAGGTTTCGCCCTCATAATTCTCAAAAAGCTGATAGGCATTAATCAGCATCGCATCACCCGATAAAATACCGGTGTTGATATCCCATTTTTCATGCACGGTTTCCTGCCCGCGACGTAAGGGTGCATCATCCATAATATCATCGTGTACCAATGAAAAATTGTGAAACACCTCAACGGCCAGCGCTGCATCCAATGCTTTTTTATAATCGCCTTCAAATACCGAAGTAGCCATCAGGGTAAGCACCGGGCGCAAGCGTTTGCCCCCTAACTGCAGGATATAACTTATGGGCTCGTAGAGGTTTTTAGGCTCTTTAGCAGTGATTTTTTGATTGAGATAGTCGGTAAAAAGACGGGTATATTGATCAATTGGCAGCATGCGCGATTTAATTTTCCGCTAAAATAAAACACTCTGAGCGAACACAAACGACAATACTTAAAGAAGGTCTTAAAAGGATTTGTTAAGGAAATATTAAATGTAGAATAAACCGAGGAAACTATTTTAGTTTTTAAAGTTTCCGCCGTAGGTTTGCACGGCAATGAAAGACGAAATTTTAAAACATTCCAGCGAGCTTTTTTTAACCCAGGGGTTTAAAAGTGTAACAATGGACGATATCGCCACACATATGGGCATATCTAAAAAAACGATTTATACCAGCTTCACCAATAAAACCGAATTGGTGCGCGAGGTAGGTTCAAAAATTCTTGCAGATTTAAAGCAAACCATCGAATGTCTTGTAGGTGAGCATATGAATCCCATAGAAGAACTGTATGAGATTAAAAAATATGTGATGCACTATCTGAAGGGTGAGCGCAGCTATCCCATTCAACAGATGCAAAAATATTATCCTGCTATCTATGATGAACTTAAAAATGACCAGTATGAGTTTATGCAACGTTGTGTGCTTAGAAACCTAAATCACGGTCTTGAAAAAGGGCTCTATCGCACAAATATTGATCCTGAATTTATTTCCCGAATCTACTTTTTAGGAATCACGGGTATTAAAGATCAAAGTCTATTTCCCATAGAGCAATTTGCACCTGCCAAACTGCACGAAACCTATCTGGAATATCACCTGAGAGGTATTGTCACCCCCGAAGGGCGTAAAATTCTTAATAACCTAATCCAATCAAACGAAGACTAATGCAATTTAAATCAACATTTCTCCTCCTGTTTTTAAGTCTGGGCTTTTTTGCTAATGCTCAGGACAGCACGGCAGTTGAGACTTACGCGCTGAGTCTGCAGGATGCCATTATATATGGTCTGGAAAATAACTACAGTGCAAAAAATGCACAAACAGACGTGGCTATTGCACTGAAACAAAAATGGGAAATCATCGCTCAGGGTTTACCCCAGATAAGCGGTGAAATCACTTATCAAAATCAGCTCATTCAGCCTACATCGTTTATCCCTGCTCAATTTTTTGATCCGGATGCAGCCCCCGGAACTTTTACTCCGGTGCAATTTAGCCCCAAGCAAAGTGCTTCGGCTACCGCTACCTGGAACCAGCTCATCTTTGACGGGTCCTACATAGTAGGGGTTCAATCTGCGAAAACACTATTGCAAATTTCAGAAAATGCCAAGGTCAAGACAGATCTTGAAGTCAAGCAGGGCATTATTGAAGCTTACGGAAACGTGCTTCTGGCCGAAGAAAGCGTACGCATTCTTCAGAAAAACCTGGAGACTATAAATAAAAACCTGTTTGATACACAAAAGATCTTCGAAAACGGACTTACCGAAGAAGAAGACGTTGAGCAACTGCAAATCACCGCACTCGATCTGGAGACCCAACTGAATAATACAGTACGCCAGCTCGCTATCGCTTATGATATGCTAAAACTAACATTGGGCATCCCCATTGACAGCAAGTTGCGCGTGACCGATCAACTTCAGGATCTTGCGATGCAATATTATGACCTCAACCTGCTTGCAGCTAGTGTAGACCCGGAGAACACCATCGATTTCAGGATTGCTCAGGATCAGGCTAATCTGGCAGATATTCAGGTAAAGCTGGAGAAAAGTAAAGCACTCCCCAGACTTACCGCGTTTGTGAATTATGGAACAGCCGGTGCGAGCAACGAGTTTACCTTTTTCAGCAATGAGCAACGCTATTTTGAGCAGTCGGTCGCCGGAGTTTCGCTTGCCGTACCCATTTTTAGCAGCGGTATGCGCGCGGCGCGTACGGCGCAAAAAGAAATGGCCTACCAGCAGAGTCTTGAAGATCTGGAGCAGGCACGCAATCAGGCAAAACTGCAAATCGCTTCGGCCCGCAACGATTACCAGTTTGCCCTTGATAATTTCGCCACACAGGAAAAAAATCTGGAACTCGCAGAACGTATCGAAAACAAGAATTCCATCAAATTCTTTGAAGGTATTGCAAGCAGTTTTGAGCTAAGCGAAGCCCAGACCCAACTCTATCAGGCTCAGCAAAATTATTTACAAGCCATGTACGAAGTTATCGCGAATAAAGCCGCTCTCGAAAAAGTACTGGACACCTCTATATATCAACCAAAAAACGATTAAATCATACACCTGTCATTTATGAAAAATATAGTTACACTCATCATGCTAAGTCTTTTGATTGTTTCCTGCGGAAACAAAAAAGACTCTGTTGAAGATATTATTGAAAACGGAAGTCTTGACGAGATGCGAGCCAAGAAAACCGAATTGCTTCAGGAGCAATCCAAGCTTAAAGTGAGCATTGATTCCCTTACAGCGGCTATTGAAGCGAAGGACACCAGCAAAAAAGCAGCTTTGGTAACCACAACTACCCTGAAAGATACCTTGTTTGAGCATTATTTTGAAGTGCAGGGCAATGTGGAAACCGATCAGAATATCGTGCTTTATCCCGAATATACCGGAGTATTGACTCAGGTTTACGTTAAAGAAGGCCAACGCGTTGCTAAAGGCCAGCGTCTGGCCCGTATAGATGATGGCGGTTTGGGCAGCGAACTTGCACGTCAGGAAGCTCAGCTTGCTTTGGCTAAAACTACTTTTGAGCGTCAAAAACGTCTTTGGGACCAAAAAATTGGTTCAGAAATCAGTTATCTGGAAGCTAAAACAAACTTCGAAGCTATGCAGGCGGCTACAAACCAGATGCGCTCCCGAATTTCCAAAACCGTGATTACCGCTCCATTTTCAGGTGTGATTGACAATCTTATCGCAGATCAGGGACAGGTAGTAAATGCCGGTCAGACTCCGGTGATCCGACTTATAAACCTGAGCGATATGTACGTTAACGCTTCGATCCCTGAAGCTTATTTGGGTAAGGTAAACGAAGGTACCGATGTAAAAATCAGACTGGCTTCCATAGGCAAAACCTACGAGGGTAAAATCAGACAGGTTGGTAATTTTGTAAGCCCCGATAACCGGACTTTCGACGTGAAAGTGGCCCTGCCAAACGCAGACAGCGCGATCAAACCAAACCTTATTGCTACCGTTATGGTTAACGATTACACTTCAGAGAATGCTATTGTAATTCCTGAAAACACCATTCAGCAAAATGCAGCCGGCTACAGTATTACTTATATCTACGTACCTCAAGGTGATGGCGCTATTGCAAAACAGGTACAGATCGAAAAAGGCTATACCGCAGATAAACAGGTCGAAATTATTTCAGGCTTAAAAAGCGGAGATCAGCTTATTATTGAAGGGGTACGCACCCTGAGAGACGGGCAGGAAGTGACCTTAGAAAATCAAAATTCAAACAACCAGTAACATGGCAAAAAACAATTATAAAGAATTTGGCATCTCGTCATGGGCGATAGACAACCGGATGACGGTGTATGTAATTACAGCCATCATTCTCATAAGTGGTCTTGCAGCCTATTACAGTATGCCCCGTGAGGCGTTTCCCGAGATAATTGAGACCAAAATTTACGTAAGCTCGGTAAACCCGGGTAATGCTGCCGAGGATGTAGAAAAATTCATCACCGAACCTCTTGAAGAAGAATTTAACGACATAGGCGGGGTTAAGGAAATTACCTCTACCACCCTTCAGGATTACAGCATCATCATCGTAGAATTTGAAGAAGATGTAGATGTTAACGTAGCCAAAACCAAGGTAAAGGATAAAGTTGATCTGGTTAAAGCCGAGACCACCTGGCCTACCCTCGATAACGGTGCCAAGGTTGAGCCTAACATCTTTGACCTGAATATTTCAGAAGAACAACCCATTCTCAACATCAACCTAACCGGTGACTTCCAGGTGCAACAGCTTAAAGATTATGCAGAGCACCTTCAGGATAAGATTGAATTGCTTCCGCAGATCAAAGAAGCAACCATACGCGGTGCCGAAGAACAGGAAGTTGAAGTAGCTGTTGATATTTATAAAATGACGGCTTCGCAGGTGAGTTTTGATAACATTCTCAATGCGATCAGGGCCGAAAACAACACCATTTCTGCAGGTAACGTAATTACCGACGGCTTGCGAAAAAACATCCGCGTTTTAGGCGAAATTGAGAATCCGGAGGAGCTTAATGACATTGTGGTGAAGCGCGATGGCGGAAACATTTTCCTGAAAGATATCGCTACCGTTCGTTTTAAAGAAAAAGACCCCACCACGTTTGCCCGGGAGTACGGAAAGCCGGTTGTGATGCTCGACGTTAAAAAACGAGCTGGTAAAAACATGATCGAAGCGGTAGAATCGATCAAAAAAATTGTAAAAGAGGAAGAAGCCAATTATTACCCGGAATCTTTAAAGATAAGCCTTACCAACGACCAGTCTGTTAAAACCGAAAGTCAGGTTGATGACCTGGTAAACAACATCATCTTTGGGGTGATTCTGGTGGTTGTGGTCCTGATGTTCTTTTTGGGCTTTAGAAACGCGCTTTTTGTAGGTTTTGCGATTCCGCTTTCGATGTTTATGTCCCTCACTATTCTTTCGGTGCTGGGCTTTACGCTTAATACGATGGTGCTTTTTGGTCTCGTAATGGGACTGGGAATGCTCGTAGATAACGGGATTGTGGTGGTAGAAAACGTGTACTCCCTGATGGATCAGGGCATGTCGCGCATTAAAGCGGCCAAACAAGGTATGGGCGAGATCGCCTGGCCTATTATCGCTTCAACAGCGACTACGCTGGCGGCATTCTTCCCGCTGGGTCTGTGGCCGGGTACGATAGGTAAGTTTATGATTTACTTCCCCATAACCCTTTCGGTCGTGTTGAGTTCGTCACTCTTTGTGGCGCTTATTATCAACTCGATGCTTACCTCACGTTTTATGAAAACTGAAGAGGAAGAGCTTTCGAAGAAAAAATTGATACGCTATAGCCTGATTCTTGCCGGTGTAGGTATCATCGCTTTGGTAAGCGGTTTCATTACCGATTCAGGCGGACTGCGAGGTATTGGTAACCTGATGTTGCTTCTTGCAATATTACTTTGGGCTTACAAATATTTTCTTGCCCGTGCTGTGCGCTACTTTCAGTACAAATCACTTAAAGATCTGGAGAATTTCTACGAGCGCTTTTTAAAGTTTGCGCTTCGCGGAAAACGGGCCTATGCGTTTTTCTTCGGAACCCTTCTGATGCTGGTTCTTTCGTTTATACTAATTGGTATCGTGCAACCGAAGGTTCTGTTCTTCCCGGAAAATGAACCTAACCAGATCATCACGTACATCGAATATCCTGAAGGAACCGCAATTGAAAAAACAGACGCCCTCACCAAGGAAATTGAGCAACGTGTTTTTGACGCCATTAAAAAATATGAAGATCCTGATGGATACAACTTTATGGTAGAAAGCGCCATCTCACAGGTGGGTCAGGGTGCCGGAAACCCACAAACCGATGGTGGGCAAAGCAACGAGATGCCGCATAAAGGTAAGATCACGCTTTCTATGCGTGACTTTAAACTGCGCCGGGATGTAAAAAGTAGCACCGTGCTTAGTGAAGTGCGTAATGCGGTAAAAGGATTTCCCGGAGCTTCGGTAATTGTGGAAAAAGATGCTGCCGGTCCTCCGGTAGGATATCCTATCAATATCGAAATAAGCGGTGAGGACTATGAGGAGATGCTTCTCGCTGCCGAAGACATGCGTACCTACATTGAAGATCTGGGCATAGGCGGTATTGAAGAACTCAAACTTGATGTAAACCGCTCCAAGGCCGAACTGGGTGTCACGGTTAATCGTGAAAAAGCGGGTCAACTGGGTATCTCTACTGCCGCGATTGGACAGACTTTGAGACGTTCGGTTTATGGTGAAGAAGCTTCGACTTATAAAGAGGGAGATGATGATTATGAGATCAATGTGCGCTTTAATGACGAGTACCGCTACGATGAAAACGCGCTGTTCAATCAGCCCGTTACCTTTAGAAACAATCAGGGTCAAATTGTTCAGGTACCTATTTCGGCTCTGGTAGATAAAAAAGCATCTTCAGCCTTTAGTGCGATTAAACGAAAAGAACTGAAACGCGTAATCACCCTGTATTCTAACGTGCTTACCGAGCAGGGCTACAACGCCACCGAGATTGTGGGTCAGCTTAAAGAAGAATTGAGCGGCTACAATACTCCGGCCGGCATTTCATACAGCTTTACCGGAGAACAGGAAGAGCAGGCAGACAACCTTAATTTCCTGTTGATGGCACTGGGTATTGCGATGGGATCTATTTTATTGATTCTTGTTGCGCAGTTTAACTCACTGTCAAAACCCATTATCATTTTGATGGCAGTAATCCTGAGTTTGGTTGGGGTATTCCTGGGTCTGATCATCTTCCAGATGGACTTTGTAATTCTGATGACGATGATGGGTATCATCTCGCTTGCGGGTATCGTGGTGAATAATGCGATTGTATTAATCGATTATACGCAGATTCTTATAGATCGTAAAAAAGAAGAATTGGGTGTTGAAGACGAAGATTATCTTACCCGTGAAGAATACTTCAGACTTACGGTTGCCGGAGGTAAATCACGTCTAAGACCGGTATTGCTTACTGCGATTACTACGGTATTGGGCTTGATTCCACTTGCGGTAGGTCTTAATATTGACTTCTTTGGTTTATTTACCGATTACGATCCGGGAATTTACATAGGTGGTGATAACGTGATTTTCTGGGGTCCACTGGCCTGGACGGTTATTTTCGGATTGGTTTTCGCGACCTTCCTGACTTTGGTAATCGTACCGGTGATGTTTTATCTGACCAATCGTGCCAAGGTAAAATTTGCAGACAAGCGCAAAGCCCGTGAAGAAGAGAAAAGACTGGCAAAAGCCGAAGCCTCAAACTAAAGTAAACTGCCTCGTGGAAACCACGGAGGAATCCAGGCACTACTTTCAAGGCTAAACCCGAAATATTAAACCTTTTGGCCTAGCCGCTAAAAATCATTTGATCCAAATGCCCCGCTCATACCGGGGCATTTGTAGTTTAAAATAGATCGTTCTATCTGCCCGGAGTTGGTATTCGTCGAAAAGTGTTTTTCATATTCTTAAAATAATTCTAAATTATGACGGTATTCTAATCCGCATTCCATGCAAATAATCGAAGATGCCACGTTCTACGATGCCATAATCGTAGGTTCGGGCGCCGGTGGCGGTATGGCCACCAAAATACTCTCTGAAGCAGGTCTTAAAATCGCCGTGGTTGAAGCCGGCCCATTCTTTGACCCTGCAGATCCCGATCAGCGTACCCAATTGCGCTGGCCTTATGAATCCCAGCGACGCGGTCGCGGAAAAACCCGCCCTTTTGGGGAGTTTGATGCTGCCTACGGCGGTTGGGAAATTGAAGGTGAACCCTATACCCACAAAGACGGCACCGAGTTTGACTGGTTCCGGTCGCATATGCTGGGTGGGCGCACCAATCACTGGGGGCGTATTTCGCTGCGCTTTGGCCCAAAAGATTTTAAACACAAAGATGTTGACGGTCATGGTGAAAACTGGCCCATCTCCTATGATGACATCAAACCCTATTACGACCGGGTAGATAAACTCATCGGCGTTTTTGGCACCAACGAGGGTCTGCCTAACGATCCCGATGGTTTCTTTTTACCACCACCCAAACCGCGTCTTCACGAACTTTTCTATATCAAAGGAGCTCGTAAGACCAATTTGCCGGTTTACCCCTCGCGCATGTCTATGCTTACCAAACGCATCAATAACGAGCGCGGGGTATGTTTTTACTGCGGGCAATGTGGACGGGCATGTTCGGCTTATGCTGACTTTTCCGCAGGAACCTGTTTGGTTTTTCCGGCGCAAAAAAGCAAAGGCCAGGTTGACCTCTTTGTAAATTGTATGGTGCGTGAAGTCACCACCAATGAAGAAGGGAAAGCCACAGGTGTTTCGTACATCAATAAAGAAGACCGCAAAGAATATAAACTTAAGGGACGTGTTGTAATTCTTGGCGCTTCAGCCTGTAGTACCGCACGTATTTTGCTCAACTCCAAGAGCAAACAACACCCTAACGGTCTGGGCAACAGCAGCAATCTGGTAGGTCGTTATCTGCACGATTCGACCGGTGGGGATCGTATGGCATTTGTGCCCGATTTGATGAACCGTAAAGTTTCATACAACGAAGACGGTGTGGGGGGAATGCACGTGTACACACCCTGGTGGGGCGATAACTCCAAGCTCGATTTTGCCCGCGGTTACCACATTGAAGTCTGGGGTGGTATGGGAATGCCCAGCTACGGTTTTGGCTTCAATGTAAATGATTTCAATAAATTCTTTGGTACTCAGGCCGGTGGCTATGGGGATATTTTACGCAGCGATGCCAAGAAATATTATGGTGCCATTGTGGGTATGAGCGGCCGTGGTGAGTCTATCGCACGTTATGAAAATTACTGCGAAATCGACCCGAATGTGGTTGATCAATACGGTATTCCCGTGTTGCGTTTTCACTACAAATGGTCTGATCAGGAGCGCAACCAGGCCAGGCATATGCAGGATACTTTTGAGGAAGTACTTACCAATCTGGGCGGAATTCCATTAGGTGACAAACCGGGGAAAGAGCAGGATTACGGCTTGCACAAACCCGGAAGAATCATTCACGAAGTGGGAACGACGCGCATGGGTGACGATCCTAAAACTTCGGTAACCAATAAATTTCAGCAGCTGCACGATGTGGACAACGTGTTTGTAGTAGATGCTGGCGTATTTGTCTCGCAGGCAGATAAAAACTGTACCTGGACCATTTTGGCTTTATCGATGCGCGCTTCCGAATATATTGTTGACCAACTTCAAAAACAAAATCTCTAAGCTATGGATAGAAGAGACAGTATAAAATCTATGGTGCTGGCTTCTCTGGCGGGAGGTCTCGCACTTCAGGGTTGCAAGCCAGATGTTGAAGCGCCGGCACCGGTTGCAACAAAACCGGCAGAAGGTGTTAAATGGCGTACCGCAGCAGAAAATGCAGGCATTGAAGAAATCAAGGAAGGTGAATTTCTCAATGAGCACGAGCGCGAGAGCCTGAGTGTAATTTGCGATCTTATTTTGCCTAAAAGCGATGCATTTGCCGGCGCTTCAGACGCAGAGGTAGTTGAATTTATCGAGTTTACAGCATTAGATGTTCCGGAAATGCAAAACCCGCTGCGCGGTGGTTTGATGTGGCTCGATCATGAGTCGAACTCCAGATTTGATGCCGAGTTCAAAAAAGCTACCGCAGACCAGCAAAAAGAAATCCTGGATGATATCGCCTTTTACGACCCCAACAAACCGCAAAGCGAGCGTTCGTTTCAGGTGAACTGGTTTTCGCTGGTGCGCAACCTCACGATGACCGGTTTTTACACTTCAGAAATCGGTATAAAAGAAATAGGTTATAAAGGAAATCTGCCCAATGTTTGGGATGGTGTGCCTCAGGATGTACTCGATCAGCATGGCGTTGCTTACGAAGAAGAATGGCTGGCCAAGTGTCTTGACCCCACTAAAGCCGGCGATATTGCCGAATGGGATGAGAACGGTAATTTGATTACCTAATCCGCTCGTTTTAGAAAATTCTGATAAAAAATCAGGCTTCTCCTAAGTAGCCTGATTTTTTTTGCCTGAACCCCAGCCTTTCTTTTGGCGCTGCCAAGCTATTTTGTGTGTATTTAAGTCCAAATACAGCCTTATCTTCTTAAATTTGCAGCTTCAAAATAGCAAGCATGTACAGAACGCATAACAATGGCGCATTACGCGCCAGTCACATAAATGAAACGGTTACCCTTGCAGGTTGGGTACAAAAAACCCGCGATAAGGGATTTATGATTTGGGTAGACCTGCGCGATCGCTACGGGATCACCCAACTTATTTTTGATGAAGAGCGTACTCCCAAAGACGTGATGGAACGTGCTAAAACCCTGGGGCGCGAATTTGTGATTCAGGTGACCGGTAAAGTGATTGAGCGCGAATCTAAAAACCCAAAAATGCCTACCGGTGATGTGGAGCTATTGGTAGAAGAACTCAGCATTCTAAACGAGGCCAAAACGCCACCTTTTACTATTGAAGACGCGACAGACGGCGGCGAGGATTTGCGTATGAAATACCGCTACCTCGACATTCGTCGTAATCCGGTAAAAGAGAAGCTCATCTTTAGACACAAGGTAAGTATTGCCGTGCGCAACTACCTTTCTGAAAAAGGCTTTATTGAAGTGGAAACCCCATACCTCATCAAATCTACGCCTGAGGGTGCCCGTGATTTTGTAGTGCCCAGCCGTATGAATGAAGGCCAGTTTTATGCGCTTCCACAATCGCCACAAACCTTTAAGCAATTGCTTATGGTGGGTGGAATGGATAAGTATTTTCAGATTGTAAAATGCTTTAGAGACGAAGATTTACGCGCCGACCGCCAGCCGGAGTTTACGCAGATTGACTGCGAAATGGCTTTTGTGGAGCAGGAAGATATTTTGAATGTTTTTGAGGGCTTAACCAAACACCTCCTGAAAGAAGTGGTTGGTTTTGAGATCGAAAACTTTCCGAGAATGACCTATGACGAGGCGATGGCCAAGTACGGTAACGATAAGCCGGATATTCGTTTTGGGATGGAATTCTGCCCCCTAACCCCCAAAGGGGGAACCACATTCGGATTTGGCGTTTTTGACGATGCCGAATTGGTAAACGCAATTAACGTTGAAGGTTGTGCGGAGTATTCACGCAAGCAAATTGACGAGCTCATCAACTGGGTGAAGCGTCCTCAAATTGGCGCCACTGGTTTAATCTGGATAAAATATAATGCAGACGGAAGCTTAAGTTCTTCGGTCAATAAGTTTTTTGACGAAGACTACTTAAAACATTTCGCAGAAGAGGCACAATCAAAACCCGGTGACCTTATTTTGATTATGGCGGGAGAAACCCACAAAACCCGCACGCAGCTTAGTGCCTTGCGTATGGAACTGGCCAACCGCCTGGGTCTGCGTAAGTCAGACGAGTTTGCACCGCTTTGGGTGGTAGATTTCCCACTTTTAGAATGGGACGAAGAAACCGAACGTTATCACGCAATGCACCACCCATTTACCTCGCCCAAACCCGGCCAGATGGAATTGCTGGACACCAATCCCGGCGATGTAAAGGCAAATGCTTACGACCTTGTTTTAAACGGAAATGAAATAGGCGGTGGTTCTATACGTATTCACGATAAAGAGACGCAGTCTAAAATGTTTGACTACCTCGGCTTTACCAAAGAAGAGGCTCAGGCACAGTTTGGCTTCCTGATGGACGCCTTTCAGTACGGCGCCCCGCCACACGGTGGTCTGGCTTTTGGTCTTGACCGTCTTGTGGCTATCTTAGGTGGTCAGGAAACCATACGAGACTTTATCGCCTTCCCTAAAAACAATGCCGGCCGTGACGTGATGATTGATGCTCCGGCTAAGATTGATGACGAGCAGCTTAAGGAGTTGAATTTGAAAGTTACTGTATAACTCACACAACCTTAAACACCAACAAAAAAGTAGGCTCTTTTCAGAGCCTACTTTTTTATGTCTTATTGGTATGAAAAACAAAAACCCCGAACATTAGGTTCGGGGTTTTATAATAGCTAATTCAAATAAAGCTTATCTGGTCCAACCGGTTCTCCAGCTGGCATAATCAGTACCTGTACCGTCACCATCTCCGGTGATAAAATCACCGATAGTAAACTCAAAGGTGGTATCATTTTTCATTTTTGTAGTTACGTTAGTAAATAACACATCGGTAACCTGTAGTTCATCATCAAGAACTCCCTGACCTGTAGGGCTGTTTCCTTTATCTCCATCAAGGTCAAAACCTTCTTCAAAACCATCGATTAAAACATTGGTGAAGATTCCCTGAGTTCCTGCACGCAAACGTACAGCTTCGGTATCTGGAGTATTACCCTGGCCTATGATAGTTAGGTTTCTTACGTTAGGAGCAGAAAAATAAACAGGATTTGAGTTATTACCTATATCAGTATTATAACCATCAGCCTCAATACCTTTATCGTGTGCAGCTCCGTGCTGAATATAAATGTTGTTCAATGTACCTGAATAACCTTCTGTCCAGTCAACTGAATCATCTTCAGCATCAATAACAGAAATAAAGCTTACGTTAACGGTACCTCCAAAGAATTCTACACCATCATCTTTACCTTTAAAAGCCTGAATGTGATCTACAACAGTACCATTACCTACACCGTAGAATGAAAATCCGTTGTTTTCAGACTGACCGTCAGCAGCACCTCCAGAATATTCTACACGTACGTATTTAATAACACCTGAGTAGTCTGAAGCGTCTCCACCGCCGTAAGGAAGAGCTCCGATTTCTGAAGTTGAAGTAGCTGAACCACTTGTAGAATTTATAGGTGCTCTACCTAAAAGTATTAATCCTCCCCAGTCACCTGCTGCAGGAGTAGCTGCTGCAGAAGTAAGAATGATAGGACTGTTTGCAGTACCCTGTGCATCAATCTCTGCACCCTGAGAAATAGCGATATACACATTAGCTCCGTTGGTAGCTCTAATTGTTGTACCGGCAGGAATGGTAAGCTTCGTATTACGCGCCATAATCAACGCATCGGTAAGGGTATAATCCTGACCTGCCGTAAGGGTAAGGTCTGAAGTATAGGTTCCCTTTAATTCTGTTCCTACAACCGGGGTTTGTGTACCTCCATTACCGTCAACATTAATAACGATATCAGCTGTATCATCGGCTTCACAAGATGCGAAAAGTATCGCAGCCGCCAGTAAGCTTGAAAATAAATAATTAGTCTTCATTGTATTTAAGTGTTAAGTGTAAATTTTTTGGTTACTTTTTAGAATGAATATTTTACGGAAAGACCCAGATCAATACCTCTCTTATAATTAGAGATTACGATATCTCCTGTAGGCTCTGCTCTGAAATACTGAATATCCGGGTCTAACAGGTTTTTAGCACTAAGGTTTAATTCCCAGTTATTACCCAACTCATTGCGCAAAACAAAGTCAAGATTATGTACGCCTTTCTCAATAATATTACCCAGCTGACCAGATCCTAAAGCTTCAATACGATCATCAAAGTAAGAGTAGATAAGGTTTGCTACGGGTTTGTAACTACCTAAAGTAGGACTGTAGCTTAAGTCTGCATTTATAAGATAAGGGGAAGCTCCCTGAAGTTCGTCGGTACGATCAAGAGTTGAAACAAACGAACCGTTAGAACTCTTCAGCTTTTGCTCTGTTTTCATTACAGTCGCATTGAGACCAGCGGCTAAAACCGGTTGCTCATCCTCATTGGTAAGTAAATTTTTACGCAGTTCAAATTCAACACCATAAACTGTTGCCTTATCCCCGGTTCTGAAATAACGCTGTGTTCCTGTCGCGTCGTTTGCAATCACCTTATTCACAGGATCATTTATTTCTTTACCAAAACCTGAAAGGGAAAGCAATTCACCTTTGCCAAAAAACCATTCGTATTTAAGATCCAGGTTGTAGATATTAGAAACCGCAGGATCATTAAGCAAATCTGGGTTACCTCCTACGCGCTGAGTTACATCCTCATATACAAAGGGTGCAACCTCTTTAAATTCTGGGAAAGAAACTGTTTTTGAGGCTGAAAAACGCAGGTTTGAGTCATCATTTACCGCATACTTAACATTCAAACTGGGCAGGTAAAAGTTTTTATATGCTGCAGACTCACCAATACCGTTGCTTCCGAGGTTGATCACATCATAAGCGATAGATTGTCTGAACGATTCTACGCGGAAACCGGGCACAAACAACCACTTTCCGGTAGTAATTTCAGCATTTACATATCCCGCATGGATATCTAGCTTCCCATTATAGGTGTTTTCATAATTACCAGGGAAATTACGGTTATCGATACCATACTCAGGAGCCAGTGGTCTAAAAACAAAGGTGTCGTAGATAGTTCCCAAATTTTCAAGATTGAAAACACCATCCAGGTTATTGATATCCGATACTTCGGTACGAGGTTCAAGTAGATCGTAACCATAACGAATATTTTTGAAATCACGAGTCTTGGTTCTTCCATTGTAACCGAAATTCAATTTTATAGCTTCTGAAGCTTTGTATTCCAGATTCAAACGGCTGTTAATTTCCTCGTCTTGGATATCCTGAAAATAACGCTGATTATCGAAGTTGGTATTGTTGAAAAATGAAGGATTGGTATTAGGATCGTTATCCAGTGCCAATTGATAGTTTTCTAAGGTAAAACGCTTACGGTCAGGCTGTCTTGCAAAAACACGATTATAACCTACACCCCAGCTCAATTCGAGCTTGTCATTAAATTGATGATCCCCTGAGAGCTGGTTTACGAAAATCATATCCTGAGTGAATAAAATATTTCGAACAAAGAAGCCCTCATCTATACTAATAATACCATCACGGTTTGTTCCGTTTCCGTCAACACCATAATCTCCTACTTCATCTGAAGAACTGTTCAGGAATAAGGAGTTATATGAAATACGGTGCTTGCTGTTGATGCGATAAATGAGATTTGCCATCGCGGTGGTGGTGGTTGAATATTCAAATTCCTCAACATCATCAAAGCGTTGCTTGTACTCACTGGTAAAGTCTGCCTTAGAACCTCTTCGGTATTCAAAATCATTTGCAAATGAAGCAGTCGCAAAAACACTTAAACGGGTCTCATTACCAAAGTCAAAAGAGGTACCACCGCTTATGCTTCCGTTTAGATTAATAGGCTGGCCGCCATCTACGGGATCGACCGGTTGAGAAAGAACAACTGCGAAGGGGTTATTATCATAACGATTATAAAAACCGAAGTAACCTGTACCTTCACTACGCACAAAGTCTTTTCCTGCTGCACGCGTGTTGATTCCACTACCCAATGAAATGTCTAAAAAGCCTTTTCCTTTATAATCCTTAGCGATTACATCTACGTTTGAAGCAGCAAAGTCTCCGTAGAACTTTGTTGAATAGGCCTTACTTACAGCTACATTCTGAATAATATCAGATGGAAAAAGATCAAGATCAATGTTTTTACGCTCAATATCATTTGAAGGAAGCGAAAGCCCATTGTAAGTAGTGTTCAAATAACGATCTCCCAGACCACGCACATATACATTACCCGATCCGCCCGATTGTTTTGAAACCCCGGAAATTTTTGCAATCGCAGCCGCAGCATCACTAACCCCTTTACGGGCAAGTTCATCTGCACCAATAGTTTGCTGAATCGCCGTGGCATTCTTTTGTTCTAAAAGTAAGGCTACCTCAGATTCACGTGATACGGTGGTTGTAATTACAACCTCATCAAGTGCCGCAGCTGTTGCGCCTAAACCGGTATTGATTGTGGTCACCTTTCCGGCTTCAACAACCACATTAGGAATTTCTACAGTCTCATAACCTACGAAACTAAATACTACAGTATAAGTACCTGCATCAACATTAGCTATCTCATATAAACCATCAAAATCTGTCGTGGTTCCTTTTGTTGTACCTTTTAATTGAACAGTTGCAAAAGGCAAAGGTTCGTTATTCATTTCTTTATCGCTCAATACGCCTACTACACTCCCTGTACCCTGAGCGAATGCTGCAGAAGTAAATATAAGTACTAGTAAAACCAGATAAATTTGTTTCATTTTATGCTTTTATTTGTCGCTGCAAAGATGTCCCTAATGTTTCGCCGGGGGGTTAATGCAGTGTTATCAATTCGTAAGCTGGGGGTTACTTCATGGTTACCTAAATGTTAAGAGATTTTCAGCCAGCTGAAAATCAGCCACTTTAAAAGGGCTTAAAAATACTCTTGCCTTCCCAACAGGGTCAACTGCACTATTTCATTTTAAAGTTTTGAGCCAATAGTAGTTTTAAGGCGTTTTCAGTCAGTATCGGTCAAAAAATGTAACTTGCCGTAAAACTTGAGATTATGATGAACTGGGAGCAGCTCCTCTCTTTAAAGAAGTTTGGCGACACTTCAAAACGACTGCGCAGCGAGCAGGATGATATACGCCTGGGCTTTGAAGTTGACTACGATCGTATCATTTTTTCTTCTGCCTTCAGGAGTCTGCAGGACAAAACTCAGGTGATTCCGCTTTCAAAAACCGATTTTGTACATACCCGCTTGACGCATAGTCTGGAGGTTTCAGTTGTAGGAAGGTCTTTAGGAAGAATGGTTGGAAGGCGCATTTTAGAGAAACACCCACATCTGGAACAAATACACGGGTATAAGTTTAATGACTTTGGAGCAATTGTAGCCGCGGCCGCTCTGGCCCATGATATAGGCAACCCTCCTTTTGGACATAGTGGCGAAAAAGCCATTGGCGATTTCTTTAAAAACGGCTACGGCAAGCGCTATAAAGAAAGCCTTACGGCGAAAGAATATCAGGACCTCATTAAGTTTGAGGGAAATGCAAACGGCTTTAAGATTTTAAGCCAAAGCAAACCCGGCGCAGGAGGCGGACTAAGACTATCCTACGCGACACTTGGAGCGTTTATGAAATACCCGAAAGAATCCCTGCCTCACAAACCCACCAGCGACATCAGCGATAAAAAATATGGCTTCTTTCAATCTGAAAAAATCTTTTTTGAAGAAGTCGCCGCCGATTTAGGCCTGCTGCAACGAAGCTCAGGACAGGATTTAAGCTGGTATCGTCATCCCCTTGCTTTTCTCGTGGAAGCGGCAGATGATATTTGCTATACAATAATAGACTTTGAAGACGGCATCAATCTGGGTCTGATTCCCGAAGAATATGCACTCGAATATATGGTAAAGCTTGTGGGTAAAACCATTGACCGAAGCAAGTACAATGCTCTTTCTCAAACATCAGACCGCGTAAGCTATCTGCGGGCATTAGCTATTAATACCTTAATTAACGAAGCGGTAGAAACCTTTATGGAGCACGAGGATGAGATCCTAAACGGTACTTTTCATCATTCGCTTTTAGACAAAAGTGCTTATCAGGCACAAATCACCGATATTATCAACCTCAGTATAGAGCGTATTTACAACAGCCGGGAAGTAATTGAAAAGGAGATTGCAGGATACGAAATCCTATCAACCCTTCTCGAGGCAGGCTGCAAGGCCCTTGATGACAATGAAAATCATTTTAATCGCCTCATTCAAAAACTACTGATTAACGAATTTAATCCAGAAAACACGCTGTATCAAAATCTCATCCAGATTTGCCTGCACGTCTCTACAATGACCGACGGTAAAGCCCTGCGCAACTACAAAAAAATCAAAGGTTTAGATGTTAAATAATCTAAACTATATATTGAGATAGCTCCCTAAATTAGATATTTACAGGGTTGACTTTTTTGCTATGAAAAAAAATTACCTGTATCTAATTCTGGGGTTCTGTTTTCTATGTACCCCTTTTGTCCTGCGTGCGCAAACCGATTATAAATCAATAATCGATGCTTATCTAAATTCACAACAAAACAAAGCCAGCTCTGTAACTGCAGAATGGAAGGTTGTTGCAGCTTCAACACAAAACAACCTGACTCAGGTTGTGGGTCAACAGGTATATAAAGGCCTACCCGTATTTAAGGCAGTAAGCTCCTATACACTTAATTCTAAGAAAGAGGTGGTATATGCAATTGATTCCTATACACCTACGTTCGACACAAAACAAGCCGAATCAACAGATCAGGGTGTTTTAGCAGCAGTAAAAAATGCAGCAGCTAACTTAAAGCTGGGTAACATTCAAAATTTAAAAGTACTTGAGCAGCACGAAGATTTCTCGTATAAACTCAATTCAGCAGGCATTTCGCTTGATCCCATCACCGCTCAGAAAGTATATTTTCCTACAGAAACAGGGAGTCTAAAAAAAGCTTACGCAATTAATATCCATGAACCGAAAGGTATACACTGGTGGAGCGCAGTAATCGATGCTTCAAACGGAGAACTTTTAAACCTAAATGATCACCTGCTTACGTGTAACTTTGGGAATCATACCGCATATCATTCAGGTAAGAATACCTCCAGAAAACTCAGTTTTGAAACTTCAAAATCCCCAAATGCAAACGCGCTTGCCGGTGAGCGCTATCTGGTTTTCCCGCTACCATTAGAAAGTCCGGCAGAAGGTGATCAACAAGTCGTAACTGAGCCTCAGAATCTGACCGCCTCGCCCTTTGGCTGGCATGATGATAACGGTGTGGAAGGTGCCGAATATAACATAACCCGGGGAAACAATGTTTATGCATTTCTTTTGGAGCCCGACTTTTCAATTGGCGATTCTCCCAGTGGCGGTGATGATTTGGATTTTAATTTCCCATTCGCAGCAGACTCCCAGCCTCAGGAATATACCGATGCTTCATTGACAAATCTGTTCTACGTTAACAATAAGCTTCACGACATCCTGTATTTTTATGGCTTTGATGAAGCCGGTGGAAACTTTCAGGCCAATAATTACGGGAGAGGTCGCACAGAAGTAGTCAATGGAAATACAGAAACGATAGGTGATGGCGACCCTGTTTTTGCATCGGGTCAGGATCCCAATGGGTTTAATAATGCAACTTTTGGTACCGATCCCGATGGGGAAATCGCAATTATGCAGATGTTTCTGTGGTCAGCAATTGGTCCCGCCGGTGAACCCCTTTCTATAAACAGCCCCACGGCACTTGCAGGTTCGTATACAGGTTACCCGGCAGGCTTTGGACCTTCCCTCCCACAAGCGCCCATTAATGCAGCATTAGTTTTAGGCAGAGATGACAATAGCGGCGATTCATTAGATGAATTTGACGGCTGTGATCCCTTAACAAATGCTTCGGCACTAAACAATAAAATTGCGGTTTTCAGAAGAGGCGGCTGTAATTTTACAGAAAAAGTAATTCTTGCCCAAAATGCAGGGGCTTTGGCCGTAATCATCGTCAACAATGTAGATGATCCCATCTTTCAAATGGGTGGAAGCGATCCCGAAATAACCATTCCCTCGATAATGATTTCTAAAGCAGACGGAGATCAAATCATCGAGGCGCTTATAGCAGGCACTACAGTTAATGGATCTCTGGTTGATGTGGGCCCATACAGACGTGACGGTTCTTTAGACAACGTGATTATTGTACATGAATACGGTCACGGCGTCTCCATGCGTCTTACAGGAGGACCTGAAACAGTTGATTGCCTGGAAACCTGTACGCAGCGTGATGCAGATGGCAACTGCGTGAGCGGGACTTTTACCGAGCAAATGGGAGAAGGCTGGTCTGATTATTTGGGGCTTCTGCTTACGATGCAAGCTTCAGACACTCCCCAGCAGTCACGCCCCATTGGTAATTATGTTGTACAGGGAGAAAATGACGAAACTTTAGGAATCAGACCTTTCCCCTATAGCACCGATTTATCTGTAAACCCTGTCACATACGGCGATACTAATAATACTGCTCAATTTTCGGCTCCACACGGAGTAGGCAGCGTTTGGGCTTCTATGCTTTGGGATTTAACCTGGGATCTTATAGATATTTACGGCTTTACTAGTGATGTTTATTTAAGTGAAGGAGGTAATACCATCTCTCTTAAACTGGTTATGCAAGCTCTGAAAATGCAGCCCTGTCAACCCGGCTTTGTCGATGGCCGTGACGCTATTTTAGCGGCAGACGAAGTGCTTTATGGCGGAAAACATGCCTGTTTAATCTGGAAAGCCTTTGCTCGCAGAGGTCTCGGAGTCAATGCACGGCAAGGGAGTTCGGAGTCCAGATTAGATCAGATAGAAAATTTTGACGTCCCCGCAGAATTTCAGGGAAATTGTGTTTTAGGTGTTGAAAATGTAAATGATACGAACAAAGCCTTCTTCCTGTTTCCAAATCCTTCCAGAAATCAGGTTAATGTGTTTATCAATGGCAACTTCGGGGAAGGAAACATCACTATTTTTGATCTTAACGGCCGTAAAGTGCTAACACAAAAACAAATACTTTCTGACCAGATAGAAATCAATACCTCGTCGTTGTCGCAGGGCGTTTATATCCTGCAGGTTAAGAATGATACGGTTTCTGCCAGCAGGAAACTCATCATCAACTAGCTTATTCCGCTAATAACTCGTGGATTTTGGATTTCAGCTGAGCCTCTGTTAACCCGATAGATTGATACAGTTCTTCTGTACTTCCCTGTTCGATAAACTCATCAGGGATACCAAGGCTGGTTATGCTGCCCTTATAATTTGAAGAAACTGCTGCTTCAGCTACAGCACCGGCCAGACCGCCTTTAAGCACTCCGTCTTCAAGGGTAAGGATGTTGTGATACGTACTGAAAACGTCCTGAAGCGTTTCGGTATCCAAAGGCTTTATAAAACCGAAATAATACACCGCAATGCTTCCGCTGAAGGATTCTGCTAGTTTTAAAGCCTTCTCCGTGAAATGGCCGGTCACAATCAAGGCTAGCTGATCGCCTTCGGTGAGCTTTTCGGCTTTGCCTAATTCTACCTTCTGAAAAGGTTTTTTCCAATCTATAACGGTACCTCTTCCTCGTGGATAGCGTATGGCAATCGGCAAATCGAGACCTGCCTGAGCCGTAAACATCATATTCCGCAGGCTTTCTTCATTTCGCGGAGCGTAAATTATAAGATTAGGAATACACCTCAAGTAGGCCAAATCAAATACCCCGTGATGGGTTGCCCCGTCTTCTCCTACCAGTCCGGCACGGTCAATACAAAACACCACCGGTAGTTCTTGCAAGGCCACATCGTGAATCAACTGGTCATACGCCCGCTGCAGGAAAGTCGAATACACAGCACAAAAGGCTATACCGCCTGAAGCTGCGATTCCGGCTGCCAGGGTTACTGCGTGCTGCTCAGCAATCCCTACATCAAAAGCCCTTTCGGGAAAGGCCTGCATCATATATTTCATCGAACTCCCGGTAGGCATCGCCGGTGTAATCCCGACAATTTTTGGATTCTTTTTAGCCAGTTCAACCAGGGTTAAACCAAAAACATCCTGATATTTGGGAGGTTGGGGTGTTTCTTTAGCCGGACTCAACTCGCCGGTCAGCGCGTCAAATTTTCCGGGAGCGTGGTACTTAACCTGATCCCTTTCTGCCTGCTTCAAACCTTTTCCCTTTGTGGTAATCACGTGAAGAAATTTTGGCCCTTCAATCTTTTTCAAAGTTTTAAAAATCTCCAGCAATTTATCGATATCGTGCCCGTCAACCGGCCCAAAATACTTAAAGTTTAAAGCCTCAAAAATGTTTACACTGCGCTGACTTCCGGTTTTGACCTGAGTCAGGTAATTTTTTAAAGCCCCCACACTGGGGTCAATTCCTATCGCATTATCGTTTAGAATCACGAGAATATTGGCCTTGCTGTCCCCAGCGTGGTTGAGGGCTTCAAAGGCCATTCCGCTGGCGATAGAAGCGTCTCCTATCACCGCAATATGCTCTCTTTTTGAATCGCCCTGCAATCTCGAGGCAATCGCCATTCCCAACGCCGCAGAAATCGAAGTGCTGCTGTGACCGGTACCAAAAGCGTCGTATTCACTTTCGGCCATTTTCGGAAATCCGCTAATGCCCTTATACTGTCTGTTGGTATCAAAAACGCTGCGCCTTCCGGTTATAATTTTATGCCCGTATGCCTGGTGGCCCACATCCCAAATAAGTTTATCATAGGGTGTATTAAACGCATAATGTAAAGCCAGGGTGAGTTCTACCACACCCAGACTGGCGCCCAGATGTCCTTCTTTGGCTGCTACCGCTTCAATGATAAACCGGCGCATTTCGGCAGCAAGAGCTTCAAGCTTATCAACAGGAAGTTCACGTAAATTGGAAGGAAAATCTATGGTTTCTAGCAAGGGATACTTCATAAGACAAAGTTAGCCGAAATATTTAGTCGGTACGTCTTAAAATGAATCCTCAAAACTTTATATCTTGTCCGTATTAACCGCCGCATTTCAATAATCCTACAAAAATTTTAAATGGCTTTATTAGACCCTTTTGACGATACCTATTTTATGAAACGCGCTTTGCAGGAAGCCGAGGCCGCTTTTGATCAGGGCGAAATACCTGTAGGAGCGGTAATTGTCACCAACAACACCATCATTGCCCGTGCGCACAACCTTACCGAGCGCCTTAATGATGTCACCGCACATGCCGAAATGCAGGCCATTACCGCCGCAGCTAATTATCTGGGCGGAAAATACCTGCGCGACTGCACGCTGTATGTAACCCTTGAGCCCTGCCAGATGTGTGCCGGCGCTCTTTACTGGAGCCAGCTGGCCCGCGTGGTCTATGCCGCACCAGACCCTAATCGCGGTTTTATAAAAATGGGTACTCAGTTGCATCCTAAAACCGTCTATACCGGCGGTGTGCTCGAAGCTGAGGCCGAAACGCTTTTAAAACGTTTCTTTATTGAACGCCGTAATCTGAATTAAGCCCAGAATTGATGAAAAACACCATTGCAGAACGCGTAGCCGATTTTTTAAAAGACTACCCGCCATTCCAGTTTCTGAGTTCCTCGAGTTTGCTTAAAATTTCGGGTGAAGTACAGGTCTTGTATTACGAAAAGGACAAAGCCATATTTAAAGAGGGTGAAAAAAACACAGGCATTTTTTATGTAGTTAAAGACGGTGCTGTAAGACTCTCGCGTACCGAAGAAAATGAACCCAAAATCGTGGATATTTGCGATGAGGGTGATCTTTTTGGCCTTCGGCCTTTGATAACAAAAGAAGATTACGAACTATCTGCTTCGGCCAATGAAGAGACTATCTTATACGGCATTCCCATAGACCTCTTTTTGCCCATTGCCCTGGAGCACAAAGAAGTGAGTAACTTCCTTATCGCCTCTTTTGCTTCCAATGTTCAGGATCCCTACTCGCTTGAAGAAAGCGGAAAATTGTTTACCGAATATTCCGTAGAGCGCAACAGCGAAATTTTCGATCTGCAAAAAGCTAAATATTCTAAAAACATACTCACCTGCACGCCCGAAACGCTGATCAAAGTGGCTGCAAGCAAAATGAGCCACCGCAACGTGGGCTCTATCATCGTCACGGAAGACAATAAGCCAAGAGGCATCATAACCAACAAGGATTTGCGGGATAAGATCGCGACGGGCGCATTTGATATTACCGATCCGGTAACCCAAATTATGACCCGGCCGGTGCGCTGTTTTCATAAAGACCCCACCGTGGCACAGGCGCAGCTAATCATGCTCAAAAACGACATCAGTCACCTGTGTATCACCGAAGACGGCACGCCAGACTCTAATTTGCTGGGGCTTATCACCGAGCACGATATCGTGGTTTCCTTTGCTAACAATCCGGTGGTGCTTATGAAAGAGGTAAAACTGGCTAAGCGCACCAAAAGATTGCGTAATGTAAGACTCAAAGTCTCTCAACTGCTCAAAAAGTATCTGGCTCAAAACCTGCCTCTGTCTCAGATTCTAAATATTCTGAATGAAGTAAATTACGCAATCACCGTTAGGGTCATTGAGCTTTCACTTCAAAAAATGGAGGTATCCCCACCCTGCAAATTCGCATGGCTGGCATTGGGTAGTCAGGGCCGTAAAGAGCAACTCTTACTTACCGATCAGGATCACGCCATTGTATTTGAAAATGTAGCTCCTGAAGATTATGAGGCAACCCAGACTTACTTCATTAAACTGGCTCGTCACATCACCCGTTCCCTGCATAAAATAGGTTATGATTACTGCCCCGCAGATATGATGGCGAGTAACCCGCGCTGGTGCCAGTCTGTGCAGGAATGGAAAAATCAATACGACATCTGGATCAAAGACCCTACGCCTGAAAGTCAGTTGCTCTCTGCAATTTTCTTTGATTACAGCTATGTCTATGGTGATACCGAACTCGTCACCCGCCTTTCTGATAATATTTTAGACACCCTTGACCAGAACAACATGTTCTATCGGGTTATGGCCAAAGATGCGATACGCAGCCCGTCACCTTTAGGATTTTTCAGGCAGTTTCTGGTTGAAGAAGACGGCGAGCATAAAGATTTTTTTGACATTAAGTCCCGCGCGTTAATGCCGCTTATTGATGCTGCCCGCGTATTGAGCCTGCATCATAAATTGCGCAACATTAACAATACTGCTGCCCGTTTTGAACGTCTTGCTGAAATTGAAACCAATAATAAGGAGATTTACGAAAGCTGCTCGTATGCGTTTAAAGCCCTCCTGAAATTTAGAACCCGACAGGGTATTCTGCACGGTGACTCCGGGCGTTTTATAGAACTGGCGACTTTAAGCAAAGCCGAAAAACTAAAACTGAAACGCTGCTTTAAACCCATTCAGGATATACAGGAAATATTGACGGTTCGCTACCAACTCAAATAAATCGGGTTGGCGTGAATTAAGAATGCCTTATCCTGCTGATTTTAATCGCTATGAGAATTCCATTTTTTCAGAAAACACCAGATCCGCCCGCCTTTTACAAGGAGTATGCTGTGCTGTTTACGGGCCTCGAAGATCCTGCTCCCGAAGATGCACGCTTTGTGGTTTTTGATACCGAAACTACAGGACTCAATAAACAAACAGACCGTATCCTCAGTGTAGGGGCCGTTGAATTGCGGGGTAACCGCATAAACCTGTCAAACAGTCTTGAGCTCTATGTCGAACAGGAAGTTTTCAGTAAAGACGCCGTGGCCATACACGGCATTTTAAAAGAGAACAGTAAATACCAAAAAATCAGCGAAGAAGAAGCCGTAAAGCAATTTCTTAATTATATCGGGAATTCCGTGTTGGTAGGACATCACATAGGTTTTGATGTAGGTATTATAAATTATGCACTTAAAAGACTGGGAGCTCCTAAACTTAAAAACAAAACCATAGATACCGGAGTTTTGCATAAACGCACGGTACATCTTGTAAATATCACAAATCCTGATAAGGTTTACAGCCTTGACGAATTGTGCGAAGAACTCAATATTGCCCGTACAGACCGGCATAAGGCCATTGGAGATGCGTACATTACAGCTTTGGCTTTCCTGAAGATTTTGTCCAGACTAAAAAAACCCAAACGACTAAAAGACCTTACCCGTTAATTTAGGTTTTGAGACTTCCGCAATTTATTTACCAGATTATCGTGGTCTCCAAGGGTTTCAAAATCCAGACCTTTAGATTGGCTTAAAAGCTTTTTTATTTTTTCCAGATAAGGGATTTTTGCATCGGTAATTAGCGCCTGCATGTGAAACTGAAAAGCAGAGTATAACAACAGATGCAATCTGGATTTATGCGGTGTGGCCTGATACTGCCTCATAAATTTTTTACAACAGGACAACAGCAACAAGGGATAATCTACAAGCGTATTTACCACGGTACCAAAATAATCCAAAACATCCCGCCCGTGATTTTCTTCAGACACGATAACGATATCGCCTTTTATCTCAGTTTCCTGAAAAAGCCATAGATTTTTAGTAATAAAAGCAGAGCAATCCTGCTGATGACTGTAATATACATCAAGACCCAGACCCGTACTTATTACAAAAACATCAGAACCCAGTGCATTGATAAGAAATCTCGAAAAGTCCTTTTCCTGATCGGGGTTTAATACCGATTTTGAGCCTAAGCCGGGTTTTCTAAATCGAATGCTATGCAATTGATCTAAAGGATCAGCCTGCATCTTCCAGTATTTTTTCGATCTGATTGAGGCCTTGCATACGGGCGTGGTCAACCGCCTTAAGCCCTCTCCCGTCCTGAAGGTTTACATCTGCATTATAAGAAAGCAACAGTTCAACCAACTCTTTTTGATTAAAAGTAGCAGCATAAATCAAAGCCGTCGCCCCGTTAAAATTCTGAACGTTTACATCAGCACCCTTCTCTACCAGAAGTTGGGCTACTTCGGTATAGCCTTTAAAGCAAACGCCCATTAAGGCAGTGTTACCGCTTGCATCTTTAGCGTTGATTTTAGCCCCGCGTGCGATAAGTTGCTCACAAACATCGCGATGGCCGTAGTAACTGGCCAGCAATAAAGGGCTTGACCCGCGTTGATCTACTGCATCTACAAGCTGTGGCTGCGCTTCTAAAATTTGGTTGATTTGTATGCCATCGCCGGTGCGTATGGCATTAAAAAGCGTTTCAGAATTCATATTATTAGGGTTAGATGTATTTCAAGTTTTGATTAAACAACGAGATTGGCAACATCGCTTAAACTCAATACGTACCGGGCAAGATACCCTTAAGTTTGTGATATAAACGTGTATCAACATTGCATATTTGAATTTAACAATAAGTCAAACCTATATCCCAGTACCTAACACATAAATAAAGCTAATTTCAAAAAAACTATAATAGCAAAATGTTAAAATAATTTGCTGTGAAAGAGCTGTTAAACCAGCGTTCTACTACCTCGTGTCTTTATAAATTTAAACCAAAATCCAATACTATGAGTAATGCTGTAGAAGCCTGGTTAGAAAAAGATTCATTTTCTTCTAATGTGACCAGAGGTTTAATATCCGGTGTTTTAGGCGGGCTTGCCGGCACACTGGTTAAAACCGCAATTGAGAAAGTACTTCCTGTACGTAAACCCAACACGCGGTCTGCTCAGGTTAAGCTGGTAGATGATCTTTCGGTCAAACTTACCGGTGAACGCATAAGTGAGACCAATCACGAGCTGGCAGAACAATTAATAAACATACCTTTTGGAGCCAGTCTGGGTGCTACTTACGGCTATGCCAAAAGGGATAAAGGTGAAATAAGTATTCTTGAAGGCGCTGCATACGGCGCTACAACCTGGATAGGTACCCACGAGACCTCGCTGCCTCTATTAGGATTAAAAGATAAACCCACAGATATACCCCTGAACATTCAGGTTAATGAACTCATAGCGCATGTTGCCTTTGGTATAACAACCGAAGTTATTCGCGGGTATGTAGCCCGAAGATTGAAAGAGTAGATTTTATAAAATAAGAAAACCCGCTAATTCCCTAATCTTAGCGGGTTTCTATTATACGCAAAGCACTAACCACTTTACGTCACCAATTTTCGTTAGGATTTTAAAAGCCTGACCTCACCTGCAGCAAGAGCATCTTCCAAATCGATACTCACCTCACACACCACATTAAAAAACTTCTTGCCATCTTTCAGTTTTACTTCAATCTGAGCAACGCATCCGTTTTCCATTTTTACTTCGGTTACCTCAACCTCTTTGTTGATTAGCGATTTATGATTGGCTATCCCCCCTCGCTTGATGATAAAATTACTTTTGGGGAAGTTGATGTGCGAGTAGGTAGCGTGTGAAGGGCTTGCGATCTTAATCACATCACCTGCTTTCAATTGCGGGGTTTCACACGTGTTTTGTGCCTGTACAGTTGTTAATCCCAGTGCCATTGCGGCAATTGCTATAAATGTTTTCATACGACTATTTTTTAAGGTTACTTACTAGATGTAATACCATCTAATGAGCAAGCCGTATGCCACTGCCTGGGCCATTTAGCCGAATAAAATTATAACTTATTGAATTTCAATTACTTATTTTCAAATAAGTTGAAAACGGAATGAGCAGCCGGTGCGTAAAAAAGATCCGGCCGGGTAAGAATTACCCGCTATTCCTTGAGCTTTTCGCGTAGTGTTTTTCGGGTAATCTGAAGAATTTCTGCAGCTCTGGTTTTGTTGTTTCCGGTAGCCCGAAGCACTTTTTTGATGTACTTACGCTCCATTTCTGCGAGAGAGCTAAGTACATCTTCCGGCATATCAATAGCATACTTTAAATGATCGGGAAGGTCTTTAACCTGTATGCTTTTATCACACATAATCACTGCGCGCTGTACCACATTCTCAAGCTCCCTGATGTTGCCCGGCCAGGAATAGCGTTTCAGTACCTCCAAAGCATCAGGTTCAATTTTCAGGTAACGGTCTTTGTATTCTAAACCGTATTTGAGCAAAAACTTATCTACCAGTAGCGGCAGGTCTGTCATGCGTTTGCGCAGGGGCGGAATATGGATCTCCACCACTCTCAGGCGGTAATATAAATCTTCTCTAAAGGTTTCTTTTCTGATCATCTCGGCCAGGTCATTATTTGTAGCTGCGATGACCCGTACATCAATTTTTTCGGGTTTGTGCGAACCCAGCGGAGTCACCTCCTTTTCCTGTAAAACCCTAAGCAAACGGGCCTGCACAGCCAATGACGCATTCCCGATTTCATCTAAAAAAATAGTCCCACCCTGTGCGGACTGGAATGCGCCTTTACGGTCTTTTTCTGCCCCGGTAAATGCTCCTTTTTTGTAGCCAAATAATTCAGCTTCCAGTAAAGTCTCGGGGATTCCGCCGCAATTCACAGGTACAAAGGGAGCCGCGGCAAACTTACCCTGATAATGTACGGCACGGGCAACCAGTTCTTTTCCGGTGCCGCTTTCGCCACTAATGTAGAGCGTAGCCTTATTGTCTTTAACCCGGTCAACCACCTCAAGAACCTCGTTCATTTCTTCGGAAGAACCAATGATTTCACCATACGCATCACGCTGCACCGGTTGAGTTGGTGTTTTAGGTTTTGCCCGGGAAGCCGAAAGTGCTTTAGTCACGGCCTCTTCGAGTTCGTCGCGTGTAAAAGGCTTGGTCAGATATTCGGCCACACCAGACTTAATAGCCTTGAGGGAATCCTGTACCGAAGGAAAGCCGGTCACTATGAGCTTGGGCAAATCGGGATAATGTTCAGAGACAAATTTGATGAGTTCAAAGCCGTCTATCTGCGGCATTTTTAAATCGGTGATCAACAAATCGACCTGCGAATCCCGTAGAATATTCACCGCTTCCTTAACCGAAACTGCGCGATAGGTATGGTAATTCCAGCGGTGCAGATGCCGCTGAAGCAGTTCTAAAATATGCAGATCATCGTCTACAATCAATATGTTTTCTTTATTTAATCGCATATTCGTCTTTGGGCAGGCGCACGGTAAAAAGCGCACCTTGATCTGGCCTGTTTTGAGCCGTTATACTTCCGTTATGGCTGGTTACAATCCCGTGCACCACACTTAAACCAAGACCCGAACCTTCACCCGTGGGCTTGGTGGTAAAAAAGGGCTGAAAAACTTTCTCCAGCGCTTCCGGGCTGAGCCCCGGTCCTTCATCGCTGATTTCAAAAACCACGTTTTCATCCTGCTGTGTAATCTTAATGCCTACGAGGCCCTTTTTAGGCGAAAAGTAAATCGCGTTAATCACCAAATTTATGATTATTTGAGTCAGCTGCACCGCATCTACTTTAAGCTTAATGGGATCCTGTTCTGTATAAAAATCATAACGTACCTGTTCTTTTTTAAACGCGGCATCCAGTAAATCGAGTGCATCCCGTACTACCGGGATAATGTTCACTTCCTTTTTTTCCTGCGGAATGGCGTGCGCAAAAAACATCAGTTTTTTAACCACTTCACGAGAAAACATAGCGTTTTTGATGATTTTATCTACGTCGGAAACAGCAGGATCGTGATCACTCAGGTTATCGCGTAACAATTCGGCGAAGCCCAGAATATTTGCAAGCGGCGTATTTAACTCGTGTGCAATACCGGCGGTGAGTTCGCCAATAATCGTAAGCCGGTCTGCGTGCTCCATCTGCTGCCGCAGCAGCAACTCGTTTTGTTTAATCGCCAAACGCTCGAGATAATCCCCTATTTTTAAAGCAATGTTGTCTATAAGCGGCTGCTCTTCCGGTAAAAAATCAAGTTCGGTTTTGTTGAGATATACACAGATGGAACCGGCCTCTTTTTTAAAAAGCTGAATGGCACTGCTGAGTTTTTTATCGGTTTTTACGCTTCCGGTCTTTACGGAGAACGTCCCCTGCTCAATGACCACTTCGGTATCTTCTGGATATTGAAATCCAATTTTAATACTTTGTGCGATACTGCTGTAGGTTTCCTCGTGATTGGTTTCGTCGGCATTAACCAGAATGGAAGAAACCTCATACAGGCAGGTCAATTCTTTTATACGTTCTTTCAAAGCTGCTTCTACGCTGTTCATAAGCCGATCTTAGAGATCGTCTAAGTTAAACATCCTGTTTGTGTAAGACCAAAACTTTAGCCTTAAAATACCCGCGTGCTACAATCCTAAGCAGCGCTTTGTTTCGCGAGCTTTTTCGATTTATAAAAAATAAGTACCTGCAGGGCGATCCCGATGACGATCAAAAAGAAAATCTCCAGATTCGCCAGCAGATTACTTACATCAAGCGATTTTTGAGACTCGCGGGTGAGGCGCCTGCTTTCGCGTACCTGAATTTCACTCAGCTCCAGCAAATTTTGCTGAAGGGCAGCGAGTTGGTCACTTTTTCGTTTCCGGAGTTCAACATTATTCTGTGTTGAAGGATTTCGATCCAGCCCTTCCAGAGTATTGAAATCGTTTTTAAACTGTTTAAGCAGATTGTATTCGGCCGGTGTAAGCTTGGTCGCTTCAAATTTGGAGAGAATCTGAGAAACGCTCTCTGTTTGTTCAGAACCTGAATTCGTGGTTTGCGGCACAGTATCGTAGAGCTTGAGTTGCCTGGTATGCAATTCCCGCGAAATTGAAAAAATGTAATCCTGCACCAGCACCCGGTCTTCAAACACCTCATTCATATTGGTCTGAGCGGTTTTAAAATGATACTGATCAATGCGATTTGTAGCCAAAACGAGCAGGAAAACCACAGCCAGTGCCAGAATGGTATTGATACGACGGGCGGTATTTAAAGACTTAGCCATTACTTAGAGATTTGAGTTACTCATTAGTTAGCAACTATTCCTCCAAAAGAACGCAGGAACTTGAAATTCATAATAAAATACTGATTATCAAAACTTTAAAAAATGCTTATTCCTATACCGAATAATCAACCGGGTAATTGCTATGCGTATCGGGTAAATTTTACCCGGAAAATACAGCTGCTATTTTTAACCCTTAGAAGCTTTGTGCTTATAACTGAAGGTTTTCAAATTAAGTAGATAAGGCCCTCAAGCGGTATACTTCCACCAAAAACTCAATTACAGACCGATTTCTTATCAATTCTGTAAAACCTGCCCGTAATTTTTTAGAAATCAATACGTACTAAAATAAGTATTTATACTTATATTTGAACTTTAAATACGTAGCTCATGAAAAAAGTCATCGTTATTGGTAATGGAATGGTAGGGTATAAGTTTTGCGAAAAACTAGCTGCACATCCTGATTTTGAGGCCTTTCAGGTCGTTGTTTTTGGAGAAGAGCCGCGTCCTGCTTACGACCGGGTTCACCTTAGTGAATATTTTAGTGATAAAACCGCAGACCAGCTCCTCCTCGCCGGCAGGGATTGGTATGCTTCTAAAGGAATTGCACTTCACACCTCAGAACTGGTTACCGCCATTGATCTGGAGGCTAAAACGGTAACGACTCACAAGCAGGCCGTATATGAATACGACAACCTCATCCTGGCCACAGGCTCAGCGCCATTTGTTCCACCCATAAAAGGAGCAGATAAAAAGGGCGTGTTTGTCTACCGTACCATTGAAGATCTCGATGCGATGAAGGCTTACGCTGCCAAACTTAAGTCGGGTGCTAAGGCTGCTGTTCTTGGGGGCGGACTTTTAGGTCTTGAGGCGGCAAACGCCGCTAAAGAACTGGGGCTTGAGGCCCATGTGATTGAGTTTGCACCACGCCTGATGCCACGCCAACTGGACGATGCCGCAAGCGCGATGCTTCAGGCTAAAATAGAAAGTCTGGGTATAGGCATTCACCTCAGCAAAGCCACCCAGCAAATTGCCGGGGACGAAGCTATAGCACGTATGGAATTTGCAGACGACACCCATCTGGATGTTGATATGCTGATTATTTCTGCGGGGATTCGACCACGGGATGAACTGGCACGCGCCTGCGGCATTCAGGTAGGTGCACGGGGTGGCATTGTGGTTAATGAAAAAATGAAAACCTCAGACCCCCACGTATTTGCAATAGGCGAGGTAGCTCTGTACAATGACGGTATTTACGGGCTGGTTGCTCCCGGTTACGAAATGGCCGATGTTGCGGTGCACCAGCTTACAGACGGCAGCAAAAGTATGGCGGCCTCCATTGATATGTCTACCCAACTCAAACTCATAGGCACCGAAGTGGCGAGCTTTGGTGATCCCTTTATTGAAAATGAAGAAGTAGCAGCTATCACCTACGTTAACAAACGCAGCGGCATTTACAAACGCATCAATGTTGCCCGCGATGGTTCGCGTTTGTACGGTGGTATCTTAGTTGGCGACTCTTCCGATTACAACAGCCTGTTTCAGATTTACTATAATGCGATGAAGCTGCCCCAGAATCCCGAAGATCTTATTTTGGGTTCCCGCGGTGGAGACAGCAATATTCTGGGAAGTGTACTCGATTTGCCCGATACTGCTCAAATTTGTTCCTGCGAAAGCGTTTCAAAAGGAAGTATATGCAAGAGTATTGAAGAAGGTACCTGCTCTGATCTTAAAGACGTGATCAAATGCACCAAAGCCACCACCGGCTGCGGCGGCTGCAAGCCTATGGTAGTTGACCTCGTCAACGAGACCCTAAAGTCTTTGGGCAAAGAAGTAAAAGATACCGTTTGCGAGCATTTTAAATACAACCGCCAGGAACTTTATGATCTGGTCAAAATCAAACAGATCAAGACCTTCGAAGAAGCCCTTGCCCGTCTGGGCAGCGGCTGCGGTTGCGAAATCTGCAAACCCGTAATGGCGTCGATTTTCTCGAGTGTTTATATGGATACCGCAAACAAACAACCGGTGATTCAGGATTCTAACGACCGTTTTTTGGCCAATATACAGCGTAACGGGACCTACTCGGTAGTTCCGCGTGTTGCCGGTGGCGAGATCAGCCCCGAGAAACTCATCGTTTTGGGCGAAGTAGCCAAAAAATACAACCTGTACACCAAAATCACGGGCGGTCAGCGTATTGACCTCTTTGGAGCGCGCCTTCACGAGCTTCCGCTAATCTGGAAAGAACTTATAGAAGCCGGCTTTGAAAGCGGTCACGCCTACGGAAAATCGCTGCGTACGGTTAAAAGTTGTGTAGGCTCAACCTGGTGCCGTTACGGTATGCACGAGTCGGTCTCCTTTGCTATCGAGATTGAAAACCGCTATCGCGGCCTACGCTCTCCGCATAAACTGAAAGGCGGCGTAAGCGGCTGTATTCGCGAGTGCGCCGAAGCCCGGGGCAAGGATTTTGGACTCATCGCGGTAGATGGTGGATGGAATCTTTACGTATGCGGTAATGGCGGGGCAACTCCCAAACACGCCATTTTACTGGCCGAGCAACTGGATGACGCAACCTGCATTAAATATCTTGATCGTTTCCTGATGTTTTACATACGCACAGCAGGTCCTTTAGTGCGTACAGCACCCTGGCTTGAAAAACTTGATGGAGGTATCGAGTACCTGAAACAGGTAGTTATTGAAGACAGTCTGGGTATCGCCGAAGAACTCGAAACCGAAATGCAGGGACTTGTAAACAAGTACGAATGCGAGTGGAAACAGGCTATTGAAGATCCTAAACTGGCCTCCCGATTTAAACATTTTGTAAACTCAGACGACGTAGACGACACCCTAGAATTTGTGTCGCTGCGGGATCAAAAAATGCCACGCCCCTGGTAATAATCTCAAGCTTTTAACATGGAAGAATTACTAAATAACTATACCAGCGTTTTTCCTGACACCGCCACGAGCTGGGTCAAGGTAGGTCATACTTCAGATTTCCCCGAAAATGGAGGAGCCTGCGTAAAACATGGAAAACTTCAAATCGCGGTTTTCAATTTCAGCCTGACTTCAAAATGGTATGCCTGTCAGAATTTGTGTCCGCACAAACTCGAGATGGTCTTATCCCGGGGGATGACCGGTGATGCAGACGGCATTCCCAAAGTGGCCTGCCCCCTTCACAAAAAAACCTTTTCACTCGAGGACGGTTCTAACCTTAATGGCGAAAGCTATCAAATTGCAACCTATCCCGTAAAAATTCAGGATAATATGGTGTATATTGGTTTTAGTGATAAATAAACCAGGCCCATGACAGTATTGGAGCAGGCATTTGCCGCCATAGACGCTAAAAACGCAGAAGACCCTAACTACGAACTCGTTGACGGAGAGCAGGTCCCCAAAGAACTGCTCTACTCGCGGCGTATGAGCGCACGTTTGCAGGATTTTGACCCCGAGGCTCCTGAAACCTTGCAAATCGCAGCCCGCGCCCAGCATATTTGCCGCTGGCAGATACCCCGGGACTCTTATCCTATGAATCGTACCGGATATCTTAAATGGCGCGAAGACCTCAAAAAGATGCACGCTTCTATCACCACCGCTATTCTTGAAAACCTTGGCTTTACTGAAGAATTCCGGGATCGCGTGGCCTTTTTGATCCGCAAGAAACTGCTCAAAAAAGACGAGGATTCTCAAAAACTTGAAGACGTAATCTGTCTGGTTTTTCTGGACTATTATTTTGAAGATTTTGCCAAAGGACATCCGGAAGAGAAAGTAATTGATATCCTTCAGAAAACCTGGGCCAAAATGTCTGAAGCAGGCCACAAAGCTGCGCTTTCCCTCGACCTGAGCCCAAAGACCCGCGAACTCGTAACCAAGGCCCTGACTTAAAAATCAAAAATGGCCACGTTAGACCAAAAAACTTTTTCCAAACTCCGGAAGCTTTACATCATCGCACTAAGCCTTATTGCGCTATCGGTAGTGGCAAGCCAGGTTTTGGTTCGTAAATTTTTAAACGATCAAACGGCAGACTCTACCGTCATCAACATCGCAGGGCGCCAGCGTATGCTGAGTCAAAAGATTACTAAAGAAGCCCTGCTCCTCACCCGCCCCGGTAACAGCGCGAAGATTCAGGCCCTGCAAGACAGTCTGAGCGCCACCCGCACGCTTTGGCACAACAGCCATCTCGCACTGCAAAACGGCAGTGACAGCCTGCATATTCCGGCAGTCAATACAGCCCGCATCAACCAGCTTTTTGATCAGATCAATCCCTATTTTGAGTCGGTGTACGCAGCTTCGGCACAATTGCTTTCCGCAGAAAATACTACAGATGTAACCAGTCTCGGCGCTTTAAACACCATTTTGGCCAATGAAGCCCCGTTTTTAAGGCTGATGGACCGTATTGTAAATCAGTACCAGTATGAGGCCGATGCCAAGATTGAGCGGTTGCGCACCCTTGAGGTCCTGCTAATGGGACTTACCCTGCTCCTGCTTTTGGCTGAATTCATTTTTATTTTTTGGCCTACGGCGAAAGCGGTACGCACCGGGATGTTTGATCTTATTACCGCAGAGCGAAAGGCTCAAAAAATGGCCCGTGACGCCGACGCTTTAGCCGAATCTAAAGAAAAATTACTTTGGGAATACCAGGCACTAAGCCAGGCGATGGACCGTACCCTGTTTTTTGTACGCACAGACCTCAACGGAAACATTCTGCACGCGGGCGACCCGTTTATCAAACTCTTTAAACCCAAAAATCTCGAAACTCAATCCAGACTTTCTGATGTTATCTCTACCCACGAGCCCGAAAAGCAGCGTCTGGAGCAACTTTTAAACGAACACAAACGCACCGGCTGGCAGGGAGAGATCAGCGCCACCCCAAAAGAAGGGAACCGTCGTTATTTTGAAATGTCATTGCTTCCGTTTTTAAAACATAAAGAAAATCATCAGTTACTCATAATTTTTATAGACATCACCAAGCGTAAAGAGGCACATGATGAGATTGAACGGCTTACCAAATCCCACTTTGAAGAGCGCATCAGCCAGCAGAAAAACGTTTCGCGCCAAATCATCGAGAACCAGGAGCGTGAGCAAAACCGCATTGCGCGTGATCTGCACGACGGCATTGGCCAGATGCTTACGGGGCTTAAATTTACCCTCGAAAGCATAGACCTTAAAGACCCTGAAAAGGCACAGGCCAAAATCACCCATCTTAAAAACCTTTCGCTGGATATTATTAAAGGCATACGCACCGCCACCTTTAACCTTACTCCGCCTGAGCTTACAGACCATGGGCTTATTCCCGCTTTGGCAAAACTCACAAAAGAACTCAGCAACCTCACCGGCAAGCACATCCAATTGCACAACAAGACCGATTTTAACCTGCGGCTAGACAGTCTGGTGGAGATTAACACCTACCGCATTACCCAGGAAGCAATCAACAACGCCTTAAAATACGCAGGCTCTAAAATTATTATGGTAAGCGTTAGGCACAGCAAAAGCATGCTCAGCATTAACATAGACGACGACGGCAAAGGTTTTGACCCTTCCGGAATTGACCTTGAGAACCGCGAAGGTGGCGGAATGGGTATGACCTTTATGCACGAGCGTATGAACTACATTAACGGAAGACTTTTCGTAAATTCGGAGCCGGGAAAGGGAACACGCATTGTGCTCAACATCCCCATAGATTAAACGCTCAATATGGAAACCGAGAAGCTCAAAGTCGTACTTGCAGACGACCACGTCCTGGTACGCGACGGCATTAAAGCACTGCTTGAAGACCAGCAGGATATTCTGGTAATTGATGAAGCTTCAGACGGCAGGGAAGCCCTTGAAGTCGTGCGCAAGCAAAAACCCGATTTACTCATTGTCGACATCCGAATGCCCGGGCTTAATGGTATTGAAGTCGTACAGCAACTGCGCGATGAGGGACTTGATCTCAAAACCCTGGTGCTTTCTATGCATGACAGTGAGGAGTATGTGCTACAGTCTATACAGGCAGGTGCAGACGGGTATTTGCTTAAAGGTTCGAGCAAGGAAGAATTTTTAAAAGCCCTGCACACCTTACAACAGGGGGATAAGTATTTTGCCGGGGAGCTGTCTTCTATCATCATCAACAATTTTGTGACCGGCAAGGCCCCAGCTCCGGTTCAAAAACCCAAAGCCTCTATTGTTGATGCCTACAGCCTTACCAAACGCGAGCGCCAGATCCTGGGACTGGTACTTGAAGGCAAAAGCAACAAGGAAATTGGCGAAGACCTCAACATCAGTAAGCGTACGGCAGAAGTTCACCGCTTTAATTTGATGAAAAAGCTTGAGGTTAAGAATCTTATGGAGCTGGCAAACAAGGCTTCTGAATTCAATTTGATGTAAATCTCTAACTATTTCAATCTGCATTTTCAGAAATCAATAATAAAACGGATTGAAATTTTAATATTCGTATTTCTTCAAGACTACGTATTATAATTAAGTATTACTACTTATTTTTGTAAGTATAAACACTTAATTATGACACGTACATTCACTTCCGCAAAGGCAACCCGCCTTAATTTGAAAGATTTTACCAGCGTTCCTATGCGAACGTTTTGGATTACTTCGGTGGCATTCTTTTTATGCTTCTTCGCATGGTTTGGTATTGTTCCTTTTATGCCCGATGTCGTACGGGATCTGGGGCTTTCTCCCAATCAAAAATGGAATTCTGTGATTCTGGCCGTTGCAGGTACTGTATTTGCCCGTTTGCTAATAGGTAAACTTTGCGACAAATACGGCCCTAGATTGTGCTATACCTGGTTGCTCCTGCTGGGTGCAATACCCGTTATCCTGTGCGGACTGGTACAAACTCCGCTTCAGTTTTTAATCTGCCGGTTATTTATAGGCTTTATCGGCGCCAGCTTTGTAATCACACAGGTACATACCTCGCTTATGTTTGCCTCTAACATCGTAGGAACCGCCAACGCCACTTCGGCAGGCTGGGGTAATCTGGGTGGTGGTGCAAACCGTCTGGGGATGCCGCTTATTGCAGCTGCCGTGATCGGTATGGGTGTTGCTGAAGCAGACGCCTGGAGGTACTCGCTTATCATCGCAGGAATTATCTGCTTCCTGATGGGCATTGTCTATTACTTCTTTACTCAGGATACGCCCGAAGGTAATTTTAGCGAACTGCGCGCAGCCGGTAAAAAAGTAAAAGCCGGTAAAAAAGACGAAGTAGGCTTTATGGAAGCTTTAAAAGATTACCGCGTGTGGATTCTCTTTGTGGTTTATGCCGCCTGTTTTGGTATCGAATTAACCGTTTACGGCACTATGGATGACTACCTTCAAAACACCTTCAGTCTTGATCGTATCACCGCCGGTAATATCGTGCTTTCTTTTGCCCTGATGAATATTTTTGCCCGTACGCTGGGAGGCTATTTTGGAGATAAATTTGGTAAGCTGAAGGGATTGCGCGGCCGGGTGCTCTTTTTGGTTGCTATTCTTGCCCTGGAGGGAGTTATGCTGGTTACCTTTTCGGCCATCACAAGTTTAATTGTGGGTATTGTCTTTTTGGTAGCCTTTAGTCTTTCGGTACAAATGGCTGAAGGAGCAACCTTCTCGGTAGTACCGTTTATCAACAAAAAAGCTATAGGTTCTATTTCAGGTATTGTTGGTGCCGGGGGTAACGTAGGTGCATTTCTCGCCGCCCTGCTCTTAAAATCGAAAGCCGCCGTGGCTGAGCAGGCAGCCATAAATGCCAATGCCGGTGCAGCTGAAGAAGTGGTAAAACTGGCTCAGGCAGAAGCAGCAGCAACAGCCGTATCAAGCGGTTACTTTCTCATTGGTATTTTAGTATTTCTAGCGGGAGTCTTAGCACTTGCCATACGCTTTTCAACCGCTGACGAAAAATCTGCAGCCGAAGATCTCAGCTACGATTTACCCGAGCAGTTAGTGCCATCAAATGCATAAAATTAACCTGCTTAAAATCCGTTTTCTGCATTTTTTCTGAATCAGATTCCATTTTTCGTAAATCACAATCTGCTGCTTTGATTATCTGGAAAAAACAATAAACTTAGAGTTGGCCGGGGGCTTCAGCAGGCAAAGCGAAAAGCTGCTGCTGAAGCCTTCAGGCTCTATAAATATCCTGTAAGTACACAAACCATGCCCGAAAAAGTCTTAAAATCTACCTGTTCGTATTGCGGCGTGGGCTGCGGTCTGCTCATCACCAAAGACGCCAAAAACCGCATTCAGGTAGACGGTGATCCCGATCATCCTGTAAACCGCGGGATGCTTTGCTCTAAAGGCCGCAACCTGCATTATGTGGTAAATGATACTTCAGACCGGTTGCTGTACCCACAAATGCGCTGGAGCCGCTCACACCCGCTGGAGCGCGTAGACTGGGACACCGCTCTGGACCGTGCCGCCCAGGTTTTTAAAAGCATTATCGAAAAGCACGGACCCGATAGTGTGGGCTTCTACGTTTCGGGACAGTGTCTTACCGAAGAATATTACATCGCAAACAAATTAGTCAAGGGATTTCTGGGCACAAACAATATTGACACCAACTCCAGGTTGTGTATGAGCAGCGCGGTTGTGGGCTATAAAAAAACCTTCGGGGAAGATTCTGTACCTATTTCGTATGCAGATATTGAACTGGCCGATTGCTTTTTAATAACCGGTGCTAACCCGGCTTATTGCCATCCTATTCTCTACCGCAGGCTTGAGCAGCACAAAGAGAAAAACCCCGATGTGCGGGTTATCGCAGTAGACCCGCGGCTTACCGATACCGCTGCAGCCGCAGATTTGCACCTGCAGCTCATACCGGGAACAGACATCATTTTATACAATGCGATAGGCAGGCGCCTGCTTCAGCTGGGGCTGATTGACAAAGACTTTATAAACAACCATACCGAAGGCTTTAATCAATACAAAGAGCAGGTAAACAAGTTGTCGCTTCGGGAAGCTTCAAAACTTTGTGGCGTTCCTATGGCAGACATTAAAAAAGCCGCAGACTGGATTGGAATCTCCAAAGGATTTATCAGTATGTGGGCGATGGGCCTTAACCAAAGCGTAGTAGGAACCAATAAAAATTTCGCTTTGCTTAACCTCTCCCTCATCACCGGACAGGTAGGAAAACCCGGTTGCGGACCTTTTTCACTTACCGGGCAACCCAATGCCATGGGTGGCCGTGAAGTGGGCGGAATGGCCAATCTGCTGGCGGTACACAAAGACCTTACGAACCCGGAGCACCGGAGTGAGGTCGCACAATTTTGGGGAGTAGAGTCTATCTCACCCAAACCGGGCTACACCGCTACTCAAATGTTTGAAGAGCTCGAAACAGGAAAACTCAAAGCTATTTGGATCATCTGCACCAATCCTGCAGTAAGCCTGCCCGATGTAAACCGGGTAGAGAAAGCCCTGAAAAATGCCCGCTTTGTAGTCGTTCAGGATATCTCTAACCGTTCTGATACGTTGGCCTATGCAGACCTGGTGCTTCCGGCGGCAGGCTGGCTCGAAAAAGAAGGCACCATGACCAATTCTGAACGGCGCATCACCTATTTACCCAAAGCAGTCAATGCGCCGGGAGAAGCCCGTCCTGATGTAGAAATTATATGTGATTTCGCCCAAAAAATGGGCTTCAGAGGTTTTAATTTTTACAATACCGAAGAGATTTATCAGGAATACTGCACCATGACCCGTGGTACCAGTATCGACATTTCGTATCTTAATTACGACCGGCTTAAAACCGAAGGAAGCTTTCAATGGCCGGTAAATGAATACCGCCATCCCGGGACTCCGCGCCTTTTTGAAGACCGCAAGTTTTACACGCCCTCACAGAAGGCCGTTTTTAATATTCCGGCAACGGTAACGAACCGTTCGATAAAACCCAGCGCGGCTTTTCCGTTTATACTTACCACGGGCAGGGTGCGCGATCAATGGCATACGATGACCAAAACGGGCAAGGTTTCCCGCTTACGTACCCATTATCCCAAACCCGTGCTTGAAATTCATCCCGCTGATGCTTTCGCCCTCAACATACGCGAAGGCAATCTCTGCGAAGTAAGCAGCGAGAACGGTAACGTACGGGTGACCGCCCGGCTTACCGACAGCATACGCAAGGGAGTTGTATTTTTACCGATGCATTGGGGTAAAAAACTCAACTCCAGTCTCAACCGCACCAACAACCTGACTCAGAATATGGTTGACCCGCAGAGCAAGGAACCCGATTTTAAGTTTACGGCGGTGAAGGTTGCCCGATACCAAAAGAAACCGGAGAAAATTGTGGTGGTAGGCTCGGGAGCCGCTGCGTTTCGGTTTGTACAGAATTACCGCGACCTGAATAAAGACGATCAAATAAGCGTTTTTTCGAAGGAAGAGCATCCGTTTTACAACCGTGTTTTACTGCCCGAATACATCACCGAAGCACTCAGTTGGGAACAACTCCTCAAGGCCAAAAGTCATCAGCTCAAAGCCCTGAACATTAAAATCCATTCCGGAAACCCGGTCGTACAGATTGACCGGGAATCCCGAACCCTAAAAGACAGCCGCGGCATTTACCACACCTACGACAAACTTATCCTGGCTACCGGAAGCCGTGCTTTTGTTCCGCCTGACGCACGCCTGGATCTGGAGGGTCGCTTTACGATGCGCGATAAGGAAGATGCCGACCGTTTTAAGGATTACCTGGCGAAAACAGGCATTCCGCCGGAGCAGCAGCGTGTGGTCCTTGTAGGCGGCGGCCTCCTTGGGCTCGAACTGGCAGCCTCATTAAGACATAAACAGGTAAATATTACCATCGTGCAACGCTCCTCCTACCTGATGGAACGCCAGCTTGACACCGTTGCCAGTCGCTTGCTGGCTCTTGATGTGCAGCGGCGCGGTATATCGGTCTATTTTGACAACGAGGTAAGCACCGTTTTTCCGGGCGACGAACCCAAAACCCTCGAGGTGACCCTAAAGAGCGGTAAGCTGATCGAAGCGCACGCCATTGTCTATGCCATTGGCACCCAGCCCAACATTGAGATTGCCCGCAAAGCCGGTCTTGTTATGGGACGGGGCGTAAAGGTCAATGAATTTTTGCAAACCTCAGATCCTTCGGTTTTTGCACTGGGGGAAATAGCCGAGTTTCGCAATCAGACTTTTGGGATCACCGCTGCTGCCGAAGAGCAGGCAGCAATCCTGGCCAATTACTTATCCGGTGATATCAGCACTTCCTATGAAGGTTCGGTGCCTATGAACATCCTTAAATTTGAAGATCTTGATCTCTGCAGCATTGGCACTATCAGCATCCCTAAAAACGACCCCGATTATGAGGAGGTAATTTTTATGGATGTGGCCCGCAATTATTACAAAAAGTGCATCATCAAAGATGATTTGCTGGTGGGCGCTGTGCTTATGGGCGATAAGAAAGAATTTGCCGAATTTAAAAACCTGATTGACAGCAAAATTGAACTTGCCGAAAAACGCGATCAATTGCTGCGCGGCAGTGCCAAACAAGCTCCGGTCCTGGGGCGCCTGGTGTGCTCGTGCAGTCAGGTGGGAGCAGGCAATATCGCCGATGCCATCGCAGGCGGCTGTACCGATTTTACGGCACTTTGCAACAAAACCGGCGCCGGCCTGGGCTGCGGAAGCTGCAAAACAGAAGTTCGCGAACTCTTAACCGAATCAACCCAATCTGTGTCATGAAAAACTATTCCAGAGTCATCGTAAAAGGCGGGGTGCTTGCCCCGGGTGAATTAAAGAGCATTCTTGAAGTGGCTGAGCGCAACGGCTTATCTACAATTGCCTTTGGCTCCCGGCAGGACATTTTGTTTCTGAGCGAAGATCAAAAAAAAGATTTCAAAACCGAAAATCTGGAAGTCGTACCCGCACACAGCGAAGGTGTTGAAAACATTGTGTCTTCGTATGTCTCAAGCGGAATTTTTGGCAGCACAGCATGGCTTACCGCAGACCGGTATTTGTATATTCTGGAGCAGTTTCAGGACAGCCCAAAACTTAAGATCAATATCACCGATCCCCGGCAAAGGCTCGTTCCGCTGTTTACGGGGCATCTTAACTTTATCGCTTCAGAACACGAAGATTACTGGTACCTGTACCTAAGGTTACCGCATTGGGAAGAACAGCAACTCTACCCGGTTTTGATTTACAGCTGGGATCTGGCCCGCATTGCTCTAACTATAGAAAAACTGCTGCGCGAAGAACCCGGTAACGCCACCATGGTATTTGATCTGGTGATCGATTCGATAAGCCTAAACAGCAGAACCATCTCTCAGGCACTGCAGGTAGACTTTCAGCCTTTTCCCTATTACGAGGGAATGAACCGATTGGCTTCGGGCAATTACTGGCTGGGTTTGTACTGGAGAAATAACCGCTACGATATCGCTTTTTTAAAAGCCCTTTGCGATTTATGTACCGAATCTCAAATAGGTAAAATCTCGCTTACTCCCTTTAAATCCTTTATTGTAAAAGGAATTCCTGCAGAGGATAAGCTGAAATGGGAAAAATTTCTGGGTCTTTTCGGTATAAATGTACGCCACAGTATGCTTGAGCTTAACTGGCATGTGCCTGTGGCCAATGATAAAGCCCTTCGGCTGAAGGAATTTTTGGTCAACGAATTCAACAAAAACGACATCAGCACCTACGGATTGACCTTTGGCATAACCGAATACCTAAGTAGTAAATACTACTTTACCTCGATTGTTATTGAAGTTAATAAAGCTGAAAACATCCCGGCAGACTTTGCCTACCGCGACACCTTTAACATCACCTATGCGCGGGATTTTGACCCCAATACCCGCGAATACGTCGTTTACGTTCAGGATGTGGATCAGGCAGAATTGCCCGGTTTGCTTATGGAACTAAGCCGGCTTTACTTTGAAAATCTGGGCAACACCACACGTACCGAAAAACCTGAAATTACAGATGAAAAGCCCAAAACTGAAGTCGAGGTTTACCAGTGCAATGCGTGTATGACGCTTTACGATGTACGCTATGGAGATGCGTTGCAAAATATAAAGCCCGGCGTAGCATTTGAGTCGTTGCCCGAAGATTACCGGTGTTCGCTATGTGAAGGGCCAAAGGATGATTTTGTAAAAATCACCCAGCTGACCGAAGCGCTCTAAACCTGCACGCTCAACTCCTGCTCCTGAAGCAGGTTTTGAAGTTTAGCCCGGTGAGCTACCACATGCCCCAAAACAATGATTGCAGGATTACCCAGCTTTAGATTTTGATAAACTTCGGCTATGGTTTGTACAGTTCCTATTCCCACCCGTTCGTCTTTTCGCGTTCCGTTTTGAATGATGGCAACCGGCAGATCATGCTTGCCTTCCGCTTTAAAAACCGCAACAATCTCATCGAGTTTGGCTGTGCCCATAAGCACAATTACCGTGGCATTGCTTTTTGCGGCCAATTTGATATCGTCTGAAAGGCTGTGGTCCCGGGTGGTTCCGGTAATTACCCAGAAGCTTTCGGCCTGCCCGCGTTGCGTAAGCGGAATATTCTGCAGTGCCGGTACCGCCATACTTGAAGATATGCCCGGTATAACTTCGACCTCTAACTTGTGTTGTAAAGCAAACTCCTGCTCCTCAGAGCCTCTTCCAAATACAAAAGGATCACCTCCTTTTAAGCGCACCACCAGCCCTTTGGCATAAGCGCGTTGCACAATAAGCTCGTGTATCTGATCCTGAGCATAGGCATAACAGCCCTTGCGTTTACCCACAAAAATGAGTTCGGCTTCGGGTTTTGCATAGTCTAAAAGCTCCGGATTTACCAGGGCATCGTAGAGGATCACTTCGGCTTCTTTGAGCGCCTTAACGGCTTTTAAGGTAATGAGTTCGGGATCACCGGGACCGGCACCAATTAATACAAGTTTGGGAATCTTCATGACGATACTACTTAAAAGTTATATTGTAAATATATAAAAAACTACGTATTAATACGTTTATATACGTAATTAATTAGTCTTTATTTAGGTGTTTTCATAAAAATACGGTTTGATAGAACATTTTATTAAGTATATATACTTAATATTTGATTTCTTGAATATCTTTGGTCGCACAAAAACACCTGAAAGCCATGAGAACATTAAAACTTGTATTCTTCTTTTTATGTCTAAGCCCCATAAGCCTGACTGCACAGGAATTTAAACTGGACGCCGATTTGAGGCAGCGCTTTGAATACCGACATGGTTTTGGAAGCCTTTTTCCAGACGATGCCGAGCCAGCAGCTTTTGTAAGACAACGTGCGCGGCTTAACTTCAGCTATGACGCAGAAGCCCTTAAACTCTTTGTGGCTTTTCAGGATGTGAGCACCTGGGGCGATACCCGCCAGATTTTGCCATCAGATGGCAACGACTCCTTTATGCTTTTTCAGGCCTGGGCAGAACTTAAACTGGGGACCAACTGGTCGACCAAATTGGGAAGACAGGTTATTGCCTATGACGACCAGCGCATATTTGGCGGTCTCGACTGGGCGATGCAGGGACGTTTTCACGATGCCGCACTATTAAAGTATAAAAAAGAGGGGCTTATGCTTGATTTGGGTTTTGCATTTAGCCAGCAGGGCGAACCCTTTCTGGGCAACGTCTATGATGTTCCCGGTTACTTTACCTACAAAAGTCTTCAATACGCCTATTTTAAGAAAAGCTGGGAAAAATCGAGCTTAAGTATTCTGGCTCTTAACACCGGTTTTCAGGGGTTTAGTGATATCGAACGCACCCAGCCCGATGGCGTTTACTATACCCATACGCTGGGTACCTATTTCAGTTTTCCTATACAAGCGCTGGCTATAACCGGAAGCGCTTACTATCAATTTGGTGATGCCTATCCCGTGGATCAAAGCCTGTCTGCCTATCAGCTTGCACTTGATGCAGCTTATAAGACCGGCAAAACGACTCTTGGGATAGGTGCCGAATTGTTGAGTGGCTCAGATCAGGGCAGTACAGACCGCCGTTCTTTCTTCCCGCTGTATGGTACCAACCACAAATTTAATGGTCTGATGGACTATTTTTATGTGGGCAACCATGCCAATTCGGTAGGTTTAAACGATTTGCACGCGAGTGCTACCTTTCAAACCGGAGAACAGTCTAATCTAATGCTTGCCGCCCATTATTTTGCCGCTAATGCAACGCTTGCTAATGATGCCGATTCGTATCTGGGGACCGAAATTGATTTGGTTTACACCCAACCGCTTCTTAAAAACGTCAAGCTGCAATTGGGGTATTCACACATGTTTGCTTCAGAAAGCATGAGCCTCATTAAAGGTGGAACGACTGCCGACAATACCAACAACTGGGGCTGGGCGATGCTGGTAATTAATCCGGAATTATTTAAACACAGTTTTAAAAACTAAATTCCTCATTACCTTACGAAGAGCGCAAATGTTCGGATTCGTCCTGATTGAAGCTTCATATATCCGGCATCAATCAGGATGAGTCATTTTAAGAGAAGTTATTGTAGCCTCACCAGCCCCGAAGTCCCGATGCGTCGGGAGGGGAACCTGGATCTTTGTAGCCTCACCAGGGATAGAACCCAAGCCCCAGACCTGCATAATCATAAGGGATTGTCACATTAGTCCATTTTCTGTTGACGATGTGCGAATTTGCAGGCATCTGATTACCAACTTTCAAAACAAATTTAAACATTTTAAAATAACGGATAACTTAAATCCCTCAATCAAGACACTGGTACACTAAAAATACAAGCAAAAGGATTTAGTCATCAAAGTTTATTTCATAGCGTTTACTGTGTTCTAAGCCCCTCGTCTTAAAATACAAAGGATTTTTAGCTGCTAAATCCTAAGAGTAATCAATTGCTATTGCCTAAAGTATTTTATTCGTTTGTAGTTCATTTCATTTTGAACTTTTCCAGTTCTTCATAAAACATATTGTTGATAACCTATTACAACTAGTAATTGAGCAAATTTTCTGTAACACTTTTGAAAGTAAGCCTTTTTAAATTGAAAGAGACAAACTCCTCTATTCGGATGGAATTTTCAAAACAATATTGACTAAATGAACATAAACTACATAATTTAATAACCTACTTTATAAGTTTTTGAGACTTATAATAAATTATTATGACCTCCTTTGGATCAGCTTAAAAGATTAGCTTCAATTTCAATAGTATAAATACATATCACTATGCTATTCTTCATTTTACGAATTGAACTTAATTAACTTACTATCAGGGATTATAGACTTAAAGCTCTTTTTGGATATAATTTTTAGAAGAAATCACATATAATTTCTGTTATAAGCGCAGAGAAAAAATATATAAAACCATTTCAAACCTATCCAGCGTATTAAACTCGATTATATCAATACAACAAGTCCATTTATTTGAGAGATCATTTTTGCTAAAGAATAGGCCATTGTAGAATAAATCAAACAAATAATATCTCTTATTTTATATATTGATATAGGATTCGTACATCCCAAATTTAATTTAAACGTAGCTTTTCAACGCAATTAATTGTTCACTGCTGGCTTGATTTTATTCAAACAGAAAGTTAATTTAATGATACAATTTCATCAGCTCAGGAAATGTCCTTCTCTTACAAATTAGACGTAACTTTTAAAAGCTTTTAGATCAATACTTCATTTTGTTTATTCGCTGCAAGAATTATTTTTTCGAATAAATTTCTACTTATGTAAAATAGTAACTTAGATAATAATTCGACGTATTTACAGAACAAGTATTTTTGAACATTTCCCAAAAAAAATCCTTAGTTTACTACTTCAGCACTTTGCCTCTTCTGAAAAGCCTACTAAAGATTAAAAATAAAATTCCGCAACTGATCCACGCGGGTAAGGTGAGGAACGACAGGAATACATCGTATTCCAGCGAAATAAAATAGAAAACCCCAAAACTCAATGCCCAGGCTGCAAAAACCGCCCAATTGAATTTGATTCCGCTTTTTTCTGCGTAAAAGGATTGGATTCCGGCTTGTTTGCCAAAGAAGTACTCAAACACGATGATGGCTCCTATGGGTGCCAGAATAAAGCCGTAGAGGGCGACAAAGCCCAAGAGTTTCATGGCAAAGGCGGGAAACAGACCGGCGATGGTTGCAACCGTTCCGGCGATAATGGTTACCCAAAAGGTAGACAGTTTGGGGGTAATGGCCTGAAAGGCAAGACCGGCACGGTAAATCGTGGGATTTGCGGTGGTCCAACCCGCAAGGATTACGGCAATAATGCCAAAAATTCCAATGGCGTTATAGGCTAACGGACCGGGAGCTACCGAAGGTGCTTCCCCACCGCTCAGCATCGCTTGGGCTTCGGGTGATTTAAGATAAACGGCATACAACAGAGCTGCGGCGATCCAGGCAACGTAATGGCCTATGTAAATTCCGGCAGCGGTCGTCCAGCCTGAGCTGGCTTTTTTCGCAAAGCGAAACACCGAAAGATCAGACATCCCAATGTGCATCGCGGCATTGGCAAACCAGGACCACAAGACTACATGCCAAAAGGTATATTTAATTTGCCCCGGAAATGGCTCACTGCCTTCGCCCCAGATATTCCAAAAATCGGTAAAACTGCGTACTTCCAGTTGGCTGAGTGCCACCACCCCGCAGGCGATAAACGCCAGTACGATTACGGGCGACATCCAGTTTGCCGCTTTAGCCACCGTATTGTAGCCTTTTGCAGCAATAATCGAAATCACCGCGCCTATGGCAATCACAATGACGACCCAGGTGAGACTGTTGGGCGTGGTATCGGTAAGTTTGGGCATTTCCATATCAAAAGGGATCCCAACCGCGGTGGCCGATACGGTGATCATCGCCCCAGCCAGGAAACAAAACAGGACTCCGTTTGCCAGATTATAGGCGGTCACCAGACGGGTACCGCAAATTTTCTCCAGATGAAAATAAAGCGTGTATCTGAATTTGGTACCGATTTCCGCCGTTAAAAAACGCCAGCTCAGCACAGCCATAAGGTTACCTATGAGCAAGCCCACAATCAGGTCAAAAGCGCTTACACCGGTAGTTAAAAACAAGGGTCCAATAACAAACTCGGTACCTGCCGCGTGCTCCCCGGCGTACATTCCTAAAAAGGCTTTCCAGCTTTGAAGTTTAGACTGGGGTACGCGTTCGCGTTCAAATTCGCCGCCGGCAATGGCCTCAATGGCTTCTTCTTCCTGGTTGTATTGTGACATAGATTAGGTTATTAGGTGTTTGGGCAGGTCTTCGACTCGCTCGCAAACCAGTTGATCCATTACTTGTTTAAATTGGGTTTTGAGCATACTTATGGTATGATCGCCACCTTTATCACCCAAGGCGCCGCAACCGTACATAAAGGAGCGGCCCATAAAGGTAAATTTGGCACCGCAAGCCATCGCACGAGCGATATCGGGACCAGAACGCAGGCCGCTGTCCATCATCACCTCGATCTGATCGCCATAGGTTGCGGCGATTTCCTTTAAGGAGTTAATGGTAGATTGGGCTGCATCGAGCTGGCGGCCACCGTGGTTGGAAACGATAATACCGTCAAAGCCCATACGTATTGCATCCTGAGTATCCTGTAGGGATTGCACCCCTTTTAGCACCAGTTTACCCTTCCAGCGGTCGCGGATGGGTTTGATTTTTTCTTCGTTGAGTTTCCCCGAAAAGGTGCGATCCATAAAGGCTCCCAGTTGTTTTAGATTTAAACCTTCGGGCGTGTAGGGTTTAAGGTTTTCAAAAGAAGGCTGCCCGTATTTGAGCGTATTGTAGGCCCATCTGGGTTTACCCAGAATTTGCATAATGTTGCGCACAGACATTTTGGGCGGAAGCGCTAATCCGTTTTTAAAATCCCGCGGGCGAAAACCAAAAGTAGGTACATCACACAACAAGACCAGAACCGGGCAACCTGCTGCCTGCGCACGGTCTATAATATCGTTGCGGACTACATCTTCAACCGGATTGTAAAGCTGAAACCAGGCATTACCTTCGGTGAGTTCGCTGGCTTTTTCAATATCCATCGTTGTTACCGTACTCAGGATAAACGGAATATTATGCTTGTGGGCTGCTTTAGCCAATATCGCGGGCGAATTGGGCCACATCAATCCCTGCAAACCTACCGGAGCGATCCCAAAAGGCGCGTCAAACTCCATCCCCAAAACTTTGGTTTTGGTAGAACTTTCGCCATAATTATTGAGGTAACGTGGCTGCAATTGTACCTCGCGAATTTCAGAGGTGTTGCGCCTGATGCTCACGTCTTCATTGCAACCTCCGTCCAGATATTCAAAGGCAAAAGCGGGAACTCGGCTTTTTGCTTTGGTTCTTAAATCGTCAACAGAAGGATAGGCTGTATCAAAGGAATTTGCCATAGTTTTTAGTTTACGATAAAGGGGGTATGCTTCTTCATCGAGTAGTTTTTCTTCAAAAATTTTGAATTCAATTGCGTATCTGAAATGCAAATCGCAGCTCCCAGAGCAGATCCCAGCGAGGAGTCTGTGGTACGCAGTTCCATCGTTCTAAAATGATGCGAAAGCAGTTGTATATACACCTCGTTGTCGCTAAAACCGCCATCCACAAAAAGCTTTTCAATAGCCATCGCGCCTTTGGCGCTTTTGATACTCGCAACCTGCAACAACACGAGCTCCATCATAAGATGATGATAGGCGTGCTCAAAAGTGGTGTAGCGCAACACGGTTTTGGGAGGCATATTTGGGTCTGCAATCGTTTCCCAATGAAACAGGTTTTCAAAGTCTTTATGAATCTCGTAGTGCATCTCGGGGTCAAAGACGACCTGCTTGTGATAGTCTGCATCTACCCCATAATGTTTGGCCAGTTTTTCAACCTGTATGCTGTATTCTTTCCCCAAAAATAAACGCGCCGATTTAACGGGTTTTCCGTTGATACGCATATAATTGATGCAATCGTCTGCAACATCCTGTTTGGTAAGCAAGCTGTCGGTAAAGGGATTAAGCGAAATGCTCCAGGTACCGGTTGATATGAGTATAAACGGTTTGTTCAGGCTACGCACATAGGGCAAAAGGGCCGCACTGCTGTCGTGAATACCCACCCCGATTTTAATACGCTTGCCGTTGTAATTCATATTGATGCTCGTTTCGGTAGAAACAATCGGCGGAAGCAGTTGATCTATTTTTTCGGCATAGACCCAGTCGTGATAGTCCTTTTTCTCAAAGTCCCAAAGGCCGGTATGACAGCCTATGCTGGTGTATTCACTCAGCGGAATTCCCGTAAACACATAACTGAGGTATTGCGGTAAATGCAGGCTGTAGCGTATTTTAGCAAACACTTCAGGTTTTGTGTGTTTCATCCAATACAATTGCATCCCGGCATTGAGCATTCCGGCGCTTGAAGTGCCTGTTTTTTGGTGAAACTTCGCTTCGGGTCCGTATTTTTCGTAAAACGAATCGATGATTTCCTGCGGAATGCTTTTGGTATAATTATACATCGGGAAAATCACCTCGCGGTTTTCGTCCAGATGCACCAGACTGGCCCCATAAGACGAAAAGTTTATCGCCCTGATGTCGTAGTTTTCGGTTTTTAGAATACGGTCAAAAACACTTTTCAGCCAATTGCGCAAAGCGGAAAGATCTTCGGTAGGATGCCCGTCTTCATCTTCAATTTCTTCAAACTGAACATACTCGCGATACACCTCCTGAAAGTCTTCATCAAAGAGAAAAAACTTCTTATTGGTTTTACCTATGTCAAATATGGCCGTTACCGTTTTCTTCATCAGGATGCTGTTGCAGATTAAAGTCCGGTTGCTACCGTTTTATTACCCCGTTCTTTAATTAGGTTTTTACGTACGTCGAGTGCGCGATAGGCATCAATAGGATGAAGCGCGCCACCGTGACGCAAACGGGCCTCACGAATAAGCGGGCGCACATCGGTACGGTAGGCGTGTTGTAAAAGTTCCTGGCAGGCCGTCACATCGTGTGCTTCCTGAGCGGTTTTTAAAGCCTGTTGATCGATAAGCAAAGCTTTAGCATAAGCTTCCTGAATGGCTTCCAGCGATTGTATTAAATCTTCTAAGGGGTCTTTTACGTTGTGACTGGCATCGATCATCCAACCCAATTCCGGGTTTTGGGTGTTGTTTTGCATCCCGTACACGAGTTCATTAAAAATGAGGAACAGTGCATACGGTTTTATGCTGCCCACGGTAAGATCGTCATCGCCGTATTTACTGTCGTTGAAGTGAAAACCACCCAGTTTGCCTTTCAGCATCAATACCGAAACGATTTGTTCGATATTGGTATTGGGCAAGTGATGGCCCAGATCTACCAGGGTATAAGCCCGGTCGCCGCAGCCGTTTGCCAGCATCAGCGAAGTACCCCAATCCTGAATAACGGTACTGTAAAAATTAGGCTCGTAAGGTTTGTATTCGATATAGAGTTTCCAGTCTGCTGGCATATCCTCGTAAATCGAAATCAGGCTGTTTTGGGTATGCGTAAGTGCGGTCTGGAAATTGTTTTGCCCCGGAAACGACGAGCCGTCAGCAAGCCATACCGTAAGCGCTTTAGAACCTAATTTGTTGCCAATCTCAACTACTTCCTTGTTGTGAGCAATGGCTTGCTCGCGTACTGCTGCACTGGTATTGCTTAGCGAACCGTATTTGTAAGATTCCTTTTGATTTTTTTGGTCCTGAAAGGTATTGCTGTTTACCGCATCAAATTTGATCTTGTGGTTTGCAGCGAGTTCTTTAATCGCATTGTAATCGTTTGGCACATCCCACGGAATATGTAAAGACACGGCCCCGGCCGTTTGCGTAAGACTGTGTATAAGCCCTATATCTTCGATCTTTTGATCCAGTGAGGCAGGCTCACCGCTGAATGAAAATCGACCAAAACGGGTGCCACCGGCGCCTAAAGCCCAGCTGGGAATGGCCACCTGAAAATCGGCCAGTTTCCCAATTACCGAATCTACCTTAACGCCCGATTTCGATAACGATTGAGCTAAAAAATCGAAGTGTGAAGTATGGTTTTCGAGACCCTTTTTATTGAGGTCTTCGAGTTGCTGTTTTTGAATCTTCATAAGTAAAGTTTTAGCTTAGGTTGGTTAGGAACCTCAAAGTACTTAAGATTCCTAACCTTCTAAACCATTCAATTAAAATTTAACGTACAAAAGCATTGGCCATACCACCATCTACGTTGATGGTATTTCCGGTACTTTTTTGAAGCACCCCTACACAGGCAAAAACGCCATCGGCTATATCATCTGGCAGGATGATTTCATTAAGCAGGTTGCGTTTGGCATAGTGTGCCGGCAGGTCTTTTACGTCGATACCATAGGCTTTGGCGCGGCCTTCGGCCCAGGCGCCTTCCCAGATTTTACTACCCACGATTACGCCGTCTGGGTTTACGGTGTTTACGCGAATTTTATCTTCGCCCAGTTCGGCAGCCAGAAGTCGGGTCATATGTTGCTGCGCGGCTTTGGCAGTACCATAGCCCACGTTGTTAGGCCCTGAAACCAGACCATTTTTACTGGCGATATTCACAATATCACCGCCCAGACCTTGCTTGCGCATGATGGCAACCCCTTCCTGAGCCATTAAAAACTGACCTTTTACGAGTACATTTTGCAGTAAATCCCAATCTTTTTGAGAGGTTTCTTCCAAAGGTTTTGAAATGGCCAGACCGGCAGAATGAATGATGATGTCAACACCACCAAATTCTAAACAGGCCTTTTTATAGGCTTTTTTAATGGCTTCTTCACTGGTAACATCACATACAGCGCCTGCAACCTGATCTTTTTTATAGGTGGCAACGGCTTCCTGTAAAGCTTCCTCACTCATATCGGTTAGGACCACATTAGCTCCTTCAGCCACCAGTTTGTCGGCGATTGCTTTACCAATTCCACCGGCGGCGCCGGTAACGATAGCTACCTTGCGCGAAAGCGGTTGTTCTTTTGGCATACGTTGCAGTTTAGCCTCTTCAAGCAACCAGTATTCAATATCAAAAGCTTCCTGACGCGGCAGGGAAGTATAATTGGTGATGGCTTCGGCACCGCGCATCACATTGATGGCGTTGATGTAAAACTCACTGGCAACACGTGTGGTTTGTTTGTTTTTCGCAAAGCTGAACATTCCCACTCCCGGGTAAATAATGATCACCGGATTGGGATCACGCATAGCAGGGCTGTTGTCGTGCTTGCAGTTCTCGTAATATTCCCGGTACTCCTGGCGGTATTTTTCAAATGCCGGATTGAGTTGGTCTAAAACGGACTGCGTATCATCGAGGTTTGCGTTTTTATCTAATTCTAGCACCAAAGGTTGAATTTTGGTACGCAAAAAGTGATCGGGACAGGAGGTACCCATAGGCGCCAAACGCTCCAGATCGTTGCTGTTTATAAATTGAAGTACGGTATTGCTGTCTGTAAAATGGCCTATCATTCGGCTTTCTGAAGAAGCGAGACCGCGTAGGAGCGGCATCAGTTTTGCAGCCTGATCTTTACGCTGCGCAGCCGGTAAACTTTCTACCTTTTGACCGCCAAAGACACTGCCATTTTCTTTTACTTTTTGTTCTATATAAGCCGAAGCTTTTTCAATTACCTCCAGGCTGTTGATGTAGCATTCGTAAGAAGTGTCGCCCCAGGTGAAAAGACCGTGACTGCCTAAAACAATACCGCGAATACCGGGATTTTCGTTAAGACATTTCTCGAGCTGAAGTCCCAGATCAAAACCGGGACGCTGCCAGGGCACCCAACCCATAGTATCTCCCCAAATTTCTTTGGTAATGCGCTCGCTGTCTTCGGCAGCTGCAATGGCGATAAGCGCATCGGGGTGTAAATGATCTATATGTTTAAAAGGTAATAGGCCGTGAAGCGGCGTATCAATCGATGGCGCTTTAGAATCCAGGTCATAAATACAATGGTTGAATAAGCCTACCATGCGATCTTCATCTTCCAGACCTCCGTAAACGTTTTTTAAGTTTCTAAGACGTTTGGTGTACAGGCCGGCAATCCCGGCTCGGGTAAGCGTGCCGATATCACCACCAGAACCTTTTACCCACATGACTTCTACCTCTTCATTGGTAAGTGGATCTTTTTCCAGGGTTTTACAGCTGGTGTTACCTCCACCGTAATTGGTAATTCTAAGGTCTGCGCCCAGAATATTGGAGCGGTATAAAAAAAGTGCGACCTGGTCATCGCCCAAAGCTGCAGCATGTTCCTCATCCCACAAGTAATCTACGTGATTAAAAGTTTTTTCCATTCTATTTTATCTTGATTAAACGCATCTGTAACCAAAAATAGATGTTGAAAACAAGGAGTGCATCCTGTGCTGTACTGTAAGATAATATTTCATTAAGTGTATCTTTTGTCTAATTTTACTGGAAGCACTATGCTGTACAGTTAGGGCGCTTTTAAACAGAAATTTACAACTAACCACTGAAGCCAATTTATGTCAACAGGTATTGAAATTTACATTAATGAAGATTCAAGAATCCCCAAATACAAACAAATTGTAGATTCAATAATACAGGACATATCTAGCGGCAAGTTGAAAGTTGGGCAAAAAATACCTTCTATCAACGAGCTTGGCGAATCGGCCTATCTAAGCCGGGATACTGTTGAAAAAGCCTATAAAATACTCAAGGAGCGAAAAATCATCATCTCTGTAAAAGGCAAAGGTTATTATACCGCAAAAACCGATTTGATTTCTAAAATCAATGTGTTTTTCTTAATCAACAAACCCAGCTCCTACAAGATGATGATCTACAATCATTTTGTAAATGCGATGGGGATCAATGCCCACGTAAACCTGTTTATTTACCATTGTGAAGAGTCGCTTTTTGTAAATGCCATCGAGAAAAATGTGGGGGCCTACAATTATTATGTGATTATGCCGCATTTTAAAGACAGCGACCTCAATCACGTGAGTTACACTCCAGAAGTATTAAAAGCGCTCGAATTAATACCAAAAGATCGCCTGCTCATGGTAGATAACATAAAGCCTGAAATCAAAGGAGATTACGGCGCGATCTATCAGGATTTTAAAGAAGATATTTTTAGGGCTTTGGAAGAAGGTATCGAAAAGATAAAAAAATACGACCGCCTCATTCTGGTCTATCCTTCCAAAAGTATTCATCCCTACCCACGCCGCATTGTACACGGGTTTAAACACTTCTGCCAGAAATACAACTTTGACTTTGAGATTCTCGACGAACTCTATGAAGACATGGAATTTGAGAGCAAAGACGTGTATATTATCATTGAAGAGATGGATCTGGTTAATCTGGTGCGTCAAATACGCGCCCGCAATCTTACGATGGGTAAAGACATTGGCGTTATTTCTTATAATGAAACGCCGCTCAAGGAGTTGCTGGGTATAACCGTAATCAGCACCGATTTTAAAGCTATGGGCGAGACAGCTGCATATATGGTGCTTAAAAACAAAAAAGAGCGGGTCAAAAATGTGTTCAAATATGTAGAGCGCAATTCGGTTTAAATCGAAAACGTAACAAGACAGCACAGGATACAAATCCTGCCGGGAAAGGTTATTTTAGAGAACAACTAAAATAATCTGTATGCGCGGCTTACTCTCTCTTGGCATTTTTCTTTTTCTACATCTGGCCTGGTCTCAGGATGCTGGTCTGGCTTTACAACTCAATCTCAATCAGACTCACGAGTTATCGGTGACCGAGGATGCATCGGTTTATGAAATTACCACCACAGGCTCTGATCCCTATATTGTGTCATTACCTCTTACTCAGGGGTTAGAGGCCAATCAAAATCAACTTGCGTTTGAGTATTTCTGTCCTACCGGGATTGATGTTTTGCAGGTTTACACCTATCCCATAAATCCGGGAGAAGAGCCCGTCACCCTACGCGACATAGGCTCTACAGAAGGCTGGGTGCCAATTAGAATAGACCTCACCGAAAAAATCAGCAACTGGGGGAAAAAAGGCGATTCGTTACGAATTGATTTTGGAACCGCTCCCGGACTAACCATTCAAATTAGAAACCTCCAAATACGTGCGCAATCGGAGCGCGAGAAGGCGATTGAGGCAGAAAAACAGGCCAAAAAACAGCAGGAACTTCAATTACAGGCAGCTATAGAAAGTTACCTCAACACCAGCTATGAAGGCCAGATCACACAGGTACTCGCCAAAGAGGAGGTCATAGAAATCACCGGAACCATCTCCGGAAAAGCAAAGGTTTTATTGGCTGAAATTCCGCTGCACGAACATGTTACCGATTTTAAAACAGCGCATTTCACTAAAATAATAAGGCCCAATAATGGCATTTTTAAAGCTGAAATTCCCCGCTATCATAAAGTAGCCGGAGCGCTTCAGGATCGATTGCTGTCCCGTTGGATTTTAGTAGAACCCACAACAGCAAACCCGCTTTCTCACGCGCGATATACCGATTCGGTCGTGCCGCAATACACTTATGACTACTTAAAACCCAAAACCATTAAAGGTCTGGGCGGTTACAGTGCAGATCGCCAGGCGCCTTCTTCAGACCTGGAAGATCTGGGCATCAATAGTGTTACGGTAAATATTTGGATTAACGGACTTTTTAGATCCCAAGCTTCCGCAGAAAATGTGCCTTTTGAGTATTTGGGGAAAACCTATTACGTTAACAAAGAGCAGCTCGATAAATACGACCGCACGATGCAAAAAGCATTCGCGCTCGATATTGAAGTTTCTGCAATTCTGCTTGTTGCCAAAGCAAGCCAATCCCCCGATAAAAAAATTGGGGAAGCCCTGCAGCATCCCGACTGCGATCCGGCCGGGATTTATGCGATGCCAGACGTGACCAGTGCCCAAGGCATCACCTACTACAGTGCCATCAACGACTTTCTGGCCCAGCGCTACAGCAGACCAGACGGTAAATTTGGTCGCATTCACCACTACATCATTCACAATGAGGTTGACGCCGGGTGGGTATGGACCAATGCCGGTGATAAAACCAAAACTGTTTTTATGGATTTGTATCACAAATCGATGCGCCTTACCTACCTGATCGCCCGCAAATACAATCCCAATGCTCAGGTGTTTATTTCGCTTACACATTACTGGAACTGGACCTCCAATAATATGTTTTACCATTCTAAAGACCTCTTGAATCTTTTGGTAAGCTACTCTGATGCCGAAGGAAATTTTGAGTGGGCTATCGCGCAACATCCCTATCCCGAATCGCTAAGGGAACCCAAGACCTGGCTCGATAAAAAAGTGAGTTTTGATTTTAACACCCAACTCATCACCTTTAAGAATATTGAAGTTTTGGCAGCCTGGGCCAAACGGCCCGAAATGCTTTACAAAGGCAAAACGCGCATCATTTACCTTTCTGAGAATGGAACGAACTCGCCCACTTATTCCTCTCAGGATCTTGACGAACAGGCAGCAGGAATGGCCTATGCCTTGAAAAAAATTAAGTATCTGGATGCGATTAAGGGCTTTCAATATCACAACTGGCAGGACAATCGTAGAGAAGGCGGCCTGCGTATTGGTTTGAGACGCTTTCCGGATGATGAAGAACAGCCCGGCGCGAAAAAACCGGTTTGGTTTGTGTATCAGGCTTTTGGCACAAACCAGGAAGATGCGGTTTTTGACCCTTATAAAAAACTGATTGGTATTGAAAACTGGAACGAAATACGCTACGAAAAACCCATAACCGAATGAAAGCAAAGCATAACTTCCTTATTTATTTGCTCCTGGTATTTGTTTCGTGTCAAAATACCAACAGGCAGGAAGCGCAAACGGAAAATACCATTACTCTACGGCCAAATATTATTTTGATTCTGGCAGATGATTTTGGTATTGTAGATGCTCAGGCTTATGCGCAGTATTTTACCAAAGTAGATACAGCCGAGATGTATTACGAGACGCCAAATCTGGATCGCCTAATCGCGGAAGGCACCGCTTTTTCACAAGCCTATGCAAACCCCTTATGCTCGCCTACCCGGGCCAGCATACTTACCGGCAAATATGCAGCCCGTTTGGGTTTTACCACTGCAATGCCGCTTAGACCGACGTATTACAATCAAAATCTACCGGTACCGGAAGGATATTATGCACACGATGTTTTAGCTCACGAAGATGCCATAAGCATCGAGCAAGCCTGGAAAAACGCCACCTCTAATGCCGCATTGCCTACAGGAACGACTATTGATGATAGCAAAGATGAAGTCACTTTTGCCGAAGCGCTCCCTTCCTACACTTCGGCATTTATAGGGAAATGGCATATTGGCGGATTTGGTGCCAAAGGTTACCAGCCTGCTGATAATGGCTTTAAAACCCTGGCTTATTTTGACGGCGGGGGTTCGGCCTATTTCAACTGGCGTGCAAACTGGGACAATACCGCAACCCGGGCATTTCCAAAAATTCCGCAGGAAATCTGGGAGATTGGAGATTCAGGAACCCATACGGGTGAAGACTATCTTACCAATGATCTTACGCAGCAGACCTTAAACTTTATTGAGGAGCAGGCACATGCAAGCCAAAAACCCTTTTTGCTTTACTTTTCGCATTTTGCGGTACACGCACCTTATCAGGGAGAGACCGATGCTGTTGATTATTTTAAGTCGAAAAGTACCCGGGGTTGGAACAATCACAAAGATCCTGTTTATGCCGCAATGGTAAAAAGTATGGATCGCTCTGTGGGCGCAATTTTGCAAAAGCTGAAAGAAACCGGTCTTGAAGAAAACACCCTGGTAATATTTATGTCAGACAATGGCGGGATTGATTCAAAGCTTACGCCCAAGGGTGATGGTACAGACAACGCTCCTTTTTTAGGCGGAAAAGCTATGCTTACGGAAGGCGGAATACGGGTTCCCCTGGTTTTTAGGTGGAAGAATCACATCCCCGCCAACCAATGGGTCAGCACGCCGGTAGATGTGACCGATATCTTCCCAACTTTGCTTGAAGCGGCTCAGCACGAAATCCCAAACCTCAGCGAGCTCGATGGGCAAAGCCTCTGGGGCTTACTGAAAGATCCCAACAATAGGGAAAACACCTATACCAAAACAACACACTACTGGCATTATCCTTTTAATGTCATTTACAACAGCCCCTACGACAAATTGCCGCTCACACCACATTCTGCAGTGCGCAAAGGCGATTATAAATTGATATTTGACTGGTACGGCCGCCTGCACCTGTACAATCTGGAGCAGGATCCCTATGAACAAAACGACCTGGCCCAACTGGAACCGGAACGGGCGCAAAGCTTGTTTCAGGATCTAAAAAACTGGCTGAAGCAAAATGTGGAGTCCAGATACCTTCCGCAGCTAAACCCAGATTATCAGCCCGATAAGGAAACGCGAAAAACACCTTTTAGAAATTTGATGAATTAGGCAGTCTTGAGGTTTTCGCCTTCAAACCGATATAAAAAAACCTGAAACATACATTTCAGGTTTTTTCTGGCTTAATTCATTGCCTGCTCTCGCTCGGCAAATAACTCGTACGGACTTTTAGTATAGTTGTACATCCAGGTTTCCGGTGGCCTGATCTCCGTAAATTCTTCCGCCCCATAAAAAGCATCATTATAGGTTTTCATCCAGCTACGGGTAAGTTGTTCAAGACTGTCGCGTTTTGCACGGTAGTTTTCGTCATAAAACAAATTATTGAGCTGATAGGGATCGTTGTTTCGGTCGTATAAAACATTGGTAAGCGGTATAGAGTCTTTACCTCGTCCCATCGCAAACGTAAAATCTTTGGTAACCACACCCCGCCAATTGTTGTTGTTGGCAACTCCCCTTCGGTACAACCATAAAGGCACATAGTCAACCACATCTTCCTTCCCGTTTACAAGAGCATCAGAATGATCCTTACCGTCATACTTCTGGTCTGTCTCAATATCCATAAGGCCCAAAATCGTTGGCATAATGTCCAATGCGCCAAAAAGCAGGTTGGTATCTGTACCGGCCCGTAGCTTTTTAGGAAAACGCATCAATAAAGGGATGTGATTGGAGTAATCGTGAGGATACTGCTTGGGTAAAATCGCATTGTGCGACTCCAGCATATCGCCGTGATCGGCAGAAAACAGCGTCAGGGTATTCTCGGCGATTCCCAACTCGTCAAGCTTGGCTGTTAATTGACCAAAGGCCTTATCTACGCCACTCACCATCGCCATATACCCGTGATACATACGTTTGCGGTCTGGAGTGGGTTCAATCCCGGGACGCATCTCAATACTGTCGCGATCGTAGAGAGCCATTAGTTCGTCCATCGTATCATAACGGTAATGCATTTTACCATCTTCTCCTTTAAACTTGCCCCAGTCGTGTGGAGGATGCCAGGATACAATCAACGCAAAGGGTTTAGACTTGTCTATACTGTCCAGATAAGCCAGCGCCTGGTCTGTCTGCCCATACACTTCCCATTTGTCAAAATATTCTTTCTCTCCCTGATTATTCCAGAAAAAGGCATGACCCGGTCTAAAATCTACATGGCAATTATTGGTCAGCAAGGTGTCAAAACCATAGCGCAGTTCGCCTTCCGGTACCGGCCGGTCGCGCTCACCACCCAGCAAATGCCACTTCCCTATATAGGCAGTTTGATAGCCCTGCTCCTTTAAGATTTGGGCTAAAAGTTTGGTCTTATTGGGTAACAAGGGAGCATCATTGATAAAGGCTCCGTTTTTAAGCGGTTGCATACCGCTCATAATCATCCCCCGAAAAGGCGTACAAACCGGCTGGTTTGAAAACGCATTATTAAAACGTATTCCTTCATTTGCAAAAGCATCCAGATTGGGGCTTTTGATCTGCCTGTTGCCGTAGGTTCCCAACATATCATACGAGTGTTGGTCTGACAACACAATCAACAAATTGGGCTTTTGAGCAGCAGTTGTTTCAGGGGATGGGGTTGCGTTTTGGTTTTTGCAACTCCAAACACCCACCAGGACCAAAAAAAAGAGAAAAATTCGATTCTTGAAATGCATACGATCCTATATAAAATTAAGGGGCAAGCCTCAAAAGCAATGCCCCCTGAAAATCAATAATTAGACTAAAGTTTTATTAATACCCGGGGTTTTGAGTTAAGTTAGGGTTATCATCAAGCTGACCCTGTGGAATGGGTAACAATTCCATCTTTGGATCGTAGGTGACACCAATGCGTCTTGATGCTGCATTATTAGCAATAGAAGCCTGAATATCTCCCCAGCGCTGTAAATCCCCATATTCCTGATACTCTCCTGCAAGTTCCCATTTGCGCTCCTGCTTAATTATTGCTCTTAAAGCAGCTCTATCTGTTGTAGAAACAACGGGCAAACCTGCACGATCCCTTACCAACTTTAAATAAGGAAGAGCCGCTGCTGCCTGATTGGATTCATTTAAAGCTTCTGCAAGCATCAGTAATATATCTGCATAACGCATATAAATAATATCATTATCGTGGGCAAACGGAGATACGTCATTTTGAGCATCTTTGAGTTTGCCTAAAGCCACACCACCCGGCTCTCTGTAACCTCCTTGAGGTAATTGCGGGTTGCTGGGGCTGTTATACGTGATCGACCTGCCATTAGCGTCGATATACGTGTACTGCATGGTTACATCGCGTCTCTTATCATCTGGACTAAATGAATTGTAAAAAGCAAGGGAGAAGCCAAACTGGTATTGCCCGTTTCTATTGGCAAATGGCGTGTTGGGTGGACCGGCAAAAAACGTAAGTACCGTTCCGGCAGCATCGTCTTCCACATTGGGTCTAACAAAAATCAACTCGTTATTTCGCTCATTTTCTAAAGTAAATATCGAACCAAAATCGGGCTGCAAGGCATAAACTCCAGAATCTACAACTTCCTTCAGCTTGGCCGCTGCAAGGGCATACTTATCGGTTTGTTCTAAAGGCTTACCTGCCATATGCAAGTACACTTTTCCTAGAAACCCTTTTGCTGCACCTGAAGTCGCACGACCAAAATTAGCCGCATCCCAAGTTGCAGGCAAACGCGTCTCTGCATATTGGAGATCTTCAATGATGGCTGCATAGACTTCTTCGGTAGTGTTTCTGGGCTTAAAAATTACTTCTTCAGAAAAATTGGTAGTCTCTTCCAAATAGAGGGGTACACCTCCAAACCATTTCACCAAATTAAAATAAAAGAAGGCCCGCTGAAAACGCGCTTCAGCAATTTTTTGCTCAGCAAGACTTTCTTCAAGACCTACTCCGGGTACATTGGCAATAACGGCGTTTGCTCTGTTAATACCTCTGTAAAAATTACTCCACCACACGCCGTGGGCAAGTGTGGGATTGAAGTTCAAACCTGCAAGAAAGAGTTGGTTTCCACCATTAAATCGGGTGGTTACACTCTCTCCGGGTCCTGATGTGGACATAAAGTACCATAAATCGTGATTGGCGGTATTTAATGAGGAATACACCCCAAACAGTGCCAAATCAACGTCGGCCTCGTTGCGATACAGGTTATCTGCCGAAAGAAAATCAAAAGGTGTTTCCTCTAAACTTTCACAAGCCGACAAGGTCAGAAGACCTATAAGTATTATAACTATATTTTTCATAATCGTTGTTTTTTCTTGTTCTAAAATCTAAAATTCACACCCATGGTATAACCTCTCTGTCTGGGATATACACCAAGATCTACCCCAGGAGCCAGTGTATTTCCTCCAAGCGAACTCACCTCAGGATCAATACCGCTATAATCTGTTATGGTAAACAAATTGGTTGCTGTGCCATACACCTCAATTCCAGAAAACGTATTGCTGTTTTCCATTGGAATATTATAACGCAGCGAAACGCTTTGTAAACGTATGTAACTACCATCCTCAACCATATAGTTTGCAACCGGTGGCGACTCACTATTTATAGAAGGGTATCTGATATCATTGGTAGGGTTGTCTGGTGTCCAGCGATTTAAATACCAGTCAACTGTCTGGTTTTTATAGGATTCGTTATTTTGAAATCCAGATCCCAAAACAGTACCTATGGTATTGTAAATATCATTTCCTACAGAACCCTGAATAAAAATATTGAGGTTAAAATTTTTGTAGTAGAAATCATTCACCCAGCCAAATGTATAATCAGGGTTTGGATTCCCTATAACCTGACGGTCTTCATTGGTTATAATCCCATCGGGAGCACCGTCTTCTCCTCCGCCAACGTCTTCAAACTTCCAGCTTCCCAATTGAGTTACGCCATTGCGTGGTGCAAAGAGTGGATTGCCATCAGCATCGAAATCACTTTCCTGAATAAGACCTACCGCCTTTAAACCATAGAATAGACCAAATTCTTCTCCCGGTCTGTATAAATGCCCATTGCCAAATACATTTTGTCCCAGTCCGGGCCCAAAACGATCAATGTCATTAAAAAGTTCGAGCACCGTATTTTTAATAAAGGTAACATTGAAATTACTACTCCAGCTGAAATTTTCGTTCTGAACAGGCGTAAAATCTATCGCAAATTCAAAACCTTTATTTTCAATACTACCGAAGTTTCCCTGATAAGATGGGTAACCCACCTGATCTGGCAATGGCACTACTGCAAGTAGGTCGAAGGTTTCCTTTTTAAAATAGTCTGCTGTGATGTTGACCCTGTTTTGAAACAAGCCCAGATCAATACCTATATCTGTTTGTCTTGTAGTCTCCCATTTGAGGTTAGGGTTTTCGACACTTACGGGGAATAATGCAAGATTTAAGGTCTGCCCGGTACCGTAAAAAGAGCTGCCGTAGCGAGCCAGAGACTGATAGGGAGGTAAAGATTGAGTACCTGTTTCCCCAATAGATGCTCTAAATTTTAAATTTGAAATGGTCTTGCTGTCTTTAAGAAATGCTTCTTCTGAAACTCTCCATCCCAATGCAGCCGATGGAAAATAACCCCATTTTTCGTTTTGAGCAAATCGTGATGAACCGTCTGCACGTATAGTAGCAGTTAACAAATAGCGGCTGTCAAAGGCATAATTCAATCTAAAGAAACCAGACTGAATTACACTTCTGTTGCGGCCACTTCCTATAGTAGGATCACCTGTTGCACTACCTACATCGTTAACACCTAAAGCCTCAATAGGAAAATTATTCACCCTGGAGTTGCTGGCAATATTATTGAATTCACTATACTCAACCCCTGCGGTAGCAGTGATATCATGATTTTCGGCAAAAAGATTTTTATAGGTCAAATAATTACTGGTAATGTAATCGTAGCTGCGATTTTGGCTCAATTGGGCCAAACCATTAAGATCAATACCAGCACCAACATTGGAAGGGGTATAAATATCCCGGTTATTGAAGGTAAAGTTTAAACCTCCATTAAAGGTATAGGTTAATTCTGGAGTGATTTTATAAGATAGTTCGGTACTGGCGAAAAGATCTGTTACATAATTACGGTCATCCTTGGCAGTAGCTTCCAGATACGGGTTAAAAAACTGTTGTCCTTCACCTGTAATTCCTGCATAATCTCGAGAAGGCACAATAGGCTCTGCCGTGTACGAATAGAATATAGGTCCTGCTCCTGCAGGGAAGGCTCTGGAGCTTGTGATAGCCCGGTTATTCTGAACGTGAGAACCGTTGAGACGCACTTTAATTCCCATTTTATCATTGAAAAGTTTAGTATCAAGATTGGTTCTAAAGGTACCTCTACGGTAATTGGAGCCTACTACAATACCTTTATCTTCCAAAAGGTTTGCTGAAACAAAATAACGGGTGCGCTCCTCGCCACCATTTACGTTAACGCCATATTCTGAGCGTATTCCGGTTCTAAGAATTTCATCCTGCCAATTGAAACCTGTACCGGCATATTGCTCTGGGTTGGGAAATGGTGGCGCATCATTGGGTCTTAGATCTGCAATAGCTTCATTTCTAAACTCCGCATATTGTTGTCCCTGTAAAACCTCATAGGTTTTGCGGGTTTCAGACAAAGTAATATTTTGATAAACACTCACGGTAGCTTTCCCAACCTGTCCTCTTTTGGTAGTAACCAAAATTACACCATTGGCACCTCGGGAACCGTAAATGGCTGTAGCCGAAGCATCTTTTAAAACTTCGAGGCTTTCAATGTCCTGCGGATTTAACTGAGGGGTTCCACTTAAAGGAATACCATCAACGACATATAAGGGCGAATTATCTGCTGAAAGTGAGTTGTTTCCACGAATTCGCACGCTGCTGTTAGCGCCCGGCTCTCCCGAAGAAGAAGTTACCTGAACCCCGGCACTTCTACCCTGTAGCAATTGATCAACAGTATTATAAACTGCCTTTTCAAGATCTTCGCCTTCCACAGAACTGACTGAGCCGGTTATGTCTGTACGTTTTTGAGCACCATAACCTACAACAACCACCTCCTGAAGGCTCTGCTCATCTGCGGTCATTGTGGCGTTTACAAGCTGTTGTCCATTTACAGGCAGCTCTAAAGTCTCAAAACCTACGAAAGAGAAAACCAATACGGCATTAGCTGACTGAGTCGTGATTTGATACTTACCATCAAAGTCTGTCACCACACCGTTGTTTGTCCCTTTTTCAACTACGTTTACTCCCGGAAGGACCTGGCCATCTGAAGTAGAAACCACTCCTGTAATCTGCGATTGCGCATACATGCCTGTTAAAGTGAAAGCAAAACACAAAAGCAGTGCATGCCTTGAGATTTTTTTAAGTTGTTTTAATTTCATGTTGATTGGTTTAAGAATTAACAAACCCGATTTTCAGTAGCGATAACGATTTCGGATTTTAAAACAATATTAACAACCTCGTTTACAACCTCTATCCTGTACTCTCCTGTTTGGTTTTACATTTTCTATAACAATCGATTGCATTAGCTGATTAAACTTCAACGGAAGTCTTATTTTATTTTAATTATTAAGGTATTTATAGTTCAGCCCTAAAAATGATACAGTACAGTACAGGATGATTCTTTCTGAAAAAAAGGTTCTTTTTGGACCGTATATAGTTTTTGTTTTATGAAAAAAGTTATTTCAGCCTTGCTTTTCGTTTTCCTATGCGGAATCCTAATGGCCTGCAAAACAGATTCTTTAGAAGAAAAAAAACGGCCAAATATTATCTTTCTGCTTACCGATGATCAACGCTGGGATGCTCTGGGCTTCGCCGGAAATAGCATCATTCAAACCCCACATCTCGATAGTCTGGCCAAACATGCGCTTTACTTTAAAAATGCATACGTCACCACGTCTATCTGTATGGTTAGCCGGGCAAGTATACTTACCGGGCAGTATTTGTCTAAGCACGGTATAGCTGATTTTAATACTTCCTTAGGAGCAAATGCCCTAGCCCAAACCTATCCCGCACTTCTTAAAGACTCAGGGTATTATCTGGGGTTTGTAGGCAAATTTGGTGTGGGTAATCCTAAAAAACATCCCGACACCCTATTTAATTACTGGGCAGGTTCTTCATTGAGTCAGCCCAAATATGAAATGTTTGATCAAGCAGGGGACTCCATTCATCACACAGACCTTGTGAATACGAAAATACAGGAATTTATTAAACAGGCTGCAGACAAACCTTTTTGTCTTTCGGTAAGTTTTAAAGCACCCCATGTTCAGGATGGTGATCCCAGACAATTCATTCCCAAAAAAGAATATCAGGATCTGTACAGTGCGGCACAGATTGCGTTACCTACTACCGCGGCTTCGCAGTATTACGACGCGTTGCCCTATTTTTTTAAAGACGAAAAAAACATTGCCCGGGAGCGTTGGAAACTGCGTTTTGATACCCCTGAAAAATTTCAGGAAAGTGTAAAAAATTATTACCGCCTTATAACCGGTGTTGACGATGTGGTAGGAGATCTCAATCGCCTGTTGAAAGAACAAAATCTGGAGGATAACACCATCATCATCTTTATGGGCGATAATGGGATGTATCTGGGAGAACATGGCCTTGCCGGCAAATGGTTTGCTCACGAGGAGTCTGTACGGGTCCCCTTGTTTATTTACGATCCCCGCAATGTGAATCGTGCTCAAAAGTCTGAAGATATAGCACTTAATATTGACATTGCCCCTACCATCCTGGAGTTAGCCGGTCTAAAAGTGCCTGATGCCATGCAGGGAATAAGTCTGCTTGATGCAGAAAAGCGACAATCACGCAAAGACTTTTACTATGAGCACAGTTTTATGGGTAGTCCTGCTTTACCTGTTACTACGGGTGTCCTGGATCCCAACATCAAGTACATCAAATATCCTGAATACGATTATGAAGAACTCTATGACCTAAGCATAGACCCTAACGAAACCAGCAATCAGATTAAAAATTCGGAATATGCCGATATGCTGAATGCCAAACGAAAACGATATCTTCAGCTTCAGGAAGCTGCAAAAAAATAAAATCATTATGAGAATACCCTTTGGTCAACATTCCTTTTTACGTTTTGCAGTGCTCTGCTTGATGGTACTCACGCTTCAGGCATGTGAGGATACAGCATCACCTGCTGAGGCTGAAAATTCAATAACCACCGCGCAATTGCTGCAGGATTTTAAGAATCCGCCTACAGACAAAAAGCCGTGGTTATACTGGTATTGGATAAACAATCACATTTCTGAAGAAGGAATCACCAAAGATCTGGAGGCCATGGCCGAGGTAGGTATAGGTGCTGCTTTAATTGGTAACATCTACTTGCCTAATGTAACTGAAGATGGCCAGGTCCCGGTGCTCAGCGAAGAATGGGAACGCCTTACCCGGCATGCTATCAGTGAAGGTGCTCGTCTGGGTGTTGACATTGGGTTATTTAACAGTCCGGGTTGGAGCCAGTCTGGCGGACCGTGGAACGATGCCCGTAATTCTATGCGCTATCTCAAGGCTGATGAAATTATTGTAACCGGCCCTGCTCGTTTCTCCCAAAAACTGCAAACCCCGGCTGATTTTCAGGATGTGAGCCTTTTGGCCTTTCCCAAAATGGAAACACCAGATCAGGCTCCGGTTGATTTTTCCATTTCAGCTACGCCTTCCATAACAAACCTTCAAAAAATTACAGATCGGAACACGACTACGGTCCTTTCACTTAAAGGCCTTAAAGCTTTAAACCTTGATTTTAGGTCAAAACAACCGGTCACCTTACGCAGTTTGAGCATTACACCCTCCCGCTCCACTTTTGTGATGCAGGCCAAATTGCTAGCGCAGGTTGCCGGTGATTGGGAAGAGGTGCGCAGCTTCCGCTTTGATCGTAGTAACGATATGGAAACCGTAGGTTTTATTGCATATCCACCCGTAAGCGTCTCGTTTCCGGCAGTTACCGCAACCCATTTTAAACTGGAATTGACCAATATCTCACCTACCCGAAATGCTCAGGAATACGGCATTGCTGAAGTCGCTTTACAAACACATCCGGTATTGGAATTTGCAATAGAAAAACAGCTGGGTAAAATGCACCAGACCCCGCTTCCACTAGATGATGCTTACCGTTGGCCTGCTCAGATAGAACCCGAAAGCGCATACGTTATTCAAACCATTCAGATACAGGATCTCAGCTCGAATCTGGCGTCAGACGGTACACTCACCTGGGATGTGCCCGAAGGTGAATGGACCATCCTGAGAATGGGAATGGTTCCCACAGGTGTTAAAAATGCCCCGGCTGCCGAAAATGCTTCGGGCTATGACGTAGATAAAATCAATAAAGCGGCATTAAAGCAGCATTTTGATGGCTTTATAGGCCGCATTTTAAAAGATCTGCCTGCCGCAGATAAGAAAGCCTTTAAATATGTGGTGGCAGACAGCTATGAAACCGGTGGTCAAAACTGGACCTATGATTTAGAAATTCCGTTTAAAGAAACCTATGGCTATGATCCCAAACCCTGGCTTCCGGTAATTACCGGTCGCATTGTCAATTCGGTAGAAGAATCCAATCGCTTTTTATGGGATTTAAGAAGACTGGTTGCAGACCGTGTTGCGTATGAATATGTAGGCGGAATGCGCGAACTTTGTGAAGAAAACGGCTTGCAACTGTGGCTTGAAAATTATGGCCATTGGGGTTTTCCTTCTGAATTTTTAACCTATGGCGGGCAATCGCATTTGATAGGTGGAGAATTTTGGGCGGAAGGTGACCTGGGGAGTATTGAATGTAAAGCAGCTTCCTCGGCAGCTCATATTTATGGAAAGAATCAGGTATCTGCAGAATCCTTTACCGCAGCTCAGCGCCCGTTTCAGCGGCATCCCGGCGAACTTAAAAAACGAGGAGACTGGAGTTATACCGAAGGTATAAACCACCGGGTATTCCACGTTTATATAGAACAGCCTTATCAAGACAGTATCCCCGGTGTAAACACGTGGTTTGGCACCGAATTTAACCGGCACAACACCTGGTTTACCCAATCAAAACCCTGGATTGATTATGAACGCCGGGCTCAGGTTATGCTGCAGCAAGGTTTGTATGTGGCAGATATCGCCTACTTTATTGGCGAGGACGCCCCTAAAATGACCGGCGTTACAGATCCTGAACTCCCCAAAGGCTACTCCTTTGACTACATCAATGCAGAGGTTTTGTTGCGCGATGCTACGGTAAAAGACGGGCGTATTACCTTACCCGATGGGATGTCTTACCGCATTTTGGTATTACCCAATCGCGAAACCATGCGACCTCAGCTTTTAGAAAAAATAAAGGAACTGGTTTCTCAGGGAGCCGTTATTATGGGCAATCCACCTGTAAAATCGCCAAGTCTTGAGAACTACGGTTCGGCAGATGAGCGCGTGCAGCAACTGGCCCAGGAGCTTTGGGGAAATACCGCGAATACAGATAATGCTCCCATCAGCTTTGGTAAAGGATCTGTCTTTAAAAGAGGCGATCTCGCCAGGGCTCTTCAGCAGATCAACACACCTCAGGATGTTGAACTTTCGGGCGATGTCCCGGTTTTATGGACGCACCGAACCTTGCCTGACCACGAGATTTATTTTCTTACCAATCAAAGCGATTCGACTCAAACATTCACGGCGTCTTTTCGCGTAAGCGATTTAAAACCGCAGTTTTGGGATTTGGTTACGGGTAATGCCCGCTACCTTACCCAATTCACACAGGAGGAGGGTCGTACTCAGGTGCAGCTAACTCTGGCACCAGCCGAAAGTGGATTTATCGTCTTTTCAAATGAAGAATTAGCCGCAATACAATCCCAATCCAATGCACCTGTTCAGGATATTTTAAGTCTTACCAATCCCTGGAATGTGGAGTTCAAAAATGAGAAAATAGGCATAGACACGCGTATCGAGATGGATTCTCTGGTTGACTGGACGCAACTGGAGCAGGACGATCTTCGGTATTTTTCGGGTACTGCAACCTATACGCAGACTTTTGAGTTGGATAGCCTTCCGCAATCTGGCAGCATCTTCCTAAGTCTCGAAAAAGCTGAAGTTTTTGCAAACATAAAAGTCAATGACATCTTTATCGGCGGACTGTGGACGGCGCCATGGGAATTAGATATCACAGACGCACTCAAAGCGGGAACTAACCGTCTTGAGATTGAAGTTACAAACCTTTGGGTAAACCAACTCATTGGTGACAGCCGCTTGGAAGCTGCAGACAAAAAAACCTGGACGCTAAACAATCCGTATTCTACAGCAAATAAATTGATGCCTTCCGGCCTTCAGGGACCCGTAAAACTCCGGTTGAAATACCCTAATTACCTCAAGCTCTAACAGGCCTTATTAATGCAAATTACTTATGAAACTACTCAAAATAATCCTTCCTGTTTATCTGATTTTGCTTTCGTGCAACGCACAAGCGCAACTTCCTCCTGTATTTGAAGAAGCCGCCAACACACGATTACGCACCAGCGAATTGTCTAAGGTGTATTTGACGCCCCAGCGCATAGTTTGGCAAACAGATACCACCGGCACGTATTTACAAAACACCCAACAGCTGCTGGTAAAGGGAAACGGACAGGTGGCGGTTAATGATCAAAATCTTACCCGGTTTATCAGCATAGACGATCACAAACCCGGAATTTTATTGGATTACGGCAAAGAAATTCACGGAGGGCTCAAAATCTCAATGGGCATCAGACCCGATAAGACTCCGCTGAAATTACGCGTGCGGTTTGGCGAATCGGTAGGTGAGGCCATGTCTGATATTGGTGGGGAGCAAAATGCCACCAACGAACATTCGCTGCGTGATTTTATCGTCGAGGTACCCTGGTTGGGAAGTATCGAGGTTGGTGAAACCGGTTTTCGTTTTGTAAGACTCGACGTGGTTGAAGGCGATCAAAATGCTCCAATTAAATCTATTGAAGCTGCTTTTGTATATAGAGACATTCCGTATCTGGGATCTTTTAACAGCAGTGACCCACGCCTTAATGAAATCTGGAAGGTAGGCGCATACACGGTTCACCTCAATATGCAAAGTTATCTGTGGGATGGTATAAAACGTGATCGTCTGGTTTGGGTAGGCGATATGCATCCCGAAGTGATGACTATTAATACCGTTTTTGGCCCCAATGAAGTGGTGCCCAAAAGTCTCGATCTTGCCCGGGATCAACATCCGCTACCGCAATGGATGAATACGATTAGTTCGTATTCGATGTGGTGGATTTTAATTCATAAAAACTGGTACGATTACCACGGCGACCTGGCCTACCTCAAGGAGCAGGAGACCTATATGATCAATTTGCTCGATCAGCTCAGCACGTTTATTGATGAAAATAATGCCGAAAAGCTGAACGGCGGTCGCTTTCTGGACTGGCCTACCAGCGTACAGCCCAAAGCGATTCACGCCGGGTTGCAGGCTATGATGGTAATGACTTTTGAAGCCGGAAGCGAAATCATGGAAATTTATGACAAACCCGATTTGGCTAAAAAATACACAAACGTAGCCCGGCGTCTTAAAAAACACATTCCGGAAGGAAACACCTCAAAGCAGGCTGCGGCACTGATGGCACTTGCAGATCTGGCAGATGCCAAAAAGACCAATACCGAAATTCTTAAAAAAGACGGCGTACAACGTATGTCAACCTTTTACGGGTATTATATTCTGGAAGCAATGGCAAAAGCCGAAGATTATGACGGTGCCCTTGATGTCATACGCACCTATTGGGGCGGCATGCTCGATCTGGGCGCTACCACGTTCTGGGAAGATTTTGACATTCTGGATGTAACAAACAGCAGCCGCATTGATGAGCTAACCCCGGCTGATGAAAATGATATTCACGGTGACTTTGGTGAGTTTTGTTATATAGGCTTCAGGCACAGTCTGGCTCACGGCTGGGCAAGCGGTCCCACTCCCTGGCTTACTCAATATGTCCTGGGCATACACGTGATGGATGGCGGAAACACCGTAAAAATTGAACCACACTTAGGTGATCTGGAATTTGCTGAAGGCACATTCCCGACCAAATTTGGCATTCTGCGTGTAAAACACACAGCAACCCCAGATGGAATTATCACAGACCTTGAAGCGCCAGACGGACTTAAAATTATAGAATGATGATCCCATTTCTAAAAAATACGATTCTTTCAATCTTCTTTTTTACAGCGCTGTGTTTACAGGCTCAGGCTCAGGAAAACAAACCCATGAACGTGGTTTTTATTCTAGCAGATGATCTGGGCTGGAGTGACACCACGCTTTATGGCACTACCAGTTTTTACCAGACGCCCAATATTGAAAGGCTGGCGGCAAGAGGCTTAACCTTTAATCGGGCTTATGCGGCATCGCCCTTATGCTCACCTACCCGAGCCAGTATACTCACCGGGCAAACCCCTGCGCGCAATGGTGTTACAGCCCCACAGGCGCATCTGCCTGAAGTTCGGCTCAAAGAAACCTATCCTGAAAAATCAGCTCCGGGTAAAAAAGTAATCATTCCGCAATCGGTCACAAGGCTGGATACGAGCCTGCCTACTTTAGGCAAACTGGTCAAATCAGCAGGTTATGCTACAGCTCATTTCGGAAAATGGCACTTAGGACTGGAGCCCTATACACCCCTTCAGCACGGTTTTGACCTGGACATCCCGCATTGGCAGGGACCTGGCCCGGCAGGGAGTTTTGTCGCTCCCTGGAAGTTTAAAGACTTTAAGGAAAATTATCCAAAAGAACACATCGAAGATCGCATGGCAGAAGAAGCGGTACACTGGATGCAAAAACAGGATCGTGACAAGCCTTTTTTTATGAATTATTGGCAATTTTCGGTACACGCGCCTTTTGATGCTAAAGAAACTTACATCGATTATTACCGCACTCAGGTTGATTTTGAAAACCTTCAGCATTCACCCACTTACGCGGCTATGGTTCATTCGCTTGATGATGCGGTAGGACGTTTACTGGACGAGATTGATCGTCTGGGAATAGCAGACAATACCATCATCATCTTTTTTAGTGATAATGGCGGCAATATGTACAACGGTATTGTGGAAAGCCTGCCTAACGGCGAAAAATTTCTGACTCCGCCTACCAGTAATACGCCACTCAAAGGAGGCAAAGCGACTATGTATGAAGGCGGGATACGCGTTCCCTGCGTGGTCGTATGGCCGGGCCTTACAAACCCCGGTACCACAACCGATGCGCTCATTCAATCTACCGACTTCTACCCGACGCTGGTTGAACATTTAGGCCTGGAAGTACCCGAAGATTATAGGATTGACGGCGTTAACCTTACACCGGTACTTAAAGGCGAAGCCTTTAAACGAAAGCCAGTAATCACCTACTTCCCTCACGATCCAGGAGTTCCAGACTGGTTACCACCATCTGTAGCTGTAAATGATGGAGATTGGAAGCTGATTCGCCTCTTTAAGAATGGAGCTGATTTTGAAGACGAATTTCTGCTCTTTAACCTCAAGTGGGATATCGGCGAAACCAATAACCTTGCCAGCACCTACCCGGAGAAAGTTGATGAACTCAACACCTACATCACAGAACATCTTACGGATGCCGGTACGATTATACCTCCCAAAAATCCCGCCTTCGATCCATCAATGTATGATAGTGGTTCGATCGGGAAACAAGATGGTGGCTTGCGTCATCCAACAAAAATTCAAATTGATTAGCAGATGCAGAACGGTAAATGCTTTTTCGTCTTGCTCATTTGGTTGCTGGTATTTCCCGGCATCCAAAACCCCTATCATGCGCAAGATACCCAGCCGTCCAAACCTTTAAATATCGTATTAATTCTTACAGACGACCAGAGTGCACACCTCTCGGTTTTAGGTACTCCGGGCATTAAAACTCCTCACGTGGATGCTTTGGCAAAAAAGAGTGTGCTTTTTACTAATGCTTTTGCGGTTGTGCCTTCCTGCTCTCCCAGTCGCAGCAGTATTATGACGGGGATGTATCCTCACGCAAACGGGCATTGGCGCAATACGATTACGCCCAGTCTGGCAGACCCTGATGTAGAATTTACCAAAGCCGGCACACACATTGACGAAGTAGGCATTCACGAATACCTCAAAACCCTTCCTGAAATACTACAGGAAAACGGCTACTATACCGCCATTACTCAAAAGTTTCATATGAGTCCGCCGTGGAAATTTCCCTACAACGGGCGCAGCGACGTGCATAACGATCCCGAAGCTTACAAGAGCGAAATACAAAATTTCATCACAGCCGCCGGTGGACAGCCCTTTTTCATTCAGGCGAATATTGCGGCTCCTCACAGGCCTTTTGGCTCGCATATGAAACGCTTTCCCGGGTTTTTACCCGATAAGAATGCTATCGCAGTTCCCGGGTTTCTGGCAGACACCCCGCTTATGCGTGAAGATTTACAACAGTATTACGGTTCTGTACAACTTGCAGATGCCTGCGCGGGTGCCATTTTAGAAACGCTAAAAAACAACAATCTGGATCAAAACACTTTGGTTATTTACACCAGCGATCAGGGGATGGCATATCACCGCGCTAAAGCTTCGGCATATTACGCCGGGCTTCACGTTCCCTTAATTGTAAGCGGCCCGGGAGTGATCCAAAACAAACAAACCGATGCACTGGTGTCGCTAATAGACCTTATGCCTACCCTTCTGGATTTTGCCGAACTACCCATCCCTAATCAGGTTCAGGGTAAGTCGTTATGGGGCATTTTAGCCGGAAAACAAAATGAAATCGAAGACCGGGAATATGTTTTTGGGGAACACAATTCCCACGGCCCTCCACGCGACGAGCACTATCCTAGTCGCGCGGCTTTTGATGGGCGGTACTATTACATTTTAAACCTGATGCCCGCTAAAGCCTATGTGCTTCCGGCAGACCTGAGACAGCAACAGGGCTGGGGAAATCTCAGTTATACAGCCACGCTTCAGGCAAAAGAAACCCATCCACAAGCCTATAAGCTGTTGCAAACTTTAGAATCAGGCAGACCGGCAGAAGAACTTTACGATATGCAAAATGATCCCTTTCAGCTAGAAAATCTGGCTGATTCCCAAGCCCATACTGCTATATTAAAACGCTTTCGCGAAAAAATGGCAACCTGGCGCAAAGAAACCGGAGATCTGGCAAACGACCCGCTCCAGATCAAAACCAGACAGCAAACCCGATAATTATGACGATACGCCTTTTTACCTATACCCTTCTTGCAGTAAGTCTTTTTTTCACCGGTTGTAAAGAGCAAACCACCACTCCTGCGAAAAACACAACTGCTCAATCCAAGCGTCCCAATATCATATTTATTATGGACGATCAACACCGCTGGGATGCGCTTGGGATTGTAGATTCAATTATAAAAACGCCCACGCTAGACAGTCTCGCTAAAAATGGTGTTTTCTTTCGCGAAGCGGTATGCCAGGCTCCTATGTGTGTGCCCAGCCGCAACAGCATTATGTTTGGCCTTTATCCCAATCAAACCGGGGTGTATCGCAACAGCGGTGGTGTGGCAGATTCATTATTGCCGGGTAAAACCATGGCCCAATATTTTAAAGATTCAGGATATGAAACTGCAGGTTTTGGTAAAACGCATTGGGGTAGGTACAAGACAGACACCCGTGGTTTTGAGACCCGTTATACTTCAGAAATCCCCGAAAAAGGAGGTAAAAGTATGGCCGAACTCAATCCTGAAGCTAAAGCGCGATACGACGCCGAGGTCGCCGCTATGGGGCCCGGAGAAGAAAACAATCTGGGATATCTGGGTTTTACCAGCAAACTCCCTGAGTCTGAACATCGCGATGGCTGGATCACAGACCGCGCGCTGGAGTATATTGAAAAACGGGAAGACGAGCGCCCCTTGTTTTTCTATCTGAGCTATATGAAGCCCCACGCCGGGCATAACGTACCTGAGGGTTACGAAGATTTATACGATCTTGACGAAATCACCTATGCCCAGCAACCCCCCTGGGATGAGGACTATTCTCCCCACGCTAAAGGTGTCAATCGCCGGGATCTGTATGAAGAGTACTGGAAAAATGCTACTGACGAAGATTGGAAACTTATGACCATGCGTTACTACGCCAATGTGACCTGGATAGATGATATGATGGGCAGGACCTTACGCGCTTTGCGAAAAAAAGGATTGCTGGACAACGCCATCATTGTTTATACATCAGACCACGGTGAAATGCTGGGAGAGCACTATTACCGTTTTAACAAATACAATTTATATGAAAGCAGTGTACGCGTTCCGCTTATTTTAGCCGGAAATGCCCTACCCGAAGCTGTACAAAAAGGCAGTGTTTCTAAACGCCCCACCGAAAATGTGGACATTTTACCCACCCTGCTTGAACTCGCCGGAATACCGCAAAACAAGCCATTACCGGGAAGTAATCTCCTCAAGGAGGCCACTAAACCGGCTAGTTTTTCGGCATTGCACGAGCGTGAGGGTGAAGCGGCATTTATGTGGCGTACCGAAAATCACAAACTCATTTTGGTTTTAGAACGAAAAGACAAAACCTCAGCCTACTCGCGGGACGCGATCATAACCGGTGAGTTCTATAACCTCGCTGAAGATCCCCGGGAATGGAATGACTTATACGGAAAAGCTTCGGTAACTGAATTACAGGAGCGCTATACCGATCAACTACTTACATTTCTGCAACAGATGAAACCCTAATTTGACCGCTTTGACTAATATGTTTAATTAACAAACCAAACCAATTTTTATGAAAAGACTTCTACATCTAATCCTGCTGTTTACTTTGGGTATTCCGGCAATGGTGAGCTCGCAAACGATATCGCTTGAGCTCAATCCTGGTTTGAAAAACCAGATGAACCTAACCGAGGTTTCTTCGGGAACCTATGAAATCACCACACAGGGAGCTGATCCCTGGGTGATCACCAGGCCTATTTCGGCCTACGATCCCAGCGCCGTCTATGTCATCAGTTTTGATTACATCGCTACCGAAGGTCTGGATAATTTTCAGATTTTTTACGGCAGACCCATCAGTCCGGCAACCCGTCGTATCGATTTTGGCAGCCTCGCTCCCACTACCGAGTTCACCACTTTTAAGGCTTTTATGAAGTATGAAGTGACCAACTGGGATACCTTTTACGACAGTTTACGACTCGATTTGGGGCGCAGTGCGGGGCAAACCATTACGATTACCAATCTGGTAATTCGGTCGGCTGAAGCCGGCGAAGTAGTGCCCGTGAGCCTCAATCCTGAGCAACGCAATCAAATGGCCATTACCGAAGATCCTGCAGAAACCTTCAGCATCAACACTTTAGGCAACGACCCTTACGTGTACACAGATCCCATCCCTGTTTACGATCCCGAGCAAACTGTGGTACTGAGTTTTGAATATACTTCATCCACCGGAATTGATTTTTTTGATTTGTTTTATGGCTTTCCTCCCAGCCCAGATCGACGCATTCAACTGGGATCCATTCCTGCCAGTAGCACGCCAAAAATTTATACCTTAATCCTACCTGTTGCGGCATCTGCATGGGATCAATATTACGATCAGTTGCGCTTTGATTTTGGGAGAAGCCCCGGGCAGAATATCACCGTGTCCAATCTGGTTTTACGCGAACCCACAAATGCCGAAAAACCTGCCTTAAAAGTTGAAGAACAATTTGCAATTGAACTGGATGTCAATCGTACCAGTCCGTTTTTAACTGCTACCGAATTGGCAGACGGCTCGTATCAACTCGACACCGAAGCAAATGATCCTTGGATTTTGAGCAAGCCGGTTGAAGTACGTTACGATATTGAAGAAACCTATATTCTTACTTTTGAGTATAAAGCCGAAGCTGCGTACAATGAACTTCAGGTATTCTTTGCACCTCCTTTAACCGGGCAGCAAAGCTTTACTGCAGACGTATTACCGGCAGCAGCAGACTGGACCCCCGTAACCATCAATCCCAGATTACTGGTTGACAACTTTCAGACTAAAAACTGGAACCAGTTTCGCTTTGATTTTGGGCGAAATGAAAACGAGGAAAAAAGCCTGTTTATTCGCAACATTACGCTAAGAAAGCCTACAGCCCAAGAGCTGGTTGAAGAACAAACCAGCGACAAATTTGTAAGTCGCGCCCTTGATGCAAGCTTTCAGGCGTATCTGGATACCACTTTTGAAAATGCAGTGACAGACGTTGTGATAACACAGGATCAGGTTATTGTAAGTGGTACAGCGGCTGGTACTTCGCCGCTCTTTCTTGCTGAAGCTACTGCAGATCTTTACGGCTTTGATGCCAAAGGATTGACCACGATTACGCCGGTCGAACTCGTTGACCAAACTTTTAAACTCGAGTTTCCGCGTTTTGAAGCCGCAGGTGATCATAATCGCGATCGCCTGTACTCCCGTTGGGTACTGGTTGACAGTGACGATGCTTCGGCTACCAACCTGGTTTCTAATTTAAAATGGCCGACCAATATAAGTGCTGCCGCGCTAAATAACCTTCCGGAGGACAAAGCTCGAAGCGTAAAGGGACTTGATGGTCTAACTCCCAACACCTTGCCTAATTTCTCAGACCTAACCGATCTGGATATTACCAGTATGAAAATCAATCTGCTGCTTAATGGTGTTTTCAGCCTTAATCCCAGTGCACTCACCCACGAGTTTAACGGCAAGGTTTACAACATCAACGCCAATTTTGTAGGCAATCTCGATTCAAGACTTAAGGCACTAAGTGATGCAGACATCAAAGCCTCTGTAGTTTTGCTGATTCCTATAAGTATTGCCAATCCAGATCTGGATCGCATTTTTACGCATCCTGATGCTTCACTGGGTCTTTACAGCATGGCCAACGTAACTACGCCCGAAGGAATAGAATATTACACGGCAATGATCGACTTTTTGGCACAGCGCTACAGCAGACCCGATAAGCAATTTGGCCGTCTGGATCAATGGATTATTCACAACGAGGTTGACGCGCATACCTCATGGACGCACGCCGGGCAAAAACCGGTTGATCTCTACACACAGATCTACGACAGATCGATGCGTATGGTACATTATACCATTCGCAAACACAATCCTGCAGCCAAAGTCTTCGGTTCGTACACCAAACACTTTAACAGTAAAGCGGTGAGCGATGCCAATTTTAGGTCAAAAGATGTTTTGGCAACTCTGGTTGAGCTTAGCCAAAAAGAAGGTGATTACGAGTGGGGAATAGGCTGGCATTCGTATCCTACCAATCTTTTTAATCCGTTGGTATGGAATGATGCTCCGGCGCAAACTCAGTTCAATTTTAATACCCCGCAAATCACGCCCCGCAACCTGGAGATGATTGATGCCTATGTACGTCAAAAAGAGGTGCTTTATAATGGTAAAAAGGTGCGCACTATTTTACTATCAGAAAATGGTTTTAGCTCAAATACCGAACGAAACGCTAATGCCAATGAGACCACACAGGCAGCTGCACTTGCTTATTTTTGGAAGAAAACAAATAACCGATTACCTGCCATTGAAAATATTCAATTACACCGCTGGGTAGATAACCCCAATGAAGCCGGACTTCTATTTGGCTTATGGACGGTACAGGAAGGTACTGTAGAAGGTTTTGATCAGAAAAAGGAAGGCTGGTATGTTTGGGAAGCTGCTGGCACAGCCAATGAAGACGCCTTTTTTGAACCCTATAAAGCCATTATTGGCATAGATGACTGGTCTGAAATTTACGACAGTGTAGCTACCGAAACTACACCGCATACAGTTACTATGCGTATTGAGGGTTGTAATGCTTCGCTCGATGCCCTTCTGGTTGCCTTTAACGGGGAATACAAAAAACCTCAGGAAGACGGTAGCCTTATCTTTTATAACGTAGCCTCTAATGTAGATCAGCCTTATCAAATACTGAAAGGCTCGGCTGTTCTCGATGAATCCGTGTTGCAGGTGACTAGTGATCTGGATTTAGTGATAAGTCTGGAAGCTTTTGCGGGAGTAGATTCTAGAGGAATTGCTCCAGATCAGATTGAAATAAGCTGGGCCAGCAATCTTGCCGAAACCAATGGCTATCAAATTGAAGTGAAAAGTGGCAACGATGACTTTAGCATTCTCGATCAGGTGGCTGCTGACGCAACCACTTATGTGCACCAGGGCGTACAACCGGGAACCCGTTATACGTATAGAGTTGCAGCCCTTCTGGATGATGGTCAACTTTCCTGCTATTCCGAAGAAACTGAGGTCGTGGCGCCTTTCATTATCGTGAATTACAGAGATGGAGATAAGGAAAAAACAGAAAGCAATAAGATACGCCCTCATCTCATACTTCAAAACGAATTGGATGCGTCTGTGAATATGGAACGCCTAAGCCTGCGTTATTGGTTTACAGCCGAGAACACAACGGGTATGGTATTTAAGGCTGAGCAAACCGGGATTTTCAATAAAAAAGACTTCTTCGGAAACTTTACCACACTTGCAGAAAATCGGGATGGTGCAGATCACTATCTGGAGTTGACATTTGGTGCAAATGCAAGCCTCCCTGCATTGGGTAACTCGCAGGAGCTGCGCATGAAAATCGAAAAAGAAAATCCGTCTCCATTTGATGAGCGAGACGATTATAGCTATGCAGACTTCAGCAGCTTCACACAAACCGATAAAATCACGGTATATTGGGATGGCGAGTTGATTTGGGGCGTAGAACCCGGTCCCGCAAACCCGGTAAGCAATGATGAGGATACTCAGGATTTGGGCCGAATAGCTCCAAACCCGGCCAGAGCTCAGACCATTTTGTATTGGGAAGAACCTATTGAGGCTTTTGGAGCATTTTCTATTCTGGATTATCAGGGTAATACTACTGAAGCTCAGGCTCTGCTTCAGGAAACTCAGGAATTGCAACTAAACCTGCCGGTACTTCAAACCGGTATTTACATCCTTAAAGGCTCTGTAAATGGAAAATCATTCTCCAAGCGCCTGATGATTGACTAGAATGTATGTTAAACTTAAGGCTGACAACAACTTGAAAATAGTCTGATACCGCCTTTTAATTCGAGTATAATAATAAAGATGTATATGTTTAATAAAATCTTGACTCTATTCTATGTTTTTTCTTTTCTGAATCTGCCTTTTCCTATATAGGCATATTCAATCCAATAGTATTTAGAAAAAAAACCTACAAAAGTTTAGCAGTATAGAAGAGAACTTGGAAATTTATTATATTAAATCTTTAAGAATAATTCTGGTCAAAGAATTTCAAAATGGGCTGCCTCGTATAAAAAATAATAGTATTTACGGATAAGGTAAAATTCTTTGGATAGCTGGATACGAGATTTTAGCTTTTTGAAATATCCGCAAAATCTGAAGAAATTATACAAATCTGCAATAAAGTAATATTTATAAGGTATTACAGTAAGGGCGTTTAGCATTCAGGGAGGTTAAAACTGTTTAAAAAATTAAGTCAGAGAGAATCATAGGAAATTGAATATTTCACCAAAATTTGGAGGAAGTTTAAATTCTTACTGAAAAAACTTTAAGACTACAATTGAACCGTTTAAGAAAGATTTGAAAAAGGACACTTTGAGAAACTAATAAAAAAAGTAGAGTTAACACTTTTATAGATTTAGCAAATGTTATCAGGATAGCTATTAAAATCATTCCGAACTTTGGAACACAATTTATCGGTAAAACTAAGGATTTGTTAAGTGACGAAACCCCTATTTAATGTAGGGGACTAAACCATTTACTTATTTCATCTTGAGCAAATCCTTTTTTGCTCAACTGAAATAGTATTGTAGATCAAAACGCATACAGGTTTTTGATGTTTCATTTACTTCCTCCAGAGCCGTCGCAATACCTTTTTTGATAGCTGTTACCCTCAGGATTTTAAATTAGAAAAGGGCTATAAATAGGAGGGCATAGCCGACCGGTTTATGCGCCCGACTAATTTAGAATCCTGTATTTTTTCTATCAAAAAAGGTATGCTGTAGTGAGTTTTTGAAATAGGAAATAAATCACGAAAGTTAAAGATTGTCCATTTATGGTTAGGATGTCCCGGCGAACTCAGGTCAAAAATGGCTAACATAATTTGATACAGTAAAATTGACCTTTTTGACCTGTGTTCAAGGCTTTCTGAACGAACCTCTTTCCCCGAAACTCAGTGCAGGGGAATGTGGTGAGGACTATCTAAATTTCCCTTCTTTATTCCTATTTAAATAAGATTTGTCGCAAAAATCTGCCTGTTTACAGGGCTTAAAAGTGGATTTGTCGCAAATTGTTGAAAAACAAGCAGAATTACCAAATATAAAGTGCTGAAATAAAATGAGTTATGCATCTGTAACATCGCGCAGCGTGTTACCCTCTTGCTACTCATTTTACATTCGCTACGCTACTTAAAATGGCAGCTTTTTACTTCGATGCTGTCAATTTTGTAGGAGTGATTTTAATTACCAATTCCTATTTTATTTGTGAACATATTTAATGTAGCATTTAAAAATAGTCTTTCAAATTTTACTGTACAGTTCAGGAGGTTGGCCTCCTAAACTCGTTGAAATGACACGAATGAAGCAGTCTAATTATCATCTTTTCTATGCCGGTTCCTTTATATTCTTTAAGACTCAAAAGCGCTTCAGTTTTTAGCTTCCACTCGTTCTATCTTAAGCTCTAAATAATCCATATCATCTCCTAATTTTCGCTCAACGACCTTAGCATAAATTTGTGTCGTCGATAATTTTTTATGCCCCAAAATCTTAGAAACGGTTTCTATGGGCATGCCGTTAGATAATGCTACTGTAGTAGCGAAAGTATGTCTGGCTAAATGAAAAGTAACATCCTGACTTATTTCACACAATTCAGCGATTTCTTTTAGATATTGATTAACCTTTTGATTCGAAATTTTAGGCAGTAAGGTTTGGGTGATTTCACACGCTATATCATTTTTGTATTTATCCAATATAGTAATGGCCTTCTTTAAAAGGGGAACTTTTACTGAATTGCCGTTTTTCATTCTCCGGGTTACAATCCATAGTTTTCCATTAACTCCTATTGTAAGATTATCAGACTTCAATAATACTAGATCACCATAACTTATTCCTGTATAACAACTGAAAATAAATAAATCCCTCACTCGTGAAAGTCGGTTAGATTTAAGATCAATCTTCTCAATTTTTTTAAAGTTTTCTGCCGATAAAAAAGTCCGCTCTCGAGGCTCGAGCGTAGACTTAAAATTAAGAAAGGGGTTTTTGTTGATCCATTCCAAACGATGTGCTAAAGAAACCATTTTCTTTAAACGTTGTATATGCTTCATTACCGCGTTATGCTGTAAATTTCTCTTATGAGTGTTTGATTTTGTCAACCTCAGGAAATTGTCGAACCTGATAACAAAGCTATAGTCCAATTCCTGCAGGTAATAATCTGTTCTATTGTATTCCTTTTTGATGAACCTGCGTACATAATTCTGGCTGGTTATATAGAGCCGTGAAGTATTAGGGCTTAGTTTGGAAAAGCAGGTGGTGTTGTGGTATTCAAATATATCTTCTAGGGAATAGAGTTTTCCTTCTTCTCCAAAGTATTTCTTTTTGATATTCTCAACTGTTCTAAGCTTGCCTTCAATACGTAATTCCTGATAGCATTGAAAGAGCCTTGAATATTCCTGATCCAAAAATTCATTTAATTCTAACGAAAAAGCATCTGTTCCTGTTAATCGCTGGGCCCGAGAATCCCACAAAGAGAGGATTACCTTTCGCTTTAAACTGATGTTCAGTTTCTTGTTATCAATAGATATACGGGCGTATACCGGAGCTTCTCCATTTTTGGCTCTTTGCTCATAGACCCAAAATAGGACTGAAAATGTTGAAGTAGTTCTCATGATTTGACGTGTTTAAATGAAACATGTTTGCGAAAGTCAAATCAGTGATATGTAGATAAAAGACTAAATCAATCGATAATTTTTGTTGACAAAATGTTGACGATCTGCGCGACGAAAAGCACAAATTCAATTAAAATCAAAAAATGTCAAAAAATATTAAAACGCTGTATATCATTATTTTAACGTTTATCTGATGTAGTCTAAAACCTACTTCGTAGCCTCACCAGGAATCGAACCTGGATCTAAAGTTTAGGAAACTTCTATTCTATCCGTTGAACTATGAGGCCAATTTGTATGTTACATTATTTCCCTAAAAATCTAAAGTTTAGGACCCCGACGCTTCGGGGCCTTTCTATCCATTGAACCACGAGGCCGTTTGCTAGATCGAATTTAGGATTTCTGCTGCTTTTAGCAAGTCTTTTTCTGCTTTTGCAAAACAAAACCGAAGCAAATGATCATCGCGGTGGTTTACATTAAATACCGAAACCGGTATACTCGCGAGTTTATGTTCGCGGGTTAGGCGTTTGGCAAAATCAACTGCGGGCTCATCGGTAATGGCGCTGTAATCCATGATCTGAAAGTACGCTCCTTCTGCCGGAGTATAAGTAAAACGGCTTTGATTTAATGCATTTAGAAACGTATCCCGCTTAGCCTGATAAAACTCAGATAAGCCCAAATAATGCTTCGGTTCTTCCAGGTATTGCGCCAAGGCAATTTGGGTAGGATGGTGAATGCTGAAAACCAGATTTTGATGTACTTTTCTAAATTCTCGCATCAAGTCTTTTGGCGCCAGACAATATCCCATTTTCCAACCCGTGGTGTGAAAGGTTTTTCCAAAAGAAGCCGTGATCAACGCCCGCTCGGCAATGCCGGGATAGGAAGCTGCACTCCGGTGAACTCTTCCGTCAAAAACCATATGCTCATATACCTCGTCGCTTAAAATCAAAATGTTAGTATCCCTAACAATCGCTTCTAACTGCTTTAAATCTGAATCTTTAAAGACCATTCCGCCTGGGTTATGCGGATTGTTGATGATGATCATTCGGGTTTTTGAGGTGACCGCATTGGCAACGGCATTCCAATCGATTTGTAGGTAAGGTGCTTCCAGCTGAACGGGAACCGGAGTAGCTCCCTGTAATTTGATGGTTGGTTCATAACAGTCAAAAGCAGGCTTGAGCACGATGACTTCATCTCCGGGATGTACAAATGCCGTAATCGCTACATAAAGAGCTTCCGAAGCACCTACTGTCAGATTGATTTCGTGTTCGGGATCGTAAATTTTTCCCCGTAAATCAGCAATAAGTTCGCTAATCTTTTCGCGTAAGCGTAAATGACCCGCAGGCGGCGCGTATTGATTGTAGCCGTCTCGCATAGCCTTACTCACCAAATCAATCAATACCGGGTCTGGTGAGAAACCCGGAAAACCCTGAGACAGGTTAAGCGCGTTATGCTCAACAGCAAGGCCGGTCATTTCGGCAAATATCGAAGCCTGATCGCCCGGAAGTTTACTCTGCATCCTCTTTTCTGAAATGGTCGGCCACCGCCTCAAGTTCCTCGTACCATGCTTCACCAAATTTACGGATCAGAGCATCTTTGGTAAACTTGTAAACCGGCACCTGCAGTTCTTTACCCAGTGTGCATGCATCGTCACAAATAGGCCATTTGTGGTAATTTACCGCGGTAAATCTGGAATACTCCTGCAAACGCACGGGGTATAAATGACAGGAAATGGGTTTTCTAAAATCTACCTCGCCGGCATTATACGCATCTTCGATACCGCAGGAAGCCACGCCATCTTTGGTAAAGGTAACGTAAGCGCACTCTGCACCGTTTACCAGCGGGGTCTCGAGTTCGTCAAGATCGGTTTTGATATGCGTACCCTGCTCTTCGATGGCTTTTATCCCTTCGGGTCTTAAAAACGGCTTCACCTTAGGGTAAATAGCTTTTAAAATAGCAACCTCATCGGGCTCGAGGGGCGCACCTGCTTCTCCGGCAATACAACATTCGCCTTTACAGGCTGAAAGATTACACACAAAATCCTTCTGTATGACTTCTTCTGAAACTATGGTTTTATCTATCTGAAACATGCCGCAAAGATACGTTTTAGGTGAGAATACTTATATTACTTAAGGCTTAAGTATAACCCGGTAAATACCACAACTTAACCCAAGTATAATTACCCGGAATTTATTTCAGTTTAAGTTTGACTTTACGAGACTAAGTATTTGTTAAATCTAAACCCAAAACTGATTAATATTCAAAGAAATAGCCGTAATTTTGCGCCCTCAAAAAAAGAAGCACAGGTATGAACTTCGACATTAAAGAAATCGCAACGGCAACCATGATTTTGTTTGCCATTATTGACATCATAGGCAGTATCCCTATTATCATTGGCTTACGCGAAAAAGTAGGCCACATTCAGAGTGAGAAGGCTTCTATTGTAGCGGCAGCACTTATGGTTATGTTTCTGTTTATCGGGAAAGAAATTCTGAATCTTATAGGTATTGATGTAAACTCATTTGCCGTTGCCGGGGCATTTATCATCTTCTTTATCGCCCTCGAAATGATTTTAGGAATTCAATTGTATAAAGATGATGCGCCCGAAACCGCCAGTGTGGTACCTCTGGCTTTTCCGCTTGTGGCAGGCGCAGGTACGATGACCTCCCTGCTTTCGCTTCGCGCTGAATACGAGGTTGAAAACATCATCGTTGCCATAATTATCAATATTTTATTTGTGTATCTGGTTCTGAAAGCTTCAGGAAAAATCGGAAAAATTCTGGGAAAACAGGGAATTAGCATCATACGCAAGATCTTTGGCGTAATTTTGCTGGCAATGGCGGTAAAGCTGTTTACCACAAATATTCAAGGACTATTCTAAAGATCTGAATATAAATAAGCCTTCAGCTCAACACCGCACGGAACCGCAATACGTTAACTATGAAAATTGCTCTTTATATCTTGCTGGGATTGGCCGGCGCGCTACTTATTTTTAACCTTACCAAAATTGACTATGCCGCACCCCTGGCGGGAGACAGTATGGTCGCTGTCATTTCGGTAGCAGCTTGCCTGTGTGCAGCTTTGTTACTGGTCATTTTGATGCTTTCGCGAAAAATTGCCGAAAAAAACAGAAAAGCACGTTCTGCAAAACGCTAATTGCGCCTACAGTAAGGAGACTAGTGTGGGATTGAAGAATTCATAAACAATCCCTACAACAAAAGTGGCTATAGCCAGAATAAGGAACAGCTTGTGCAGCCTTTGAAAAAAGAGGGTTCGCTTTAGCTTTCTGCGCAGTGACTTATCACTTATTTTTTTCATCTGTTCTTTTATCTCCCGTCTCGAGAGGTAAAACGGACTCACCGAAATCCCGTTTGAGATGAGGATGCCGGCACTGTTATCAAGCAAACGAAAAACAGCAGCGATGCAAAACACGAAAATAGATGCGATGATAATCATATCAACTACGGCTTAACTCCTTAATTTTAGCAATGGCAGGATCTTCATCGTTAATCAGCTTTTCATAAATAGTATTACCAAAAAGCTGTTGAGCCATCACGGCTTTAATATAACGCTTTAAATCGTTTTTGTAATCTTTTATCCGGATTTTTAAATTACGGTCATTGAGATATCCTACGAAAGCGGTCACATCTGCATCGGTAATATCGACGTCCTGCTCAAAAGTCGCATACGAAAGACTGTTGTAATACACGCGGCGTTTCTCAAGCAACTCAAAAACAAAACGCGACATAGCACCCGAGCGCAACGCGTAGATGATGGCTTCTTTCTCGTAATTGGTATCCTTCGGTATAAAAACATCAGGAATAATACCGCCGCCGCCGTACACCACTTTCCCTTTTGGGGTCACATACCTTAAACTGTCTGCCGTGCTGATGCTGTCTACACTTTGCATCTCCCCGTTTTTATAGCGTTTCAGGTAGTCTTCATAATACGCCTGATTACCTTCATCGTAAGGGCGCTGTATGCTTCTTCCGGTAGGCGTGTAATAACGGGCAATCGTAAGACGCACAGCGCTGCCGTCTCCAAGATCCATTTCACGCTGCACAAGCCCTTTACCAAAAGACCTTCTTCCCACAATAACACCGCGGTCGTTATCCTGCAGGGCACCGGCTACGATTTCACTGGCAGAGGCCGAGTTCTCGTTGATGAGTACATAAACCTGTCCCGTCTCAAAATCGCCCTCACCCGTTGCAAAGGTATTTTCAATCTTTCCGGTTTTATTTTTGGTAAATAAAATAAGCTTGTCATCTTCCAGAAATTCGTCTGCTACTTTTTCTGCTGCCGAAATATAACCTCCCGGGTTTCCGCGCAAATCAAGAACCAGTTCTTTGGCTCCCTTTCGTTTTAAATTCTGCAAGGCGGCGTGAAATTCGTCAGGCGTACTTTCCGCGAAGCGATTAACCTTGATATAGCCCAACGTATCGGTGAGCATATAGAACGCGTCAACACTCTTAAGCGGCACCACATCGCGTTTTACTTTAAAATTGAGCAGATTATCTGTTCCGGGTCTGAGCACGGTAAGATTTACAAGCGTGCCCGCCTTACCTTTGAGCTGGTTCACAACCGTATCGCTTATGACGGTTCGACCGGTAAGCGACTTCCCGTCGGCAGCTATGATGCGGTCTCCACCCCGAATGCCCACTTTTTCACTGGGACCACCGGGCAGCGCACGGGTAACGGTTATGGTATCGTTATAATCGTAAAAGCTTATACCTATACCTACAAAATCACCCTTCATACTTTCGGTGATTTCCTGAAGCTCGCTTGGAGGAATATAAACCGAGTGCGGATCGAGATTTTCTAATATTCCGTTTACCGTAACGTCAACAATACTATCTGTATTTATAGGATCTACATACTCATAATCGATGTAGTCAATGAGCCGGTTAAGCTTTTCCTTTTTTGAATTTCCGCCTAAAATCGTTGAAGATGCAGCGCCATAATTGAGTTTACTACCAATAGCGATGCCTATCACAACTGCGATGCAGAAAAAAATGGGCAGGTACTTTTTTTGATAGCCTCCCATTACGCGTCAATGTTTTCTATACACACCACATCTACTCCGGCTTTTCGTAAAAAATCAATTCCGCTGGGATCTTTATAGCCTACGTGATACACCACGCGTTTGATCCCGGCCTGATGCACCAGTTTGCTGCATTCGGGACAGGGCGAAAGCGTGATGTATAAGGTAGCTCCGTTACAGGATTGGGTGGAAGAGGCAACTTTTAAAATGGCATTTGCCTCGGCGTGAAGCACATACCATTTGGTATAGCCTTCGTCATCCTCGCAAATATTTTCAAAACCGGTAGGTGTACCGTTGTACCCGTCTGAAATGATCATTTTATCCTTTACAATAAGTGCCCCAACCTGCTTGCGCTGACAATAGGAAAGTTTAGCCCATTCCCGGGCCATACGTAAGTATGCAATATCGTATTTGAGCTGTTTGTCTTTTGTAATTGAAGGCATAAATATTTAGATACCTGCACTTCAGGTGTGCGATTCTTTGAGCTTGCGAAGATAAAAAACTTAGTCTGCTTCTCATCCCAAAAAACATAGTTTACCACGGATAATTCGCTATTAACATAGGTATTACCATCCCGATTACCACCGCTGAAATAAAAAGCATCCAGTCGCGTCTTGAAAACCGAAAAATCGTTTGTCCCAAAAATCCCAGGATAAGCACAATGAGTACAATGATAAGCTGAGCCGCTTCGATACCCAGTGCAAACTCGGCAAGCGGAAGCAATCGGCTTGATAAATGCGCGGTAAGCTGTACAAAAAACGAAGAGAATCCCAGACCGTGAATAAGGCCGAAGAACAGCGCGGTAATAAGTAACACGCCCAGTTTGTCTTTGTTGGCGCCCTTTCCGGCGGTAAACACGTTATATAATGCTGCCACAAAAATGGTGACCGGTATGAGGAACTCGATAATGTTTCGGTTTACGCTCACCACACCGTATGTTGCCAATAGTAAGGATACCGTATGACCCAGAGTAAACAGCGTTACCAGTAAAAACACACGCTTCCAGTCTTTAAATACATAAGGAACGGTGAGTACAATAAGGAAAAGCACGTGATCGTAGGCCTTGTAATCGAGTACGTGCTCGAGACCAATCTTAAAATAGAACCAGAAGTCTGACATTTAGGGGGTATTTTCAAGTTTGTCAAAACTACAATTATTTCTGAAAGTTGAACCCAAAAACGTTAAACTAAGCCTAAACGCCAGAAGTTGCTGCGGGTGCTTTCGTAATTTCGATACCTAATCTCTATACCTGGTGAGCACTCCAATACGATATTATTTCAGCCTTTTTATTCTGGTAATTTTTACCGGCTGTGGTGCCACGCCCGGATTTACCACAAGCAAAAAAACCTTACCCAACGCCCCCACCTATACCTACATAGATACGAAAGGCAACACCTACGCCATAAGCCAAAACAAATTTATTTACGATCCGGTTTCTGAAGACGATACTATTGATGGTCTTGATGATGAAGGCTACCATCAGGAAATCAACATCAGTCTCAATGATTATGCTAAAATCGCGGCAGCCTGTGATCGGCAATTTGAGGAAACTCAAAAAGAGCTTCCCGCAAATTACAACGGCAACGTGATCCCAACTCTGCTGCGCAGCTATCCTGATCGCACAGACGAACTCACGCTAAGCATCAAAGGTGTTGACGAGCTGGATTACATCTTAATACCTTACATCGGCAATGAGTAGTTTAACCGGCCGCATTACCAAAAACGCTAAAAGTCTTTTTAATTTTCTGAAGGAGACTTATGTAGCCTGGGACCGTAACGATCCTTTCGCCAAGAGCGCGATAATCGCCTATTACACGCTGTTTTCGCTGCCCTCGCTGCTGATGATTGTAACCACGATTGCCAGCACGTTTATTGGCGCCGAAGCCGTACAGGGACGTATTCACGATGAGATTGCGCGCTTTATTTCGCCCGAAGTCGCAAAATCTATTGAAGAAATCATCAGTAACGTGACCCTGCAAAACGACAACTGGATAACGCTCATCATCAGCATTGCTGCCTTAATTTACGGTGCTACCGGAGTATTCTTCCAGATGAAAAAAACGATGAATACCATCTGGAATGTGACCGAGAAAAAGCAAAACTTCAAACGTATGCTCATCAACCGGGCTATTGCTTTTGGGATGGTACTCGTTCTTGGCTTTATGTTGCTGGTCGCTTTTGTGGTCACCGTGCTGCTCAACATCTTTACCGAATACCTCAGCAACTTTGCCCCTCAGGTGACCGTGATTTTTGCTGATATTCTGAGGTTTTTGGTTTCGTTTATTTTTATCGCAAGCCTGTTTGCCGCGATGTTTAAAATTTTGCCCGATGTAAAAATGGGATATAAAACCACGATTTTAGGCGCAAGTATTACCGCAATCCTGTTTTTAATTGGTGAAAGTTTACTGGGTATTTACTTCTCGAGCAGCAATCCCGCATCGGTTTATGGGGGTGCCGCCTCTGTTGTACTGGTGTTGCTTTGGGTAAATTATACCTGTCTTATTTTGTTTTTTGGTGCCGAAATTACCGTGCAGTATGCCATCGTTAAAAAACACCGAATCGTTCCCAGTTCGCACGCCAAACTCGCCCATACCGAAGAGATGCAGGCTTTACGTAAAAAAGAAAAGCAACTGGAAGCCGATAAAAAAAAAGCGATCGAATTAGCCACCAATCCTGAAGAGGAGAAAACCAACGCTACTTCCTAACTTCCCTCACAAAACATGCATAAACCGGAAAATGATCGCTGTATCCGCCGGTATAGCTTCCGTTGGCGAAACTGCGAAAGGGATAACCTTTAAAAGGTCCCGATGGGGTTTGCAAGAATTTCCTGTTGAAAATTCCCGCTTTGTAGAAACTAAACCCGGAATAATCCTGCTCCAGCCAGGCCGCACTTATAATTATTTGGTCAAACAAATTCCAGCTGTCGCGGTAGGCCAGACTGCCCAGACCTTGTTTAGCCAATTCTTCCATCGGATTGTAAAGATCAAGCAGTCCGGTTTGCTTAATTTTACCTTTGGTTTTCAACACCTTTTTGAGGCTGGCATCTTTTGGATCGTCGTTTAGATCCCCTATACCTACAAGCTTCGCATAGGGCTCCACACTCAAAATCGAATCGATGATTTTTCGGTTTAAAGCTGCAGCAGCCTCCCTTCTGGGCCGGGTGCGCTCCTCGCCCCCACTTCGCGAAGGCCAGTGATTCACCAAAATATGCACGCGTTCGCCTGCCAAATCTCCGCTAACCAAAAGTTGGTCGCGGGTATATATACGTTTGTTGTTTTCTTCAGGATCGTAAAGCGGAAGCTCAAAAGCTTTGCTGCTTACAGGCTTAAAAAGACTTTTTCGATACAACAAAGCCACATCCACCCCACGCCGGTCGGGCGAATCGTAGTGCACAATCCCGTAATCAAAGGCTTTCAGGATGTTTTGAGTGACCAGCGCTTCCAGCACTTTTCGGTTTTCAATTTCGGCAACGCCAATAAGTGCGGGAGGATCTGTAGTCTCATCCGGACCTATTTGCCGCAGGACCTCAGCCATTTTAGCGAGTTTGTCGGCGTAGATTTCGGGTGTCCAGTGATCTTTCCCGTCAGGAGTACGGTCGTCGTCAAACGTGATCAGGTCATTTTCGGTATCAAAAAGGTTTTCCAGATTGTAGAAAGCAATCGTGACCAGTTGAAAATCGCGCTGTTCCTGGGCGTAAAGCACCTCAAAAAGGCTACAGCAAAGCAGGCTCAAAACACTTAATCGAATTTTTCGCATCGGCTAACTAAATAAGCCTTATGAAGTTACATTAATTTCTACTTTAGATTGTGTACGCCCCCGCTGAAAAATCTAATTTTTTCACTGTGTACAAATTTTTGGTTTTTGGCCTTTGTCTGTTGGGCGTTTTATGCGCTCAGGGGCAGGAATTTCGCATTCGCGGAAGTGTAAAAGATGCGACCAACGCTGCAGGAATTCCTGAAGTACGTGTGCAGCTTACCGGCACATCGATTGAAACCACAACCGATGCTTCCGGCAGTTTTGAACTTACGGGCGAATTGCCAGCGGGAGATTACAACCTAAGCTTTAGCGCTTCGGGCTATTTCAGTCTTCAGCTGCCGGTGACGCTCAATCCCGGGAGCAGTATCGAACTCGATTACATTCCGTTAGAGATCGACCTTGCTGAAGCCAATCAAAACCTCACCTTAATCAGTTTATCAGACCTGCAACTCAACAACGAAGAGCAGCGCGACGATATACTTTCGCCCCTGCTTAGCGCAACCAATGATGCCTTTGGTAATGCCGCCGCTTTTGATTTTAGCAGTACCTTTTTCAGACCGCGTGGCCTTGACAGTCAGTATAGCAGTGTGCTCATCAACGGGATTAAGCTCAACAAACTGAGCACCGGCAGACCGCAATGGAGCAACTGGGGCGGCCTTAACGATGTGATGCGCAACCGCGAATTCACTCCCGGCATCGCGCCCGGTGATTACAGTTTTGGCGGCCCGGCAGGTACGCTGCACTTTGATATGAACGCCACTTCTTTAGGTCGCGGTGGCCGGGTGTCTTATGCCCAAGCCAATCGCAGCTATACCGGGCGCATTATGGCCAGTTACAACAGCGGTTTGTCGCAAAACGGCTGGGCATATTCCACTTTGGCATCGCGCCGATTTGGTAACGAAGGGTATATTGAGGGAACGCTTTATGACGCCAATTCGTTTTTTGCAGCGGTTGAAAAACAGCTTTCCGAAAAGCACAGCCTTAACCTAACTGCCATTTACACCCCAAATCGCAGGGGTCGCAGCACAGCACTGACTCAGGAAGTGCTTGATCTCAAAGGCAATCAATACAATCCCAACTGGGGTTATCAGGATGGAAAAATACGCAATGCCCGCCTACGCGGAATTGACGAACCCCTCGTGATCCTTTCGCACCATTGGAAATTCAGTTCGCGTAATACCCTTACCACCAGTGTAGCGTATCAATGGGGAAAAACAAGCAATTCGCGTATTGACAACACCGGAAGCACCCTCGTCAAAACCGAAGACGGCACAGATACATTTCTGGGCGGTGCGCGCAACCCGGCACCCAATTATTATCAGAATCTACCCGGCTATTTCCTGCGCTTCTCCAATCCTACCGCAGCCAATTACCAGAATGCCTATCTCGCCCGCGAGGCATTTGTAGAGTATGGTCAGCTCGACTGGGATGCATTGTATCAGGCAAATCGTGTCGCTTCAGAAACCGGTCTTAATGCTGTTTACGCCATTCAGAATGATGTAAATCAGGATCAAATGCTGCAAATCGCTTCGATTTTAAATACCGATTTGTCCCAAAAGCTGAAACTCACCGGGCGGTTTTCGGCTACGCGATTAAAGAGTGAAAATTACGCCGAGCTCGACGATCTTCTAGGCGGAAGCATTTGGCTGGATATCGACAGCTTTGCCGAAGATGATGCCACAACCGGTGGAGACCTGGCGCAAAGCGACCTGCAAAACCGAAACCGTCTCGTGCAGGAAGGCGACCGCTACAAGTATAATTACAGGATACTGGCCAGCGAACTTCAGGCTTTTGTGCAACTGCAGGCCACCCTAAAACGAATAGACGCCTATGCCGCTATCGAGCTGCAACAAACCCGCTATCAACGCGAAGGCTTGTATGAAAACGGATACTATCCCGGCAACCGGTCTTTGGGCAAAAGTGATGCTGTGGCATTTTTCACGCCAAGTGCCAAGGCCGGACTTACCTATAAATTCAGTGGTAAGCACTTTGCCTTACTCAACGCCGGTTTGCTCACTCAGCCACTGCCTTATAATACCGTGTTTACCAATGCCCGGCAAAACAACGACATTATTGATGAGGCTTCCGCAGAGCAAATCACCAATCTTGATCTCAGCTACATCTACCGAAGTCCGTCGCTCAAACTCAGGCTCACCGGTTATCTCATCGATTTTAAACGGGGCAGCGAATTGTCTTTTTTCTACACAAGTTCGTTGCAGTCCCCGCAAATCGAGCAGGGAAATGCCCTCGTTCAGGAAATCACGACCGGCATCAACCGCCGCAATCTGGGAGCAGAGTTCGGAGTGGAGTTCAAAGCTTTACCCACGCTAACTTTTAAAGCTGTAGCCGCTTACGGAAACTATCAATACACTTCAGACCCACAGGTCTATTATACCACAACGCTTGCGCAGCAACCCGTCATTTTCGGCGATGGCAACGTCAAATTGAACAATTACCATGTCGCCGACGGCCCGGAGCAGGCCTATCAACTGGGGTTTGACTACCGCGATCCGGACTTTTGGTGGCTGGGCGCCAGCTTCAACCGCTTTGCAGATGCCTATATTGACGTGAGTTACTTACGGCGTTCAGACGCTTTTAGTACCGATTTTGACGGACTGCCCTTTAATGACTACGACCCCGCACAAGCCCGTGTTTTGCTTCAGCAGGAAAAAATACCACCGTACAATTTGGTAAATCTCGTGGGTGGCAAATCCTGGCGGGTGAAGGATTACACCATAGGGTTTTTCGGCCTGGTCAACAATCTTTTAAATACCCGTTATAAAACCGGCGGTTTTGAAGATTCGCGAGTGGGTGATTACCGCAGTCTGCTCGAGGAATCCAACCGGGAGTTGCCGCTTTTTGGCAACCGCTATTTTACGGGTTATGGAACCACTTTTTATGTCAATGTATATGTACGCTTTTGAAGTTTTGCTTTCGCGAAAGGCTAACAAACAAACTAAAACTTAGTAATGCTTATGAAAGCCCATAGTGGGCATTTGGCAAATAAGGGTCATTACCCGCCTAAATAATTAAATAACTGAACCCTAATTCCTGATAAAATTTAACTAGATGAAACCTATATTTTACCAGCTCATCACGCTACTTGCTTTTACGGCTTGTGTGGAAACCGAGTTTGAAGTGCCCGAATCTAACGAAAATGAAATCGTACCGGATGGTACGGCGGTGAGTATTGCCTCGGTTTTGAGCAATCTTGCGCAAAGCAGCGAACCGGTCATCAGCTATAGTGACACAGATACTTACATCACAGGCTATGTCACGAGCAGCGATGTGGCGGGAAATTTTTTTCGGGAACTCATCATTCAGGATGCTCCTGAAAATCCTACTGCCGGCATTACACTGCAGTTGAATCAAAACGCTTTGTATACCGTTTATGAACCGGGGCGAAAAGTCTACGTAAAGCTGGATGGTCTGGCGGTAGCCGAAGAAAATGGGGTGGTACAACTGGGCATTCGTGACGGGAACGGGATTACTGAAATTCCGGCTTCGCTGATTCCTAAAACGGTTTTTAGAAGTACCGAAGTTGCCGAATTGATTCCGTTGCCCGTTACAATTGCAAACTTTTCTGCCGATCTGGAAAATTTGTACATCAGCCTTGATGATGCACAGTTTAACCGTCGGGAAGTTTTGGGCGAAAGCCCTAAAACCTTTGCCGGTGATGCCAACGATGAATTTGACGGCATACGCCTGCTTGAAACCTGTGAGCCTCGCGGCACGACTTTAGTCAGCACCAGTACCTTTGCCAAATTTAAATCGGTCGCCCTTCCGGAAGGTCGCGGCAGCATCAGCGGCATTCTGTCCCGTGATTTTTACGATGATTTTTACATTTTGCGCATCAATACCGTGGAGGCGCTTTCGTTTTCCGGCGCAAACCGCTGCGACCCGGCGGAGTTGCAGTGCGGCCTCGCTGAAACCGAAGGCGGTACGGTGATCTTTAAAGACAACTTTCAGACGCAAACCCGCAATACGTTTATCACGGGCAACGGGTGGACGAACTTTATCGAATACGGCACGCAGGCCTGGGAAGCGTATACCGCGACAGGAACGAATGCCTCGCAGGGGATTTCAGCACGAATTGATTCGTATCAATCGGGCAACCCCTTGAGTGTGGGCTGGTTGATCACTCCGTCTATAGATCTTACTACATTTTCCGAAGTGCGTATCCGGTTTGAAACGAGCAGCAGTTTTGCCGATAACAGTGAGCTCGACGTACTCTTTAGCTCCGACTGGGACGGTACTACCGAGGGGATTACGCAGGCCACCTGGCTTGTATTGGAAGATGCTTTTGTGATACGCGATCAGGATTTTTTTGGCGACTGGTACAGTTCGGGGATTGTAAGGCTTTCGTGTGCAAGTGGCGAAACCGCTTACGTGGCTTTTAGATATACCGGTAGTGGTGCTGAAGCTTCAGACGGCACCTATCAGCTTGACAATATTAGCATTACGGCAGATTAAAAATCTGATACCGAGTAAAAGTGCTATTTTTAGGAAACTAAAACTCCCTGATTTTGACTAAAACTATACTCCTTTCGTTACTTATGGTTTGCTTTTTGGCCTGTGATACTAAAAAGCAACAACCTGAAATTCCGTCCCAATTCAATGCCGAACAGGTTAACCTGATTATGGCTGCAGATTCGCTTACGCCTATGCGTGTCTTTAAAATCACTAACGAAAGTGATTCCCTTTTGCTGCGCACCCCCAGCGAATATGTAAAGGTAGATCCCAAAGACACGGTGCTTCAAAACCTCATCGCCCGAATGTACGCCACGGTACGCGACAGCCTGTCTCTGGGTGCCGGCATTGCCGCGCCACAAGTGGGTGTTCTTAAAAATATCGCGTGGGTGCAGCGTTTTGATAAAGACGGTTTTCCGTTTGAAGTTATCATCAATCCCGTGATTAAACAATACTCCAGGAAAAAACAGGATTGCCCCGAAGGTTGTCTTTCTATCCCCGGCAGGCGCGATACACTTTCAAGCCGTGCCTATGCCATTATGGTAGAATACGACAAGCCTGATGCCACGCACGAAATTGAAATGGTTGAAGATTTTACCGCGGTGGTTTTTCAGCACGAAATAGATCATCTAAACGGAATCCTCTACCTCGATCACTTAAAACAGGAGGTCAAAGAGGCGCAGGGATTGATGACTATAGATACGCTGCAACATTAAATATACCGGGTATTGGGTATAGTCTCAAAAGCACCAGAATTCTATATTTCGAAAAACTATAAACCTTTCCACTATGGAAAAAATTAAAAACAACAAGAGCATTGTTTATCTAGGCGATAATTCTAACACTTTCAACCAGCTGGTTTACGCATCACAGCTCTACGGTACTTTTTTCGCCGTCTATGCAGTTATAGAAACTGAAGCTGGGACCCACAAGGAGGAACGAGAGATCAAAGATATCACCTGTCATATTATAAATTACAAGGGAGTACTCAATATAGGTCTGGAAGATGTTATCTATAATTCAGTTACAGGGCAGATTGATTTACACCTTAAAGCTTTGGGAAACATATCGAAGGAAATCAAATGTAAAAAACTGACTAAGTTTCGGAAATCGAAATCAGATACTTTAGTATTTAGACGCCGTTTAGAAAAACTTCCAAAAGGTATAAATCACGGAGTTTTTGAAATCGAAGGCTATTACCGCGATGGTCATTTTACAAAGCCGAGACCAGACTATGATGATTTGACCACTAAAGATTCTAAAACTAAAACCGCCCTATTCGCTCCTGGAGCGCGGTGTATGATGTCTGAGCTTGAAGTTTTGATCTAATGCGATTGTTGTTGCCCTGCTTTGTTATAGTTTTTAAGATCCTGACTGCGTCAGGGCAACAAACCAATCGGGATATATTAAATTCGTACTTTCAAAATCTTAAGGAGCTGGAATATGCTGCTGCGCTTTCTCAAATAGAACAGCTAGAAAACCCGGTTTATCAAACGGCTCTTGAGAATTTTGCAAATCTCACTTACGAAGGCTTTACCGGAAATGCTTCAGACTACCGTGAGATTGTTGAGTCTGCTGAAATTTCTGATCCTTTTCTGGAAAGCATGCGTCTTCTTACACGGGGTTATTATGCGTTCTATTTTGCTTCAGACCGCACTGCGGCCTATCCTTATTTTTATTCAGCCTTAAAACTGGCAGATCAAACCGGCTATAAGCCTTTACAACAACAGGTACTGCTCGCGATATTGCAGTATTTTCATCACGAAATCGCCCGAAATAACAATAACTACGACATTTTTTTAAATAGGTACCGCGATCTTATAGAAGATGTGCACGATACCGTTCTTCACAAAATCTATGAATTGATTTTTTACTCTTCGGAGATCGACATCAAGTCTGTTTATTATAAAAATGCTTCCGTTTTAGAGGAGTTTATCCCAAAGCTTGAGGCCAACTGCAAGTTATTGCCCAAACTATATCTTGAAATTGCATTGTACCATGAACTTCAGGAAAATTATCAAAAATCAGAATTCTACTATCAAAAAGTAATTGAAGCGTCGGGTGATTTGCCCTATTATCTGGATAGTCGGTTTTCTGCAATTACTAAACTGGCCTATTTAAAACACAGGCAGGGCAATTCTGCTTCCGCACTAGAAAAATTGAAAGAGGCTTCTTGCTGCTACAATCCGCAGGACTCACTGAAAAACAGGTTTTTTGTTGAATATTACCGCTCTCTCTTTTATGAAGGTATGGGTGAAGATTCTCTCGCTTTGGCACATTACAAAACCTACGTAGAAGCCGGACACAATATCAACTTCAGGGATAATTCGCTCGAGATTTCAAGACTTCAGGTAGAACTCGAAACCGAAAAAAAAGCGAATGATCTGATCATTGAAAAACAAAACAAAAAGCGCTTTCTATTCATTGCGATAACATTAGGCTCATTATTGCTTATTGCCCTGATAATTGGCTCCTTAATTCTTAAAAACAGTCAAAAGAAGCGCAAACTGGCAGAACAGCAAAAAGACCTGGAGCGGCAAAAAGTATCTAATCTGTTAAAAGATCAGGAACTCGCCAGTATAGACGCCATGATTGAAGGTCAGGAAATAGAACGCGCCCGTATAGCCGGTGAACTTCATGATGATCTTGGGGCTTTAATGACAAATGTACGTATGCACTTTGAAGCCCTTAAAAACGCTCCTTCAGAAGATCTGTATCAAAAAACCAATACACTGCTTGATGAGGCTTATGCTAAAGTACGCACCATTGCACACGCCAAGAACAGTGGGGTGATTGCCAATCAGGGATTACTTAAAGCCCTTAAAGATTTGGCGCACAAAATCTCGCAGTTAAACGGGCTTCAAATAGATGTACAGGCCCACGGAATGGACACCCGCCTCGAAAACAGTCTTGAATTAAGCCTCTTTCGCATCATCCAGGAACTTATCACTAATGTGATCAAACACGCTCAGGCCAAAACGCTCACCATACATCTTGTAAACCATGGCGACTCACTCAATATTATGGTTGAAGATGATGGCGTGGGCTTTGATCCCAGACAAATCAGCAAACGCAGTGAAGGTATGGGTATAAACGCCATTGATAAACGCGTAGCCCATCTCAACGGAACTTTAGAAATAGAATCTGAACCCGGTCAAGGAACTTCTGTAATTATAGACTTACCCTTATGATTAAATTAGCAATAGGAGAAGATCATCAATCGCTTATAGACGGCATCAGCTTACTACTGGCCGAGCAGGAAGAAATCAAGTTGGTTTGCACCGCAAATGACGGGGAGGATCTGGTTACTCAGGTACTTAAATACCAGCCAGATGTGGTCATAACCGATATCCGAATGCCAAAAATGGACGGCATTGAAGCCACAAAACATATTAAAAATCAACTTCCGGATACCGGTGTGATCGCCTTTAGCATGTTTGATCAGACCGAAGCCATTAAGCAAATGCTCGATGCCGGCGCTTCGGGCTATGTACTTAAAAATTCAAGCCTTGAAACCCTAAAACAGGCCATTCAAAGAGTAGCTTCAGGAGAAACCTATTTTGATTCTCAAATCGACCTAAGTCTTATTGAGGCTGAAAACAACGCTTCCGAAAAAGGCGGACTACTTACCAAACGCCAGGTTGAAATTCTGCGGTACATCGCCCTGGGTAAAACTTCCCGTGAAATTGCAGACGAACTTTTTATAGGTGTACACACTGTAGATACGCATCGTAAAAATATGATGCGCATTCTGGAGCTAAAGGGAAAGGGCGAACTTTTGCGCTATGCTCTGGAGCGCAAGTATGACTTTTAAAATTCTTAATATTATCCTAAAATACCAGATATTGGGTATTTTTAGCTCAGATACAAACCTTTAATTTTGAATTACATACCTAAGCTTATGAAACAAAAATTATTTTTTCTGGCGATTTTTAGTATTTTTTTATCTACAAACCTCATAGCGCAAAATTATATAGGCCACCGTATAGATAACTATTCGGGCATTCACGGGGTCATGTATAATCCTGCAAATGTATTTGATTCACGAATGCGTGCAGATATCAATTTAGTTTCGGCCGGGGTAAGCTTTGGCAACGATTATGCAGGCATCAGTTCAAGCAGCCTTAATGCAAACGACGATGGATTTGATTTTGAAGAAGATGCTGATTTAAATCCTACAAATTCTAACAATTTCTATTCAAATGTAGACGTAATGGGACCTTCGTTTATGTTTAACCTGAATCCAAAAAGTAGTATGGGTCTGATCACACGTGTACGTGGTATTTACAATTTACATAATGCAAACGGTGAACTTTTTCAACGCATCGCAGACGATTTTGATTCTGAAGAAGATTTTACTTTTGACCTTAACAACCTTAACGGAACATTGCACGCCTATGCCGAAGTAGGTTTAGTCTACGGAAGAGTATTAATGGACAAAGAATCTCACTTTCTTAAAGGAGGAGTAACTTTAAAGTATTTAGCCGGTGGTGGCGGTGCATTTTTTAATTCTTCAAATCTTACGGGCCAGTATTCCTCTACCAATGCAAATGTTACGGTAAACGGAAACGTAAACTACGGGCAAACAACAGATGAAGAGGATTTTGACTTTACAGATACCTCTTCAGGTTTTGGGGCAGATTTTGGAGTGGTTTATGAATGGCGACCCGATAACGCTAATCTGGGCAATCGTGGTCTCAATAAGTACAAACTTAAATTAGGGCTTTCGGTTACAGATTTAGGTTCTATAAATTATGATGAAAGCACTATAGGCAACTATTCTGCTACTAACGCAGTCATTACTGAAGCTGAGTTTAATGAGAAAGGTATTGATGAAATATTACGCGACAATTTTGATGGTCAGGAGACCGTAGAAACTGCACAAATCAGTTTGCCCACAGCAATGCATATTGCAGCAGATTACCATCTCAAAAATAAATTTTATTTGAACCTGCAAACCTCACTATCACTGGTTTCGCCTGAATCCCAACAAGCCAGTAGAATTGCTAATATAGCAACACTTTCGCCTCGTTTTGAAAGTAAATGGTTTAGTGCTTACATGCCATTAAGTATGAGACAGTATGATGGTTTTGCCTGGGGATTTGGGCTTAGAGCAGGGCCTTTGACTTTAGGCTCAAGTACGATTCTTACAAATTTAATTTCTGAAAGCTCTAAAGGAGCAGATGTATATGTAGGCCTTAAAGTGCCCATATATCAACGAAGCAGATAATCTCTATAAGCGTCTCTTCAAACAACCCGTATTTATTAGCCGACCTAAAAACTCCTCTGAAAATGAGGAGTTTTTTATTTCTACCTTTACCCGGTAATCTGAAATCGATAATACAAGCTAAATACATTAAGTCATGGCCTTATCTAACAATGATATTTTTAAAAAACTACGTGTCGCCCTTAAATTGCGGGATGATGATATTGTAAAAATTTGTGCCCTGGTTGATTTTGCGGTGACCAAAAGTGAACTTGGCGCTATTTTCAGAAATGAAAATCATCCCAAATACGTGGAATGTGGCGACCAGTTTTTACGGAATTTCCTTAATGGTCTCGTCATTCATATGCGTGGCCCGATGCCCGAAAAAAAACCAAAAGCCGATAAACCGACCCTTAAAAAAGACGGGGGCAAGAAAACACCATCAAAGAAAAAAAGCAACCCCAAGAAGGCAGATTAATTTTCTTTTTTGAACACCACATATACCGGAAAGTGGTCGCTTGCGCCGCCCAGATAATTATCACCGGCATAGGTGCGTAAGGGATTGCCTTTAAAACGGCCCTCCTGTTCCTTTAGATATTCGGGGTTGTAGATGACCGACTTTACATATTCCAAAGGGTTGTCGTATGCTTTCATCCAGTTGGGTGAAAGGATAATCTGGTCAAACAAATACCAGTCTCCGCGGTGGGTTAACGAACCTGCGTAGCGGGTAAGCAGGAAAATCATCGGATTGTAAAAATCAGTCGACACCAAATACTCGCGCACCGCTTCACTTTGTGGATCATCATTGAAATCACCCATAATCAGGATTCGGGCTTCAGGATGCCGCGCGTTGATTTCGGCTATAATTTCCCGGTTTCGTTTTGCAGCCGCGATGCGTTTGGGATTAGAAAGTTCAACCCCTTCCCGGCGGGACGGCCAGTGATTGACCAAAATAAAAACTTCGATGGCATCCAGCTTTCCGTGAACGTATAAAATATCACGGGTGTAATCGCGCAGACCCTCAACATTGGATATATGAAGGCTGTAGCTTCGGCTTTCAAAAACTTCAAAAACATCCTTCCGGTACAACAGCGCCGTATCAATACCCCGCTCGTCCGGCGAATTGTGATGTACAAAATTGTAATGCAGATGCTGTAAAGCTTCGGTAGTAACCAGATCGCGCAGAACTTTTTTATTTTCGACCTCTGCCACACCCAAAATAGCCGGTGCGCTGCCTGTTTCAGCCCTTCCAATTTTAGCAATAACCCGAGACAACTTAGTAAGCTTTTCCGCATAGCGCGAAGCATTCCAGCCTAATTCCCCTTTTGGAGTAAACGCATCATCCAAAATATTGGGATCGTTGATGGTATCAAACAGGTTTTCGAGGTTGTAAAAGGCGATACTGAGTTTATTTTGAGGCATAGCCCGAGACTAAAGTTTATAAGTTAATTTAAAAATAGGCGTTCTTGGCTGAATAAAGGTGCGCTGGTCTTTAATTAGAAAATGACGATATGTATTTTGTGAAAATATGCTAAAGATTAGGCTTAAACTCCAACTGACAGTGTAGTGTAGAAATCTTTGTATTTGGCGGTAATGGCGAAGATAAAAACGGTCGATTTCCGTAAGGAAATGAAGTATAATTCTAAATCAGCTCCTGAGGAGCTATGAAAGAGGTAAAACTTTTTCTAAAGCCAAAGCCTTTTATTTTTCACTTTTGAAAGCAATAAAATAGTATTTCATAAAAAAGGCTGAAGCTCACTTACCTTAAAGGAAAAATCGGCTAAATATTATTTTAATCTTATAATAAATACACACATAGTGGAGTATTATTGAGTAATTGGAAAAGTTCTGCTTATAATAACAGTTAAAATTGGTAATATAAATCCGATTGAAACTAGCCAATTAGTGAAAAAATGTTCGAAAAAATTAATTTTCCTTATACCTATATATCTAACTTCTAATATGATGAAAGTAAGATATGTCCAAAAATAAAAGTACATTAAGTAATAGGCTACCAGATGACCAAGATCATCAATCCTAAAAATTAACGCAAGGATTAGGGCTCCAAAGAAATTAATACCTCTAAAAAATTCGGTGATTTTAAATTTATTTGGGGTGCTTTCTTTCATTCTTATAACTCAGTATTTCTAATACCATTAATTCAAAAAATCGCTAATACCTATCACTTGTTAATCTATTTCCGAAAACGTGCTTTTTGCTATTGCCGGCACTAGCCAGCAAGCCTGTGGGTCTTCATAGCATTAAAGTATATAATAAAACTTTTTTTTAAATAGGAAACTTGCGTCTCCTATTGGTTTATTTATATAATGAAAACTATGATTCATTGCGGCAGTTAAAATTGCTTCGACCTCAGATGAGCTTAAAGAAACTAAATTAGTTGGAAAGCGTAAAGAACAAGACAATACAGTATTCCCTATTTGATCAATAATGTAAGTAATACTAAAACGACTCTGCCTCGATCTATTGTTTCTTAAAAAATTAAAAGTACTGCTAGTAAATGTTTGTTGAAAAGAACTTAAATTAAAACCACTCCCCGATTTATATTTAGTATCTGTATTAGAGTCAGAAATCATTCTCATCAAGCTATAAGGTTGATCTGAAAACTGGTTAAACATCTGATTATGATTACTTGTATTAAATATTGTGTAAGCTCCATCAGATATAGTTTCTATTGGTGTTTCCTGTGCATTAAAGCTTTGAGAATAGATTAGAACAAGAAATGACACAAGATTAGTGCAAAACGGTATTTTCATATTTCAGCTTTTTCTAAGCAATTGTTTTCTTTAGCTTTATTATATAACTTCAAAATAGCAATATCTATGTCCCATCCGGAGAATTGTAATGTACAAAATCATAATTCAGATGCTGTAAAGCTTCGGTAGTAACGAGATCGCGCAGTACTTTTCTATATTCGACCTCTGCTACCCCCAGAATAGCAGGCGCGCTACCGGTTTCAGCCTTTCCGATTTTAACAATAACCTGAGACAACTTATTGAGTTTTTCCGCGTAGCGCGAAGAATTCCAGCCCAATTCTCCTTTTGGAGTAAACGCATCATCCAGAATATTGGGATCGTTAATGGTATCAAACAGGTTTTCGAGGTTGTAAAAGGCGATACTGAGTTTATTTTGAGGCATTCGGTTCTTTTTTGAATGGCTTAATTTAAGAAACCCTTAGCTTCTAAATCCGTACCTTTGCAACTTACTTGCATATATGATTGAAGAAACTAATATAGAATACGAAAAGACCGTTCTCATAGGTCTGATCACCCAATACCAGGATGAGGAAAAGTCTAAAGAATATCTGGACGAACTCGAATTTTTGGCTTACACTGCCGGCGGGGAAGTGCTTAGACGCTTTACTCAAAAATTAGATACACCTAATCCCAAAACCTTTATTGGTACGGGTAAGATGGAAGAAGTGCGTGCGTATGTAGATCAATACGAAGTAGGCACGGCGATTTTTGATGACGAACTCAGCCCTGCGCAGCAAAAGAATATCGAAAAGATCCTCAAGTGTAAGGTTATTGATCGTACTAACCTGATCCTTGATATTTTCGCACAGCGGGCGCAAACCAGCTACGCACGCACACAGGTAGAACTGGCGCAGTATGAGTATTTGCTGCCTCGTTTGGCCGGTATGTGGACTCACCTGGAACGTCAGCGTGGGGGTATAGGGATGCGTGGTCCGGGTGAAACCGAGATCGAGACTGACCGCCGTATTGTACGCGACCGCATCTCGCTTTTAAAGAAGAAACTCGAAAAAATAGATAAGCAGCAGGCCATACAACGTGGTAATCGCGGGGCTTTGGTACGTGTAGCTTTGGTAGGTTATACCAATGTGGGTAAATCTACTTTGATGAACACTATAAGTAAGAGTGAAGTTTTTGCAGAAAACAAACTCTTCGCGACGCTTGATACCACCGTTAGAAAAGTGGTGATACGCAACTTGCCGTTCCTGTTGAGCGACACGGTAGGATTTATACGCAAGTTGCCTACGCAACTGGTAGAATCTTTTAAAAGTACGCTAGACGAAGTGCGTGAGGCTGATTTACTGTTACACGTGGTAGATATTTCGCATCCGCAGTTTGAAGACCATATCGCTTCGGTTAATCAAATTATGGATGAGATTGAAGGAGGCGACAAGCCTACACTAATGGTCTTTAATAAAATTGACGCCTTCACCCACAAAACTATTGAGGAAGACGATCTGGTGACCGAGCGTACCGAAGAACATTTTACACTTGAGGACTGGAAACAGACCTGGATGTCTCGAGCAAACGGAGATGCCATTTTTATTTCGGCCTTAAACAAAGACAATATGGATGCCTTTCGCAAGAAGGTTTACGAGCGGGTACGGGAGATACACATCACCCGGTTCCCGTATAACAATTTCCTGTATCCGGAATACGATTTGTATACTGGTGAAGAGGAGGAATAATTCCACACAAAATAAAAAAAGCCCGATAGTATTGACCTATCGGGCTTTTTCATTTTTATACAGTTTGTTTTAGAAGGAATACGTAAGTCCTAGCAAATAGTAGGATTGCAATTGTCTATCCAGATTATCAAAAGTGGGTTCTGTCCCAGCCATATCATTTTCCATCCAATTATCTCTTGCAAAATCCAGATTTTCCTGCTTGTTGCCACGCAGACCTACTTCAAAACCTACTCCAATCTGATTAAACAGTTTGTAGTTAAAACTGTTAATCCAGGTAAAGTTTGAGTAATCATTACTTTTATAGCTTTGAAAGGCTGAAAGGTTGGATTTAAAAGCAATTTTACCAATCTGACGGGTATAATCGGCTACTATTTTAGCACCCAGAGAAGACTCGTATACCGTTTCACCAGTGCTAAATACAAAGTTGTAGTTGAGCGGATGCACCACCACTACCAAATTCGTAATCGGTGTCCAGGTCATACCCACCCCAAGATCCAGATAACCGGGATCATTAAAATTATCTAAAATGGTTGTTCGATACTCACCTAAGGTAGACACCGCGAGCTTTTCGCTTAATTTATAACCGTAAAGCGAGGTGACATTAAAAACATCGGTCGCATTGCGGAAGCTGTCGTCGTCAGTCGGATCATCGCGATCGTCGTATTTTACCCAGCCGAGGTTAAGGTTTAGGGCATTTCGCCAAAAGTACTTAGCCTCTTTTTTGTTAGCAAACGCATTCATAGTCGCAGCGATATTGGCCGAAGAAACATTAGGCGTCCCTTGAGAATACCAGCTGTTGAAGCGGCTGAAGTTTGCCCCTACAGTACCGAAGGCACCAAATTTCCAGCCCGGAAGATTATCAATTTGTGACTGAAGCGCGCTGACTTCTTTCTGAAGTTTTGCGATCTCGGCCTTTTTAGGAGCCATCTCTTCACGCAATTCTTCTTCGGTTTTTTCCTGCGCCTGAGCATAGCCAAAGCTCAGTAGTGCCAGTGCAAATACAACTAGTCTTTTCATAAATTTTGAGTGTTGGTTTAAGAGGCAAATATAAATAAGCCCCATAAATTATGGGGCATTTACTTTAAAAGCTATTTAGACTTGTACAACGGCACTGAGGAGCAGGCCTCGCCAAACATGAGGCTCTTTACGATCCCCTGTAGTTTTTGGGTAAGTAATATGTATGCATTTTGGGGTACCGGCTTGTTTGAACATCCTTTTACTATGACATACTCATCCTGATAGGCGGTAACGTCCAGCGTCTGAATTTGCTCGGTATATAAAATGGTTTCCAATTCTTCAAGACTGCCTACAACCACTTTTTTAGCAACGGGTTGTAAATAGGTTGTAACCAGCATATAGGCCCAGGCGGGTACAATGGCATTGGTACTGCAATGCAACGCAACGTAAGCGTCGTTATAAGCAGACCAGTCGTAGTTTTTTAGGCTCTCGCGAAAGTCTTTCTCACGCAGAATAAATCCTTCGGTCAACCATTGGGAAATGTCTATTTGTTCACGTTTACCGGCAGGGTATAAATCCTCCAGATTGAAGGTTTTTAACTTGCTGTTGGCTACGCGGTTTACAATTTCTTCCATATCCGATTCCGGAATTTTTCAGATTAGAGTAAGCCCAATTCCAATTTGGCCTCGTCGCTCATCAAGTCCTGACTCCATGGTGGGTCAAAAGTGATTTCGACCTCACAATCTTTAACCATATCAATGGTTTTAACCTTCTCCTCTACTTCCACCGGAAGCGTTTCAGCCACGGGACAGTTAGGTGTGGTAAGGGTCATCAGGATTTTGGTCTCGTAATCTTCGTTTACAAAAACATCGTAAATCAATCCCAATTCATAAATATCTACCGGGATTTCAGGATCGTAGATAGTTTTAAGTACGCGCACGACTTTTTCGCCGAGTTCCTGTGTGTTTATTTCTTTAGCTTCACTCATGGTTATTGTCTTTAAATTTTTTGTCGATAGCTTTTTGAGTCCTTACGAAAAGGTAAATTACAGCAAGCAGTATAAAACCCAAACCCGCAAAAACAGCTTCTTTTCCGTAAGTATTAAAAATCCCGGCAAAGGCTGATATTCCTGCCAAAATAATCAAAAAAATACCCGCTTCAATCATTCGCAAAGCCGAAAATTTCTGGGCAAAATCCCAGTGCTGCTTACTTTTCATCGATTTTGCGGTTCGGTAGCCGTATAAATAATTGATATGTTTCGGCGGAAACCGGTATAGAACGACAGCTGTACTAACAAATACGAGTCCGCAAAGACCTGTAGTAAGTGTAAAGCCATTATCCCAATACATGTTTAACTGTTTTCGGCTTTAGCCTTATAGGCTACAGCATATAGTTTAATTTGTTTGATCATACTCACCAAACCGTTTGCACGGGTGGGTGATAAATGCTCTTTAAGCCCTATTTTATCAATAAACGAGGTGTCTGCATCTAAAATTTCCTGTGGCGGCTGACCGGAAAACGACCGGATTAAAATAGCAATAATACCTTTAGTTATAATGGCATCACTATCTGCGGTAAACTCAATTTTATCCTCATTGAGATCTGCATGAACCCACACTTTACTTTGGCAGCCTTTAATGATGTATTCGTCGGTCTTGTATTTTTCGTCTATAAGCGGGAGCGATTTGCCCAACTCGATCATGTACTCATAACGTTGCATCCAGTCGTCAAACATCTCAAACTCCTCAACTATTTCCTGTTGTATTTCGGGAATACTTTTCATTCTGTTTTTACTTAAAGATCTGTTTAATACAGATTATTAATCTTCGCTGGCCGAGAGTAAAACCTCTTCTTCAGCATTGTATAAGGTAAGCTTACCGCGTTTCAACGTATAGCTGCTGGCATTTTGCAAAGCCTGAAAAAAGTTATACTCAAGCGTGGTACCTTCGGGACACATCATTTTAGTGGACACAGCAGGCGAAAATTTGATATTCTTACCACTCACCACGTAAGTAGAGCTGTACGAGTTACAAACCCCTTTCCCATTAAGCTGTCCGTTTTCGGCATTAAAGTTAAGGGTGATTTCCTTAACCGCTACCGAATCCCTTTTGATGGTCTGAACCTCGAAACTGCCCTGTGGGCCTAAACTATTTTTATCGGTTGATTTACATGCAGCTATTACTGTGCATATTAGAATCAATGTTGGCCAAATTGCTTTCATACTAGATTGTTTTGTTACGAAATTACTCGTAATCATTTAAATAGTATACTTAGAAAACTTAAAATTATACCAACATATTGCGGGCACGCTCAACTCCGGCAATCAGAGTATCGATCTCATCTTTAGTGTTGTAAAAAGCAAATGACGCCCGTACCGTTCCGGGAATTTTATAAAAATCCATAATGGGCTGTGCACAATGATGCCCGGTACGTACCGCAATACCCAGTTTGTCGAGTATGGTTCCCATATCGTAAGGGTGTACGCCTTTAATATTAAAAGAAATGACCGCTGTTTTATTTGGAATATCCCCGTAAATACGCAAACCATCAATCGCCTTTAACCGGCTTGTAGCATACTCGAGCAACTCGTGCTCGTACTCTGCAATTTGATCGAAGCCTATCGCATTCATATAATCTAAAGCCGCACCAAACGCAATTCCTCCGCAAATATTGGGCGTACCGGCTTCAAATTTATGAGGCAGACCGGCATAAGTAGTTTTTTCAAAAGTAACCTGATCTATCATCTCACCGCCTCCCTGATAGGGCGGCAGTTTGGTAAGCCATTCCTCTTTTCCGTAAAGCATTCCCACTCCGGTGGGTCCACACATTTTATGAGCCGAAACCACATAAAAATCTACGTCAAGAGCCTGTAAATCTGCTTTGATATGCGGTGCTGCCTGAGCCCCGTCAACCAAAACGGCCCCTCCCACATTGTGGGTCTTGCTAATTAGTTCTTCAATGGGGTTTACAGTACCTAAAGCATTACTTACGTGATTGACAAAAACCAGTTTGGTCTTTTCTGAAAGTAATCTGTCAAAGGCCTGCATATCCAGTGTTCCATTTTCGAGCATTGGGATGACCTTAAGCTGCGCCCCGGTTTTTTCGCAAAGCATTTGCCAGGGTACAATATTAGAATGATGCTCCAATGCCGAAACGATCACCTCGTCTCCGGCTTCTAATATCGAAGCAAAGCCCGAAGCTACCATATTAATCCCGTGCGTAGTTCCCGAAGTAAACAGAGTCTGGTACGCATTAGGAATATTAAAATGCTTCTGAATCTTGATTCGCGCCTGTTCATAAGCATCTGTAGCCTCCTGAGACAGCGCGTGTACACCACGGTGAATATTGGCGTTATAGCGGCTGTAGTAATCTACAATAACATCTATAACCTGCTGTGGGGTTTGCGATGTTGCCGCATTATCAAAATAAACCAAAGGCTTATCGTTCACCTTTCGCTTCAGAATGGGAAAATCTGCTCTGATTTTTTCCACATCAAAATGTAAAGAGGTATCTACGGAAGCCATTTGAGTAGTTTTTATAGTTAAAAGCGATTCGGGTCTGGTTTATTTAGACCTCAAATCCCAGGTTTACTCCCAATTTGTTAGCGATAAGCTTGGTAATACGTGATTTTAACTGGGGGATTTTAACGCTCTCCAATACGTTATTGGCAAAGGCATACATCAACAATGCACGACCTTCTTTCTCGCCAATCCCGCGCGTTTTCATGTAAAACAACGCATCCTCGTCAAGCTGACCTATCGTACAACCGTGAGAACAACGCACATCATCAGCAAAAATCTCGAGCTGAGGCTTGGAATTGATCGAAGCTTTGTCGCTCACTAAAATATTATTGTTAGACTGATAAGCATTGATTTTTTGGGCGATCGAGTCAACGATTACTTTCCCATTAAAAACACCGGTAGATCTATCGTCAAAAATTCCCTTATAATCCTGATGACTCTCACAATTGGGCTGCTTGTGATGCACCAGTGTATTGTGATCCACGTGCTGCTTATCTTCTATGATCGTAACACCTTTAAGTATCGAATTGTTGTGCTCCCCGTTCTGATAGAAATTCAAGTTATTACGGGTGAGTTTTCCACCAAAAGAAAAGGTATGCACCGCCACCTCAGACGATGTCTGCTGGTCTATGTGCGTGTTGTCAATTAAAGACGCCTGTTCTTTATCGTTTTGAATTTTATAGTAATCTACTCGGGCATGATTGCCTGCGTAGATCTCTGTAACCGAATTGGTAAATACCGGGTTGCTGTTTAAGCTTTGATGACGCTCAATGATTTGAACTTCGGCATTTTCTTCAACCACAACCAGATTGCGCGGTTGCAACATCAGGTTTGACTCAACGCCGGTAGCAAAGTGTACAATCTGAATAGGTTTGCTTACCGCTTTACCTTTGGGTACATAGATGTAGGCACCTTCGCGGGCGAAAGCCGTGTTTAAGGAAGTAAGACTATCCTTTTTAAGGATTTTATCGAAATACTTGTCGATTACAGACTTGTACTTAGGCTTGGTAAGAGCAGCACTCAACAGGCATACATCTACACCATCGTGTGTGGTTTCTGATAAATACGAACTGTATTTACCATCTATAAACACGATTTTATACGTATCGATATCATTCAGAAAGAATTTCTTGACATCTCTAAACTCTACCGCATCATCATTGCGCCCCACCAGGCTGTAGTCTTCTTTTACCAGACTGTTGAGCGAAGTATATTTCCAATTTTCATCTTTCCGGGTAGGAAAACCTTTTTCTTCAAAAACTTTAATTGCAGCGTCCTTGATATCGTGAATGCTGTTATCAAAATCCTGATTTTCCTGAAAAGTCAGATAAGATGAAAGTAATTTATCTTTTAAACTCATGTTTCTTGATTCAATATTCAAAGTTCAAAATTTCAGATTAGCTCTGAAATTTAGTCCCTTTGAGTTCTGATTTGTTTAGATAAGCAATGAATCCAGCTATTTGCTTACTCAAGGATTCACACTTTAATGTCAATCTATTTAATTCTTGTTCCTCAATGTATTGCCAGTCAAAAACGCGATACAACTGAGATCTTGTTTCACCTGCGGAAGCTTTTGCAACAGATAGAAATTGTCTGAATTCCAAATTACCATTTCTCTCAAAACCTTCTGCTATGTTGTCCATAATACTTCCTGAAGAACCTACAATCTGATCTCTCAACTTGTAATTTTCCTTAAGGCCGGTAGTTTGGACAATTGAAACAATTTCTTTTGCTAAAACCCGAGCTTCCTGCCAAATTTGTAAATCTTCAAATCGCTTTACAGTTGCCATCACTCCAATTTTAGACTTTGAATTTTAAATTTTGAACTACACTGTGGTCTCCGCTTTTACCCAGTCGTAACCTTTTTCTTCAAGTTCAAGAGCCAGTTCCTTACCGCCGGATTTTACGATTTTACCGTTTACCAAAACGTGAACAAAATCGGGTACAATGTACTCCAGTAAACGCTGGTAGTGTGTAATCACGATTACCGCATTGTCGCTGCTGCGCAACTTATTTACTCCATTAGAAACAATACGCAGGGCATCGATATCCAGACCGGAATCGGTCTCATCCAGAATAGCCAGTTTAGGCTCTAGCATCGCCATTTGAAAAATCTCATTTCGCTTTTTCTCACCTCCCGAAAAACCTTCGTTTAAGGAACGTGATAAAAATTTGCGGTCAATCTCAAGTAATTCAGATTTCTCTCTGATTTTCTTAAGCATTTCGCTGGCAGGCATGTCTTCAAGACCCTTTGCTTTACGCGTCTGATTGATTGCAGTCTTGATAAAGTTGGTCACCGAAACGCCGGGAATTTCTACCGGATACTGAAAAGACAGGAACACCCCTTTATGAGCGCGCTCGTCTGCGTCCATTTCCAGAATAGATTCTCCTTCAAAAAGTATATCGCCATCGGTAACTTCGTATTCTTCCTTACCCGCAATAACCGAAGACAAGGTACTCTTACCGGAACCATTAGGTCCCATTATCGCGTGAACCTCACCGGCATTGACTTTAAGGTCTATACCGCGTAAAATATCTTTATCTTCTATACCTGCGTTTAGATTTTTTATCTCTAACATATTCTCAATTCTTTGGGCTAGAAAAGCCCGCGTTATTTACTTTACTATTTCAAGGCGCGGCAAACCCGACTTTTCGGGGTAGCTTACAGCCAGTATTTCTTTTACTTTGACCACCGTATCTCAAGCTTCCACTTTAGGTGTATTAGAAACAATGATCACTTTTAAAATCACCTGAACAAAATCTTCAGGATTTTCTTTATAGCTGATGCCTGTGTGATTAGCTCATTTAGCCTTTCATCCGGCACAACAGGCTAAATTGATTCTTCAACCTTCAGCAGTGCGGCATCTTCATAACAAATGAACTCCCGGCTACCTGTTATGATTTAAGCTTTTAAGAACAACTTACTACGCTTAAACTCAAAACAAACTCCGGAACACACTTCGCAATTACTTGAGCGATTGGGAAGCCGTGGTCATCGCATTAAAATCATCCAGGTCGTGCTGAATCCACACTTTGGCATTCTTCTCTTTCACAAAAGCTTCAAAAGCTTTGATTGTTTCTTCAGACTGCGGGATATCGTAGTTAAACTGAGGCACGATAGCATCTTCGCGATTTTGCTCAAAATGATAGGTGTCTCCGGTTAAAACTAAAGGTCCGGTCTCAGGTAAATCAACAAACAAAGCATTATGACCTGCGGTATGACCCGGCATGTATTTGATAACAACACTACCGTCTCCAAAGACGTCATAGTCTTTATTAGCAATGATTTCTTTATTTTTTAAAGCCGAAAATGTATCAGGATTGTAAAATGAATTCCCCTTAATTTCTTCACTATTCAGGAAATCATCTTCACTTTGCTGAATAAGCCATTTCGCACCTGCAAAATGATTAGCGGCACCGGTATGATCAAAATGAATGTGTGAAAATGCGATCATATCTACATCTTCCGCACTTAAACCAATACTTTTCAACTGCGTTGTGATGCTGTCTTTACGCGAGATCGTAAAAGCACCACCTTCCGGAGTGTAATCTCCCTGACCAACCAGCATTTCCGGAAGACCGCTATCCCATAACAAGATTCCGTTAGGGTGTTTGATCACGTAAAATGCATCTGCAAGCTGCTTGCTTTCGCCTTTATAGGTATCTCCCTGAGCAAAAAGATTCAGATTATTTGCCATGATACTACCACCGTCAAAAGCATAAAGCTCTACAGCCGGTTTTGCAGGTTCTTCAACAACTACCTCTTCGGTATTTTCTTCTTTCTTAGTTTCTTTACAACCAACGACTAATAAAGCAGCCAGTGCAAAAAATGTAATTTTCCTGATAAGCATATTTTTTGGTTTGTGGTTAATGTTTTGGTTTTAGCCTACTGAACCTTCCAGCGAAATCTCCAGAAGCTTTTGAGCTTCTACTGCAAATTCCATTGGCAGTTTGTTTAACACCTCTTTGCTAAAGCCATTTACAATCAGAGCGATTGCTTTTTCGGTATCTATACCCCGCTGGTTACAGTAGAAAATCTGGTCTTCGCCAATTTTACTGGTAGTCGCTTCGTGTTCTACCCGTGCCGATTTGTTATTGGCTTCAATATAGGGGAAGGTATGAGCCCCACATTTATTGCCCATAAGTAACGAGTCACATTGTGAAAAGTTACGGGCATTTTGTGCCCTGCTGTTGATCTGAACCAGACCGCGATAGCTGTTTTGACTTTGACCGGCAGAAATACCTTTGGAAATAATAGTACTTCGGGTGTTTTTACCCAGGTGCACCATTTTAGTACCGGTATCTGCCTGCTGAAAATTGTTGGTAACCGCAATGGAATAAAATTCGCCAATTGAGTTATCTCCTTTCAAAATACAGCTGGGGTATTTCCAGGTTACGGCACTACCCGTCTCAACCTGAGTCCAGGAAATTTTGGCATTCTTCTCGCAAAGTCCGCGTTTGGTCACAAAATTATAAACCCCTCCTTTACCCTGATCATTACCGGGATACCAGTTTTGAACAGTAGAATATTTAATCTCTGCTCCGTCAAGCGCAATAAGTTCTACAACCGCTGCGTGCAATTGATTCTCGTCTCGCGAAGGCGCTGTACAGCCCTCCAGATAACTCACATAACTATCCTCATCGGCTACCACGAGTGTACGCTCAAACTGACCGGTACCGGCCTGATTGATACGGAAATATGTAGAAAGCTCCATCGGGCAACGCACTCCTTTCGGGATGTAGCAGAACGAACCGTCACTAAATACCGCACTGTTTAAAGCCGCATAGAAATTATCTTTCTGCGGAACTACAGAGCCGATATACTTCTTAATCAATTCAGGATGCTCTTTTATCGCTTCAGAAATTGAGCAAAAGATAATTCCTTTTTCAGCCAGTGTTTTTTTGAAAGTTGTAGTTACCGAAACGGAGTCCATCACCACGTCAACCGCAACACCGGCAAGCTTTTTCTGCTCGTCCAGTGAGATCCCCAAACGCTTGAAGGTATCTAGCAACTCGGGATCAACCTCATCAAGGCTGTCGTATTTCGGTTTTTTTGAGGGTGCGGAATAGTACGAAATATCCTGAAAATTAGGTTTCGTGTAATGTACATTAGCCCACTCCGGCTCTTCCATTGTTTGCCAATACCTGAAAGCCTCCAGACGCCAGTTTGTCATCCATTCGGGCTCTCCTTTTTTTAAGGAAATAGCTTTTACAATTTCTTCATTAAGTCCCACGGGGAATGTATCAGACTCGATGTCTGTATAAAACCCGTACTTATATTCTTTGGTCGCTAATTCTTTTTCTAAGTCGTCTTCTGTATACGCCATATATCTTTTCTAAACTGTTGAAAACAGGTAAAACTATTAAAGTGAGAAACTTTCACCACAACCACAGGTGCGTTGTGCGTTGGGGTTATTAAAAACGAAACCTTTTCCGTTTAAACCACCACTATATTCGAGAGTAGTACCTATGAGATACAGAAAGCTGCGTTTGTCAACAATGAGTTTAACCCCGTTATCTTCAAAGAGTTTATCTTCTGCATCCTTGCTTTTATCAAATTTAAGTTCATACGACAAACCACTGCAACCGCCGCTCTTTACACCCACGCGCACGTAGTCTGCCACAGCATCATAACCCTCTTCGGTCATCAAAGCGGTTATCTTCTTTTTTGCGTCTTCACTTACTTTAATCATATTAATTCTAAATTAGTGCAAATATACCATTTAAGTAGGGTTTTACCATACAACCTTACATTAAACTATCTTATCAAATGATAGGCTGCGCCAATATAAAACGCTGTTGAAATAAGAAATAGATATAGTACCGGGAAAAGTAAGTTAACGCAGCTGAAGGAGGATCAGATCATCTTTCCCAAAACCGGAAGCCGATTCAACAGAAGAACTTGCGGTGGTAGCCAGAACATAAAGTATTCCTTTTTCAGAATAAACGGCGTCTGTCCCGAGATCAATACCTTCACCTCCCCATGTTTCCTGCCACAGCAATTGCCCTTCAGAGTCAACCTGAAAAACCCAGATATCGTTTGCACCCGCGTTTCCGTTGGAAGTAGTATCAGCGCTTCGGCTATTTCCAATTATAAAAAAGCTGTCATCAGGTCCCGGCGTAATGCTCCGGGAAAATTCAAAATCGGTTCCACCAAAACTGCGCTGCCATTTCAGATTTCCGGCGGCGTCGATGCGCATTACCCAGGCATCGAAGTCTCCGTTTGAAGCAGTCACATCCCCGTCTGTACTATTGCTTTGGCCCACAATAAGACAATCGCCATTGGACAAAAACACAGCATCGTAAGCGATGTCAATACCCGAACCGCCAAAGGTCTTTTCCCACTGCATACCTCCGGTTTTGCTGAGTTTTACAATCCAGTAATCATAACTGCCGTGGGTTTGAGAGATGTCAAAATCATCACTTTCGGTAAAACCGATCAACATAAACCCGCCATCAGGAGTTTGCAAAGCTTTGTAGGAACGGTCATTATTGCTTCCACCAAAATAATTACGCCACTCCAGATTGCCTGAAGCGTCTAATTTCTGACCCCAAAATTCCCCAACTCCGTGTTTAGAGTTTTCATTTCCGGCTCCACCTGAAGCCGTAACATCGAGATAGCCTGCGCTAAAATAGCCGCCGTCTTCAGTTTGAATTACAGAATACGAATGATCGTGGCCGGCAAAACCATAACTTTTTTCCCATTCAATACCTCCCGAAGCATTGGTTTTAACAAACCAGGTATCGTGAAAGCCTTCATTTTTACTGGCATCCCCATCTGCACTCATACTGTAACCTCCCATCAAAAAGCCGCCATCTGAGGTAGCGATTAAATCGGTGGCTACATCACCATCGTTGCCACCGAAAGTTAAAGATTGAGATATATTACCCGAATCATCCAGACGCAACAGCCAGTAATCTTCACCTGCTCTGGTTTTGCCGGCGAGCATCCCGTCAACACTTTGCGCGGTTCCCAAAACCGCAAAACCACCGGCATCGAGACTTACGAGCGCCGCTGCCCGATCATCAAGACTCCCGCCGTAGTGTTGCAGACTCACCAATTGGCCCCTAAATGAATTACTCGAAGCAGCATCCAACTGCGTATCGTCTTCGGCGCAGGCGACAGTAAGCAGGAACAAACTGAAAATTCTAAATGCAGTGCGAGCCTTCAACCTAATTTGATTTTTTGATTACGAAAAGACCCCCTTCTATATCGCTGATGATAATGTTTCCGCTGGCGAAATACGGATAATTGCTCCAGGCCCCTTCAAAACCGGTCACATTGGAAGAAGGATAGGTGTCAAAAAAACCGGTTTCCATAAAATTGGCGTTACCAATATCGCTTATGTCTAAAATGCGTAGGCCTGCGGAATAATTGCTGAGGTAAAGCGTGTTGCCTTTTACATAATAATTGTGATCAATAGCCCGGGTGGGACCCGCATAAGTCCCCACTTCAACCGGGTTATCCAGATCAGAAAAGTCAAAAACAAGACTGCGTGTATTGAAACCCACCCGCAATTCGTCCAGCTCATCATTGGCTATAAAGTAACGCTGATCTTCAGAAAACCAGCCCTGATGCGTGTAAAAAGCATTGGCATATTCCATTTTTGATATAAAAACAGGATTTGCAGCATTGGTTACATCAATGATGGTAACGCTGTCTTCGTTACTGGCCACACAAATTTGGCGACCGGTATAGTCTAAATCGGGACCTGAGTAGGTGACTACCTGCGCATCGTGGGTATAACCGTCGCCATCATATCCCCCCAGGGTTGTTGGATTTTGAGGGTCTGTGACATCGATAATATGAATACCTCCCTTGAACGTTTCGGCACCCACAACATAAACCCGGGCCTCATCTTCGTTAATAACCACGTTATGAGCACTGCCAAAGTCAAGATTCACAGCATCGGCTGTAAAGGTTTGTGCGGCAGTAAGGTTTCTCAGTCGCGTGAGGTCAAAAACCTGCAAACCGTGATTGGGTGCCTCGCTGACGATATAGGCGTGATTGCCATAAACTTTTATATCGCGCCAGGGAGAAGCTACAGTCCGGGTGGGTAATTTGCCTAAATAAATCGGGCTTTCAGCATCTGAAATATCAACAAAAGTGGTTCCGTTATCGACTCCCATTAGTGCATATTCCTTTCCTGAAACCGGGTCTGTCCAGCCCCAGACATCGTTGCCCGAAGCTCCCTGTAAGCGTCTTAGCGGAATTCTGCTCTGCAAATCATAGCCTGAACATGGGTATTCCCCTGCAAATCCGTTTTCACACGGAGTGGCTGTACCCTGCGTAAGCCCATCGTCTCCGGCGTCAATCGCAGGAGGCAAATCTGCATCATCTGTACGCGAACAAGCCGCTAAAAAACACATAGCAAACAAAGCGGGGAGCAGATGATCAAATTTCATAATCGTTGATTTTAATAGAACAACAGCCTCTTTTATTTCTGAAGGCAGCCTTCTAAAATAGGTTAAACGTTTAAAACACCTAAGTATTTCGAGTAATTCCCGTTAACTTTGCACCAAAATACAGGAGTTATGTTTGAAAACAAAGAGCAAAGCCGAACCTCGCTGAGTGAGCTGGGTGAATTTGGACTCATAGACCATCTGATCAAAAATTTTAGCATTAGCCAGGAAACCACTGTTAAAGGTATTGGGGACGATGCCGCTGTAATAGATACGAAAGGTAAACACCTTTTGGTTTCGACAGATTTGTTAATTGAAGGGGTACACTTTGATTTGGCGTTCATGCCCTTAAAGCATCTGGGCTATAAAGCGGTGATGGTTAATCTTTCAGACATTTACGCGATGAATGCCAAAGCCACGCAAATCACCGTTTCGCTGGCTGTTTCAAACCGTTTTCCGCTAGAAGCTCTTGAAGAATTGTATGCCGGTATTGAACTGGCTTGTTCAATTTACAAAATAGATCTCGTAGGTGGGGACACCACTTCGAGTACCAAAGGCCTTTTGATAAGTGTAACAGCAATGGGAGTTGCAGATGCCGATGACATCGTTACCCGCTATGGTGCAGGCGAAGGTGATTTACTCGTCGTTTCAGGAGACCTGGGCGCTTCGTATATGGGTTTACAGGTTTTGGAACGCGAAAAACAGGTACATCAGGTAAATCCCAACGCACAACCTGATCTTGAGCCGTATTCTTATCTCATTGAGCGCCAGCTTAAGCCTGAAGCCCGAAAGGATATTGTAGAACTGCTTGCTGCTCTGGAGGTTAAACCCACGGCTATGATAGACATTAGCGACGGTCTATCTTCAGAAATTATACACCTGTGCAAAAAGTCTGAAGTAGGATGCAGACTCTACGAAGAAAAAATACCTCTTGATCCCCAGCTCATTAATGTATGTGAGGAGTTTGAAATTGACAGTACAACTGTTGCCCTAAGCGGCGGGGAAGATTATGAGCTGCTCTTCACCATCAGGCAGGAGGATTTTGAAAAGATCAAGGGCAATCCCAATTTTAGCATCATTGGGCATATGACCGCAGCTAATGACGGTATGAATTTAATTACCCGTGCAAATACAGCAATACCAATAGTTGCCCGTGGATGGAATGCACTTCAGAACGAGGAGTAATTATGCCAACTGGCGTGCGTGCCTGAAAATGTAGAATTTTTCCATCACCTCATTAATGCGACGCAATTTTGGGGTTAGGGGCTGTAATTCACCGTGGTCATTTTCGGTAAATTGCTGACGGCATTTACAGCACTCATATTCTTTTTTGTTAGTTTGATAAGACCGAAGAACCTGATACTTGTGGCCAAATAGCTTACATAGAATCAGGTGATAGGGGTTTTTGGAGAAGAACGAATAATTCATTTTTAGGGTTTTTGAAATTAGGTAGTTAAATTTAACAGAATTATTCGTTAAAAAAAATTTTAATCGCCAAAACGCACATTTTATCAGCTTAAAGCACATAATTGAAGATTTTTTAATCTTTTCCTCTATTTTATGTGTAAAACTCAATAAAAAGCCCGGTTATCAACAAATGTTGAAAACTTTTTTCCGCCTAAAATCATTAAAAACCGACCAATAAACTCACAACTTCCGTAAAATTCTCAATATGAAGCATATGCCCGCCGGTTAAAACGTCAATTTTCACCCCCTGAGATGAAAACTTTTGCTGCATTTTACCGGGATCAATAAGACCATCATCACTGCCTAAAATCATGCCTTTTTTAAACCTTGCACGTTCCCAAAACTCCGAATAATCAGGTCGTTTGCTCATCGCCTTTTGGCAGGCTATGTACGCTTCTGCACTAACCTGGAGGGCTTCGGCTTTTGTTTGTGCAATTTCCTGTTCCAGGGCCGCTCTCTTCTTTGATGAAAACAAATTGGTTACAGACATTGAGATGAGGGCTTCATAATTACGCCCGGCCATATCCACAGCATGATTGCGCATTTCCTTCCGCTCTGCGCTATCTGCTTCAGGCGTAGAATTAAGCAATAAAATCCCTTTTGTTTTTTGAGGATAGGCTTCCGCGAATACGAGTGCCACATAGCCACCCATAGAATGACCTACAAATTTCACCTCGGTAAGCTCCAGTTTTTCGAGAACTTCTTTTACTGCCCCGGCCATATCAGAAAGCGTCATCTCATCATGAGCAAGATTTGAATTTCCATGACCCGGCAAATCGATCACCAGTATGTGGTAGTGCTTAACGAGTTCGTCAAGCATAGGCTCCCACATCAGGTGATTCTCCAAAAAACCATGCAGCAGGCATAAGGTTTCACCCTTGCCGTAGTGCTTATAAAATAATTGTCCCTCGCCTTTCTTTGCGTTCATTTTAGTTTATCTTTCGGCCGGAAAGATACAGTTACTATGCGATTTTCTAAAGGAACACTCGTTACGGGTTTCGCTATATTTTCATTGTTTTTTGGTGCCGGAAACCTCATCCTGCCTCCCTATCTGGGTTATACAGCAGGATCAAACTGGTTTTGGGTAAGCATAGGATTCTGCGTATCAGCAGTGTTAATACCTCTACTGGGTATTTTTGCACACGCCCGGGTTCAGGGAAGTATGCTTGATTTAGCCAATAAAGCACACCCAATCTTCAGCGTTATTTTTTGCGCTCTGGTCTATCTCGTAGCCATAACCCTGCCCGGACCCAGAACTGCGTCTGTAACTTATGAGATGGCCATCGAGCCCTATTTTGAGATCAGTTCACTTACCTCGAGTGCTATTTATTTTGGTCTTGCCCTGCTATTTGCACTGAACAGGTCGAGGGTCCTCAATGCTTTGGGGAAATACCTTACCCCGCTGCTGTTACTTATTCTCACCACGATTATCTGTATTGCACTTTTTGCACAATTACCTCCGGCAACCGGCTCAGAAATGCTCAGCCCGGTGACCTCGGGTCTTTTAGAAGGCTATCAAACCTTTGATGCTATTGGGGCTATAGTTATAGGGGCAGTAGTGGTTATTTCTCTTAATCTGGTAAACCCCGACAGCCATCAGGTGAAAAAAAACCTGATGATACAGGCCGGAAGCCTCGCCGGACTTGGATTACTCCTTATTTATATAGGTATGATTTACGTGGGCTCTCTTTACGGAAGCCAAACCGACCTCACTTCCCGTACCGACTTACTGGCTTTCCTGAGCTATGACACCCTGGGTTCTGGAGGGCGTATTCTGCTTTCTATTCTGGTGGGTCTCGCCTGTTTCACTACCGCAGTAGGTATCGTCACCGGGACTGCCGACTTTGTAAAAGGTCTTTTTAAGAATTCACAAAAAGCCTATGTACTTACCGCGACGGTTGCCGCCGCGCTTGGCGTACTTATAGGTCAGACCGGCGTTGCCTATATTATTGCAGTAGCCGTACCCGCATTAAGTTTTATTTATCCTTTAGTCATTGTATTAATTGTTTTGAACTTATTTTCAGATCGTTTTGTATCTATTCTCATTTTTAGACTGGTTGCGATTGTGACTATCGTATTTAGTATTCCCGATTTTCTGGTAGCCCTTAATGCCGAAAATTATGAAGGTCGCTTTACGTGGATTCCTTTTTCAGATTATGGAGTGGGCTGGATTTTGCCGGTTCTGCTCACCTTTGTATTCGGAAAGAGTATTGAGCATTTCTATCTTAAATCAAATACTCCTAAAACCGAAAACTAGTGGCCAAAAAAGGAACTCCCAAAAACGGAAAAAACAAAGCGAAACACTCGAAGTTACTCAAACGCAAAAAAGACAAACTGCGTTCTGAAAAAGAAGCTCGCGCTCTTAAACTCAAGGAAATCATCAAAGCAGCACAATCTAAAGAATAGATTTGAGCCAAATATTTATTAAAAATGATTTTACATTATCTTGAATGATAGATATTTGCAGCTATGAAAGCAGAACCCACATTAATTTGCATCCCCGATATAAGCGGTTTTACCCAGTTTATGCGGGAGGCCAACTTTGATCTTACAGCACAGGTCATACCTGCACTGCTCAATGAGATTATTTATGCCAATACCATAAATCTGCAGGTTTCTGAAATAGAGGGTGATGCGGTACTTTTCTTTAGGAGCGGCGAGTTACCGGCTATTGGAGAACTGGTAGAACAATGTAAAACCTTCTACAAAGAATTCTACAAACGTATAGACAAGTTGTACAAAGAGCATAAAAACGAGGAGGATGCCCGCAGCATCTCTGAAATTTTAGGTCTTAAAATCATACTTCACTACGGCGAAGAAATTGCCATGGTACCCATAGGTAATCGTATAAAACTGATGGGAGAGGATGTCATTACCGCGCATCGTATGCTTAAAAATGATATTCCTATTGAGGAGTACATCGTATTTTCAGAACAGGTGTATAGCAAATTTGATGAAGATGAGTTCGCCGGTTTTTGCAACTGGTCTGAAATACACGAAGGGCATCTTGACATTGAGCATCTGGGGGTTCTCAATTACAAATATGTAGACCTTAATCCGCTGAATTAAAAACTGTTTCTCTCTTAAAACTTACTGTTTACTTAACCTGCGCTGTTTTAGATCCTGCTCAATTTGTGTTTCCTTGGCTTTGTTGATTTCATAGAAGAAAAGCAGCGCCACACCCAACAAGAACGGGATAGAAGGATAAATGCTTACCAATAATTTTGTGCCCTGTATTGCTGTTTCGGGCTGTATGATATCTTCTACGGCTACCGTAGCGGCTTCTTTGGTTATGTAATTGTACAGACCCAAAATCCAGGCAACCAGTGCTCCACCAATACTAAGACCTCCTTTAAGCCCCACCATCATTGCCGAAAATATTATAGCGGTGGCTCTTCGGTTATTTTTCCATTCGGAATAATCAGCAACATCTGCGATCATTGCCCAAAGCAGGGGAATCGTGATTCCGTAGAAAAAACCGTGTGAAATCTGAGATACAAACATAAGGATCACGGCGTCTTTCGGAAAAAAATAAAACGCCAGAATAAAAAGCGTGGATATAAATAAGGCTACGCCGAAAACATCCCGCTTCCCATACTTATCTGCAAATCGCTTTGAAAATGTGATACCTACAATCATAAAAATGATTCCGCCCGCGTTAAAAAGACCGAAGCCCGCAGAAACCGGATTTTCACCAAAAAAATTAACGCCGATAGCTTCAAGTCCGCTCAAAATGGGTTCTATAAAGGTTGTAAGCGAGGTTGGATCTACATAATTTTTGAAGTAATAGACATACGAACCCCCTTTCATCGCGAGGGTAATGAAAACCAACGTTGTAAGCACAAGCATGATCACCCAGGGCTTATTTTTAACCAAATCACTCAGGTCTTCTTTCAAACTCGATTCCTGATCTATGGTAGGAACTATACGTTCTCTTGTGGTCAAAAACGTAATGATCAGCATTACGGTACCTATAATAGCCAGCCAGGTCATAACGATCTCAATACCTACAGCCTGATCTCCACCACCGGCAGACTCAATAATGGGCAACATAAATACCTGAACAAAAAATTGGGCAAACATAACCGCGACAAAGCGATAGGAAGACAAGCTGTTGCGCTCACCCATATCACCTGTAATCACACCACTCAAGGCCGAATACGGCAGGTTGTTGGCAGCATAAAGCAGCAACAACAAGGTGTAGGTAACTACCGCGTAAATTACTTTGCCCTTGTAGTCAAAATCAGGTGTTGTAAAGGCCAGCAATGCTACTACCCCCAGAGGAATGGCCGTATAGAGAATCCACGGTCTGAATTTACCGTAGCGGGAACGCGTACGATCTGCAAGCGCACCGATTACGGGATTAAAACCAAAAGCCGCGATCATCCCCACTATAAATATAATCACCGAAGCATCATTGGCCTTCAGACCGTAAATATCGGTGTAAAAATAAGCGAGGTAGGTCATTAAGGTCTGAAACACGAGGTTTGCAGACAAATCGCCCAGACTGTAACCAATTTTTTCTTTAATGGATAATTTTTGGGATTGCGTACTCATAGATAACGGGCTAAATGAATTCTGTATTAATCTACGATACCGACCTGCCTTAATCTTAAGGAAATCGATTGCGTAAAAGCTATTTTAGATTTTAAGAACTAAAGTAAAAAGATAGCATATATTCTTTTGGACTATAAGCTAACAGCGACCCAAGATACTACCTTTGAACGACAATAAAAAAATTAAAAGCCTCCGAAATGAGGCTTTATTCACTTTTAATCAAAAATCTATGGCCGTTTTACAACTCGAATTCGAAATGAACAGTCAGTCTTTAGCAGAATAGCTAATTTCCTGAATGCAAATTCGTCTGCTTTGATCACCCAGCTGCAGCGTAGTTTCCTCTCCCGGCTTTTTACCCATCAAGGCACGTACTACCGGAGCTGTGAACGCAATTTTCTGTTTTTTCACATCAGCCTCATCAACTCCCACAATCTGTAACGTTACCGGTTTATTGGCCCCTGAGATAGTGTAAGTCACCCGTGCGCCAAAACGCACCTCATCGGTATCTACTTTATCCAGCAGTCTGGCACTTGCAAGTCGCTCCTTAAGTAAATTAAGTTTTCCATTGAGTACGGCCAGTGCTCTGCGCCGCTCCCGCTCATCGGGCTCTTCAAGATCTGAGATTTCGCGCAGTAACTCCTCCTGCTCCTCTTTTATTGCCTGCAATCCGGCCGGAGTCACATAATTGGTCGCACCGGCAGGCAAAGCCGCCCTTGGCGGAATTATAGGCGTTTCTTCCTGATCGTCTTCTTTTACAAATCCTCTGCTCATAGTTCAAGTTCTAAACCTAAAAGCTAGGTATTTTAAAAGGGAACGGGTATTAAATAAAATATAATGTTGGACTTCACCAATGCTCAGTACCTTTTTCCCCTTTAAACGGACCTGTTAAATCTGGCGTGATCCAACCCGCATAAAATGCACTGTCCTGTGCTTTTACCTGTTTCCCATCTACAAAGCACTGGAGATTTTGCGGATAGAAAGCCAGATGCTCTTTTAAAGCTTCAAATTCCGGGAAAGGATTCGGGTACGACCAGGCGACCGGTTTACCGGGGTTATCTTTCAAAGCCCAATAGGTGGCGCTGCCTTTCCATTCACACATCGAAGACTTGCCTTCCATCTTTATCAATAAGCTGGTGTCGATATCCGAGTTTGGAATGTAATAGGTTGGCGGACTTGCAGTTTCCAGAACTGCCAGTGCCTTTTCAGACTCGGCTAAAATGTGATCCTGATGCTTTACCAGTACAGGTTTAGTTACCTTTTCAATGAGCGGAGGGCGCGGAAAATCCCATACCGAACGCTGCCCGGGCTTGGGAATTACAGCAAAGGATGGTCTTTTAGATCCGTTATTGCTCCAGCCTTCTCGTGACTTTTTTAACCATTCGGGCACCTTTCTTTCTTTTGACATAGCTACAAACTGTTTTTCTGAAAGGTATGAGATCTAAACAAAAAAAGCCCAACATTACTGTTGAGCTTTTGTACCCCGGGTGGGAATCGAACCCACACTCGTAAGAACTGGGTTTTGAATCCAGCGCGTCTACCAATTCCGCCACCGAGGCAATTGGAGGGCAAAAATACTAAAAATTCTATTTTACCAAGCAAAAAAGACATCAAATAAATCTCTCAAAGCCAATTTAATTTATACTTTTGCACCCTCTTATAAATTGAGGAACTCTAAACATAAGATAACCATGTCAGTATCAACGCCTGAAGCCAAAATTTTTCCGTGCACACAAAGCCGGGATTTAGCCGAAAAAATAGCTAAAGCTTACGGGCAACCTCTGGGCAAAATCATCACGTCTACTTACAGCGACGGCGAATTTCAGCCTTCCTTTGAAGAATCGATACGCGGTACACGGGTATTTATTATAGGTTCAACCATGCCCAGCAGTGAAAACCTGATGGAAATGCTCCTGATGCTTGACGCAGCAAAACGCGCTTCGGCACGTCATATTACCGCGGTGCTTCCCTACTTTGGTTGGGCACGCCAGGATCGTAAAGACAAGCCACGCGTACCTATCGCTGCAAAACTGGTTGCCAATTTATTAGAGACCGCAGGTGCGACACGTATTATTACGATGGACCTGCACGCCGATCAGATTCAGGGCTTTTTTGAGCGTCCCGTAGATCACCTGTTTGCATCAACGGTGTTTCTGCCGTATTTGCGCTCACTCAACCTGCCCAATCTCACCATCGCATCACCCGATATGGGTGGTTCTAAACGGGCTTATGCCTATTCAAAAGCTTTAGATTGTGATGTGGTAATCTGTTATAAACAGCGCGAGAAGGCAAACGTCATCAGCTATATGGAATTGATAGGTAGCGTTGAAGGACGCAACGTCATTCTTGTAGATGATATGGTAGACACCGCCGGCACTCTTACCAAGGCAGCAGATTTGATGATGGAGCGTGGTGCCTTGAGCGTACGTGCGATTTGTACACACGCCCTGCTAAGTGGCAACGCTTACGAGCGACTCGAAAAAAGCAAATTGCAGGAATTGATTGTTACAGACAGTATTCCTCCAAAACAACAAAGCGATAAAGTGCGCATCGTAAGCTGCGCAGATTTATTTGCAGACGTGATGCACCGGGTGCACAGCAACACCTCAATCGCGTCAAAATTCTTAATGTAATTTATTAATACTTAATATATATTTAAATGAAGTCAATCACGATCACAGGATCTAAAAGAGAAAGCGTGGGCAAAAAGGCAACTAAAGCCCTACGTAATGCTGGAGAGGTTCCTTGCGTACTTTACGGAGGGGATGAACCAGTGCACTTTAACGCGCCGGAAATTGCGTTTAAAGATTTGGTTTACACTCCAGATGCGCATACCGCGACGTTGGAGCTTGACGGAAACACCTATATGGCGATCCTTCAGGACATCCAGTTTCACCCGGTAACAGATCGCATACTTCACATCGATTTCTATCAAATCTTTGAAGGTAAAGAAGTAGCTATGACCGTACCGGTACACTACGAGGGTAACTCTCGCGGGGTACGTAACGGGGGTGTATTGCGTAAAACCTACCGTACACTACGTGTTAAGGCTCTTCCTAAAGACCTTCCAGATTACGTTACGGTTAACATCAGCGACCTTAAAATTGGCGATAAGCGTTCAATCTCTGAGATCGAGCAAGGTCCCTGGAAATATATGCACCCGGAAGACACCATCGTTTGTCAGGTACGTACTTCACGTAACATGGTTGAAGATCTTGAAGACGAGGAAGAAGAAGGTGAAGAAGGAGAAACTGCTGCTGCAGAAGGAGAAACTGAAGAAGCAAAAGCTGAAGAGTAGACCCTGTTTCCTTTTACAAATCAAAGAGGTTGCCCCTTCGGCAGCCTCTTTTTTTTTGCTTTATACTAATCGTGTTTTGGGCGTGACCACAAGGGTCGGGCCATCCGTTGCAATTCCTCGTCCCGATCTTTCGGGACTGCGGGATTTCCACTACTGTCCCTCACGCACGGAAAATCAAGTCATTCGCACCGGCTTCCTCTATAAAAACAATACCAAACCGCGCGATACAATCGCGCAAAAGCAAACACCATACATCACGTAAAGCAAAATTTCTGATTTCTGATTTCTTTTCGATTCAGTTAACTAAGATCGCCTACTCCCAGGAAGAGATGTATCGGCAACTCCAGTCTGATGTGATTTCTCAGTTGCTTAGGGCTCCTTCGAAATGACTGTCTGACTAGTTAAAAATGCGGAATGCTGAGTTTTTTGACTTTTACTTCTTACTTCATACCTTCCACCTTTTACCCGCCAACTGAAAACTGAGACTGCCTACTAATTCTGAATGCGGAATGCGGAATTCAGAGTTAAATCAACTCCGAACTAACCTACTACTTCTCACTCTTAATTGCCAACTGAAAACTGAGACTGCACACTCACTAAAACTATTTCTAATTTCATTAAGACGCACTCCCATTCAAAATGTTAACTTTGTCCCGTGCCTATGAACCGGGTCGCTTCCCGTAATGCTTCGGGCGTGACGCGGGCACAAAAAATTAGGATGTAAGCACTTCATACCCGTAATACCGTATGATTTCATTTTTCGGAAAACTTTTCGGCACAAAACAAGAGAACATTGACCCCATGAAAAAATTCCTCATAGTGGGATTGGGCAACATTGGCCCCAAATATCACAACACCCGCCACAACATCGGCTTTAAAATACTGGACGCCTACGCGGCAGAAAAAGAAGAAACCTGGGCTACCGAAAAACTTGGAGATATCGCCCAGCTCAAAGTGCGCGGTAAAACCGTGATTTTGCTTAAGCCCAATACGTATATGAACCTCAGTGGTAAAGCGGTAAAATACTGGATGCAAAAAGAAAAAATAAGCCTGGCGACCCTGCTCATCATTACAGACGATCTCAATCTCGATTTTGGCACCATTCGCGTAAAGACCAAAGGCAGCGACGGTGGTCATAACGGCCTAAAAGACATTCAAAACCAACTGCTCACTTCAAACTACAACCGCTTTCGGTTTGGCATAGGCGATCGTTTTAGCAAAGGCAAACAAATCGATTACGTTTTAGGCGAGTGGGACAGCGAAGAAGAAAAAGACATGCCCGAAAGACTGGATATCTCGTGCAAGGTTATAGAAAGTTTTATAGCTTCGGGGATTACAAATACGATGAACGCGTATAACGGCAAATAGTTTGAGACAGCATACATCAGCACAAGAATTTAACGGTACAAAAGGTACGGTAGTCACCATTGGCACTTTTGACGGGGTGCATTTGGGCCATCGCAAGATCATCAAGCGTTTGCTGGCCAGTGCGGCCGGTAACGACCTGGAATCTGTGGTACTCACCTTTTTCCCACATCCCAGGATGGTCCTGCAAAAAGAAGCGCAGATCAAACTCATCAATACCATTAACGAGCGCATCGCTTTGCTTGAAGCCACCGGTCTTGACCATCTGGTGATTCACCCGTTCACCCAGGAGTTTTCAAGGCTTACCGCAGAAGAATTCGTCAAGGATATTCTGGTAGATCAACTCAAAGCCCGCAAAGTCATCATAGGCTACGACCATCGTTTTGGCCGTAACCGAAATGCCAATATAGAAGATTTAAAAGCCTTTGGGAAGCAGTATGATTTTGAGGTGGAAGAAATTTCCAAGCAGGATGTGGATGATGTTGCGGTGAGTTCGACCAAAATACGCAAAGCCCTGCTTGAAGGCGATCTCGATCGCGCCAACGAATATCTGGGCTACCCGTTTATGCTTAGCGGAACCGTATCTCGCGGCAAAGGCCTAGGTCGTAAGTTTAATTATCCCACTGCCAACCTAAAAATCGCAGAGGACTATAAAATCATTCCCGCAAAAGGGGTTTACGTGGTACAGTCTGTTATTGCTAACCGAACGGTCTTTGGGATGATGAGCATAGGCACTAACCCTACCGTGGGCGGTAGCGATCTCAGCATTGAGACCTTCTTCTTTGATTTTGAAGGCGACCTGTACGAGCAGCATCTGGAGATCACCCTGCTTACCCGTATCAGGGATGAAAAAAAATTCAACGGAGTTGATGAGCTTATTACTGCTATGCAAGAGGATGAAGGGTTTTCCCGGGATTATATCGCAAAATTGAATGCTTAATCAATGGCTCTATAAGCAGGTTGACAACAGCGCGCTGGTCGTGTTTAGGGTCATCTTTGGCTTTTTGATTACCTGTGAAGCCTGGGGTGCCATCGCAACAGGGTGGATACGCACCACACTCGTAGAGCCCCAGTTTACTTTCAACTTTATAGGTTTTGACTTTTTACAGCCGCTTCCCGGCGACCTGATGTATTATTACTATGGGCTGATGGGGCTTTTTGGTGTACTAGTAATGCTGGGCTACAAATACCGTTTTAGTGTCCTCGCTTATGGCGTGATGTGGACCTGCGTGTATCTGATGCAAAAATCCTCCTACAACAACCATTATTACCTGCTGATGCTGCTTTTGGGCATCATGGCCTGCTTTCCGGCGAACCGGTATTTATCGCTTGACGCAAAACAAAACCCACAGATTAAACAAAATCATATGCCCCGCTGGGTTTATATTGTCATCATCGCCCAGTTGTGGATTGTCTATACCTATGCTTCGGTGGCCAAAATATACCCGGACTGGTTAGATGCCAGCGTTGCCGGCCAGCTGATGCAATCAAAAGCCGATTACTGGCTGGTGGGCGAAATGCTTCAGCAAAAATGGGTACACTGGTGCATCGCGTATTTCGGGATCTTTTTTGATCTGCTCATCATCCCGGCCCTACTTTGGAAACGCACCCGAAAGACGGCATTTATCATTTCGATATTCTTTCACCTGTTCAATTCGTTTATTTTCCACATTGGGATTTTTCCGTATTTGTCACTGGCTTTTACACTGTTTTTCTTTCCGGCAGAAACCATACAACGTATTTTTCTGCCTAAAAAAACCTTTTACGATACCGGTGAGATCATCAGACCTAAACATTACAAACCCATTCTGGTGGTGTTTGGCCTGTACTTTTTGGTACAAATCGCGCTACCCTTACGCCACTGGTTTATACAGGATAATGTACTCTGGACCGAAGAAGGCCATCGCCTCAGCTGGCGCATGATGCTGCGTTCTAAAAGCGGAAGGATTCATTTTAAAGTGGTTGACAAAAGTACCGGAAAAGAACTACCCTTTAATCACCGCGACTGGCTATCCACTAAAGAACTGCGCAGTGTGAGTGTAAAACCGGATTGTATCTGGCAGTTTTGCCAGCGTGTAAAAGAAGATTATGCTGCAAAAGGCACCGATGTTGCGATTTATGTAGATTGTAAAGTAAGCGTCAATGCCCGTCCCTACCATCCCCTTATCAATCCCGAAGTGGATATGGCTGATGCCAAATGGGATTATTTCTGGCACAACGACTGGCTGATGCCTTCACCTGATTTGAGTAAACGAGAGGTTAAAGAGCATGTCCTGGATTAATGCTTCACTTATTTAAGTGCAGACATGTCGTTTTAAACACTCTTTTAAAGCCCAATTCCGTATTTTTGCCGTCTAAAATTTAAGCCATGCTACACGTTAACGACATTCGTGAACACAAAGAAGCCTATATTCAAGCACTTACAAAACGGAATTTTGAGGCTTCCGCCATTTTCGATCAGGTACTTGACCTGGACGAAAAACGCCGTAGCACCCAGGCTTCGCTAGACAATACGCTGGCTGAAAGCAATAAACTTTCTAAAGAAATCGGGATGCTGTTTAAAAACGGCGAACCCAAAAAAGCCAACATCCTCAAGGAGCGCACCGGTAAACTGAAGGAAGATTCTAAAAATCTTCAGGAAACCCTGGCCGAAACTATCGCAGCCCTTGACCAATTGCTGTACACCATCCCAAACATCCCGCAAAAGAGTGTGCCGGCAGGGAAAAGTGATGCCGATAACGAAGAGGTCTTTAAAAAAGGAGACATTCCCGTTTTGGCTGAAGGCAGCCTGCCCCACTGGGAACTGGCTAAAAAATACGACATTATCGATTTTGAGCTGGGTAACAAGATTACCGGCGCCGGCTTTCCGGTTTATAAAAATAAAGGCGCACGTTTACAACGGGCTTTGATCAACTATTTTCTGGATAAAAACACCGCTGCGGGCTATACCGAGTATCAGGTGCCGCACCTGGTAAATGAAGCTTCCGGCTTTGGTACCGGTCAATTGCCCGATAAAGAAGGCCAGATGTACCACGTAGGCCTTGACGACTTGTACCTCATCCCAACTGCAGAAGTACCGGTGACCAACTTATTCCGCGATGATTTGCTGGAAGATAAAGACCTGCCTATTACCTGTACAGGCTACACCCCGTGTTTCCGTCGCGAGGCCGGTTCATACGGGGCTCACGTGCGCGGACTTAACCGCCTGCATCAGTTTGACAAAGTCGAAATCGTGCGCATCGAACGCGCAGAAGACAGTGACGCCGCTCTTGACGGAATGGTAGAGCACGTAAAAGGTATTCTTGATGAACTTAAATTGCCTTATCGTATTTTGAGATTATGTGGAGGCGACCTGGGCTTCACTTCTACCCTTACTTACGATTTTGAGGTGTTCTCAACCGCACAGGATCGCTGGCTCGAAATCAGCAGCGTGTCTAACTTTAAAACCTTTCAGGCAAACCGCTTAAAACTGCGTTACAAAGACAAAGACGGCAACAAGCAACTGGCACACACCCTTAACGGAAGCGCTCTGGCCCTGCCCCGCGTTCTCGCCGGAATTCTGGAGAATTACCAGACCGAAGACGGCATCAAAATCCCTGAGGTTTTGGTTCCGTATTGTGGTTTTGATAAAATAGACTAGCCGCGTACGTTTTACACAGGTATTACGTTTAGTACAGGAGTGTTCTGGCACATCTTTAGTATATTTAATGGGGTGCTTTTAATTTGTACCTCAAATTTGCCATTGACATCAATCCCGGTTTTTCCGGGTAAAATCAAAAAAGCGTGTTGCGTAAAGTTGTTCTCTTAGCGGTAATTCTGATTTCAGGCGTTAGTGCTTTCGCACAAAACGAGCTGCTTGCCCGTAATTATATGGAGCAGGGCGACTATGATAAAGCTGTTACCGTGTTTGAAAGTCTGGTCAAAGAAACGCCGGGTAACTTCACCTTTGTAACCGGTCTGGTTGAAGCTTATCAGCAAACGGAAGCCTATTCCAAAGCAGATAGCCTGCTGCTTAACACTCTGGAAAATACCCGAAACAAACCCGTTCTTGAGGTTGAACTGGGTTACAACAAACAGCTGCAGGGAAAGGAGACCGAAGCACAGGCTCTTTACAATAAGGCCATCGCGGGCATAGCTGAAAACCCGGGTTATGCCAGTGGCGTAGCCCGCACTTTTCAAAAATACAGTTTGCTGGAAGAAGCTATAAAGTCTTATGAAACCGCGCAGGAGATTAATCCCGCAAACCGTTTTGATTATCAATTAGCTTCATTATACGGTGAGCTTGGAGATTATGAAACCATGTTCCAGATGAACCTGAATATGCTGGAGCAGGGTGATAATCAAACCCTAAATGCTCAGCGCAATATCAGCCGATTTATAACCGACGACAATACAAACCTAGCCAATCAAACCCTGCGAAAAGTTATTTTAACCCGTATGCAGGACAACCCAGACCTGCTCTACAATCGTATGCTCAGCTGGCTGTTTATTCAACAAAAAGAATACGACAAGGCTTTTATACAGGAAAAAGCAATCGCAAAGCGCAGCGGTAACTTTTCGGGGATCGCTACCCTCGCCATTGTCGCCGAACAGAATGAAGAAGATACTTTGGCTATTGGCATTTTGGAGTATTTGATTAACGAAACCATCGACGAGGAACAGCGCCTTTTTGCCCGTCAAAAATACCTGGAACTTAAACTCAAATCTGCAAATCCTGAAGAACTAAAGGATATCGACGCGCAGTATGCCTCCCTGCTTGAAACGTATGGTAAATCGGCTTTAACTTTAGAGCTTCAGGCAGATTATGCGCATTTTTTAGCCTTCCGCTTTGCGAAAAAAGAACAGGCAACAAACCTGCTTGAAGAAGCGCTCAACCTTCCACTTAATAACTTTCAGGAAGCCCGTATCAAAATGGAACTGGCAGATATTCTGGTACTTGAAGAGCGCTTTAATGCCGCATTGATTTACTATTCGCAAATTCAGAAAAAGCTTAAGGACAACGTCATCGCTCAGGAAGCCCGTTTTAAAGTGGCCAAAACCAGTTATTACAAAGGCGATTTTGAATGGGCCAAGACCCAATTGAAGGTTCTTAAATCTTCCGCAGAACAACTTATTGCAAACGATGCTCAGGATTTGTACCTGCTTATCACAGACAATACCGTTAACGATTCGACCCAAACCGCTTTAAAAACCTACGCACAGGCCGATTTACGCAGCTACCAGAATCGCGATGAAGATGCTATTGCCATCTACGACCGGGTTTTAAAGGATTTCGCGGGCGAAAAAATTGAAGACGAAGCCCTACTGGCTCAGGCCCTGCTTTTTGAAGATAAAAAAGAATATCAAAAAGCAGCAGACAACTACCTGAAAATACTGGAAAGCCATGGTAGCGATATTCTCGCAGATGATGCCCATTACCGGCTTGCAAACCTCTATGCCGCTCAACTCAACCAGCCCGAAAAGGCAAAAGAGCAGTACGAGCAAATCCTATTTAACTTTGCAGACAGCATTTTTTATGTAGATGCCCAGCAAAAATACCGCAGATTGCGCGGTGACGCAATCAACTAAAGACAAAACAAACCCTATGATTATTTACAATGTAACCGTAAATGTTGACGACAGCATACACAAGGATTGGCTGTACTGGATACGCAATGAGCACATCCCCGAAATGCTCGCAACCGGGAAGTTTATTAAAGCCCTGATGACCAAAGTACTCGTAGAAGAAGAAATGGGCGGTCAAAGTTATTCCATTCAATATACCGCAAAAAGCAAAGATGCTCTCGCCCGTTTTTACAAAGAAGACGTGAATCGTCTGGACGGCGAAGCCGGAAAATTTGGTGATAAAGTGCTGTTTTTCAAAACCGAACTGGAGATCGTTACCGAACAAACCGAATTTAATCCGCATTAAACCGAAGCCGGAAGCTTTAGTTTTGCTCAAATCGCTATTTTACGGGTAATGAAGAAAAAGTTCAAAAAGACCGAAAACCAACACCGGGCAGACGATCCCGTAAAAGCTAAAAAACATCTGGGGCAGCACTTTTTAAAGGACGAAACTATCGCCCGTAAAATTGCCGAAACCCTTTCCTACACGGGCTATTCAGATATTTTGGAAATTGGTCCGGGCACGGGAGTGCTTACCAAATATTTACTGCGCAAAGACATGAACATCACCGCGATGGACCTCGACAGCGAGTCTATCGTGTACCTCAACCACAGCTTTCCGCTGGAGTATGCCGAGCAAATGGAAGGCTGCAATCTCGAGGTGGTAGAAGCCGATTTTCTCAAAGTTGACCTCAGCACCTTGTTTAGCGACAAGCCTTTTGCGATCACGGGAAACTTTCCTTATAATATTTCGACTCAAATCGTTTTTAAAATGCTCGAGTGGCGCGATCAGGTGCCCGAGTTTACGGGGATGTTTCAAAAAGAAGTCGCCCAGCGCATCTGTGAGCCCGAAGGCAGCAAGGCCTACGGGATTCTTTCGGTTTTAGCCCAGGCTTTTTACGATGCCGAATACCTGTTTACCGTACCTCCTTCGGTCTTTAATCCACCGCCAAAAGTAGACAGCGGCGTTTTACGGCTTACTCGAAAGGAAAACTATAAAGATTTGGCCTGCAGTCCCGAAGCCCTTTACAAGGTGGTCAAAATGGCCTTTCAGCAGCGACGCAAAACCCTGCGCAACAGCCTGAAGCAGCTCGAACTCAGCGAAGCCTTTCGCGAAAGCGAAATTTTTAACCTTAGACCTGAACAACTGAGCGTTACCCGGTTTATAGAGCTTACCCGGGCCATTGAGAATGATCCGGGGTTAATTAAATCACAAAAATCTCTCTAAATCTCCCTTGAGCTAGAGACTTTAAAGTTCCTGGCCTTTGAAGAGAAGATGGCAGGGGATGTTTCGCTCTCAAGTTAAATTTAGACCTGCAACCACAGCGGTAAATCTATCCTAAAGCGGCAGAGCGCATGGCCTAGTTTGATTATATTTGCACGACTTTAAACGAGTATTAACCCCGATACAGTAGCGACTATGGCTTTTGAACTTACCGAAGACCTTATAGAGCAGATTGAAAACTTTATCGAGGTTGGCGACAATCAGAGTCTTCTTGATCTTCTCGACGACGTGCACCACGCTGATATCGCCGAGATTCTGGACGAGGTCACTACCGAAGAAGCTACCTATCTGGTAAAACTTCTGGATAGCGAGACCACTTCTGAGGCGCTGATGGAGCTGGATGAGGACTACCGGGAAGAAATTCTTGACAACCTCTCTCCACAGGAAATTGCAGACGAACTTAACGAACTCGACACCGATGACGCGGTGGATTTCCTATCTGAACTGGATGAAGAGATTCAGCGGCAGGTAATCGACGCCATTGAAGACGAGGACCATGCCCGGGATATTGTTGAGATGCTTCGGTATGACGACAATTCTGCCGGGGGTCTTATGGCAAAAGAATTGGTGCGCGTTCGCGAAACCTGGACGGTTGCAGGCTGTGTGCGGAAAATGCGGGCGCAGGCTCAAAATGTAACCCGGGTACATTCGGTTTATGTGGTAGATCGCACCGATAGATTGATAGGCAGACTTTCACTCAAAGACCTGCTTACTGCTGATGCAAAATCCAAAATTTCAGACATTTATATTCCCAATGTAGACTCGGTAAACGTGCACGACACCGCAGAAGATGTCGCACGACTGATGCAAAAATACGATCTGGAGGCCGTGCCTGTTGTCAATGACAACGGTATACTGCTGGGACGTATTACCGTTGATGATATTCTCGATTTCATTAGAGACGAGGCCGATGAAGATTACCGTATGGCCGCCGGTCTTTCGCAAGGCGTTGAGGCCGATGATACGGTGTGGGAACTTACCCGTGCCCGCCTGCCCTGGTTGGTTTTGGGTCTTGTAGGAAGTTTGGGAGCCGTGAATATTATGAAAGGTTTTGAAGGAGCTTTAACAGTACATCCCGAACTTTTTTTCTTCACACCGCTCGTTGCGGCGGTTGCCGGTAATGTAGGGGTGCAATCAAGCGCCATTATCGTACAGGGTCTTGCTAACGATAATGTGACCGGCAGTATGTGGCTGCGTCTGGTTAAAGAAATAAGTATTGGTCTTATAAACGGCCTGGCGCTTGGTATTTTGGTAGTAAGCTTCGGGGTTATTTTTGGTTTTGGCTGGCTGCTGAGTTCAACCGTAGCGGTGGCGATGCTTTCGGTGATTATCGTGGCAGCTCTGGTAGGCACCTTTGTCCCTATTTTGCTCGACTGGCGTGGGATTGACCCCGCTATTGCAACCGGACCCTTTATCACCACCAGCAACGATATTTTTGGTATTCTTATCTACTTCAGCCTGGCGAAACTAATTCTAGGATTTTAAGAACCTTTGTTTCCCATTCCCGAGTACCCGTTCCCGGTAAATTCCTTAGACCTTAAATCCACACGTCATTCTCGCAGAATTGAGTTATATTTAAGTCAATTGTATGATAATTGATTTTTGATATGGGTACCGTATGCAAAACCATTACCGTTACTGAAAAGTACGACGACTGGATTAAGGAGCAAATCAGCAAAGGTGATTTTACCAATGAAAGTGAGTACATCAGATCGCTCATTCGCCACGAACAGCACAACAACTCTCAATTTTTAAATCTAAAGTCGAAGATAGACAAAGGTTTGGAAAGTGGTTTAAGCTCCAAAAGCGTTGAAGAAATATGGGATGCGGGCAAAAAGCGCTTTGAAGAAAATCAGAAGCGTAAAAATGCTTAGTATTCAGATTTCATGTGAAGCTGAAAATGATCTTGGAACTCACCTCTAAACCTTCCCAAATAATTCTCAAAATCCATTCTTCTATCCGCTTCGCCATTTTTGTTTCCTATTTTTGAAAAATGAATGCGAAAACTTTTACCCTTGACGTTACCATTCCCGCCGAAGCCATTGACGGTTTGGGTCACGTAAACAATGTCATTTATCTGCAATGGGTGCAGGATGTAGCCGAAGCACACTGGCAGCACAATTCAACCCCAAAAATGCTAAAACAATATGCCTGGGTTGCTTTGGAACACACCATAAAATACCACGCGCCTGCTTTTGAGGGCGAACAGATCATCGTTGAAACCTGGGTTGAGAAGTTTGAAGGCGTGCGTTCTATTCGGCATACCAAAATTCACAGACCGGCAGATGAGAAAGTGCTGGCCACAGCGGTAACAAACTGGTGCCTGCTCGATATGCAAACCCGAAAACCCCTGCGTGTACCGGCATCCTTTACCGCGTATTACGAAGAAGTGAACCAATAAACTATTCTAATGAAAATACTCCACATAGACAGCAACCACGCACTTATGATTCAACAACTGGCCGCTGCAGGTCACACCAATCACGAGGATTATACTTCTAGCAAAGAGGAAATCGAAGCAAAAATAGCCGATTATGAAGGTGTGGTCATTCGAAGTAGATTCAAAATTGACAGGCAATTTCTGGATGCCGCAACAAACCTCAGGTTTATTGCCCGCGTAGGTGCAGGCCTCGAAAGTATTGACATCCCGTATGCCGAATCAAAAGGCGTACACCTCATCGCTGCTCCCGAAGGAAACAGAAATGCCGTAGGCGAGCACGCTCTGGGAATGCTCCTGATGTTATTCAACAAACTGAAACAGGCAGATGCCGAAGTGCGTAACGGCCAGTGGAACCGTGAGAAAAACCGGGGTCTCGAGCTCGAGGGCAAGACGGTAGGACTTATAGGCTATGGCAATATGGGTAACGCATTCGCGAAAAAATTACAGGGTTTTGATTGTGAGGTACTTTGTTACGACATCAGACCTGATCTGGGTAATGCCAATGCACGCCAGGTTTCGCTTGAAGAATTACAGGAAAAAGCAGATGTTTTAAGCCTGCACACACCCTGGACACCACTCACCGATAAGATGGTTGATGCCGATTTTATAAAGGGCTTTAAAAAGTCGTTTTGGCTCATAAATACCGCCCGGGGAAAAAGTGTGGTCACCGCAGATCTGGTTGAAGCCCTGAAAAGCGGAAAAATTCTGGGCGCAGGTCTCGATGTTTTGGAGTACGAGAAGCTTTCGTTTGAAAACCTCTTCACAGATGCTGCTCAAATGCCCGAACCTCTTAAATACCTGATCACTGCTGAAAACGTGGTGCTCACCCCGCACATCGCAGGGTGGACGGTGGAAAGCAAAATCAAACTGGCACAAACTATTGTAGATAAAGTTTTGGCGATGCCCTGATACTTCGGTTTCCTGACTTTAAGGAATGAGATGCCTATTTGCAAGGTTTTTAGTATTTTAGAAGAACCTAAGACCCTAATATGCAACACCTCTACGATCCTGCTTACCAAAATCAAAGTCTCGCCTTGCGCACCACCGCTGCGCTCGATAAACTGGCAGACGTTTTTAAAACGCTGCTTTGGGAAAGTCAGAAAGAACATCAGCTTTCACCTTTACAGCAAAAGCTTTTGATTTTTGTAGCCAGCCATAAACCGGAAGAAAATACAGTAAGCAATCTGGTGCAGGAATTCAATCTGACTAAGGCCACGGTAAGCGACTGCATCAGCACTTTGGTTTCTAAAAAATGGCTCAACAAACAGCTCAATCACAAAGACAACCGCAGGTTTTACATTGAGCTTACGGCTCAGGGCGGAGAAAAACTCAAGGGTCTAACCGACTTTTCCGAACCACTTCAAAAAGCTATAGCTCAGGATTCTGAAGAGAACCTCAAAGAGCTATACAAATCGCTGTATAATTTGCTGGGTCGCCTCAATCAACCACAACTTGCCACGCTAAACCGCTCGTGTTTGGACTGCCAGGCTTACCGCTCAGACCCACTGAATTATGCATTTTGTATGCAACTACGCATACAATTACCTCCTGAAAACAGAAGGCTTGACTGCCCGGAGTACATTTCAAAAAAAGATAAGAGTTTATCTATCAAATAGTTAAAAATGCTAGATTTAACAACACTAATCAATACATAATCTATGGACACTAACGACAAGAACTTTGAAGATCAGGCGAAGGAAACCGCCAAAAATCTCGAGCAGGAAGCTCAAAAAACGGCTAATGAATTTAAAGAAGGTTGGAATCAAGCCACCAACAACACCAATAACCTAAAGCTGGTTTGTGGCTTACTAGGCATATTTCTGGGAACCTTTGGCATTCATAAATTTGTTCTGGGATATACTAAAGAAGGCGTCATTCAACTTATTGCAGGTATTGTAACCTGTGGTTTTGCCGGAATCATTGGTCTGATTGAAGGTATTATTTACCTTACCAAAACCGATGAAGAATTTTACCAGACCTATCAGGTAGGGAAGAAACCCTGGTTCTAATTCGATTAGAAAAATCTCAAATCTCACGCGTCCAAAAGACTTTTGGCTTCAACCCGTATGAATATCAGTATACGCCCGTTTCAGGAATCAGACTATCCCGAGGTAGCGGTGATTTACCAGCAGGGTATTGATACCGATATTGCGACATTTGAAGTACAGGCTCCTATATATAGCGACTGGGATTTGAGATTTCATAAATCCTGCAGACTGGTCGCGGTAACAGAAAATAAGGTTATTGGCTGGGCTGCTTTGAGTCCGTTTTCAAAACGACAGGTATATAGCGGAGTGGCAGAAGTTACACTTTACGTCTCGCCGCTTCATCAGGGTAAACAAGTTGGCTTTCGGTTGCTTTCGGCACTTATTGATGCCAGCGAAGACGCCGGTTTCTGGACGCTGACGGCGCATATTTTTCCGCAGAATAAAGCAAGCCTGGCCTTGCATCAAAAGTTGGGTTTCCGCATCCTGGGGGTACACGAAAAAATTGCCAGGCGCAACGGCAACTGGCAGGACAATACTTTTTTAGAGCGCCGAAGTGCTAAGATCTATTAGCTGCATCTTCTTCCTCCCGTTTAGACTGCTCGAGTTTAAGCTCCAGTTCGGCCTGAAATTCTTCCATCACGGGTTTTACCGTACTTTCCGGAAGGTCTGCAATTTTGATATACATTAGTCCGTCTACCGCATTATTGAATAGCGGATCTACGTTGAACGCAACTACTTTCGCGTTTTGCTTGATGTATTTTTTGATCAAAACCGGGAGACGCAGGTTTCCGGTTTCCATTTCTTCGATGATTTTATCAAACTTATTCAGGTCTGCTTCGGTCTCATCAAATACAAATTCCTTATCGGCATCCTTCAGCTTCACCTTAAATTCCTTTTTCGGCCTCACGTATTGCGCTACATAGGGATCGTAATAATGCGACTTCATAAACTCAATCATCAGCGATTTGGAGAAATTGGAAAACTGGTTGCTGATGCTTACCCCGCCAATTAGGTATTTATGCTCCGGAAAACGCAGCGTGGTGTGTACAATACCGCGCCACAGTAAAAACAGCGGCATTGGTTTTTGCTGGTATTCTTTAATCACAAAAGCCCTTCCCATCTCGATGCTTTCGCCCATCATTTTGTGCAATTCGGGCTCAAAACGAAACAGACTTTGCAGGTAAAACCCATTAATACCGTGTTCTGGCATAATATGCGAGCCCAGTCCCATACGATAGGCACCGGCTATTTTTTTGGTATCCTCATCCCACAAAAATAAATGATGGTAATGGTGATCGTAGGGATCCAGATCGGTAGGCTCATTAGTACCCTCACCTACCTCGCGGAAGGTAATTTCGCGTAAGCGCCCTATTTCTTTAAGGATATTTGGAATATTTTCGGCAGAAGCCAAAAACACCTCATAGTTTTTACTTTGCAACAGACGCCGGTCGTTTTCCCGAAGATTATCTACTTCCTGCTCAATGAATTCGCCTTTGATTTCTTTTACTATTTTCTTGGGTTCCTTAGGCACTTTTAAAGACTGCGGAATCGTACTCAGAATCGACTTTTTTTCAAAAGTTTTAGCGAGCATATAGGTTTTCTTCCGCAGGAAATCGGTGAAATCTTCGAGGCTTTCGTGCTCTTTTTGGGCATTAACACTAATAGGGTTACCTATACGCACATGAATCACGCGATTTTTTTGCGTAAGCAATTCTGAAGGCAATTTGGCCGTACGCAAGGTGTCGCTTATGCGTGAAAGCTGGTAAAATAACCTGCTGTTTTTCGCGTGGAAATAAATAGGAACTACGGGAACTTCAGCCTTTTTGATGAGCTTCATCGCGGCCTCTTCCCAGGGTTTATCTATGATGAGCTTGTCATCTCTATAGGTAGAAACCTCACCTGCCGGAAATATCCCGAGCGGATGCCCGTCGCGTATATGCCGAATCGCCTGTTTAAAACCGGCAATGCTAGACTTGGCGTCTTTATGCTCCTCAAACGGATTAACCGGCATCACATAAGGCTTCAGCGGCTCTATGCGGTGCAGGAGAAAGTTTGCTATGATTTTAAAATCAGGACGCTGCTCAATCATTAGTTTCAGCAGCAAAATCCCGTCTATTCCGCCCAGCGGATGATTGCTTATGGTGATGTAACTGCCGGTTTTGGGCAGACGCTTTAGATCCTCTTCGGGGATTTCAAAATTGATTTGAAACTCACCCAGAATCGCATTTAAAAACTCCAGATCACTCAGGTGCTTGTTGCGGTCGTAGATCTCGTTTGCCTTTGAAATTTTGAGAACCTTCATCAGGGACCAACCTAAAAAAGTACCCGCAAAACCATATTTATCTACATTGATTGCTTTGGCAACTTCTTTTGCTGTTACTAATCCCATGAATATTGAAATAAAGCGATTGAGCTACGAGAAGGCAGGCCAATCAGGGTTTGATATCAAAAAACCGATTTTAATTTGGTCAAAAAACCGATGGTGTATACGGGCAAATATAGCAAAAAACGACTTGAAGCGCTTACAGGCTTACCAGTTGAACGGTATTTTGGGTCACCTGCTTTAACAGGATTTCTTTATTTTCTTCTAACTGACTTACCGCCGCCTGATTAGGATGCCTCAGAGTATACAGGGAAACCTGCTCATAGACCGTTACCTTATAATCAGCTTTGAGCCGGGCCACCAGCTTCTCCAGATTTCGGTATTTATCTTCCACACAGACCGAAAAGCTGATGGCTGAATTTTGAATCAAATCAACCTTAAGCTTATAATAACCCAGAAGTTTGAAAATTTCACCAATGTTTTCTTCATCCATAAACGAAAAATCCAGTGAAGAAAGCGAAAGCAAAATTTGCTGACGTTTCAGAATATAGCAGGGCACCAGCGGATTTATGGGTTCGCCCAGACATACCTGCGTGCCGCTTGCCGTGGGATTCGCAAATGATTTTACCAGCAGGGGTATTTCTTTGCGTTGCAGGGGCTGTAAGGTTTTTGGGTGAATGACCGATGCCCCGTAAAAAGCCAATTCCACAGCTTCGGTATAAGATATGGTGTTTAGTAAAACCGTGTTTTTAAAATACCTGGGGTCTCCGCTTAAAACTCCGGGAACATCCTTCCAGATCGTTACGCTTTCGGCATTGAGGCAATAGGCGATAATCGCTGCGGTATAATCACTGCCTTCGCGCCCCAGTGTAGTGCTAAAACCGTTAGGATCTGATGCGATAAAACCCTGAGTAACCTGCAGACCTTGTTTTGGTATGTTTCGGCTCAGATTGCGCATCGTGATCTCCCAATCTACCTTACCTTCCCGATAGCGGGTATTCGTTTTAATATACCGGCGCACATCGTGCCAGGTATTAACTAAACTGATAACATTAAAGTAGGCACTTACAATGGTAGTGCTCAACAACTCCCCATAAACAACAACCTGATCGTAAACAAAGTCATAATCGGGAGATTTATTTCGCTTTAGAAAGTCGGTAAGCTCATTAAAGAGCAGGTTTAGTTCTTTAAAAACAGAGTGCGAGGTGTTTTCAAAAAGATCTTTTGCGATATTGAGGTGAAAACTAATCAAGGGTTCAAGCGCGTCGGTAATACGGTCTTCACGGCTAAAATAGGCATCAACCAACTCTTCAAAAGCATTGGTCATTTTACCCATCGCACTAACCACAACAACCGCATCAGTTGCACCGGTCTCCCTAATTACGTGAGCTACATTGCGCACTCCTTCGGCATCTTTAACCGAGGCACCTCCAAATTTATAGACTTTAAAACCCATAGACTAGACCAGGCCTTTTTGAGCGAGAAAGGCTTTCATCGCCGCAGCATCCATCTGTACCGTGTTCCATTCGGTCATCACATGAGCTCCCGAAGCCTCGTAAAAATCAACAGCAGATTTGTTCCAGTCAAGCACCACCCATTCCAATCTTTTAAGACCTAACTCGTGTGTGTATTTGATCACTTCGGTATACAGAGCCATCCCAAGACCCTGACCGCGGTATTGCTGGCGTACAATAAGATCTTCCAGATGAATGGTGCGCCCTTTCCAGGTAGAAAAGCGATAATACACCAGAGCAATACCCAAAATTTCCCCGTCACGATCAGCCACAAAACAGGTAAACTGGGCGTCATCACCGGTTCCGTAAGCGATAAGATCATCTACAGTAACCTCAACCGCATCGGGCTCCTTTTCATAAACAGCCAGTTCTTTGATAAGGCGTAAAACCTGAGCCATATCATTGGCATCGGCCTTTCGTATTGTTGCATCCATAAAAACGTATTTTCAAAGCTAAATATACAGTTTTCAAAATGCATGCCCTGCATCCCAAAAACAAAAAACCCACTGCCGCAGCAATGGGTTGATTTATATTTATTTGGCTTTTTACTTCTTATTCAAAAGATACACATAATCTTCAAAGTCAACGCCACCCTGAAAAATCTGAATGGAACGCTCTATCAACTTTTTAGACTGCTCGGCACTAAAACCAAGACCTATCGCATATTTTTCGATTAAAAAACGCTCGTGATCATCAATCTCATGATCGATAAAAATCATTTTAAAAAGATCGTGCAAACGCTCCAGACGTTTTTCTGAAGTATTTGGCGGATTGATGGGGTATTTGCGTGCATTTTCAACGATATCAACGTACTCATCCTGGTCTATATCCAGTTTAACTGCAAAACGTTTTAAAAGTTTGATTTCTTCGGCATTCAATTCACCATCTACGGTGGCCATATTTGCGATAGCTGCGAAGTGCCCAAGGTTGCGTCTGTGCTCGCCGCTATCAAATAAATCTGTAAAAGACATGGTTGTAATTTTAAGTTGTCAAAGATACTATTTCCCAAATCTTAACAAAAAAGAATAACAATAATTTGGGGGATTGCCCGAGCGGCAACAAGGCCGCACGGGCACCGGGCTATCCGCGCTACTTGGTAGCCTGCTCCTATCCCTATCCCGTTTATCAGTAAGCAGTGGCAGTGGCAGTTGTTAGTTAGTAATAATACTAATTAGTGGGCAGTGGCAGTTTTCAGTAAAGAGTAGGTTTTTTGTTTTCCGTTTACGGTTTGCGGTGGAAGCGTGGAAGCGTGGAAGCGTGGAAGCGTGGAAGCGTGGAAGCGTGGAAGCGTTTAAGAAAAAAGAAATTCCCCGTATCACTTCCAAACTTTAAGTTTTCAACATTGAATCTCAAATTCGGAGGACTGCCCACTGAGACTACTTACTTCCAAAAGATAGCTGAGTGATTTTTTGGCTCTGCCAAAAAATTGTACCGAAGCTAATGTTTTCTTAATCACCCAACCACATTCTATCACCCTTTGTAATTTTAAGCATAACCAATAGGTCATAAGCAAAAGGTCTTCTCTGAAATTTTCAATTTGGAAAAGTCCTAAATCTGTTAAATCTCGATTATCGAGGAAAACGCTACAATCATCGCAGAACCACTTTTACAATTTAACGACAAGGGTATTTATTGTGCCGCTGCAGATGTGTATCTCGATCCGTGGAGGCCGGTAGATAAAGCCATCATTTCGCACGGTCACGCAGATCACAGCCGTTGGGGACACAAGGCCTATATAACCCATCACACCAATATCCCCATAATCAGCCATAGGCTGGGAGACATCAACGTTACCGGCAAAGAATGGGGCGAGACTTTTGTGATCAACAACGTCAAATTCAGCCTGCATCCCGCCGGGCATATTATTGGCAGTTCGCAGATACGCGTAGAGCACAAAGGCGAAGTCTGGGTGTTTACAGGAGACTATAAAACCGAAGATGATGGCATCGCCGTTCCCTACGAACCCGTAAAATGCCACACCTTTATCACCGAATGTACTTTTGGGCTTCCGGCATTTAAATGGCGGCCGCAAAGCGAAGTATTTACCGATATCAACAACTGGTGGGCAGAAAATAAAGCCGAAGGCAAAACCTCGGTGATTTTTGGCTATTCTCTGGGCAAAGCCCAGCGCCTGCTGCGCTATCTTGATACCGATATTGGTAAGATTTATACCCACGGCGCCATCGAAAATATGACCGAAGTCATAAGGCCACTTACCCCAATGCCCGAAACTACCCGGGTAACCCGCGAAACCAAAAAAGAAGAACTTAAAGGCAACATCGTTGTTGCGCCGCCCAGCGCCCACGGCAGCACCTGGATTCGCAAAATGGTGCCGTACGTTACCGCTTCGGCCAGCGGCTGGATGACCTTTCGCGGAGCGCGCAGAAGACGTGCCATTGATAAAGGTTTTGTACTGAGCGACCACTGCGACTGGCAGGGACTTTTAGAAAGCATCAAAGCCACCGGCGCCGAAAAAATCATCAGCACCCACGGCTACACCGATATTTTTACCCGCTTTTTACTGGAGCAAGGCTATGACGCCCGCACCGAAGCCACCCAATACGAGGGAGAACTCGGCGAAGAAAACAAAAAAGAAGAAGTAAGTGAAAAGGATTAGATATAAAGATATTCTCTCCCTTGGGGAGAGATGTCCGAAGGACAGAGAGGGATGAGGGATTTTGCAGAACTGATACGTAAAATAGACAGTACCAACAAGACCAACGTCAAGGTTGATGCGCTTACGCAATACTTTCGCGAAGCGCCTCCCAAAGACAAGGTCTGGACGATTGCGATTTTGTCGCACCGCCGTCCGCCTCGGCCGGTCAATACTACCTTATTAAGAACCTGGGCTACCGAACTGGCTCAGATTCCCTTGTGGCTGTTTGAAGAAAGCTATCACATTGTAGGCGATCTGGCAGAAACCATTGCGCTGATTATTCCCGCTTCCGAAGAGCATACCGATAAAAGCCTCACGCAGTTTTGTGAAGAAATTATCGCCCTCAAAAAAAAGCCCGAAGACGAAAAACGCGAATACCTGCACGAAAACTGGACGCGCCTCAATTATTACGAGCGTTTTGTATTCAGTAAACTCATCACCGGTAGTTTTCGCATTGGCGTAAGTCAGAAATTAATGACCCGTGCGCTGGCAAAGGCTACAGATATTGATGTTGACGTGCTGGCCTATAAACTGATGGGCGATTGGGATCCCAAAACAATCAGTTTTCAAAAACTCATTTTAGAAGAAAATAAAGCCGATTACCTCAGCAAGCCCTACCCCTTTTATCTGGCCTATGCGATTGAGGACACTCCGGAAGATTTGGGCGATGTAAACGATTGGTTTGCCGAGCATAAGTGGGACGGCATCCGCTCACAGGTCATCATTCGCGAAGACGAGCTGTTTGTCTGGAGCCGAGGTGAAGAACTGGTAACCGATAAGTACCCCGAGTTTGAAGCCTTCGTGGAGGCTATCCCAAATGGGACGGTGCTTGATGGTGAAATCCTTCCGTTTAAAAAAGGGGTGATTGGTACGTTTAACGATTTACAAACCCGCATCGGGCGTAAAAATATTACCAAAGCCCAACTGAAAAAAACACCCGTGATTCTCAAAGCCTACGATATTCTGGAATGGGAAGGCAAAGACATTCGCGATCTGGCTTTCGCCGAAAGGCGGAAATTATTAGAAGAATTATATACTCAGGTTAAAACCGAAGAGTTACCGCTACACCTTTCTGAAACCATCGAGTTTTCAAATTGGGAAGAGGCCGCCGTAGAACGTGAACGCAGCCGCGAGGTGATGTCTGAAGGTTTGATGCTCAAGCGGAAAGATTCGCCCTATCTGGTAGGTCGTAAAAAAGGCGACTGGTGGAAATGGAAGGTTGACCCGCTCACTATTGACGCGGTGCTCACCTACGCGATGCGCGGTCACGGCCGCCGTAGCAATCTGTTTACCGATTATACATTTGGACTTTGGGATGAAAACAAGGAAGAGCTCGTCACTTTCGCCAAAGCCTACTCCGGCCTTACCGATGCCGAGTTTCGCAGTCTGGACGCCTGGATCAAGAAGAATACATTGGAGCGCTTTGGCCCTGTACGCAGCGTGACACCGCATCACGTTTTTGAAATTGCCTTCGAGGGAATCGCCCTCAGCAAGCGCCACAAAAGCGGTGTCGCCACCCGTTTCCCGCGTATGCTGCGTTGGCGTAAAGACAAAAAGATTGAAGATGCCAACACTTTAGAAGACCTCAAGCAATTGATTCCGAAGCCGGGCAAAGCCGGCTGAAGGAATCTCATGATGCAAGCTAAATGTTGATTGAGGTACTATTTGTAAATTGGACTGGAATTAAAAGCTTTAAAAAGCTCCCCTCATTAGAAAAGGAGGGGAAAATTTTGACCTGTCAAAATTGGGGTGGTTATAATCCCGCTGGTTTATGAAAAAACAAATACACAACTTAAAAATACTGGAGAGCAGAAGAAAGTATTTACGATCACACCTAACTCCTGCCGAAGCTTTTTTATGGAGACACTTACAAAGATCTCAACTGGCGGGTAGAAAGTTCAGAAGACAACACAGCATTACCTACTTTATTGTTGACTTTTACTGTCCTTCAGAAAAACTGATTGTAGAATTGGATGGCCAGTATCATCAAAATCCCGATGTTGCTGAATATGATGCCTACAGAACTGAAAAATTAAATGAACTGGGCTTTAATGTCATACGTTTTGAGAATAAAATGGTTTTTGACTTTTTACCCAGTGTATTGAAAGAGATTGAAGATAATTTTAAAAAGAAGTGAACCACCCCGTCCCGATTTATCGGGACACCCCTCCTATACTAAGAGGGGAGCTATAAGCTCCTTCCCTTAGTAAGGGAAGGTGGTTTGTCGAAGGCAAAAACGGACGGGTTCGTGCCCCTTATGACAAAAAACCAACTCCATAAACTCGCGCAATCCTGGTTTAAAAATCAGGGATGGAAACCCTTTGCATTTCAGGAAGAGACCTGGGGGGCTTTTTTGGAAGGTAAAAACGGTCTGCTCAACGCGCCTACAGGAAGCGGGAAAACCTATGCCCTTTGGGTAGCATTTGTTTTAGATTACATCAAAAACAATCCTGATTATAAAACCAAACACAAACCGGGACTTAAAGCGATCTGGATTACGCCTTTACGAGCGCTTTCAGTGGAAATTGCGCAGGCGGCAGCGCGTTTTGCAGATGGTTTGGAAACCCAACTAACCGTAGGTATACGCACCGGTGACACGCCTCAGGCGGAACGGGCAAAGCAAAAACGCAAAATGCCCGATCTGCTCATCACCACGCCCGAAAGTCTTCAGCTTTTGCTGACGAGCAAAGACTATAAGAAAGTTTTTAAGAATTGTACGGCTATCGTGATTGACGAATGGCACGAACTCCTGGGCAGCAAACGCGGGGTACAAACCGAACTCGGACTCTCCCGGCTTAAAGCCATTGCCCCAAAACTGCGTATCTGGGGAATTTCAGCAACCATAGGCAATCTCGATCAGGCACGCGAAGTACTACTGGGACCCGATTCTAAAGCCTTTAAAAATTCGGTTTTGGTCAAAGCCAATTTGGGAAAAACCTACAAGGTTGAAAGCATCATACCTAAAACTATGGAGAAATTTCCATGGCGCGGACATATGGGATTGCACCTGTTGGAAGAAGTCGTACCTATCATCAACAACAGCAAAACCACACTTTTGTTTACCAATACACGGGCGCAGTGCGAACTCTGGTTTCAGAAAATGATGTACAAGCACCCGGAGTATGCCGGTGAACTCGCTATGCATCATGGCAGTATCAATAAAGAAACCCGGCTCTGGGTAGAGCAGGCCATAAGAAACGAAAGCCTGAAAGCTGTGATTTGCACCTCAAGTCTCGATCTGGGTGTTGATTTTGCGCCGGTAGAGAGCATCATCCAAATTGGTGGTCCCAAAGGCGTTGCCCGTTTTTTACAACGTGCCGGCCGCAGCGGGCACCAGCCCGGGAAAGAAAGTGTAATCTACTTTTTACCTACGCACGCAATTGAACTCATAGAAGCTTCGGCGCTGGGGAAGGCAGCGATTAATCAGGTGGTTGAAGACCGTATTCCGTATCTGCTGAGTTTTGATGTCTTGATTCAATATTTAACCACGCTTGCAGTCGCAGACGGTTTTTACCCGGCAGAAATCTGGAAAGAAGTCAAACAAACTTTTTGTTTTCAGGCGATGAGCGAAGAGCAATGGCGATGGATTCTGAATTTTATCACCAAAGGCAGTCAGTCGCTGCAAGCCTACGACGAGTATAAAAAGATTGAAATTGAAGAAGACGGCAAGTTTAAGGTAAATAGTAAAGCCGTCGCGATGCGCCATCGGTTGCAGATCGGTACCATTGTAGGCGATGCCGCCTTGCAGGTCAAATATTTAAAAGGCGGCTACATTGGCACCGTTGAAGAATGGTTTATCTCTAAACTTTCGCCCGGCGATGTGTTTACGTTTGCAGGGAAAAACCTCGAACTCTACCGCATCAAAGGCATGCAGGTTTTGGTGAAAAAGGCTAAAACCAAAAAGCAGGCAAAAGTGGTGAGTTGGATGGGCGGTCGGTTGACGCTTTCGGCACAAATGAGCGAGTTGCTGCGCGAAGAATTGTATTCGGCTAATTTGCCTTTTGAGCAACAAACCCGAGAGCTTCAGGCGTTAAAAGACATCTTCGACCGGCAGCGTTTGGAATCTATCGTTCCCAATAACGATCAGTTTTTGATTGAAACCTTTAAAAGTCGCGAAGGTTTTCACCATATATTTTACCCCTTTGAAGGCCGCTTTGTACACGAGGCTTTAGGAAGTTTATTAGCCTACCGAATCAGTTTACTTTCGCCCATAACCTTCAGCATCGCATTTAATGATTACGGTTTTGAGATACTTTCAGACCAAAAAATCGATATGCAACAGGTGCTCGACAACGACTTATTTACGGCTCGTTTTTTAGTAGAAGACCTGCAGAAAAGCCTGAACAGCACCGAAATGGCCCGGCGGAAATTCCGTGATATTGCAGTCATCAGCGGGATGGTGTTTACCGGTTTTCCGGGGAAAATCGTCAAAAACAAGCATCTGCAAAGCAACAGTCAGTTATTGTTTGAAGTTTTTAGAGATTACGAACCTGAAAATTTGTTGTTTCAGCAGGCATATCGTGAGACTTTTGAACATCAATTGGAAGAAGGTCGTTTGCGCCTGGCACTGGAGCGTATAGAAAAACAGGAAATTGTGATCAAAGCCTGCGAAAAAGCCACGCCCTTCTCCTTCCCTATTATTACAGACCGACTTCGGGAAAAACTGAGCAGCGAAAAGCTGGAAGACCGCATAAAAAATATGCTGCGCTACCTGGATAAGATTTAGCCCTGCTCTTAACAGACTTTAGCCTTTGATTAAGAACAATATAACACGTAACAGCAGGAATAATGAGGGTTGAGGCCGTATCTTTAAGATAACTTAAAAATCAAAAATTATGACAACTGTAAAACCATATTTAACATTTAGAGGAGAATGCCAGGAAGCGCTGAATTTTTATCAGGATTGCTTTGGTGGTGATATCATCAATAAAGAGACTTATGAAGGGAAAGAAATAGATATTCCCGGAAATTATCGCAATAAACTGCAACACGCAGAACTGAAAGGGAAAGGAATTCACCTGATGGCCTACGATGCTTCCCCAGATACTCCGGTGCAACAGGGTAACACGGTACAATTGGGCGTGGATCTGGACAGCAAGGAAGAAGTAAGCGAACTGTTTAAAAAGCTTTCTGCTGAAGGGCAAAGCCTGGCAGACCCGCAAGAAACAAGCTGGAATGCCTATTATGCCCGCGTACGCGATAAGTACGGAATAAGCTGGATGCTGAATGCCGACTTAAACTAATCAGTTGCTATCGAAATAGATTAAAATGCCGAAGTTAATGCTTCGGCATTTTTTTGTTGCAGCGTTGACTAGCCCGCTAAAATGACTGAAATTTGCAGTGCTATGAATCAGTCGCTTTCCATTTTAGACCAAAATTTTGTCTTGCATCCTTCGGGTGGGATTTTTTGGACCGAAAAGTCAACCTTGCTCATTGCCGATGTGCATTTGGGGAAAGTTTCGCATTTTAGAAAACACGGAAGCGCTGTTCCGTTTAAGGCCGTGGCCGAAAATTTTAAGCAGCTGACCCGTATCGCAGATGCTTTTGAGGCCAACAGCATTTGCTTTTTGGGCGATTTGTTTCACAGCAGTTTAAATACGGAATGGCAACTCTTTGAAGATTGGGTTAAATCGCGAAAGGAAAACGTGATTTTGGTTGCGGGTAACCACGACATCATCAATCCGTTAAAGTATGAAAAGCTGGGTATCGCGATCTACTCTGAAATCATAACCGAAGGTTTTTTACTCACCCATCATCCGGAAGAACGTGAAGGCCTGTTTAATTTTTGTGGACACATACATCCGGGAATCCGTATGGGCGGATTAGGCCGTCAGGTACTGAAACTTTCATGTTTCTTTAAGACTGAAAATCAGTTGATTTTACCCGCATTTGGTACATTTACGGGAAATTACTATTTGGAACCCAAATCAGGCGATCAGGTATTTGCCGTGACCAGGAATGAGGTGATCCGGGTTTGTTAAACCCTCAATTAATGTCACATTGAGCTTGTCGAAATGCTAGCGATGATGTTGTAGATTTTTAATTATTTAAGTTGTCTTCGACAGGCTCAGACTGACAGCAATATCTATTTCGTTTGATACCGAAAATTAATACTATGAAAAAGAAACTTGCCATCCTCAACCTGCTTTCAGTTGTACTGGTACTTACCGTAAACGGACTTTCACAGGCACAGCGCTGGAATGACACCACTATTGGTGAAATGAGCGCGCGTTACGACAATTTGTTTACTCCTGCCGGTTACGCCTTCTCGATCTGGGGATTGATTTTTTTGGGATTGGTGGGTTATGCACTTTTCGGTATCAGACGGGCATTTTTCAGCAAAAAGGACACTCCGCATCTGGAGCAGACCGGCTATTGGTTTGCGATTGCTAATGTGCTCAATGCCGGTTGGGTGCTTGCTTTTATTTACGACCAGATTTGGCTTTCAGTCCTGATTATGCTGGGAATACTGGTTTCGCTTCTAAAAATCATTCTCAAAACCAATATGGAACGCTGGGATGCACCCATTGAGATCATTGCATTCGTCTGGTGGCCCATTTGCTTTTACAGTGGTTGGATTGCAGTTGCTACCATCGCCAATATTTCCGCTTTCCTTATAAGTCTCGGGGTTGAACTTTCACAACTCACGCAAATAATACTAACGATGGTACTTATAACCATCGCAGTCTACATCAACAATCTGATGATCAATTTGCGCAATATGCGGGAATTCGCAATGGTAGGTGCCTGGGCGCTTTTTGCCATTTTCATCAGACATAATGGGACAATCCCGGCAATTGCCTATTATGCACTGGCGGGAGCAATTGTACTTAGCGTCGCCGCAGGATTACACGGCTATCGCAATCGGGCGACTAATCCTGCTGAGAAGTGTAAACAGCGTTTTAGTAATTAAGCTGAAAGGGAACATCTTCTTCACTAACCAATCTGATTTTTTCTAAAAACTCCGGGTGAAAAGGATTGATCAGTAAATTATATTCTTTCGGAAATCGGCTTAACGGAAGTCGTGCAGAAGGCACAGCCAAAGCCAATGATTGTCTTTGTAGAGCCCAGCGGCTTCCAATTTCCTGAGTGCTTCGGGGATGTGGGCGAAAATCCCAATCTCCTGGCAAATCAGTAACATTAACAAAATGAGGAGTAACGTCGAGTTCAAGTGTGGCGAGTTTCCAGTTCAATTTTGATACGGAAGCCCCTCGTATAGAAAGATGCTCAAGCATAGATAAAGAAACCTGACTGCTGGCATAGATTACCGGAGTAAACGCTTTGTTCCAGCGAGCTCCTGCCGGTCCGTAACCCAGCGCAGTGTAGCCTTCCTTATCTATGTAAATCCGATAAATCTGCATTAAACTACAGCTCCCCAGGCCAGGGCATCTAAAGCTTCATCAACATACTCCATCCCATTGGGATCCTGAATCATTTCTTTAGGGGTGACATTACCTAAAGCGTGATTAGGGGTTTCAAGCCATTTTAAAAATAAATGCTCTTCTCCAAAAATCGAAATCCCTTTTTTGATAAGCTCGTTTACATCATAAACCATTTTTGAACTCAACTTACTCAACTTGCCGTTAGAGGATTTCCAACGGGAAATGGTAGAAGGATTAACGTCTAAAAAATGAGCACTCTCTTCCTGATTAAAATCTAAAAAATCAAGAACAGGCTTTGCTTTTTGGTAGGGTAAACTTTCCTGCCTCCAGTAGGCGACCGCAGCTTCATTGACATCAGCAGCGATAAGGAACTCTTCAATAGATTTATAAGACTTCATAATAATATCCTTCAATTGCAAATGCAATATACAAAATTATCAAATACAATATAAACTAAAAATTATCCTTTATATCATTGACTTGATGTCACTTGCCCAACTCGGATAGGTAAACACCATCCCTTTCAAGGTGTTCACATCGAGCCTTCCGCACATCGCCATTACAAACATATTGATGGTTTCTGCCGCGTCCCAACTGAGGAGATGCGCTCCTAAGATGTAACCCGTTTCTTTATCAACCAGCGTTTTATAGGCATAACAGTTTTGATTCATCCGCTTGGAGTTATACCAGTCCGGTACATTTTGCTCATTTACCACAAAATCATAACCTGCTTCGCGGGCCTGCTTTTCATTCATACCAACCATAGCCAATTGAGGCTGGGTAAAGACCACGGATGGCGTAGGTGGCACGTCGAGTTTCATATAATTCTCGCCTTTCAGAATATTTTTAGCTGTAATGCGCGCCTCCTGATGAGCGATGGGTGTAAGCGGTAATTCTCCTGTATTGGCCACATCCCCGCAGGCATAAACATTGGGGTTGGTAGTGCTTTGGGTATATTCATTTACCGTAACTCCTTTAGGCGTGTAAGACACGTTGCCTTTCTCCAAATCCAGATCAGCCACAGCAGGTACCCTTCCGGCTGTATTGAATACCAACTCGGCCTTGATCTCCTGTTCTTTGCCATCAACCTCAAGGGTAACACGGTGATTTTTGCGAAGCTTTTCAACCCCCACGGCTCGTGCATTGAAAATAAATTTGATGCCCAGCTGCTCCGAATTTTCCTGAAGATACAGCGCGAGCCCTTCATCAAAATTGGATAAAATGCGTTCGTTTACATCTACTAAAGTTACGTCTACCCCACACCGGGCAGCGATGTGGGCAAACTCCATCCCAATGTAGCCGGCGCCGATAAAAATCATACTTTCCGGCAGTTCTTCAAGCTCCAGAAAATCATCGCTGATGAGCAAATGCTCTCTCCCGGGAATTTTCAGTTCAAGCGGAATGTTTCCGGTAGCGATAACGATCTTGTCTGCCGTTACCGTTTTTCCTTCTACAGACAAGGTGTTTTCGCCCAAAAACTTAGGCGATTGATGATACAGTTTGATGCCTAAATCTTCCAGTTTTCGCTCGGTAGTAAAAGGAACGGCTTCTGTAAAGGTTTTTTTAAAGGCCATAAGATCTTTCCAGTCTATCCTGGGCAAATCACAAACGCCCTTACCCTGCATGTCGATGCTGCGTTCTAAGACTTCTGTGATCCCCACCAGAACTTTTTTGGGGTCACAACCGCGGTTTGCGCAGGTACCGCCGTACTCGCGATTGTCTGCAATGGCAACCCGTAAACCCGCATCAACCGCATCGTAAGCCACGTGCTTTCCGGCATTACCGGTTCCTATTATAAAAAGATCGTAATGTTCAATTCCCATAATTTCTAGATGATTTTTACACAACCGCCGTCTACACGCAGGCTGGCGCCGTTAGTTGCGGCAGATTTAGGACTCGCCACATAAGCAACCATATTGGCCACTTCCTGAGGTTCTGCAAAACGCTGAATGAGTGAAGTAGGTCGCTCTGTGGTAAAAAATTCTTTTTCCACTTCTTCGCGGGAGGCGTCTTCCCCAATGTTTGCAAATTCGCGCACTCCTTCAGACAAGGTAGGACCGGGCAACACACTGTTTACGGTAACGCTGGTTCCTTTTGTAGTCTCGGAGATTCCTCGCGAAATAGCCAGTTGCGCGGTTTTGGTCATCCCGTAGTGCACCATTTCTACCGGAATATTCAATCCGCTTTCGCTCGAAATAAAAATGATACGCCCCCAGTTTTGTTCCAGCATTGCAGGAAGCAACGCCCGTGACAACCGCACGCCGCTCATCACATTGATATCGTAAAAACGCTGCCAATCCTCGTCAGGAATTTCCAAGAAATCCTTCGGTTCAAAAACGCCTACGTTATTTACGAGAATATCAACGTTTCCCAATTCCTTTAGTAACGCATCTATCTCTTCAGGCTTGGCGAAATCGCAAGGGATTCCGGTAATTTTAGCCTGTGGCACTTCAGCCTTAATAGTTTTGATCGCTTCATCAATAGAATCCTGAGATCTGCCGTTGATGATAACCTCTGCTCCTTCTTCCGCCAGGGTTTTAGCAATCGCGCGTCCTATTCCTTTAGTAGAGCCCGAAATAAAGGCTCGTTTTAAGTTGAGTTGTAAATCCATAGTAGTTTTTAGTGGAAAATTAATGAAGGTGGCCTGTTTCGGCTTTTCTCAAAAATAGGAAAGCCTTTGCCCGTCTTGTGTTACAGAAATGATAAATCACTTACCGCCATTGTGAAAGAAAGCCTTAAGCCCTTATCTTTGCGCTCCGAAAATGCTTCGTTCTGCAATTGCAGATTAACTGATACTAACGGGACTTAGATCCCGCTTTAATCGATACGATTGAGTAGTTCAAAAATTACAAAGCCCATTTCACAGGCTCTGCAACTGCAGAATCTGCAAAATGCTATTGCCGGTTCTCAAAACCGCATCAACCTGAATGGCCTTATTGGCTCTTCGCTTTCTCTGGTTATTGCCGAAAGTTTTAAGGAAGCCACAAAACCTTTTCTGGTCATTTTAAATGACAAGGAAGAGGCGGCATACGTGTTGAATGATCTGGAACAACTGGTCAAGGAAAGCAATGTACTCTTCTATCCCGGAAGCTACCGCAGACCCTATCAAATTGAAGAAACAGATAATGCCAATGTATTGTTGCGCGCCGAAGTGCTCAACCGCATCAACAGCCGCAAAAAACCGGCACTCATTGTCACCTACCCTGATGCGCTTTTTGAAAAAGTCGTTACCCGCAAGGAACTCGACAAAAGCACGCTTAAGGTAAAACTGAGTGATAAGCTTTCGCTCGATTTTGTAAACGAAATGCTTTTTGAATACAAGTTCAAGCGTGTGGATTTTGTGACCGAACCGGGAGAATTTTCGGTACGCGGGGGAATCATAGATGTGTTCTCGTTCTCGCACGACGAGCCGTATCGCATTGAGTTTTTTGGAGACGAGGTAGACAGCATCCGCACCTTTGATGTGGAGACGCAGCTTTCGGTCAACAAAGTGAACAAAATAAGCCTGATGCCCAATGTGGAGCATAAAATGCTTCAGGAAAAACGCGAGAGTTTCTTTAAATACATTTCGGCAGACACGGTGGTTTTTGCACAGGATCTGGAGCAACTTTCGGCACGTATCGATACCAATTTTGAAAAAGCCCAGGAAGCTTATAACAAGCTGGACAGCGAAATCAAACGCACCGATCCGGGCGAACTTTTTTGCGATTCGGCACTAATACGTAAGCAACTGCTCGATTTTCAGCTGGTGCGCGTCAACGACACCAACGCAAGCGAGTCGTCAGGCGTTACGATTACCTTCAATCAGCAGCCACAACCGGCTTTTAATAAGCAATTCAACCTGCTTATTGAAAACCTGAATGAAAATTACGAGGCTGGTTACACCAACTATATTTGCTGCGCCAGCGAACAACAGGCCAAACGTTTTCAGGATATTTTTGACGATGCAGATCTCAACGTCAAACAGTACGAAACCATCATTATGTCGCTGTACCGCGGATTTATTGATGAAGATTTAAAGATTGTTTGCTATACCGATCATCAGATTTTTGAACGCTATCACAAGTTTAAGCTGAAAGACGGCTACGCCAAAAAGCAGGCGATTACTTTAAAAGAGCTGACCAGCCTCCAGATAGGCGATTACGTAACGCATATTGATCACGGGATCGGGAAATTTGGCGGACTCCAGAAAATTGAAGTTGAAGGAAAGCGTCAGGAAGCCATCAAACTGATTTACGGCGAGCGCGATGTGCTCTACCTCAGCATTCACTCGCTGCACAAAGTCACTAAATACAACGGTAAAGACGGCAAACCGCCCCAGATTTACAAGTTGGGCAGCGCCGCCTGGAAAAAACTGAAGCAAAAGACCAAAACCAAGGTCAAGGAGATCGCTTTTAACCTCATAAAACTGTATGCAAAACGCAGGCTTGAAAAAGGTTTTGCTTTTGGGCCCGACACCTATTTGCAAAACGAACTCGAAGCCAGTTTTATCTACGAAGACACGCCCGATCAAAGCACGGCCACCGAAGCTGTAAAAGCAGATATGGAAAGTACCCGCCCCATGGATCGCCTGGTTTGTGGCGATGTGGGCTTCGGTAAAACCGAGGTTGCCATACGCGCCGCATTTAAAGCGGTAGATAACGGCAAACAGGTTGCGGTTTTGGTTCCCACGACGATTTTGGCCTTTCAGCATCATAAAACCTTTAGCGAGCGGCTTAAAGATTTACCCGTTACGGTAGATTATCTCAACCGCTTTCGCACAGCGAAAGAAAAACGGGAAACCCTGGAGCGACTCGCTAACGGAAGAGTAGACATCATCATTGGCACCCACCAGCTCACCAGTAAAAACGTGAAGTTTAAAGATTTGGGATTGCTCATTGTTGATGAGGAACAAAAGTTTGGCGTAGCCGTAAAAGACAAGCTTAAGACCATCAAAGAGAATGTAGATACGCTCACGCTTACAGCCACACCTATACCGCGCACCCTGCAATTTAGCCTGATGGCCGCGCGCGATTTGAGCACGATTACCACGCCACCGCCCAACCGTTATCCCATTGAGACGCATATCGTTCGCCTTTCTGAGGAAGTGATACGCGATGCGATTTCTTATGAAATACAACGCGGCGGACAGGTTTTTTTCATTCACAACCGCCTGCAAAACATCAAGGAAGTTGCGGGAATGATACAGCGTCTGGTTCCGGATGCCAAGGTAGGAATTGGCCATGGCCAGATGGACGGCAAAAAGCTGGAAGAGCTGATGCTGAAATTTATGGACGGGGAGTTTGACGTTTTGGTCTCTACCACGATTGTGGAAAGTGGTCTTGATGTGCCGAATGCCAATACGATTTTCATCAATAACGCTAATAATTTCGGGCTTTCAGACCTGCACCAAATGCGGGGTCGTGTGGGCCGAAGCAACAAGAAAGCCTTCTGCTATTTTATTACTCCGCCACTTTCGGCAATGACCGAAGATGCGCGTAAACGCATGACGGCTTTAGAGCAATTCTCAAGTCTGGGCAGCGGTTTTAATATTGCTATGAAAGATCTGGAGATTCGTGGCGCCGGAGATTTATTAGGTGGTGAGCAAAGCGGCTTTATCAATGAAATAGGCTTTGATACCTATCAAAAAATCCTCAACGAGACCATTGAAGAGCTTAAAGAAAACGAGTTCGCCGATCTGTATGCCGATCAAAATGCGGATGATGAAAATAAAGAATACGTCAAGGATACCGTGATTGATTCCGACTTCTCATTGCTTTTCCCCGATGATTATATCAATAACATCACCGAGCGTTTAAATCTGTATACCGAACTCAACAGTCTCAAGACCGAAGAAGAACTTGCAGCTTTTGAAGCCCGCCTGATTGACCGTTTTGGTGAATTACCCTCACAAGCCGAAGATTTACTGAATTCGGTACGCATCAAGTGGGTTGCCACCCATTACGGACTCGAAAAAGTGGTGATGAAAAACAAAAAGCTTATCGGCTTCTTTATTGCAGACCAGCAATCTAAATTCTACCAGAGCACTGCGTTCTCAAGAATGCTTCAGTTTGTGCAAACCCACGCAAACCGCGTTACGCTTAAAGAAAAGAAAACTTCAAAAGGATTACGATTACTGCTTACCGCTCCCGGTATTTCCTCAGTGAACAAAGCTGTAGAGTTGTTGAAGCCTTTGATGCCGAAGAAAGTTGAGGCTGTTGAAAAGTAATTATTTTAAAAGTTTTTCAAGAAAAAATCGGCAAGTAACCCTAATTCTGTTACAAAATATAACGAAGTCTCTTCATCTAAGATAAGACAGGTTGTGTGTTCATTCCCTTAAAAATGATAAAACGCATTCTCAAAATGCTCCAGTTCTTCCTGCCTGGCGTTTTTTAAAATGGCGATGATATCAAAACGGGTTTCGATATCCAGATCGTTTGAGATGATGTACTCGTTTGCGGCTTTGACCAGTAGTTTTCTTTTAGAAGGCTTTACAAATTCCTGCGGGTCGCCGAAAAAATCTGAGTTACGGGTTTTGACCTCAACGATAACGAGCTGTTCTCTGTGCCTGGCGATGATGTCTATTTCGGCTTTATTAAAAAACCAGTTGCGCTCGAGGATTTCGTAGCCATTTCGCAACAAATAATCTGCCGCATACTGCTCTCCCCAAATGCCCAACTCGTTATGGTTCATAGCTTACCGTGTCTAGCTTTCGGCCTCTTCAAAATAGATTTTAGCGCCACGCTCATTGACTTCAAAAGAAGTGTCGCGCCCAAAAATCAGGGCCCGGTTATCGTCCAGATGACCCGCCGGAAAATCAAAACACACCGGATATTCGTATTCGGCCACTGCATCCAGTACGATTTCCTGTGCAGTCTTTCCGAAAGGAATTGAGTTGTCATGCATTTTGGTGAGTCCGCCCACGATAAGTCCTCTAAGATTGCGCAGCATCCCGTTACGCTTCAGGTTTACCATCATACGGTCAACGTGGTAGAGGTATTCGTCAAGATCTTCTAAAAAGAGGATCTTATTATCGGTATCTATAGAACTCGCGCTTCCGCAAAGGGAGTACAAAATAGATATATTTCCACCTACCAGTTCACCCCTTCCCTGCCCAAGACGGTTAAGCGGCGATGCCGGGATGTGATAGTGCAAGGGCTTACCAAACCAGGCATTCTCAAGCGTTTGTTTCGACAAAGCGGTATTCTTTGCGATTCCTACCGGCATCACCGCGTGAATGGTCTCAAAACCCAATTTATGAATCTGAGAATGCAACACCGTTATATCGCTATACCCAATAATCCACTTCGGGTATTTAACAAATTTATAGAAGTTGATGGCATCTATGATACGTACCGTACCATAACCGCCCCGTGCACACCACACTGCGCGTATTTCTTCATCATCAAGCATATTTTGCAAGTCCTGGGCACGCAAGGCATCATCACCCCCAAACTGATCATCTTTCGCTCCAATAGTCTTACCCAAAACCGGGACCAAACCACAACTTTTAAGCATTGCAATACCATCTTCGAGTTCGTCACGATCAATTTTACGGGCGGTACACACAATACCTACTTTATCTCCGGCTTTTAAAAAGGGTGGGGTCAACATACATTTCAGTTTTAATAGAATCAAAAATAAAGATTCCCGTCAAAACACTAATATACGCACTTTGTATTTGTAGCTGTAGCGGTTAGTAGGTTTAATCGCATAATGGTATCTTTGCCGCACAAAATTTTGAACCTTATGGATCCTAAGAGATATACCATCACTGCTGCTTTGCCCTACACAAACGGCCCTATACATATAGGCCATTTGGCAGGTGTTTATGTACCCGCCGATATCTATGCACGCTATTTGCGTGGACTTGATAAAGATGTCGCCTATATCTGCGGAAGCGACGAGCACGGGGTGGCCATAAGCATCAAAGCAAAAAAAGAAGGAATTTCTCCGCAGGAAGTGGTAGATAAATACCATAAAATCATCAAAGATTCTTTTGAAGAATTTGGGATTTCGTTTGACAATTATTCCCGTACCTCAGCGCAGGTACATCACGATACGGCTTCAGACTTTTTTAAGACCCTTTATGAAAAAGGAGACTTTATTGAAGAAGTGACCGAGCAACTCTACGACCCGGAAGCCAATCAATATCTGGCAGACCGGTTTGTGACCGGCACCTGCCCAAAATGTGGCCACGAGGAAGCCTACGGCGATCAGTGCGAAAATTGCGGTTCGTCGCTTAACGCGACCGATTTGATCAATCCCAAATCAACTATTTCAGGCGCTAAGCCGGTTTTAAAGGAAACCCGTCACTGGTTTTTACCTTTGGAACGCTATGAAGATTTTCTGAAGCAATGGATTCTTGAAGACCATAAAAAAGACTGGAAATCGAATGTTTACGGCCAATGTAAATCGTGGATCGACGATGGTCTACGCCCACGTGCGGTGACCCGCGATCTGGATTGGGGAATTCCCGTACCGGTTGAAGGCGCAGAAGGCAAAGTACTTTACGTGTGGTTTGATGCACCTATTGGTTATATTTCATCAACTAAAGAATGGGCCGCGCGCGAAGGCAAAAACTGGGAAGACTACTGGAAAGCCGATGACACCAAACTGGTACACTTTATCGGGAAAGACAACATCGTTTTTCACTGCATCATTTTCCCAAGTATGCTTAAGGCGGAAGGCAGTTACATTTTGCCCGATAACGTGCCTGCAAACGAATTTTTAAACCTGGAAGGCAATAAGCTTTCGACCTCCAAAAACTGGGCGGTATGGCTGCACGAGTATCTTCAGGATTTCCCGGGACAGCAAGACGTGTTACGCTATACGCTCACCGCAAATGCGCCCGAGACCAAAGACAACGATTTTACGTGGAATGACTTTCAGGCGCGTAACAACAACGAACTCGTGGCGATTTTTGGGAATTTCATCAACCGCGTGGTGGTATTGACCAATAAATATTACGAAGGGAAAATTCCACAGGCTTCAAACTTTACCGAAGAAGACGATCAGGCGCTGGCCGAAATGAAAGCTTATCCCGCGGTTATTGCGAGTTCGATAGAGCGGTACCGTTTCCGCGAAGCGCAAAACGAACTGATGAATGTCGCCCGTTTAGGAAACAAATACCTTGCTGACGCAGAGCCCTGGAAAACTGTAAAAACCGATGCGGAACGCACCCAGACCGTGATGTACGTTGCCCTGCAAATCGCAGCGACACTGGCGGTTTTAAGCGAACCCTTCCTGCCTCATACAGCAAAAACGCTGAAAGATATGCTCAATATCGAAAGTGAAAATCCGTTGATGCGTCTGCCAAAGCCTTTAAGCTGGAAGTGTCTTGGCGAAAAAATAGACCTGCTTCCGGTAGGTCATACCATTAATGCCGCCGCCCTCTTGTTTAGCAAGATTGAAGACGAACAAATACAAAAACAACTCGATAAACTCGAAGCCACCAAAATGAGCAATCAAGCCGAAAATACAGCAGTAACACCGCAAAAAGACACCATTCAATTTGATGATTTTACCAAGCTCGATCTGCGTGTAGGTACCATTTTAGAAGCCGAAAAAATGCCAAAAACCAAGAAATTATTGGTTCTAAAAGTTGACACCGGTATTGATGTACGCACTATAGTTTCAGGTATAGCCGAAAGCTTTAAGCCGGAAGATATTATTGGCAAACAGGTAACCGTTTTGGTAAATCTTGCCCCTCGTCCCTTACGCGGCGTAGAAAGTCAGGGTATGATCCTCATGACCGAAGACGCACAGGGTAAACTGGTGTTTATGAACCCAGATACTGCCGGGGTTAAGAATGGTGGGGTGATTAGTTAGATTTAAAATGCTCCCCTCCTTAAAAAGGAGGGGAAAATTTCAGCTTTGCTGAAAGAGGGGTGGTCCTCTACGCCACAGTGAGCGCCACCAATAAATAATATCACACAACATGCCCACCATCCTCTCCTACCTAAAATCTGTAACCAACTTACCCGAAGCAGGTATTAAAAACACCCTTCAACTGCTGGAAGAAGGCGCTACCATTCCTTTTATTTCGCGCTATCGGAAGGAGCGCACGGGAAATCTGGATGAGGTACAGTTGGGCGAAATCGTCAAGTTTAAAGAACAGTTTGAAGCTTTAGAAAAGCGGAAAACTTCCATCTTAAAAGCTTTGGAAGAGCAGGAGGTATTAACGCCCGAACTTCAAAAACAAATAGAAAACACCACCGATGCTACGGTTTTAGAAGACTTATACCTTCCGTATAAAAAGACACGAAAAACCAAAGCCGATACCGCACGCGAAAACGGACTCGAACCGCTTGCCAAAATCATTATGGCCCAGAACGCCCGTGATCTGGAGAGCACCGCGCATAATTATCGTGGTGAAGCTGTAACTTCGATTGAAGAAGCACTGGAGGGTGCACGCCACATCATTTCAGAATGGATTAACGAGCGCACAGATATTCGTAATTATCTACGCAATCAAATAGAACGCCACGCCCAGATTATTACCAAGGTGGTCAAGTCTAAAAAAGACGAGGAACAGGCGCTGAAATACAAAGATTATTTCGACTGGGATGAATCATTGTCCCGCATACCCTCACACCGCTTTCTGGCACTCACCCGGGCGGCCAATGAAGGTTTTATTCGCTTAAAACTGGAGATTGATGAAGAGCGTGCGTTACAAAACATAAGCAGTCGAATTGTTAAATCAAAGGGCGCCTGTGCAGAGCAAATCGAACTCGCCGCAGCTGATGCCTACAAACGTTTACTGTTTCCGGCGCTGAGTAATGAGGCTTTAGGTCTTGCTAAGGAAAAAGCAGATGCCGAGGCGATTTCCGTTTTTGCCAAAAACCTCCGCCAACTCTTACTGGGTTCGCCTTTGGGCGAAAAACGCATCCTGGCAATAGATCCCGGTTTTAGAACCGGTTGTAAAGTGGTGTGTCTGGATGAAAATGGCGGACTTCAGCATAACGAAACCATCTACCCGCACCCGCCCAAAAATGACACCAAAGGCGCGATGCGTAAAATCAGTTTTTTGGTAGATGCACACAAGATAGAAGCCATTGCTATTGGTAACGGAACCGCTAGTCGGGAAACCGAACAGTTTATTAAACGCATGCAATTTAATCGGGACCTCGAGGTTTTTGTAGTGAGCGAGGCCGGAGCCAGTATTTATTCGGCTTCAAAAATCGCCCGCGACGAGTTTCCCAATTATGATGTGACCGTGCGGGGTGCGGTATCTATTGGTCGTAGGCTTGCAGATCCACTCGCCGAATTGGTAAAAATAGACGCAAAGTCCATTGGTGTGGGGCAATACCAGCACGATGTGGATCAAACCAAATTAAAAAGCGAACTCGACCGCGTGGTAGAAAGCTGTGTGAATACGGTAGGTGTTAACCTCAACACCGCCAGTGTGCCGCTGCTCAGTTACGTTTCGGGCATTGGGCCTAAACTCGCCGAAAATATTGTGAGCTATCGGGATGAAAACGGGGCTTTCGCTTCGCGAAATCAAATCCTCGATGTTCCCCGATTGGGCGCAAAAGCCTTTGAGCAGGCCGCCGGTTTTTTGCGCGTTAAACAGGCTGAAAATCCACTCGACGACTCCGCCGTACATCCCGAGCGTTACGAAGTGGTGGAAGATATGGCATCTAAACTGAAGGTTTCCGTGAGTGAACTCATTGGCAATACGGCTTTATTGAAAAAAATCAACCTCAACGATTTTGTGACCGATGAAGTGGGGCTGCCTACGCTGAAAGATATTCTTGACGAACTCGAAAAACCGGGTCTCGATCCGCGCGAACCGGCAAAAGCCTTTACCTTTAATCAAAACATTCGCAAAATTGAAGATCTCGAGATAGGACAACTGCTTCCGGGAATTGTGAATAACATTACCAATTTTGGGGCTTTTGTAGATATCGGCATCAAAGAAAGCGGGTTAATTCACATCTCCAATCTGGCTGACGGCTTTGTAAGCGATGTCAACGCCCACGTGAGTCTTCAGGAACAGGTTGTTGTTAATGTGCTTGAAGTTGATATCAAGCGGAAACGGATTCAGCTTAAATTGCATAAATTGAATGCTTAAAATCGCCTACCATCCCATCTACCGCCATCCGTTACCCGAAGGGCACCGCTTCCCGATGGAAAAGTATGAACTGCTCCCCAGGCAGCTCCTGCACGAAGGCACCTGTACGCAGGACAACTTTTACGAGCCGGGCTTCCCCGAAGAACGCTACATCACGGCCGTTCATACAGAAGAATACGTAACCAATCTAAAAGCCCTGAATCTGGACAGGCGCGAGGCGCGAAAAATTGGTTTTCCGTTGTCTCAGGAGTTGGTAGATCGCGAGCAGATTATTGCACAGGGTACCATTTTGGGTTGCGAGTTTGCCTTAGAACACGGCATCAGTTTCAATATTGCCGGCGGCACCCACCACGCCTACAGCGACCACGGCGAAGCTTTTTGTTTGCTTAACGATCAGGCGATTGGTGCGCGTTACCTGCAGTCAAACGGTCTTGCAAAACAAATCCTTATCGTAGATCTTGATGTGCATCAGGGCAATGGTACGGCAGAGATTTTTCAAAACGACGCTTCGGTCTTTACCTTCAGTATGCACGGCGCGGGGAATTATCCGTTTAAAAAAGAGGTTTCAGATTTAGACATCGCTATTCCCGATAAAAGCGGCGACGACTATTATTTAGCAAAGCTGAAAGAAACCTTGCCTCGCCTGATTGAGCAGGTAAAGCCCGATTTTATTTTCTACCTCAGTGGTGTTGACATTCTGGAAACCGATAAACTCGGAAGGCTGTCGTGCACCCCCGAAGGTTGCAGGGAGCGCGATCACTTTACGCTGAATTGTTTTCGCGAAAGCGAAATCCCGGTACAGGTGAGTATGGGCGGCGGCTATTCTCCCGATATTAAAATCATCATCGAGGCCCACGCGAATACCTATCGTCTCGCGCAGGAAATCTATTTCTAAAAATGCAATAAATACCTGATTTTAAACAGACAACCTTAAAAATGCGGTGATTTTTCCCCTTTTTTAGTGTAGTGCTTGTACAATAAAATGGATGCGCTATTTTTGTTAACGAATTTAACAACCCAAATGTATTATGAAAACCTTAAAAACCTTTTTTGCCCTTAGCCTATTCGCCTTGACACTTAACTCGTGTGATGCCATTGAAGATGCTGCACCAGATATAACTGTTGAAGATGATTTTAAAACCTCTATAGCAATAGATACTCAGGGTGAAAACTCTATTGACACCAACTTTAATATTGATGCTTCCGGTAATGCAGATTTTCAGAAGTATAAGAGTAAAATCAAATCTGTAGACATTACCGGTTTTACTTACGAAATAACTGCAGTCACAAGCGGTGAAGGTTCTGTTTTAAATGGTGCTTTGACATCTGACGGTAAAACAGCTGCGATTAGCAATTTAACTATTGCTGTTGGTGAAGGGGGTACGATTACCCAGGCGCAATCTGATTTTTTCAATGCTTTGGCACAAGATCTTAAAGCAGATGGCAAGGCATCTGTAGCCGTAAGCGGATCTCTAAATAATGAAACTGGTGCAAAATTTACATTGCTTATCACACCAACAGTTAAGTTTATCTTTTCTGTTTTATAAGCATCCTCATTGTCAAAAAAATCAACCTGTTAGTTTTTCTAGCAGGTTTTTTTATGCCTTGTTTTTTCTTAAAACGGGTAAGTGCGGTTAGCACACTTATAATTAATGAATTATATTAGTAAAAAATTAACAATAATCCTATTATGGCCATTCCTGAAAATGCCCGAAAATACTGGCGTGCCAATCTCAAGTATTTAGCTGTCTTACTCCTCATTTGGTTTGCAGTTTCCTTTGGCTGCGGCATCCTTTTTAAGGATTTTCTCAATCGATATAGTTTAGGTGGTTTTAAACTGGGCTTCTGGTTTGCGCAGCAAGGCAGCATTTATGTTTTTGTCATACTCATTTTCGTTTACGTCTGGCTGATGAACCGTCTTGATAAAAAACACGGATACAACGAGAAATAAGTCTGTGTTTCACACCAACCCAATATCAATTCCGCTTTGCGGATCAAAAACAACCCAATTATGAGCGTTCAACTCTGGACCTGGATTTTAGTAGGAATCACTTTTGCCCTGTATTTTGGGATCGCCATCTGGGCACGTGCCGGCTCTACAAAAGAATTTTATGTTGCTGGTGGCGGGGTTTCCCCGCTGGCTAACGGGATGGCAACCGCTGCCGACTGGATGAGCGCCGCTTCTTTCATTTCCATGGCAGGTATTATCTCATTTGCCGGTTACGACGGTTCGGTTTATCTGATGGGCTGGACGGGCGGTTACGTTTTGCTGGCGCTTTTACTGGCGCCCTACCTGCGAAAATTTGGCAAGTTCACCGTACCCGATTTTATAGGTGACCGGTATTATTCAAATACCGCGCGTACCGTTGCGGTAATTTGTGCGCTTATCGTTTCGTTTACCTACGTGGCCGGGCAGATGCGCGGCGTGGGTATTGTTTTTTCGCAGTTTCTTCAGGTTGAGATTACCACCGGCGTAGTTATAGGCATGGCGGTGGTTTTGGTTTTTGCTTTTTTAGGCGGAATGAAAGGCATCACCTACACGCAGGTTGCACAATATTGCGTGCTGATTTTCGCATTCATGGTACCGGCGATTTTTATTTCCATCCAAATGACAGGTAATATTATACCTCAGATCGGGATGGGCGGTCGCGTGGAAGACGGCACCTATCTGCTCGAAAAACTAGACAGCCTACACACCCAATTAGGCTTTAAAGAATATACCGAAGGCACCAAATCTACCTGGGATGTTTTTGCCATTACACTGGCTTTAATGGCCGGGACGGCGGGTCTTCCACACGTAATCGTACGGTTTTTTACCGTGCCTAACGTAAAAGACGCCCGTAAATCTGCCGGTCTTGCGCTTTTGCTGATCGCCATTTTATATACCACCGCTCCTGCTGTTTCGGTTTTTGCCCGTACTAATTTAATCGAAACCGTGAGCAATCAGGAATATACTGCTTTGCCACAATGGTTTAAAAACTGGGAAGACACCGGTCTTATCGCCTGGAGCGATAAAAACGGGGACGGAAAAATTCAATATGTAAACGGGGAAGCCACCACCGGAAAACCCGAATTTACCGAGGCGCGCGGTGCCAGCGGAGAACGTCTTATCGCAAATGCTTCAGCCGAAACCAATGAACTTTATGTAGACCGGGATATTATGGTATTGGCCAATCCGGAAATTGCACAATTGCCCGCCTGGGTGATTGCTTTGGTTGCTGCCGGCGGACTGGCCGCTGCGCTTTCTACCGCAGCCGGACTTTTATTGGTTATTTCAACTTCAGTCTCTCACGATCTGATCAAAAAACAATTGAAACCCAATATTTCTGAAAAAGGGGAATTGATGGCCGCCCGCATCAGCATTTTTGTGGCCATTATCGTCGCAGGCTTATTTGGGATTTATCCGCCGGGATTTGTGGCCGCGGTTGTGGCCCTGGCTTTTGGACTTGCGGCTGCTTCATTTTTCCCTGCAATCGTTCTGGGTATTTTTGATAAACGCATGAACAAGCAAGGTGCCATTAGTGGGATGGTTGTAGGTATCATCCTGATGCTGTTTTATATGATACGATTCAAAACCGGCCTCATCGGCGTTATGGAACCGCTTCCGGCTTCAGAATGGTGGTTTGATACTTCGCCAGAAGGTTTTGGAACTGTAGCTATGACGGTTAATGTGATCATCTCAGTAATCGTTTCCAGACTCACACCGGCACCACCCGAGAGCGTTCAGGAAATTGTGGAGCACATTCGTATTCCCAGCGGTGCGGGAGAAGCGCAGAGTCATTAGCTTTAACTAGGAATAGGATTAATGTCAAAGTTTACCTTCAACCATATCGCCCTTTCCGTAAAGGATGTTGATACTGCTGTCTCCTTTTATCAGCAGGTATTTCAGTTTCCCGAAATTGAAAATACGACTTCCAAATCAAAGACACGCTGGTTATCGCTGGGAGAACACCGGCAATTGCATCTGATACCCAGACCTGATGCTGAAATTAAAACCAACAAAGCTGTTCATTTTGCTTTGGCAACTCCGCGTTTAGACAAATTCATAGCCCACTTAGAAGCGCTGGGCATTGCCTATTCAGATTGGAAAGACACTCCTCAAAAAAATTACATCCGCAACGATGGAATTCGGCAGGTGTATTTTCAGGATCCTGATGGGTATTGGATCGAGGTGAATGAGGCCGTTTAGTTTTAAAATCGCACGAATTTTTAGATATTTTTATAAAAAAATTAAGCAATTACAGGACTTCTAAGCAGAATTGTTCAAAGGGATTCGATATCGATTTAGTAATTTTAATGCTGAAAACTAAAACTACTAAGCCTTTTAAATACCAATTAAGACTACAACCATGAGTAATTACCATATCAAACATTTAGAAGAATATTTTCAAGTCTATCGCAAATCGGTGCGCAATCCTGAAAGTTACTGGGAAGAAATTGCCGAAGAGCATTTTATGTGGCACAAACGCTGGGATAATGTGTTGAGCTACGACTTTGAAAAACCCGAATTTAAATGGTTTGAAGGTGCTCAACTCAACATTACCGAAAACTGCATCGACCGGCATTTACGCACGCGAGGGGATCAAACGGCTATTTTGTTTGAACCCAATAATCCGGACGAAGAAGCGCTGCACATAACCTACAACGAACTGCACGACCGGGTGTGTAAAATGGCTAATGTTTTAAAGGTCGAAGGCATTCAAAAAGGCGATCGCGTTTGTATTTACTTGCCGATGATCCCGGAGCTGGCAGTTGCGGTACTGGCCTGCGCGCGTATAGGTGCTATTCATTCGGTGGTGTTTGCAGGTTTTTCTTCAACCGCGCTTGCCACACGTATTAATGATTCCAATTGTAAAATGGTAATTACCAGCGACGGATCTTTTCGCGGTAGCAAAACAATCGATTTAAAAGGAATCGTTGACGAAGGATTGAAAAAATGCGATAGTGTAGAAACGGTTTTGGTTGTTAACCGAATTGATTCCGGAGTAGAGATGAAAGAAGGCCGCGACAAATGGTTGCAACCCCTTCTCGATAAGGCCGAAGCCACCTGCGAACCCGAAATAATGGATGCCGAAGACCCGCTGTTTATTCTCTACACTTCAGGCTCAACCGGAACGCCCAAAGGTATGGTGCACACCACCGCCGGCTACATGGTTTATACCGCTTTTACGTTTAAAAATGTGTTTCAATACCGCGATGGTGATGTGTACTGGTGTACGGCAGACATCGGCTGGATCACCGGTCACAGCTATATTGTCTACGGTCCGCTGGCCAATGGCGCCACCACGGTAATGTTTGAAGGCGTACCCAGTTATCCCGATTACGGGCGTTTTTGGGAAATCGTAGACAAGCATAAAGTAACGCAGTTTTATACTGCGCCTACCGCAATACGCGCTCTGGCCAAAGAAAATCTGGAACACGTGGAGAAATACGATTTGTCTTCGCTGAAGGTTTTGGGCACTGTGGGCGAACCCATTAATGAGGAAGCCTGGCACTGGTATGATGAAAATATCGGGAAGAAAAAATGCCCCATTGTTGACACCTGGTGGCAGACGGAAACCGGCGGTATTATGATCTCTCCCATTCCCTACTCCACCCCTGCAATCCCAACTTTTGCGACCTTGCCGTTGCCGGGAATTCAGCCCGCGCTTATGGATGAAGAAGGAAAAGAGATCAAGGGCAATCAGGTTGATGGTAGATTGTGTATCAAATTCCCCTGGCCATCTATGGCACGCACCATTTGGGGCAATCACCAGCGGTACAAAGACACCTATTTTTCCGCCTTTAAAAATATGTATTTTACAGGGGACGGGGCCTTACGCGATAGTGTAGGCTATTATCGTATTACCGGTCGGGTAGATGATGTGGTGATCGTAAGCGGTCACAATCTGGGAACCGCACCCATTGAAGATGCGATTAACGAACACCCCGCAGTGGCCGAAAGTGCCATCGTGGGCTACCCGCACGAGGTAAAAGGAAACGCGCTTTACGGGTACGTGATTCTGAAAGAAACCGGAGAAACCCGAAATCAGGACAATCTGAGAAAGGAAATCAATCAGTTGATTTCAGACCGTATTGGCCCAATCGCAAAACTGGATAAAATTCAGTTTACCAGCGGCCTCCCCAAAACCCGAAGCGGTAAAATCATGCGTCGTATTTTGCGTAAAATCGCTTCAAACGATACTTCAAACCTGGGCGACACCAGCACCCTGTTAAACCCTGAAGTGGTTCAGGAAGTAATGGATAATGTGATTAAGTAAATGCCCGTGCTTCGATACAAATGCCACAAGGGCATTCACTCAGCAACCGGCATTTATTTCTCGAAAGAAAAAAATCACTCAGCTATCTCTAATTGTAACTGAGTGATTTTAATATTGGAAATTATTGAAGAGAATTCGGGGATTCGACAAAATCACGATAAATTGGTTTATATACAAATGCCCATTGGGCATTCACTCAGCTACCGGCATTTATTTCAGGAAGTAAAAAACAAAATCACTCAACTACACGAAAAAGGTAGCTGAGTGATTTTTAGCGATTGCAAATCGTTAAAAATTGTATCGAAGATACAGTGGTTCACTAAAATCCTTCTTTGCAAGTAAAACAAGATCAGTTGTTTGATTAGAAATTAAAGCCTCTTTCTTTTTGCGACTCCAGCCCTGTATTTGTTTTTCTCTGTAAAAAGCGACGTCAATACGACTATGGCACTCGTGATATACGAGTTTAACCGGAATATGTTTGGCTGTAAACCGAGCTCCTTTTCCTTCCTGATATTGTTTTCAAACGCACCTCCAGATTTTTAGTACTTCCTGTATAATAAGAGCCGTTTACACATTCCAAAATATAGGTGTATCCTGCCATAAGATTTGGATTTTAAAAGAACTACTTGGTTTTTAGTATGAGCTATTTCTGAAATTCTTTAGCATAAATCCCGGTGCTTCGATACAAATGCCCTTAGGCATTCACTCAGCAACCGGCATTTATTTCAGGAAGTAAAAAACAAAATCACTCAACTACACGAAAAAGGTAGCTGAGTGATTTTTGACGCTTAAAAGTCAATTAAAATTGTATCGAAACTATTTACTTAATAGCAACAATTCGTCGCATACGATCTCGGTGATGTAACGCTTCTCGCCTTGTTTAGTCTCGTAAGAACGCGACGTCAGTTTACCTTCTATGGCAACCTCTTTTCCTTTGGTAGCGTAGTTTTCGATAATTTCCGCGGTTTTACCCCAGGCAACTACATTATGCCATTGTGTATCTGTGACCCGCTCGCCCTTGGTGTTTTTGTAGGTTTCATTGGTCGCAATGCTGAATTTCGCCAGCTTTTTGCCTGACTCCAGATTTACGATTTCAGGATCATTTCCTAAGTTTCCGATCAACTGTACTTTGTTTCTTAATGTGCTCATGATTTTTGTTTTTACGTTAAACAGTTAATATATTTTTTCCGCGAAGGCGGAAATCTCATTTGTCCTCGCTACAGGTCGTTTGCTGTAACTGATTGACGATGCAAAGATTAGACAGCCACCAAAAAACATTCGGTAGTTAAGCGGTTACTTTCGTTTATAGTCGTTTGTAAGCATTTGCAAACGGATAAATATTCCGCCCAACATCAGTTAATACGGCATTTGCCCTATGTTTTGGTCTAAAAAAGCAAACCACCTTTGAAAAGTTATTCTGCACGCGTTTTTGTGTAGAACCCCTTTGTTAAAAGGGAAAATAACCCCTTGACTGTATTCTGAATAAATTTCAAATTGGCACCCACTAACAGACTATTTCAAAATCAATACGCATGCTGGCCTCCCTATTTAAACGAAAATCTACCGTACTCCAGACGGCTGAACTCCTGGATGAGTCATTCTTCAACAGTTTACGCAAAGCGGAATACAGCCGCCTTGACGAGCACAACCACGTCTATCTGGATTACACCGGCGGCAACTTATATGCGGCGAGTCAGCTTGATGCGCATCATAAAATCCTCAAAGAGCACACCTTTGGGAATCCGCATTCTACAAATCCCACATCTACACACGCCACCCGGCTTGTTGAGGCTGCACGCCAGCGCGTGTTGGACTACTTTAATGCACGCGACTACTTCTGCATTTTTACCCAGAATGCTTCCGGTGCTTTAAAAATTGTGGGGGAATGCTATCCGTTTCAGCCCGGCTCTGAATATTTGTTGTTTGCAGACAATCACAACTCGGTTAACGGAATTCGGGAATACTGTAAAAGCAAGGGAGGCAATTACCGCTATGTGCCTATGCAAATTGAGGATCTTCGCGTTGAAAGGCAATTTCTTGAAGAAGCCTTATCTATACCGCATACCGGTTCTAACCGTCTTTTTGCCTACCCGGCGCAGTCTAATGTTTCGGGCGTGCAGCACGATTTAGGATGGGTGGCAAAAGCCCAGCAAAAAGGCTGGGATGTTTTGCTTGATGCGGCTGCTTTCGTAACGAGTTCCAGACTTGATTTACAGGAGGTTCAACCCGATTTTGTGTCCATTTCGTTCTATAAAATTTTTGGATATCCCACTGGTTTGGGTTGTCTTTTGGTCAAAAAAAACAAGTTCAACAAACTCTGTAAGCCCTGGTTTGCCGGAGGAACCGTGACACTTGCCAGTGTTAAGTCGCCCCATCATTTTCTGGCCGGCAATCATGAGCGTTTTGAAAACGGCACCCTCAATTACCTGGATATCCCCGCACTTAAAATAGGCCTTGATCACATTGATGCGATTGGTATTGAGCGCATCAACGCCCGGGTTAATTCGCTTACCCGCTATTTGTTTACGCATCTAAGAGCTCTAAAACATCCAGACGGAAGTCCTAAGGTGCGCATTTTTGGTCCTGCAGACCGCGAGCAAACCGGAGGCACGCTTATTATGAATTTTTACGATGCCCACGGCAGAACACTTCCGTTTGAAGAGGTTGAAGAAAAAGCCAATGCCTGCAACATCTCACTCCGTACCGGCTGTTTCTGTAATCCCGGGATAGACGAGATCAACAACGACCTTTCTTCCGAAGAACTGGGTGAATTTTTCAGCAGCAATCTGCACGGCGGCTATCGTGAGATTATCAATGCGCTTCAAAAAATGCGAGGGGCCATACGTATCTCGGTAGGAATTGCAACAACTAAGGCCGATCTTGATTATTTTATCGCTTTCGCGGAAAAATTAAGCTGAAAGCAAGGGCTTGCGCAGGCAAAAATGGTTAATTTCAGACTATATAACGAAACCAACGATGTCTGATATTGAACATTTAAAATACCCTATTGGCAATTTTCAAAAGCCGGAAGTTATAACCGCAACCCACCTTACCGGCTGGATCGAGACCATTCAAAACTTTCCTGAAAACGTTAGCCAGCTCTTAGCCGATGCCACAAAAGAAACCTGGTCCAAGACCTACCGTCCCGAGGGCTGGACCATCCTGCAACTGGTGCACCATTGTGCAGACAGTCATATGAACGCCTTCATTCGTTTTAAGCTTGCCCTTACCGAAGAGTCCCCAAAAATAAAACCCTATCATGAAGACCGCTGGGCGCTGTTGCCCGATGTGACTTCGGTAGATGCGCAGGTCTCGATAAACCTGCTTAAAAGCCTGCACGCCCGCTGGGTTGTACTGCTTCGGTCCCTGCACAGCGATGACCTGGCACACGAATACATTCATCCTGAGCACGGCAAGCGATTCAATCTCGCCGAAGCTGTGGGTATGTATGACTGGCATTGCCGGCATCATTTGGAACATATGAAAATCGCGCTTAAATCCTAGAAAATCATTATTTTAGAATGAATTACAACGATTATGAGCAAGACCTGCCCCGAATGTGGTGATAAGATCATTGGCCGCGCCGATAAAAAATACTGCAGCGACGCCTGTCGTAACGCGGCCAATAACAAGCTGAATAGTGATCAGCACAATCTGATACGCAATACCAACAATCAGTTACGCAAAAACTACCGCATTCTCGAAGAGCTCAATCCCGAAGACAAAACCAAAACCACCCGAGACAAGCTCGCCATATTGGGTTTTGATTTTAACCTCTTTACCAGCATTTACACCACAAAAGCCGGTACCGTTTATTACTTTGTGTATGATCAGGGCTATTTGCCGCTTGAAGGCGATTATTATGCGCTGGTGAAACGGAAGTGATAATTACTTCTTTATGACCTATCTTTGCAGCAGAAGAGCACCGGTGTAGTTTGGCGCTCAAAAACCTTTCTTAAAAGGTTTAGTTCTTATTTGCATGCATAATCCCGATTCTGTTTTTTCGCTTGAAGACAATCAGGCGCTTATTCTGGCCGTTGGCGAAATCATCACTCCAAAAATCAAACAACGCGATCAGTTTGAACACCTCAACCCGGCAGAACAAACCTTTATTTATCTCGACGTCTTTGAAGCTGCCTTACATACCGGCAGTTTGGAGTCCTTTTTTGTGAATTCCGGGCAATTTACACACGAGATCATTGAAGCCTATTCCAACATCAAAGCTTATAAAACCGTGCGCCTGCTGGAACAGGCCGTTAGCGTTTTTCCGGATAAAAAAGTGCCCAAAAATAAGGCCGAACGTCTTTCAATTATCAAAGCTTTCCACGCAAGCACCCGCAAACACTGGGAAAATCTATTCACCCAACTGTTCGAAAGTGGAGAGCCGGTAGCCGATTTACTGGCGACCTACATTCGTGAGAATCAGGAGCAGTTTATACCTTCCTCTAATCTGTAGCGCGATGTCTAAACTCCCACCACAATACGCATTTACAGATCTTTCCGATTACGGAAGAACTGCAGGAAGATCTATCGCCGAACGCTTTAAAGAAACCTCGTGCACACCCATTCATCTTACTTCAGCTTTTGTTGTCGCGGGACTTTCGGCTGTGATTTGCATCAGCTACGGGTATTACCTAAGCGCGGCATTGTTGCTTATTTTAAAATCGATACTCGACGCGTCTGATGGCGAACTCGCACGTCTTAAAAATACGCCCTCCTATACCGGGCGCTATTACGATTCGGTGGCAGATATCGTGCTCAACTTTATCCTGCTCACCACTCTGGCGCTCATTACCGAAACACATCTTTGGCTCGCTTTTCTGGCATTTTTAGGCTTGCAACTGCAAGGCACACTCTACAATTATTATTATGTGATTTTGCGTAATCGTCATAATGGGGACACCACCAGCCGCATTTTTGAAGACTCCAGACCGCTTGCCCTCGCCGGCGAGAGTCAGGTTGCTGTAAACACCATGTATTTTCTATACACCCTGCTCTACAGCAGTTTTGATAAAATCATTTACAGGCTAGATCCATGTGCCGTAAAAAGTAGTAAACTGCCCGGCTGGTTTATGACCCTGGTGTCGGTATTTGGTTTAGGGTTTCAATTGCTGCTAATCAGTATTTTACTGGCCACAGGATTGGAGGAATTTGTGATCCCGGTATTTTTAGGAATGACGTTGTTGATTCCTGTTTTTATTGGGGTAAGGAAGGTGATTTGAAATTTCTCCTTAATTACCTATTGCATTTCAGTTTGAATTAGCCAATAATAGAGAATTGCAAGAATTAGGATCATAATGAATTCTTTCAATCTGATATAGGAATAGGAGAATTTTGTGAATGGGGTTTGTTGATTTTTATCTTTTTTAGGTTGAGCCAAAATATCTAATTCAGAAATTTCAATACAGGTTGGACCAATGTCTGAAGATTTTGTCGCTTTGTATTTTTTAAAAAAATGTAATTTCAGAAATACCAGAAACAAGACCACAATCGCCAAATAGATCCTAGGTAGATCAATTGCAGATAAATGACCTTGAATCTCTTCTGGTCTGGGTACTTCTCCTAATAATCGCAGTGCTATCATAGTATCAATCTTTCCAAATTCCAAACTGATTTCTTAGAAGGGAAATCATTTCACAAACATACATAAGCTCATCTACTTCGGGATAAATTTTGAGATAGCTTTCCGGGTTTGAATAGTGAAATGTATTCGTTTTATTTAAATCTTTAAACTGGAATGTATAACTGGTACCATCCAAAATGGATGTTATAGTTTTCACATAGTTGTATTCAGAATAAACTTTACCTCTAACCTGATTCTCAATTAATTTAACAGGATTTCGCTTTGCGAATTTCCAATTAATTTTGTCATCACTCGGGATATTCTGAATATTACTACGTAATAAATTTTGGAATACATATTCGAAATCAGTTTCCGGTTTTAATTTTCGCTTTTCCACCCTCAAACCAGAATGATTAGGTACAGCAGCAAAATGTTCACAAAACTCAGCTTTCCAGCTATCCGATTCGTTTTTGAACATTCTAAATACAGATGTATAATTTGTTATCCCAAAACCTTGATAGACCCTAATTTCTACAGAATTGGTCAAAGAGTCTGATAAGCCTAAATTCGTATTTATTCTGGTCAATTCTTGAGTAAATCCATTGAGAGAATAAAGAAAAAGTAAAAAAAGTAAAAAGTTTTTCATCATAAATTACCATATACCTATTCCCACTCTTCAATGAGTTTTTCAGATTAAAACATTTTCGTTTTAAGATTTCCGTTTTGTTGTTAAATAGATAATTGGCCCAAAAAATGGAAAGAAAATTGAAATAATGGCGTGAAGAATTTTCTCTGTATGCTCTATTTCAGATTTAATTATTTTCCTGAGAGCAATCCACAGTAGAATAATATGAGCAGGAATTATAAGCGGCAAAAATAGTAAGGACATCAAAACATCCAAGATAATACTTGTTTCAGGAGCAAGGTATTTGACCAAAACCGCTCCATTCTTCGATCTTATTTCATCTACTAAATCATCTAAAGAGTGTGATGATAAATCACTAATCACGTAATACTTATTCTCATTGGTGTATATGTGTATCTTCTCTTTATTTTCTATTTCCAAACTGGTTATTTTTTGATCTTGAAGAACAGTATTTATAAATTCAGATTTAGAAATTTCTTCATAATCATCACTGCAGGAGGTGAATAAGATTGAGATTAAGACAGGTATAATTAAAAATACTATTCTGGGCATATCATAAGTTTTACAGTTAAAAATAAAACAAAACAAAAAGACTGACTTACGGTTTTCCTTAAAATCCGTAAAAAAAGCGACTGGCCGCCCAATCGCTTATCTGTTTCCAATTGTAGTTTTAGTTATTTCCACGTGTTTCCTTTCAGTTGTAAGGCGGCTTTAATCACATCCATCTGGCTGATCTGACCTACCAGTTTACCGTTCTCCACGATAGGAAAACGCCGGTGCTTTCGTTCTATAAAAAAACGGGCGGCATCAAAAACATTCATATTCCCATCTATGGTTTCTACATCAATCGCCATATTTTGACCCACGGTGGCATTGTCCATAGGCAAATTGTGATACCGGCTGTCTGAAATATGCTTGATACAATCCCCTTCTGAAATCACGCCCAGCAGTTCATAATTCTCGTTGACCACCGGCGCACCGGAGATACGGTGTTTGATCAGCTTCTGCATTACATCCATAATCGACTGGTCTGGCGTAAAGGTGATCAGTTTGGTAGACATATAATCCGATACTTTAATGTTTACTTCTTCGGCAACGGCTTTAGACCGCTTACCCATAAAACTCTTGATTCCCATATAGTTAGATTTTAGACTCTTTAAATTAGGCATTTTATTTGAATTCTCGAAAACGTTTTCATTAACCTAGCGTCAAATTTGCCCGTATCTTGTTTAAAAGCGAAAGAGCCACTACCTTTAAACCCATACTATTTCCAGGAAAGCCTAAAATGGGTGTTTCATAAATAGTCAATACCTACAGGTGCAAGCAAACAGGGATTATCTGTAGATTATAAAACTTTAACCAGATGAAAACCAACTACGCTGCGATACTCTCCTTTTTGCTCCTGATGGGGCTTACCTATTTCAGTTTTTACACCCACAAACCCCAAAGCGTATCAGGTCCTGACACCCCGCTTACCGAATTCTCAACCGCCCGTGCGATGGTCTATGTTGATTCATTGGCTCAAAAACCCCACGCTGTAGGAATGCCGGCACACGGAGAGGTGCAGAACTATATCGTACAAACGCTTGAAGAAATGGGACTTGAGGTTGAAGTGCAAAGCGATTTTGCCTACAAGCCGGGTTGGGGTGCTTTAAGCCGGGCCGAAAACATCATCGCCCGCATTCCCGGTAGCGTGGGCGAACAGACCCTCCTGCTGATGTCACATTACGACAGCGCGCCGCACACCGCTTCTCACGGAGCCAGCGACGCCGGCAGCGGAGTTGCTGCAGTTCTGGAAAGCATCAGAGCTTTTCTTGCACAGGATGCACCTGCTAAAAACAACATCATCATTCTTTTTACCGATGCCGAAGAACTGGGTCTTAACGGCGCTTCGGTTTTTGTAAATCAGCATCCCTGGGCGAAAGATGTTGATTTAGCTTTAAACTTTGAAGCCCGCGGAAGCGGTGGCCCTTCAAACATGATTGTAGAGACCAATGGCGGCAACGGCGGCCTTATCAAGGCGTTTGCCCAGGCCAACCCCTCGCATCCCTACGCAAACTCCCTAATGTACAGCGTTTACAAACTTTTGCCTAATGATACGGACTCTACCGTACTGCGTGAAAATGGAGATATTGACGGGTTTTTCTTCGCTTTTATTGGCGATCACTTTGACTATCATACGGCCAATGACATCGCCTCGCGCCTCGATCGGGAATCGCTGGAGCATCAGGGACGTTATCTTACTGCCCTGCTCGATTATTTTAAAGATGCAAACCTCAATTTAAAGGCCGATCAGGATTACGTCTATTTCAATGTACCCCTCCTGAAAATGGTCTATTATCCCTTTAGCTGGATTATCCCTATGCTTATCCTCGCCTGGATTTTATTTTTTGTGGTGCTCATTTACGGCCTGCGGAAACAACAACTACGCATTATGGGAGTGCTTCGCGGCTTTTTACCCTTATTCATTTCCCTAATTTTGGCCTACGGAATCAGCTGGGGTTGGAAAGCCATTCTGGCTCTCGATCCAGCACAGTCCGATATTTTACAGGGCTTTCCATACAACGGCTATGAACTACTAGCGGGTTTTGTTGCACTTACACTTGCCGTTACTTTCTACGTTTACAAACTTTTTTACCGGCCTAACGATGCGGCAAGCCTCAGTTTTGCTCCTGTCTTCTTCTGGCTGCTTATCGCAACCGGGGTGGGAGTCTATCTGGAAGGCGCCTCGTTTTTTGTGATCCCCGTGTATTTTGCGCTTTTGGCCGTATTCCTCATTTTGCGCAGCAACAAACCAAATTTGTTCCTGCTCACGCTGCTTTGTGCTCCGGCTTTATTTATCGTAGCACATTACATCAAAGAATTTCCGGTAGGTTTGGGATTAAAAATGTTGGTTGCTACCACCGCTTTAAGCGTTTTGCTTTTTGGATTATTGCTTCCGGTGATGGGCTATTACAGGATGAAAGGCCGCCTCGCCAACTTGTTCCTGTTAGTAAGTATCGGCGCATTTATTTCGGCTTATGCCAAAAGCGACTTTACCGAAGAACGCCGCTTTCCGTCAAGCATCAATTATGTAAACGATTTGACCAGTAACAAGGCATTTTACGCGACTTATAACACGCATATCGACTCCTGGCTTGCTGAAATTTTGGGCGAAAATCCAAAGCCAGCGTCCGAAATTTTTGACAGTCCGGGATCGGGTAAATACGGCAGTCGCTTTAGCTATGCTAAGGAAACCGAAATCCAGTTTGTAGCGCCTTCTCAGGTTTATACTGAAACTGATACGGTAATCAACGGTGAGCGTAACCTGCGTTTTACGGTATTTCCGCAACGAAATGTGGGCGATATGATCCTCCTAAGCCCGAAAGAAACCCGGTTTATAAAACTAAATTTCAACGGTCAGGAAGTTGAAGCCCGTGAGGGCGAAGAAGCTCCGTTGGCTGATCGCAACTCAGACTATTTATTGAGCTACCGTCTGAGCAACAGGGAGCCGCTTGAGGTAAGTCTCACCATCGCCGAAGCCGATTCGCTACGCTTTACGCTGCTTGATTTCAGTTATGATCTTTTAGAAAATCCCGACTTTGGCCTACCTTCGCGCCCCGCAAACAGCATGCCGATGCCCTTTGTAAATACCGATGCCCTGATTACCATTCAGGATATTCAGTTTTAAAAGTTTTATTTCGGTAAAAAGAAAAGATTATGAGCACAATTGCCATCGCCGGTATGGGCTGGCTGGGCTTGCCATTGGCCGCCCGCTTGCAGGAACTGGGACATCAGATAAAAGGATCGGTTACCTCGCAGTCCAAACAAGAGGAATTAAAAAGCTACGGTTTTGACATTTACCGTGTTGAGATCGCAGAAGACGAAATCCGCGGAGAGATTCAGGGTTTTTTAGCGCAAAGCGAAATCCTGATCATTCTCATTCCGCCCGGTCTGCGTCGCAACACCGGTCACAATCATGCCCTGCGTATGGCTCAATTGCTTGATGCGGTCGAAAAATCAGACGTTAAAAAAGTAATTCTCAGCAGCACCACCGGGGTTTATGATGATGCTCAGGGCAAAGTCACCGAAGCAGATGCTCCGAAACCTCAGGATGATAAAGGCAAACAGCTTGTGGAAGTCGAACAGTTGTTCTTTACTTCGCCTGCAGTTAAAACCAGTATCATTCGTTTTGGCGGACTCGTAGGCGGTACGCGCAATCCGGTGAAATACCTGGCCGGCCGCAGCGGACTCAGCAATGGCGCAGCGCCGGTAAACCTGATTCATCGCGAAGACTGTATCGGAATTATTCTGGCTGTAATCTACAAAAACGCTTTTGGCCACATCATCAATGCCGTTCACCCAGAGCATCCCACTAAAGAAGACTATTACACACAACAGGCAAAAGCACTCAATCTGGAGCCGCCGCAATACGACAGCGAAGAGGAAGAAACCTTTAAGCAGGTAGATTCGGTTAATTTAAAGTCGGTATTGGGATATAGCTTTCAGGTACAGCCTTAAGTCTTCCTGGCTTAAGCCTGAAGCGTCTGTGAAAAAGTAATATTTCAGTATTAAGGCTAACTGATAAAAAATAGCTGTGTGTGGATTTTCGCCTTTGGCGCAGCCAATAAAAAAACCCGGCAAGCACACACCGGGTTTTTCATGTTAATCTCCTGGTTGGTCAGAAGAAAGGCTAACACTAACTAACAAAAGTTTAAGCTATTGCTCCCTGTAACTGGAACAATTGCGCATTTAAATACCGCAAGGCATTAATTTTCTCCCGCGTAGGTACTAACAACGAGATATTATTATTACTACCACCATACGCAATCATACGCACGGGGATTGAATTCAGTATTCCAAAAGCTTTATACGACTCCTGATCGGCAATCAGGTTTTCACCCACGATACAGATGATACTGTGATCTTCTTCAACCGTAACTTCAGCAATTACCGAAAGTTCATTTTTTATCGCCTGCAGGTTTGTGGTATCGTCGATGGTAAGCGAGATCGCAACCTCAGAAGTGGTAATCATATCAATGGAGGTCTCGTGACGGTCAAAGACTTCAAAAATGGTGCGCAGGAAACCGTGTGCACCCAGCATTCGGTTAGAGCGGATTTTGATCGCGGTAATACCATCTTTAGCCGAAATAGCTTTGAGGCCACGATTGTGATACTCATTGGAGATTTTAGTCCCCGCTGCTGAAGGCTCAAAGGTATTTTTCAACCACACCGGGATGTCACGGTCAATAACCGGAGCCACGGTTTGCGGGTGTAATATTTTGGCCCCAAAATAAGCCAGCTCAGCCGCCTCATTATAGGTTAAATGTTCAATAGGATTGGTTTCTTCCACATAACGCGGATCGTTATTGTGCAATCCGTCAATGTCTGTCCAGATTTGTACACCTTCCGCATTAACCGCAGCAGCGATGATCGTCGCGCTAAAATCACTTCCACCACGCTTTAAAGTGGCCAGAGACCCACGGTCATCACGACAAACAAAGCCCTGAGTAATATAAATCTGTGAAGGGTTTTGCTCCAGTTGAGGGACTAAAGCTTTAGAAACTGCTTCAATATCCGGGTTTTCAACAGTACCTACGTTCATAAAGCTGCTTGCATCAAGCAATACGTTAGAAACGCCTTCCTGAGTTAAATAGCGCGAAAAAATCCAGGTAAGTATGGTCTCACCGTAAGTAACCAATTCTGCATAGGTGGTAAGCGTGCGACCCGAGGTAGCAATTTGCTCAATATTGGCTAAAAAACTATCTATTTGCGCCTGTGCTTCAGGCTGATTTTCTGCCGAAAATAAATCTGCAATCGCTTCATAATGTTTGGCTTTTAATTGCCCCAAAACCTCCTGTATCGCTGTAGTATTTTTATCGATACTGGCCTGATTAAGGCTAACTAACATATTGGTAACGCCAGACATTGCTGAAAGTACCACGATTTTTGGGTTTTCAGTAACTCCAAGTATTTCTACTACTTTTCTAATATTTTGAGCACTTCCTACTGAGGTGCCCCCAAATTTTAAAACGTTCATCATCTTCATTTTAGTGGTGCATAGATACAGCCAATAAAATGAAGCTTAAAAAAATTCAACAATTTTATATAAATTTGTACAAATTGTTAAATATATAACATTGAAAACCATAACCTCTGTGGTTGAGCAGCTTATCAAGCACCAGCCGTATACCGAAGACGCTCTGATGCGTAAAATCATTAATTACAGTGCCCTGGCCGAAGATTTTCAACCCCGTATTGAAAAAGAACTGGGCAAGCCCGTAAACGTGGGTTCTATTGTAATGGCCTTACGTCGGTATTATCCCCAGAAACGCCTTGATGAGCGTATGATGCGCGATCTGGGTGATATTGTGGTGCGCAGCGGGATTACCGATTTTACCTTTCTCAACTCCAATACGATTTTAGAAAGTCAGTCGCGGTTACTGGAAGAAACCAAGCGTATTCCCAAAGCCTATTTGACCTACTCGAGCACCTTTCACGAGAGTAATATTCTGGTCTCCAATGATCTTACCGATATTGTAGAGCGCTGTTTTCAAAATGAAACCTGCGTGATGGTCAAGCACGATTTATCTTCGCTTTCCATTGCGCTTCCGGTCAATAACTCAAAAACAGTAGGTCTTTACTTTTATATCTTTAAGCTGTTAGCGTATGAGGGCATTCCTATTTTTGAAGCGATTTCTACCTCTAACTATTTCACGCTGTTCTTAGAAAAAGAATATGTAAACCAGGCCTTCGCATTGGTTAATGAGATAAAGGGCTAGTAAACTGCTTTCCGGCAAGAGAACGAAGGTATTCAGAAGCAAATTTTGACTTTTCCGCAGGCCTCCAAGCTATTAAACCTGGAGGCAGTGCCAATAAAAAACCCGAGAGCAAAAGCTTTCGGGTTTTCAATTTTAAAAAAATATCGAATTACCAGATGCGTACCCGGTCTTCTTTTGGAACAAACATGGGGTCACCCTCTTTGATATTGAAAGCTTCGTAAAAGGCATCAATATTTTGAAGCGGTACGTAAGCACGATACATTCCCGGAGAATGCGGATCGGTCTTGATACGGGTGCGTAAGGCATCATCCCGCATTTTGGTACGCCAGATGGTTGCCCAGCTGATAAAGAAACGCTGCTCCGGGGTAAAACCATCTATTTCGCCCGGCTTTCCGTTTTTCTCATAAAACTTCTGCAAACCGCTGTAAGCAGCAAGTAAACCACCCAGGTCACCAATATTTTCACCTAAAGTGAATTTACCGTTAATATACAGGCTGTCTGCCACTTCAATAGCGCTGTATTGATCTGCCAGTGCTCCACTACGTGCGGTAAAAGCTTCAAGGTCGGCATCACTCCACCAGTTCTTTAGGTTACCATCACCGTCGTAACGCGAACCACTGTCATCAAAAGCGTGAGAAATCTCGTGCCCGATTACTGCGCCTATTCCACCATAATTTACGGCTTCATCAGCCTGATAATTGTAAAACGGAGGCTGTAAAATCGCAGCTGGGAATACAATCTCGTTAAATGAAGGATTGAAATACGCATTTACAGTCTGTGGAGACATCCCCCATTTGGTTTTATCAACCGGCTCCTTGTAATCTGCATTGTTTTCTTCAATTGCCCAGGCTCCGACAGCTAACTTGTTTTCAAAAAAGTTTTTATCTGCTGAAATTTCAAGCTCCGAATAATCTTCCCACTTATCAGGATACCCAATCTTTACGGTAAACTTATTCAGTTTATCTATTGCGCGCATTTTCGTGGAATCGGTCATCCATTCCAGGTTGTTAATACGATCCCTGAAAGCTTCCTTAATATTGGCAATCATAGCTTCCGCTTTTTCTTTCGCCTCCGGCGGAAACATTTTATCTACATACAGCTTACCTAAAGCCTCACCTAAAGCACCATCAACGGTTGCAAGGGCGCGCTCATCGGCAGGTTTTTGCTTTGGCGTACCGTTCAGGGTTTTGCTGTAAAATTCCCAGTTTGCATATTCCATTTCGGTGGTTAACGCATCTGCCCAACCGTTTAAGGTTGCCCAACGCATTAAAAGTTTTAAATCGTCAATCGGAGTCTGAGCTAACACCTTTTGTAAAGCTGTCATGTATTTTGGCTGAAGTACAATAACCGTATCTACCTCTTTAGTAAGCCCCTGATTGTCAAAAAATGCTTTCCAATCAACGGCCGGAGTCATTTTTTGAAGCTGCGCTACACTACGCGGATTGTTCATATTACGGGCATCTCTTCGGGCGACTTTATCCAATTGAGGTTCTGCCAACCTGGTCTCTAAAACCAATATACGAGCTGCTTCATCCCGGGCAGTAGCTTCATCATCACCGGCATACTGAAGCACCCAGCTGATGTAATCTTTATACTGCTCGCGAATCTCTTTAGACTTTGCATCCTGCTCCAGATAATAATCCCGATCGGGCAAACCTAATCTTCCCGTAGTAATGTAACCGGCGTTCATATTGCTGTTTGAAAAATCTGAAAACACGCGGAAGTTAAAAAACGGAGTTCCCGTGCCATTATGCAACTGCCCTACCCGCTGAATATCGCTTACGCTGTTAATCGCTGCAATACTGTCTAAAGCAGGTTGCAAGGGCTTAAGGCCGGCTTCGTTACGAGCAAGCGTGTCGAGTTCGCTCTCAAAAAGCGCCAGAGCTTTGGCCTGATCAGAATCTGGAGCGTAGTTATTAGACTTACGGGCTTCCTCGATAATTGTCAATACATCTTCACGCGTTTTTTTACGCAACACGCTAAAACCACCCCAAACCGATTCTTCCTCAGGAATCTCGGTGGTTTTCATCCAGTTTCCGTTTACGTAATTGTAAAAATCGTCCTGAGGCCGCACCAACGTATCCATATTGGTAAGGTCTAAAGCCGGAATTTTCATTTCGGCAACAGCCTCTTCATTTTTTGGCTCGTCTTTGCAAGCTGTAAGGCTTAAAATCCCGATTGAAACCGGAATCATTGTTTTAAAAAGTGATTTCATAAATAAATATAAAGGGGTTGTAAATTTTCTTAATTAGATCGCATCTGCTTAATCAGTGCGCTGTCGTGCTCGTTTTTAAGTTCCGTTAATTCAGACACGTTTTCATTAGGAACAGCTATTGAAAGTACATAATGCTGCACCTTCCATTCTTTACCGTCGAGACGCATCACGCCTGAGCCTCTGCAAATACCCATCTGCGTTTCTAAAAGCTCATCAAACCATGCGATCTTTGATTTCTTCGGATGATAAATGGTGCGCTCCAGGGTTTTAAAAGTCCAGGCCTTGCCCGCATCAAAATAGGGTTTTGAATAGGCCTTAAAATCATCCAGCTGCCAGTTTTCTTCTGCATCGGTACCTATAAACACGCCGTCTTTAGTCATCAAATCAAAATACGCGTCAAAATCTGCATCTGCGGCAGCTTTATGCCAATTTTCAAGTTGGGTGTTAATCGCCATCTCTGTTGCATCGCGATCCTGCGCCTGTAATCCAAAAACAACGAGAAGCAGCAGTAAGCTTATTTTAAATTTCATATCTGTAATTTTAATTTTCAATAGGATTTAATGTGCCTCTTTGTGCCCTTCCGCTTATTAACGTGTCACGGGCAGTAGATAGGGAATCGGCTTCAATATCATATTCTTCCAGAATTTCTTCAATAGATTTCTGGTACTTGAGATTGAGCTGAAGTTTAAGATTTTGAAAGGCATTGTACAATTCGGTACCCTCCTGAGAAACGGCCAGGGTATCAACCTGAATCTTTGAAGCTTCCTGTATGGTGGTATTCATTTTAGAATAGACTACCAAAAGCCTCGCTCGAATCGCATTGTTTATTAACGAATCTGGTGATTTGGTTACCAAAGCAGCAGCATTATCTAAGTACTTTTTAGAATTCAATCTTAGATATTGCAGCCTCACGGTATCGAGGCTTCGTATGTTGGCAGTTAAATCGGAAAACTCATCCCAGCCTGCGATCGCATCCTGAGTGGGCGGAGTAAGAATGATTTCGGGTTTTTTAAAGTCTAAAAAAGAAATCTGCAGCGTGTCTGTCAGGTCACGGGGATCTTGAAGTTGCTTTTGCTCTTCTTTACAGGCAAAAAGCAGGAGGCTCGTAAGCAAAAAAAGGAGTATTCGCATGCCGTAAAAATAAGCAATGCTTTTGATTAAAGTTTTAAGATTTTGGGAAGCTGAACTTAAATGTTGGTCGCGGTATTCTTAAAAGCTGCGATTAAGCTCTTTGTTTAAAGTGTCAAAAGCTTTGACCAGCGTCTCAATATGCTGCTCAACAACCCATTCGCGGGTTTCGCTACGGTTGACATTTGCGTAAAAGTCATTTATTTCGGTGTCAATACGCTTTACCTTTTTCAGAATTGAGGGAGTAGCCAATGTTTCGGGAATGCCTATAGCCATCTGATTGCTGTTTAAAGCCAGATCATCAAGCATATCTATAGCATTGAGGGCATTGGTATTTGTAATTAAGGCCAAATCTTTCTCCAATTCTCTGTACCCTATCCAATTTTTTACGGCCCTCGAGGCTCCCCGATCTAAAGAAACCACCGGAACTTTTAAATCGAGACTGGACACATCTGACTCATCTTCGTTTTTACACGAAGTGAGGACAATTAGAAAAGCCAGTATGCAGGTGAAATAAAGTTTCAATCTTTGGGGTTTTTAATTGGGTAAAATTAAGAAGATTAGGCAGTTCTGAACCCGAGAGGTATGATAAGCTTTCCTTAAAAAATATCATATTCTCTAAAAAAAGCTATAAAATTTCGCTTTGGTCAAAAAAAAATCCTGTCACAGGGACAGGATTTTAAGAATCAAATGATTCAATTATTGATTGTCATCTAATAGACTTACGCCTTTTTTTGAAGCAGTTTCCTGAAGTTCTTCATTTAAATCATCGTAAGCTTCGATCAACTCCTCAACCTGGTTACCAATTTTCTTCTCATCGGTACCGTATTTTTTTAGGACCATTCTTAAGTCTGCGACTTCTTCACGAATGTCTTTAATGTCTTCCTGAACTTCTTCGGTCATCACCGATGCAGGAATGGTATTTTGAAGATTATTTGCTTCCTGCTCAAGACGCGTCATATAATCTGTTATTTCTTCCTGAGGAACTTCATTAAGGCCTAAAGATTTCACCGAAGCTGAAAAGGTGTTGTAATCATTCCAACCCTCGATATCGGCACGCATTTTAGGATCTGATTCTACAGCATCCCAATCTATTTCATAATTCTGAGGAAGTCTGGGTCTTTCGAGTCCTGTATCTGTATTTTCGGCATAACGCAGTCTCTCTAAATCTGCAGAATCCTTTTCAACCTGTTGTTCTGTCTCGTTACGCTCTTCAACCTGAGCTTCTTTTTGGTCATTTTTACAGGAAATCAATGCGCCGGCAAGCAACACCGTTCCTAAAGCAAATTTTATCGTTCTCATAATTTGATTTTAAGTTTAATACAGCACTGATTTTTAAAACTAAACCGGTGCTTTAAGTAGACAAAATTAACGGTCTTTTAAATTATCACGTATAGCGCCGACGATAAATAAATCATAAACTTTAAGACTGATTACAAAGAATTTACTCCCTTGTGTTAAAGCCGGGATTTAAACGTTAAGTTTTTACAAATGCGGGGGTTACATTTCTGTTTTACAAAACAAGGTTATAAACTTGCAATAAAGATAAAGTTATGAGTACCAATCCCTATTCTGAACGTTTTACCGAGCGTGAATTAGATCGTATTATTGAAATGGCGTGGGAAGACCGCACTACGTTTGATGCGATAGAATTTCAGTTTGGATTAAAAGAACAGGAAGTTATTGAATTAATGCGCAGGCAAATGAAGCCTTCAAGCTTTAGGATGTGGCGCGAACGTGTACAGGGTCGTGCTACCAAACATGCAGCTCTGCGTAATTTTGACAAAGGAACCTTTAAGAGTTCACGACAAAAACAAATCACGCACAATAAAATTAGCAAACGCTAATACCGGTTTAAAATGAAAATGCCTGTTGAAAAATCAACAGGCATTTGTTTTTTTGATTTGTTTCCTGATTCAGGACTTGCTTACTCATTGCTTACTACACGCTCACCTTCAATCTTCCAGGTATTAACACTGGTAATTCTTGATTGACTGTAATCTACTTCGCGTAAAGTGTCATTTTCCCAGAAAAACCATTTTCCGGTTTTCTTTCCTTTTGTGTAATTAGCTACTGCAGTTTTCTTTCCATCTGCATCATAGCTAACCCACTCTCCGTGCAATTTACCATCTGCTGTGTAGTAACCCTCTTGATTTACTTGTCCATTATCATAAAACAAAGTAGCCTTAATCAAATTACCTTCTTTCACGTACGTATTCTTTTTTTCTTGTGCAGAAACAAAGCTTACAGCACCTACAAGGGCAACGATAACAAGTAACTTTTTCATAATAATAGGTATTTAGGGTTAAACTTTACTTTACAAATATACATGATATTTAAATGTAAATTTACATTTAGGTAACATTGAATTAACATTAAAAATGTAAAACACTAATATACAATGCTTTATATTTTAAATTTAACATTATTAAACACTCATTTTAAGCTAATTATGCCCAAAATAGGCCCTAATTACCCCTTACTTATAACTTTTGCGTAACATTAGACCGTAAAATAAATATCAAATTTGCACATTTAAAGATTCCCTATTTTATGGATAATATATACCTGATAATGCTAATCGCTCTGGCCATTCTCGCCATTGCAGATCTGGTAGTAGGAGTAAGTAACGACGCTGTTAATTTCCTCAATTCGGCTATTGGTTCAAAGGCTGTAAGCTTTAAAACCATTATGATCGTTGCCAGCGTGGGTATAGCCTTTGGCGCCCTCTCCTCAAGCGGAATGATGGAAGTGGCCCGTAAAGGTATTTTTGTTCCTGAAAAATTCTATTTTGACGAGATCATGGTCATTTTCATGGCCGTCATGCTCACCGATATTTTACTCCTTGACTTTTTCAATACGCTGGGTCTGCCTACTTCTACCACGGTTTCTATAGTTTTTGAATTACTCGGTGCTGCTTTTTGTATGACCTTCATTAAACTTTCAGGGAACTCCGATACACTTTTACACCTGGGAGAATACATCAATTCAGACAAAGCGATCGAAATTATAACGGGTATTCTCCTCTCGGTCGTCATAGCCTTTACAATCGGAGCGCTGGTGCAGTTTTTAACGCGCCTGTTGCTCACCTTCAACTTTTCTAAGCGCCCTACCTGGTATGCTGCGGTTTTTAGCGGTATATCTACGGCAGCCATTGGCTATTTCATCATTATTAAAGGTTTAAAGAGTGCAGATTTTGTTCAGGGTGCTTTTATTGACTGGGCTAACAACAACTTATGGCCATTTCTCGGCATTAGTTTTATTGTTTGGTTTATAGTGTCTTATATACTTATCAAGGCTTTTAAACTCAACGTCTACGTGATGATTATCGTTCTGGGAACTTTTGCCCTGGCGATGGCCTTTGCGGGTAATGACCTGGTGAACTTTATCGGCGTGCCTATGGCCGCTTACAATTCTTATGACATCTGGCTTGCCAGTGGCGAACCTGCCAGTTCATTTACAATGGAATCTTTGGCTGAAAAAGTACCCACACAGCCGTTGCTGTTACTCGTTGCAGGTCTGGTTATGATCTTAACCCTTTGGTTTTCCAAGAAGGCACGTCGGGTTGTTAAAACCTCAGTTGATCTTGCCCGCCAGGACGAAGGACACGAGCGATTTAAAGCCAATGCCATATCGCGCTCACTGGTACGCGGAGCCATGAAGCTCAACGCTGCCTTTATGACCATTTTACCACAACGTTCTAAAGATTATATCGAAGTCCGCTTTGCCAAAATAACACCGGCGACCCGCGTGGCCCGTATAGATATGCCGGCTTTTGACCTCGTGCGTGCCGCGGTAAACCTTATGGTTGCCAGTGTGCTGATCTCAATGGCTACTTCACTCAAATTACCTTTGAGTACTACCTATGTTACTTTCATGGTGGCAATGGGTAGTTCACTTGCCGACCGTGCCTGGGGAAGCGAAAGCGCCGTTTACCGGGTTGCGGGTGTGCTTAACGTAATTGGCGGCTGGTTTATGACCGCAATAAGTGCCTTTACCGCTGCGGGTGTCATGGCTTTCGTATTGTATAAAGGCGGAAGCGTTGCCCTTTTCCTTTTATTTGCCGCTGCTATCGCGATTCTCGTACGTAATTATATGAATCACCGCAAGCGTTCTGAAGCCGAAGCTGAAGAAGGCCGTTTACTACGTGCGGTGAGCAGTTCTATTCAGGGGATTATCAATGAGAGTACGACCAACGTTGCTTCTGCCTTTAAACGCGGAAACAAGGTTTATGTAGGTACCATTGAAGGTCTGGCCAAAGTAGATCTGGGCAAACTGCGTAAGAGCAAAAAAGGGATTACCAAGCTTAACGACGAGGTCGAAGAATTGCGTAATAACCTGTATTATTTCATCAAAAATCTGGATGAAAGCCATGTACAGGCCAGTAGGTTTTACATTGATGTTTTAGGTTATCTGCAAGACGTGACCCAGTCTATCGAGTTTGTCACTACTGCAAGTTACGATCACCTCAACAACAATCATAAAGGCTTAAAGTTTACACAGCTCAAAGACCTTAAAGAGATCGAAACCAAACTCAACAAAGTCTTCTCAAAGATTGAAGATACCTTTAAGGCTAAGAATTTTGAGGAGATCGTCTCGATTCTTGAAGAAAAGCAAAGCCTGCTCGAAAGTATATCGGTGAAGATTGAAAAGCAGGTAGAACGCACCCGTAACAGCGACTCAAGTCCTAAAAATACCATGCTGTATTTCAGTATCCTTCAGGAGACGGAAGATCTGGTTAAAGCTACTATGAACCTGCTGGAGCATTATTACATCGAGAATAAAAAGCACAGGGTAGGCAAGTAAAAACCGGGTAGGTCATTTTATTTTAAAGTATTTAAATCAGACTGTTTTGCCGTCGTTTTTGATAATAGCTAAAGAGTAAGCCTATCAGCAAAAGCTGGATAATAACGGCCAGTACAGAGCCCTCAAAGCCAAAATAACCGCCGTTTAAGATATTTGCTTCCGGCAATTCAAATTTGAAGATTGAATAGAAATCCTGGCCGCTTACGTTGAAGCCAAAATAAGACTGAAAGAGATTCCAGCTTAAGTGCAAGCCAATCGGAAACCAGAGGTTTTTGGTGAATATATAAGACGTTCCCAGAAGTATTCCCGCTAAAAACAGGTTAAGCATCCCCAATACGTCTAAATTGGGGTTTAAGCCGTGCAATGCTGCAAATAACAAAGAGGAAAGCGCGAGTGCACTATATTTACTGAAACTCAGCATCAAATTGCGCAACACATAACCCCGTAAAAGCACTTCTTCTCCTACAGCTACCGCCGTAAATAGAAGTATGGAAGCCAGAGCACCGCTAGCATCAAAGTCTACCGACTTAAAAATCAGTTCGCGGGTTAGCAGCAGAAAAACAAACACAAACCCCATTATAACTGCCCCTAATACGATTCCGGCTAAAAATTCCTGACTTCTGCCTTTCCACGAAAATCCCAAATCTACAAACGGACGTTTATCAACATAGTTCATAAATATCCATAAGACGAGAAACATACCTACAAGCTCAAACAGCTTCAGAAAAAACCGATCAAAATACGTTTTATCTTCAGACTGAAAATCTATTCCCATAAGGTATGCCCCTAATAATTGTACTCCGCCCGCTATGAAAATATAGGGCAATACAAAAAGTAAAATGCGCAACCAACCTCGTTTCGCTTCTTCCATAATTTTCTACAAAAATTTGCCTTTCAGCCTTAAAATAATACCGAATCAATAAAAAAGCCCCAACCAAAAATGGTCAGAGCTTTTTAAGATTCACTTACTTAAATCGTTCTATGATCCGCACATCAGGCAGTCGTCATCGCCTTCTGCGGCTTTAGCCTGTGCGATGATTGCCCGCATTTCTTCGGCAGTCATCGGCTGGGTATCTACCTGTTTTGCAGCTGCTGCAACCTGTACTTTAACCTCCTGCCCTTCATACGGCTCTGCACGCTCTTCAACAGAATCTGGACGGTGCACGGGTGTCTTAGCCTTTAAGGTTTCGGCAGCCCGCTGTGCAACCTGACGCTCTGCTACCGGTTCGCTTTTCGTTTCCTTGCTTAGGGTAAACTTAATCGCATCAACGGCAGATTTGGTACGCAGATAATACATTCCGGTTTTTAAGCCGCTCTTCCAAGCATAAAAATGCATTGAAGTAAGTTTTGCAAAATTTGCATTCTCCATAAACAGGTTAAGCGACTGCGACTGGTCTATAAAATACCCGCGATGGCGCGACATATCTATGATGTCTTTCATACTCAGCTCCCAAACGGTCTTGTACAATTCTTTTAAATCTTCTGGAATACCATCTATGTGCTGAATAGAACCATTGGCACGCATAATAGCCTGCTTCAATTCTTCATCCCATAAATCAAGAGCAACCAGATCTTCAAGCAGGTGTTTGTTTACCACGATAAATTCACCCGAAAGCACGCGTCTGGTGTAAATGTTTGAAGTATAGGGCTCAAAGGCCTCGTTATTTCCTAAAATCTGAGAAGTTGATGCTGTAGGCATTGGCGCTACCAGCAGGGAGTTACGCACCCCGTGCTCCATCACTTCCTTACGCAATTTTGCCCAGTCCCAACGACCGCTTAATTCTTCATCTTTTATGCCCCACAGGTTGTGCTGAAACTCTCCTTTTGAAATAGGCGATCCTTTAAAGGTTGAATAGGGACCTTCTTCAATAGCCATTTCTTTGGAAGCTGTAACTGCAGCAAAATAAAGGGTTTCAAAGATTTCCTGATTCAGTTTTTTAGCCTCGTCTGAAGTAAACGGAAGCCTTAATTTAATGAACGTATCTGCAAGCCCCTGCACACCAAGACCAATAGGTCTGTGACGCATATTGCTGTTTTCGGCCTCTTTTACAGGATAGTAATTGCGGTCGATCACCCGGTTTAGGTTGCGGGTAACACGCTTGGTGATTTTAAATAATTCTTTGTGATCAAACTGCCCGTCTTTGATAAACATAGGCAGCGCGATAGACGCCAGGTTACACACTGCAACTTCGTCGGGGCTGGTATATTCTAAAATCTCAGTACACAGGTTTGAAGAACGAATGGTTCCTAAGTTCTGCTGATTGGACTTGCGGTTTGCTGCATCTTTATACAGCATATACGGCGTACCGGTCTCGATTTGTGATTCGAGAATTTTCTCCCAAAGCTCCCGTGCTTTAATGGTTTTACGACCACGGCCTTCAGACTCGTACTGTAAATACAGCTTTTCAAATTCCTCGCTGTGTACGTTGAAGAGATTGGGGCACTCATTAGGACACATCAAGGTCCACTCCTCGTTGTTTTGTACACGCTCCATAAACAAATCGGGTATCCACATGGCATAGAATAAATCACGTGCACGCATCTCTTCTTTCCCGTGGTTTTTCTTCAGGTCTAGGAAGTCAAAAATATCGGCATGCCATGGTTCGATGTACATTGCAAACGAACCTTTACGCTTACCGCCACCCTGGTCTACATAACGCGCGGTGTCGTTATATACACGCAACATAGGCACAATACCGTTAGAAGTACCGTTAGTACCGCCAATATAAGAGCCGGTTGCACGCACGTTGTGAATAGAAAGACCTATACCACCGGCGCTTTGTGAAATCTTCGCGGTTTGCTTCAGCGTATCGTAAATACCATCTATACTGTCGTCCTGCATCGCGAGTAAGAAACACGAAGACATTTGAGGTTTAGGCGTACCTGAGTTGAATAGCGTAGGTGTTGCGTGGGTAAAGTATTTTTTCGACATCAACTCATAGGTCTCTTTTACAGACTCCAGATCATCGAGGTGAATACCTACGGCCACACGCATCAACATATGTTGCGGACGCTCGGCAATTTTACCGTCTAGCTTGAGTAAATACGAGCGCTCCAGAGTTTTAAAACCAAAGTAATCATAACCAAAATCCCTGCTGTAGATAATTGAAGAATCGAGCTCTTCTTTATGTTTCATAATCACCTCATACACCTCATCTGCTATAAGCGGTGCCTTTTGTCCTGTACGCGGGTTGATGTACTCATACAGGTCTGTTACAACTTCACTGAAGGATTTTTTGGTGTTTTTATGCAGGTTAGAGACCGAAACACGTGCCGCCAGTTTTGCATAATCAGGATGCGAGGTGGTCATCGTTGCCGAAACCTCTGCTGCAAGATTATCGAGTTCACTGGTAGTTACCCCGTCATAAAGCCCTTCGATTACGCGAAGCGAAATTTTCACAGGATCTACGAGTGGGTTTAAACCATAGCAAAGCTTTCTGATGCGTGCTGTGATTTTGTCAAACATTACGGGTTCTTTGCGGCCGTCTCTTTTTACTACATACATAGGTCTTTGGTTTTTAAGGCATTTCTATAACGATCTCGCTTTCGTTTTTAGAAAATAAAGGTTACCGGCAACAGTTTCACAACTGTTGCCCTGTTCAGGATAAAAGGTATTTGATATTGGCTTACGCCAAATTGAAATTATTCGATTTAAAAGTCGGCGTCAAAACTGATTTTTGAGCCTTCTTTTCCGCCGCTGCCACTGGCCACACCCGCTTTCTGGTATTCTCCCACTCGCTTTTCAAAGAAATTGGTTTTCCCCTGAAGCGAGATCATATCCATAAAATCAAACGGATTGGTCACATTGTACTCCTTCTCGCAATCCAGCTCAACCAAAAGGCGATCGGTTACAAACTCCAGATATTGGGTCATAAGCTTGGCATTCATACCTATCAAACTTGCAGGAAGTGATTCGGTAATAAACTCACGCTCAATATTAAGTGCATCGATGATGATCTCTTTGATGCGCTCTTTAGAAACTTTATTAATCAGGTGGTGGTTGTGCAGGTGTACCGCAAAGTCGCAATGCACGCCTTCGTCACGGGAAATCAATTCGTTAGAAAAGGTAAGACCCGGCATAAGTCCGCGTTTTTTCAACCAGAAAATCGAACAAAAAGCACCGGAGAAGAAGATACCTTCAACAGCTGCAAAAGCGATCAAACGCTCAGCGAATGAAGGGCTCTCAATCCACTTCAATGCCCAGTCTGCTTTTTTCTTGATAGCCGGAAAGTTTTCGATCGCATTAAACAGCATATCTTTTTCTTTCTCGTCTTTCACGTAGGTATCAATAAGCAGTGAGTACGTTTCCGAGTGGATGTTTTCCATCATAATTTGGAAACCATAGAAAAACTTGGCTTCAGAATATTGCACTTCATTTACGAAGTTTTCTGCAAGATTTTCATTTACAATACCGTCTGATGCAGCAAAAAAAGCAAGAATATGCTTGATGAAATAACGCTCATCGTCATTGAGCTTTGAAGACCAGTCTGTAAGATCCTGGTGCAGGTCGATTTCTTCAGCGGTCCAGAAACTGGCTTCCGATTTCTTATACCATTCCCAGATGTCTGGATGTTGAATAGGAAAAATGACAAATCGGTTACTGTTTTCCTGTAAAATCGGCTCTACTGCATTACTCATTTTCGGTAAATTTTTTGGTTAACTTTTCTAATCACTAGGGACTAACAAATTTGGAAAAAAAATGAAGAGTAACCCTCAAAAAAGAAGCTTCGTTTTCAACAAAGTTGTCAACATGGTTGATTTGAAAAGCCGTTCTGAAGCTTTAACTTTTTTAATTTAAAAATCTAAAAATCAATTAGTTGTATAAGTAATTATTTTAAATTATGAAGCTGGTTCAGAAGTCTTCACGCCTTTATACACAGGCGTTAATGCGATTTTAAAAATGAAAATTAAGAAGCCTTGAAAAATACAAAAGTTGTCAACTTTTGTAAACTTTTTGAAATTTTGGCCGGAAAAAGTTGTCAAAAAAAACAGTGAAAAATAGATTTTCTGACTTTGAAAAAATAAGGACGTCTAAGTTAGGACAAACTTACTTAACACCTTCCCATTCGGAGTAAAATTGTTCTAAAAAACCTTCCATATATCTATGACGGTCTGCAGCGATTTCTTTTGCAGTCGCGGTATGCATCTGGTCTTTAAGAAGCAGCAATTTTTCGTAGAAATGATTAATCGTTGGGGCCTCAGACTTTTTATAATCTTCGGCAGTCATTTCGAGATCGGGTTTTATAGTGGGGTCGTAGAGTTTCCGGTTTTTAAAACCGCCGTAATTAAACGTACGGGCGATACCTATGGCACCAATGGCATCCAGGCGGTCTGCATCCTGCACAATTTGCAATTCGAGGCTGGTATAGTCACTTTTCTTATGTCCGCCCCGGTAAGAAACGTTTTCAATAATTTTTACAACCGCTTCAAGACGCACTTCATCTACGTGATTTTTTGCAAGAAAAGCCCTGGCCATTTTTGGCCCCTTCTCCTCATCACCGTTGTGAAATTTAGAATCGGCGATGTCGTGCAGCAGGGCAGCCAGTGCCAGGGTGAGCACGTCTGCACCAGACTCTCCCTTGGCAATATGAAGGGCATTTTTATAAACCCGCAAAATATGAAACCAGTCGTGACCGCCTTCGGCATTAGCCAGTGTTTCCTGTACAAAATCACGGGTGCGCTCTATGAGCTTCAGATCTTCGGGATGCAGGGATACGGTATCGGTCATGGCCTGGTTTGTGGAATTACTGATTTAGACTGATGCTTGCGTACCTCGGGAAAGGTACCCAAAACCACATCCTGCACCTGCTTAACCAGAGCCTCAGGATCTGCCCCCGCAACCGGAATAGGCTCGTGCACCGTATGTTTTACGTGAACGCCAATATCCTGCGGAAAACCACCCCAGCGCATCAGTTTATACGAATTTTCAATAGTCACCGGCAACACGATCGCCGTAGGCATTGCTTTAAAGAGGGTTATGAGTCCGCCGGTTGCAAACTCTTTAGGCACGCCATCTTTACTGCGGGTTCCTTCCGGAAAAATCACCACAGACCTGTTGGTCGCATTAAGGGTACGGGTTAAATCGCGGATGGCGAGTATAGACTGTCGCTTGTCTTTTCGATCTATAAGAGCCGAACCGCCCTTTCGCAGGTTGTACGAGATACTGGGAATGCCTTTACCTAATTCGATCTTGCTGATAAACTTGGGATGAATTCGGCGCAGATACCAGATAAGCGGCGGAATATCCCACTGCCCCTGATGATTGGCCACTATAATGATAGGCTGATCGCGCTTTATAGTATACGGGTTGGTAAACGTAAAACGCGTGCCCAGCAAATTGAGGCAGCGCATAATGCTAAAATTGAGGTAATCAACACTTTTTTTATGTGCCTGATAGCCAAACCAATTATAGCACACCCATTGAATGGGGTGAAAAATGCAAATGGTAAGACCAAAAGCCAGATAAAACAACACGCTTAGCGGATAGGCGAAAATCTTTCTCATTCTGATTTAAAAGATACAAAGTAACGCATTCACAAGCTATAACGCCAATTTTAAAAGCAGGTAGTTTTAAGAACCTTTTAAGATTATGGGGGAAATTCCCCTTACCCCGACAGGGCTATACCGCTACATTTGTATCAAAGCTTTAGGTATGAATAACGCACTTTGCATCCGCCTTACCTTGCTGTTTATTGCATTAAACAGCATTGCCTTTATGGTTAATTGCTGCGGAATTTCACCACGGTTTGATTTTCAGAAAAATCACAGCTGTTTTGAATTTTTCTTATTAACCGATACCTCCAAAGAGTCTCCTGCTCTTAGTAAAGTTGGGCCACGTGAGCAGGAACTTGATGGGTTTTGGCCTTTTGAAAACTTTTATGTGGAAATTCCGGCGGAAGATGCGCCTGCAACACGCCGATTCCGCGGATTGTTTGCCGGTTTCGAAACAGGCGAATTTATTTTCTACAGCATTCTTATTGCCGCAGTGTTTCTGTTTTTGAAATTGTGGTAATTAGCTGTTGCGCTTCCGCTTACTCCACCACACGTAAAACCCAAAGATTACCAGACTTACTAAAGATCCCCAGAGCATTCCGTTTTTCAGTCCGTCTGTGCTTTCGCCCATAATAGCGATAAAAAGGGTTAGCGGGGCAATCCCAGCAAGCGTAGCACCTATAAATTTGAGGTAATTCATTTTTAAAATTCCGCCTACAAAACTGATGGCGTCATTAGACAGAAACGGATTGAGCCGGGTGATAGCTATAGCCCAAAAGCCAAAATCGTCAATAAAATCCTCGAGTTTATCTTCGGTTTTAGAACCCACCAGATTGCTGATAAGGCCTGCCCCGAAAACTTTTCCCAGAAGATACCCGATGCTGGAGGCCGAAAAAATACTGACAAAAACCAGCAAACTGCCCCAGATGGGACCGTAAGCCAAAATACAAACCACCATAAGCGCCACCGAAGGAATCACGATCAAAAACATCTGCGCGATCATAGCGGCGATGAGCACCAAAGGACCTGCCCAGCCAAAGCCCGAAACCCATTCTTCAATACGCTTTTCGTCCCCGCTTGTCAAAACAGACCAGGCTTCATTAAAAAATTCTTTGGCCTCCGGAATGAAGAAATACGACAGCACCAGGCCCACCACCAGTAAAGCCGAAAGGATTTTAGGAAGCAGGCTTAGTATGTTTTTTTGCATAGTGCTTGGTCTTACTCAGCCTCGAAGCGAAACAACTCCTCGATGCTGCATTTAAAAACAGCCGCCAGGCGAAATGCCGTAGGCAGACTGGGGTCAAATTTACCCTTTTCAATCGCATTAATGGTCTGGCGCGAGACGTTTATGGTTTGAGCCAGATCTTCCTGCGTCATATTGAAGCGGGCACGGTAGTCTTTTATCGTATTCTTCAATTGCGAAATTTTAAGTTAGAGACCGGTTCCCATTGATTTGAATTAGTGCTTCGGTCAGGCACTAAATTTTGTAGGTGCTCCCAAAGAACTGGTTTTCGAAAGGCTCAGACTGAACATCTCACACTGAACCCTTCCTGAATTAGTACCTAAGAATACTTACGGGCATTGAAGAATACACACAAAATGTAGGTGATCCCCATAAACAAAATAAGAAAGGCGATCTCGGCGTCCTGCTTGATCAGGTTTGTGGTGTCTAACTGCGAGTACGCGATACCGCACACCACCGAAAGTCCCAGGGTTAAGCCCATAGACTCCAATTGTATTTTGCGTTGCAGCTCGTCACCGGCATTCACAAAATCACGGTTGGCCAGGACCATCCCGATGCCGACTGCCAGACTTAAGAGGATCGCGATAATGGTGATCCACCGGGCTTCCCATAAAAACTGGGAGCCAAAAGTGACTAAAGCCGTGGTCAACACCCAGGCGATTGACCATTTAGCCAATTTGTTACGGGAGGCAATTACTTGAGTATTCATAGAGTTTGATTTTTGATTAATGTAAAGTGTACTTGACAAAAATACTCAAAAATAAATGTAAAGCAAGCTTTACATTTAAAATTTTTAGAATGGCCTCCCGGTTTTAGTTTTTGGAGAGCTGCTCTGCAACCTCGTCATAGGCATCGCGGGTTAAGACTTCGGTCCAGACGGTGGGTTGCTCGCCGTAAATCGCCAGATAGGTCACATCGTGATACTTTGACGACGCATGCCAATGCTCGGTGTCTTTTGCACATTGAATCACATCACCGGCTTTCATAAGTATGGGATCTTTACCCCCGCTCCTGGTAATAACCGGCGCCGTCTACCACCACCAAAACCTGCGACGTGGCATGTTTATGCCAGTCAAGGGTAGAGTTGGCCTTAAAGGTTGCTTTGGTGATGTTATACTCGAGATCGCCTTCCGCACGCACCAGGCTGTTTAAAAAAGCTTCACCCAGATAATGCGTATTGGGCGCTTTGGTCCCTTCTTCGTTATAGGAAGTTACCGTATACGCAGTGCTTTGTGCGCTTACCCATACCGGAAGCGCAAGGAAAAGGAATGCAAGTTTTTTCATAGGGAATGATTCAGGAGTGAGAAATTAAGGAATTGGGATGAGATAAGAAAAGATAAAAAATCCTAGCTATGACATTATTATTGGAATTACTCCCTATATTTTGAATTAGAAAACAAAAATTAAATTTAAGAAGTCAGACTAAGTTATATACTTAAAATATAATTGTATATGTTCATTATAGACGACCAACTCAATTATGAGTTCGTTAAGTAACCACCTGCGTAAAGTCGAATTTAATAATAAACTTTCTTCACTTTTAAATTCACTTCTACCATGTTCATCATCGCCCAAATAATCTGTCAAAACTTTTACAAGTTCAACCAATTCTTCAAATAAGATAAAATACTTTGTATTTGCAGTCATTTCTTTGCCTAAAACAACAATAGGATTAGCACTATTGTTGTTAGGCAAGTATATCTTATTGAAAAAATTGAACAGATAGAATTCAGTGTCTAATTCATATATGTCGTCGCCAGATGCAGACTCAGCTTCAGAGAGATAAAATGAGGAATTATAGTCTAAAAGATTTTTATTCTAGAATAAAAATCCTCAAAGTCACGATCACCCAAAAAAGTAGCATAATGCTCATTAAAACCCTTTGAATTTAAGATTTTGGTTTTAATGCCTAAATATTCATAGACTGCTTGAGTTTTGTCTCCCCCTTTCTATCGTCAGTTATATAAAATTCACACCTTAAAGCAAATGCGGCGTGATATGCGTCATTCAGAAGGTTTAAAAAGTTTGAGATTTTCTATTATTGACATTGATAGAGTCCGATCTGTAACCACAAAAGTCTAAAGTTAAATAGAGACTAACAATCTGATCAAACCATTCATCCTTTTCCATCTTAAATGCGAACATAGTTTCGCCCATATCCCCATACCCTCTTTCTTCAAATATCTTTGCTAAAACCTTTAAAGGGTTCTGATTTGAATGGAAGCTCTTATGACTAATACCCGTCTTTTGAAAGCCAGATCTCATTCCTTTGAAACTGTCTGTAGTAGTAAGATCTATATATGAATCTGCTGAAAACTTTAAAAAATCATCTAAACTATTCGATTTATTACCCTCAAACAAATTATAATCAAGAAGTATATCCGGTAATTCGATCCGCCTTAACTCTTGTTTAATTTTATCAAAAATATCTTGATATTCTGGAGCATCAAGGGCATCAAATATAGCGTCGAGATTGAAGTTATTAATTAAATTATCCTGAATCTCTAGAGAATCTAGATACTCCTCAGGATTGATTATACCAGATTGCACCAAACCAGTTGCCTCTCTAAACAAGCAACGATTATTAGTTAGGTGGCTCAAGGTTTTTAATTCATTACGAGTGTATTCATTAATACCACCATACTTTACAATCGACTTTCTGACATCAGAAAGGTGATAGATTGAGTATATTAGAATTAGATTACTCTGATTGAGAATATTATACAACTCATCATTTTCGCCCTTTGCTAAGTAAGAGTAAATATTCCAGTCTAAGTAAACTTTTGGCATCAGGATAAGTTTAAGCTTAAAATAAATAAAGATCCTATTTTCTACAAAAGAAACTATTTGGTACAAAACCAAACCACCTAAAAACAAAAAAGCCTCAACTACAAGTAGTTAAGGCTTCACTTTGCTCCCCCTCTTGGGCTCGAACCAAGGACCACAAACGCAGTAAAACCAACTACTCCAAGAATATAAAATGTTCCCGGTACCGACAAGGGCACCCTATTACAGTATTAAAACTAGTAAAAATATTATCTTGGATACTTACTTCAAAGCTATTAATTCGACTATGAGAAGTCCACAGCCTCCTATCGCTGCGGCAACAGCAGCTATCACTAGGATGGTATCATAAATAAATTGCCTTCTTACCAATGACTCAGCTTTTTTAAGCAGTAACTTCTCTTTCAGATATGCCTGTGTGTATCCACCGGACTGCAAAAATACCTCACCGTCGAAGTTTATTGCATAATGCTTAACATCGCCCTGAACACCGTCGGCTCCTTGAAGGGTCATTCTTAAATAGCCATCACGATGGAGTTTTTCAAGAATATGTAAGAGCTCCCTTTGAGTGATAGTTATTTCTTTTGATGAAAAGCGATAGGTAAGCGGCAAACGGTACCAGTAAAAACAGCTGGAAACATCCTTCCGATCATTTAAATGACTTAGTACTGCGTCGCATTTTTCCGTCGGAAGTATCTTTGCTTGAGATTTCATATTGCTTGCTGCGTATGGTTTGAGTATTTGTTCAAAATTATAAGTTATCACCCGTGTTTTGCAAAAAAACACGCTATCTGTTGGCAAATTGCAATACTCGAACTAAAGATTTCAGATACAAAAGTCTATATCAATATTAATGATCTTTTATAAGAGTGGTCTTAATACAGGTCGAATACTTGCGCATTCAACATGCACCATACTTACACCTATCACGTAGATGTAAATATTCTCTACGAGAATCAATCAAGAATATTTCAAGTTTGCTTTTTCTTATTAAGCACTTCGATAACTATGATATTGCAGCTCAAAAAATTTATAAAAAGGCATTAGTCTGACTTTTATAAGACCTGTTTACCACCTTGATTCATTCGCATACAATTTCAAATGTCTTCAGCATTTTTTAGTCTCATCGAATCATTACGTTTCTTTGCAGATTCAAATTGATCCTGTTTCAGTTTTTCTTCGGCTTTATAATCTGTTAGGTCAAAATATGACACAACAGTTTTGAAGTCGCAACAACGCATATAAATTTGAACAATCCTTTCATCCGTTTTTAGGATGTAGATATTCTTATCGTAAGTGTATTCGTTAAAATCAAAAATTGGGTCATCCGATTCTGTTGAACTTTCAATCTTACTAAAGACTCCATATTTTTCAACATAAAGTTCTTTTAGAGCTTTATTGAAATTAATTTCTTCATTGTAAGGGCGCTTTTTGGTCTCATCTGAATTTAAAGAATGTGAAGAAAAGTAATAATTAGGACCAACAAGTCTTACTGAGTAAAGACCATTTGTATTGAATTGAGGTAACACCTCTAGATAGTAAGTTTTTGAACCTACAACCAATGGGTAATAAACCCCTGAAGCAAAGGACAGAGTAAAATAGTTTAGTTCAGGTATATTGAAATTTTTAAAAGTTTCAGAATCTATAAGTTTGCCTTCAAGCCAAAGCTTCCCTATTTCACTGATCGTATCCAAACTAAAAAGTTCTTTAGATTGAATCTGTTCAATAACGGATGACTCAAAATCCTTAAAGCTCATGCCTTTATAAATGTTCTTGAATAGCTCTAAAGAATCTTTATACTTTTCGTTTAAATCTGTTTTATCTTCTAAACCTTTCGCTATTTTAGGGTTTGCTGGTGAAGAATTAGTTGTCTTACTTTCACACGAAAAAAAGGAAGAAACAATAAGAATCACGGCTATTAACCGACCTAAAGGTATCAATTGCTTAAATAAATTTTCTGCGACTTCATTCATATAAATCCGATTTTACACACAAAGCTCACGCCGAATAACTATGATACTGCAGCTCAAAAAAGTTATAGAGCAACTCGGTCTTAACTGCGATGTCGCCATCCTCGTACGTAGGATAGGGCAATTTGCTGTATAGGTAGTCATTAATAGCTTTTCTCACAGCAGCTTTAGTCTGACTCTTTTCAGACCAGTTAACGACCTTAAACTCGTTCTCCTGAAGTTTCTTTAGCAAATTTCTAGCGGCTTCTTTTACTTCTGCTTTCTCCTTGTCGGTAATGGTCTTACCCTTGTTCAGCATATCGAAAACCGCAAGTTCATCTTCGGTCAGGCTCTCTGCGCCGGAGCGCTTTTCCTCCTCATTTAAATCTCCGAAGAGCTTGATCAATTCATCAAAAACTTCCTTTATAGATTTGTATTCCTTGCCAAGATTATAGTCTTCTATAATCTGCTCGTACCGCTCGTAATAATTAACGCGCAGTGGATTTTTCTTCACCAGGGCATCAAGCTTCTTCTTTACGCGCTCCTGAAGGGTTTTTACCGCTATGCTCTTATTGCTTTTGAGTTGATTGAACTCTTCCTTGATACGATCAAAATCCAATTTGCTTATGTCTACCTGCTTACCATAGTCATCAACCTTATCAAGTTCCGTATTATATGTTTCGATAGACTCATTTACTTCATCCTGAACTTGCTTCACCAGATACGTAATATCTGAATCTTCAACCTTGTCCTGAATCAAGTTGTAAAGCCCGTTAATGGCATCTCTTTGCGATTTGAACTCGTATATCGCTTTATTCGGCATTAATGCCTTGTACTTCTTAAAAACCTCCCTGGCAAGGACGTTGAATTTATTTCGTGTGTCCTGAGTTTCACAAACGGCATTGTACCCCTCCTGCAAGTATTTTATACGGTAGATCGTGTCATCTGCTTCTGCGATAAGTTTGAGATCAAAATCACAATCATGTTTCAGAAATGACTCCATCGCATCAATGGTTTCCCGGAGATCCTCGATCAGATCTTCAAGAGGCTTTACCGGCGGTTCATCTATAGGAGGGTCATTCGTATCAGGCTTTCCTGAACCTCCTCCTCCGTAAATAGCTAAAGCTTTAAGTAAGGCTTTGTAGGTCTCGATGTAATCGACTATCAAGCCGTTATTTTTACCGGTGTGCACCCTATTTGCCCTGGCGATAGCCTGCATAAGGGTATGCGATTTTAGAGGCTTATCAATGTAGAGGGTAGATAGACTCTTTACATCAAAGCCGGTGATCCACATTGCACATACAATCGCCAATCTGAATGGATTATTCTCATCTTTAAATTCACTCTCCAGGTCCCGGGTGTTCATCTTCTCACGATGCGGTTCAATATCTAATCCCCAATCCCTAAACTTTTTAATCTCATTCTGTTCAGAACTTACGATGACTGAAATCTCAGTCTCTTTTACCCATTTTAAGTTTCTGTAAGCCATTAACTGTTCCTGCTCGTCCTTAAGTTTTGAAGCCTCTTGCTCAAGCTCCTCAACGTAGTTATCCCAGGCTTCAGAAATAAAGTCATACATTTTGACTGCAGTGACCTTATCAATCGCTATAAACAATGCCTTCCCCCGGTACCCCCGAGTATTAAAATGTTCCACGACATCTTTGGCAATAGCCTTTAATCGTTTGTTTGCTGTAAGAATCGGGTACTCGCGAGCAAAGAGCTGCTTCAGCTTTTCTTCCTGGTTGTCATCCAAGTCAAACTCGGCTATCTTATTTTTGATATTCTCATCAATCTGCGGATTTTCTAAACGTAACTTCTCCCCTCTGTTTTCGTAGTATAGAGGTACCGTAGCCCCATCTTCGATTGACCTTTTAAAATCATACTTTGATACGTAATCTCCAAAGATGCGCTTGGTAAGCTCATCATCCTTAAATAAAGGCGTACCTGTAAAACCAATGAATGACGCATTTGGCAAAGCTTTGCGCATATTCATTGCCAGGCTCCCTCCCTGAGTTCTATGCGCTTCATCTGAAATCACAATAATGTCATCTCTCAGGCTCAGCTCTTCTTCAAAATTGAACTTATGAATTAAAGAGAATATGTATTTGTTATCGGTCTGTAGAAGCTGTTTTAAATGAGCTGCAGACCTGGCTTTAGCTTTCTTATTCTTTACAACCCCTACCCCATCATACGTACCGTAGATCTGGTCATCAAGCTCTGTCCTGTCTGTGAGAAGCACAAAGGTGTATGTACTGCTTAACGTCTGAAGAATTTTTTGAGTCCAAAAAACCATCGAATACGACTTGCCGGAGCCCTGAGTATGCCAGAAGACTCCTAAACGTTGCGATTCTTCTCTCGATATCAACCCTGCTTTGAACTTTGACTTCAAGTCCTGGAAGTGGTTATACGCCTTATTTACCCCAAGGAATTGGTGGTTTCTAGCGACCAGCTTGGCGGTTTTATCTAAGGAGTCATCGTAGAGTATATAATTTTCAAAGATATCCAGGAGATTACTTTTGTCACAGGTACCTTTGATTACCGTTTCTAAACTGATTATGCCCTCTTCTTCTTCTCGGATACGCTTCCACTCGTGGTAATGCACAAATTTTGAGGTCAGCGAGCCTACCTTACTCTCTATACCATTACTGAGTACGATAAAAGCATTGGTGTGCCAGAGCTTTGGTATCACATCTTTGTAATCGCTTATGTTTTTCTCATACGCCTGCCGGATGGGTATATGATGCGCTTTGAGCTCTATAAACACTAATGGAATTCCATTGACAAAACCCACAACATCTGCGCGACGCTTTCTACCGGAAACCCCCGCAACCCAAAGCTGTTGTACAGCAAGGAAATGATTGCTCGTAGGGTTATCAAAATTGAAGACCTTTAATTTCTTCTCTCTGATAAGCTCTCCTTTATCATTCTTGTAGGTGACCGGTATGCCCCGCTTTAGAAGCTCATATTTGTCTTTATTAATATCAATAAGTGTCTTGCTTAGCTCTGCCTTAGAAATCTGCTCATAAGCTTGTATATACGCAGCACTGGGCAGGTCTGGGTTGAGCTCTTGAATCGCTTTAAGAAAAAGATGCTTTAGTATAACCTGATCCTGACTATCTCTGCCTATCGTGCCGTTAGCGCCAAAGGATTCATTATAAAACACATTAGCTGTTTCCCACTCAAGATCTGCAAAAAGTCTCATAGTGGTTTTCTCGATTAAGCTGTCTTCGGAATAGTCGTTGCTCATACTTCAATGGTTCTATTCATAAATCGGGGTAGTAACAAGTCTCTGCCTTCTTGGAGGTTTTGATTCTGTTTCTTTAAATGAAGAATCTGGCTAAAAATCCCTGATGTTTTGATATGAAAATATTTTAACAAGTCATCTGACGGGCACAACATTTTAATTCTTTCAAATTTTCCTTTATTGACATTGACCATAGTTGCTCCATTGCTTCCCAAAGCTTCTAAATGTACCTTTAGGGATTTAGCAAAAAAGTAGAAATAAATATGCTTATATACTTCTTCAAATCTTACAGCATTTATTTGCTGATTGAATTGAGCAGGCTCAGAATTAATTGCAACGATTCCTGCAGTACCAATACAACTAACCAAAACAGAATTTTTAGGTAATAGCTTTTTTTTCTGTGTTTTACTGCCTTCTTCTGTTAAAGTTAAACTTGTCTTTAGAATATAATTACCATCATGCATATCCGGAGTTTTTATGAATGGTATTTTTCCGTGATAAAATTCCCTTTTCTTAGTGGACGGAGTTTTACCTGTCACAACATCTCCAAAATCAGCAATCTCAATGTTTCTCCAACCCTCAGGCAAACCAGTTTCAGGATTTATGGGCGTGTTTTCGTAGTTGGGGAATTTGAAATCTACAAACCATTCTTTATAAATACGCTGGGCTGCTTCTTCTAGAAGCTTGATGCGTTTAAGGTTGTTTTCGATTAGATCATCATAAGCGCTGAGAATGGAGGCTATTTTTTTTTGGGTTTGAAGGGGTGGTATTGCGATTCTTTGGGAATAGGCATTTTCTCTATTTAATCCCGGTACAGCGGCATCTGAATTCAACCTTTCCAAATTACAGGTCTGCAGGTTGTAGAATAAAAATTTTAAATCATAACCAGGACCTTTCACTACATATACCCCCCATAAATTAAAAAGCCCACAATAAAAAAGAGCCAAAAAAGGGCTCATTCATAGTAAAATAAGCGCCTACGGGCGTTTTTTTGTTTTTATAGGCATTCATTCCAGATGTACACTAAGAGTTATTTACCGTTATTATAGCGATATTTTAAACTCAATTGAAATGCAGTTTAAATCATATACCGCTAGAAACATCTAAAAATAGGCTAAATGCACTAAAATAAGGCACTACCAAGCATTTAAAAAGCCATTTACACATACTAACACCGTAAACATCCTGAGTTTGAGAGACATTTTGATTTTTAGTGATTGATTATGATGGGCGGACAACTGGGCGGACAGATGGGCGGACAATGATAGATAATTTTCTACTAAGCAACTACACCCGAAACATACCATAAATTAAAAAATGAGGCTAAAACAGTGTATTAAAATAACCCGTATTAGCTTTTTTTCTACTATATAAATTAGCTAATATCCTAGTTTATAGCATTTTAATATTTATCCCATTGAATTAATCCTAATAGTAGCCTTGATTAAGGCTATTGCCCTTACTTTTTCAAGGGGAACATCTTTGGGTTGATGGTGCGCATTCTGGCTCACTAATTTGATGTGTGAATCTCCTTTCTCTGATTTTTGAACGTACTTGACGCTTATATACTCCTCACCTTCAAAGTCAATAGATATTAAGTACATCTCACCCCAGTATATATTATTCTGTATGTCATTGATTTCTTTATAGGCAACAATATCGCCACTCTTAAGTAGTGGGTACATACTATCACCAGTGACATACACGGAACCATCACACTTGGGAAGGCCGGGAATTCTTATAGTATCAACCGGGGTTGAATCCCCATTGTGCCGAAATAATTCTACCAATCCCGCAGAGGCTTCTATATCATAAAGCGGTATAGATTGATCATCTAAAAGCCTATCGGTTCTCAATGAATAAACTTTGGTTCTTTCTTGAACCGGGTCTACTTCTTTGATCATATTACCCTGACCGGTTATTAACCACGTTAAATTGATCTCAGGGTATTTGTAGCTTATTTTCTCAATAATATCAGAACGTATACTTCCTTCCTTGTCTAAATAACCGTTTGAAAGGGCGGTATCCTTATAAAATTGATAATTGCTGACCCCTTTATTTGAAAGGTATTCAGCTAGCCGTTGTCGTATCATAGAAAAAAAGCTATGTTTATATTTGGATTGATAGAAACTTATCTACTATATTTGTTTCAAATAAAAAACAGATTCTTTAAAATGAGTAAATCTACTAAAAAAAGCCAAAGCTATAATGAGGATATCCTTATTGCACTAGAAAAAAAGTATGGCGTCGGTAAAACTTTCATTCGGGCTTGTATAAGAGGAGATCGTGATGGACTACTTCCAGACACGATTAGCAAAGAATACAAAAAAGCTGACAACGCAGCAAAAAAAGCAATTGAAGACAAAATAACCAATGCCTAACCGAGAAACCCCGTACGAATACTATGACAATAAACTCGGAGTAAGAATTCAGTTTCTTATCTCTGATGTTGATGGTCAATACGAGCGACATAGCGAGAGTCTTAGACTTATTAGCTATGATGCGTTACAAAAACGCATGCGTCGTAAGTCTAGCTGTGAAAAAAGGCTACGTCGGGGCGCGCTCAACAATGAGACACTTATTTTATTCTCGTCACTTTCTCGAGAATGGAAGGATAGAATAACCACAAAGTTTGGCGATCCTAAGGAAGAAGTTAAAGAGAGTTGGTTTGCCCAACACTACTTCGCAGATCGTAAAGCCTTTGATTTTTATACACGCCATCGCTACGGTGAAAAAAACGAGCACAAGCTTGATCTAAAGCTTGTAGAACAATACACCTATAACGCTTCAGTATTGAATACAGTGCTGCAAATGAAAACCAACCGACGCGCATACGCAAAAGCGTTGGGAGGTGTGAAAATCGACATTTGGCAAAGCTTAAGCAATGACGTAAACGCATTTCGTGAGGTTCCTCATAACCTTCCTGCCACCCGTGACGGTTTAAGACGCAAAGCAACACGATACCAAAAAGAAGGATACCTCAGTCTTGTTTCGGGAAAACTGCAAAACTCTAACGCCAAGAAGGTGACTGAAAAAGAGCAGATGGCCCTGCTCGATGAGTTAATATCGAAGCACACCAACCTTGACAACGAGCTTATAAAGACTATCTACAACACAGTAGCTGAAAAAATGAACTGGCCAACTATTACGGCGATGACCGTTGGTAATAGAAAACAACAGAGCGGTCTAGTAACACATGCAGGAAGAAACGGTGTAAAATCATTACAAAACAAAAAGCTTATGCAGGTGAAGCGTAGCAAACCTAGCAGCCCAATGCTTTATTGGACTTTAGATGGTTGGGATGTTGAGTTATTGTATCAAGCTACGGTGGTCGATAAGGACGGTAAGAAACGCACTACTTACCATAACCGCTTAACATTAATTCAAGTTCTTGATCCACATAACAATTATCCTATAGGCTATTCAATAGGAACTAACGAAAGTCCAGAGCTTATTAAGAACGCATTGCAAAACGCAATGCAGCACACTAGAGAGCTTTTTGGAGAATTATATATGCCTTATCAATTGCAAAGTGACAACTACGCAAAAAAGGCGCTTTTATCAACGTATAACGCCATCACTCCAAACTTTACTCCTGCTCAAGTAGGTAATGCAAAAGCTAAAGTGATTGAGCCGTATTTCAGTATGCTCAACAAGAAGTATTGCAAGCTTCTTAATAACTGGAGTGGTTTTAATGTCGACAGCGGTTCAAAAAACCAACCTAACAGTGAATACCTTGATAAAATCAAGAAGTCATTTCCTGATCAAGCTGGTTGCATTAGTCAAATTGAAGCTATTGTAAACTCAGAACGCTCTAAGAAAATTGAAGAGTATAAACAGAACTGGTTGTCTACTAAGCCTGAGCATAAACAAATAATGAGCTTAGATAGTTACTTCCTCACTTTTGGAAGTACTACAGGAGCAACTAACAGGCTCACGGGTGAAGGTGTAAAGATCACCATTGAAGGTGAAAAACACTATTACGACAGCTTTGATATTAATTTTAGACATCAAGCACACCAAGACTGGGAACTACTCTACGATACAAACAATCTTGATCAAGTATTAGCAGTTTCTTCAGACGGTAAAGAGCGGCATTTACTTGAACGTAAGTATGTGCAGCCAATGGCTCTAGCTGACCGTAAGGACGGTGATTCTGAAGAATTACAGCGCGTCAAGAATTTCAATAAAGAGGCTGTAAATATGATCATTAACACTAGATCAGAAAACGCGCGGATTTTAGAACCATTCTTAGACACACCACAACTTAACGACACGCTTGCAAAACACCTGCTAACCGATAGCCTTGGTCAACACAAGAACCACAAATCACAGCAACGCATTGAAGCCGCAAATAACTCCAAAAAGCTTGTTGAGCGTACTGCTAAAAAAGAAGCTAAAAAGCAGGCTAAAACCTTTGCAGACGAGCAACGCGAATACTACGAATCTAAAGTGAATATTAACGAATACCTAGATTAAGATGAACCTACAAACCAAACAAACCATTGCCCTTGAATGCCGCAACTATATCTATGAGAATGGCCTTAGTCAATCAGACTTTGCAGCTAAAGCCGGTATGGGTAAAGAGTTTATTACTCACATCCTAAAAGAGGATTCAGACTTTACTTATTCAGCCGGTAAAAATAAGGTTGTGAATATAGCTGATAAGTACTTCACACGTATTGCTGAGTTTATAGGCTTGCAGCTTTCAAAATCCTATTGGGAAGTTCAACCTACCTCACAACTAACGGCAGCTATATCAATCCTTAAAGATGCCAAAGAGTTTGGAGCTACTAATCTTATCATAGGTGATACAGGTGCCGGTAAAACTCACGCTGTTGATCTATTCTACCGCAAAAACCCGGCAGACACATTTGTTGTGACCATAGGAAGCTCTGATAACCTAGCTGACATCATTGATAAAATCATAGATCAGCTAAAGATCACAACCGGTAAGACCAAATCAAAGAAGCTTCGTGATATAGCCTCAAAGCTTAGAAATCTTAAAGAAAACGGTGCAAATCCTCAATTGATAATGGATGAGGCGGAATATATGAAGATACCCGCTTTATGCGCTACTAAAGAGCTTTACGATTACCTGCACAAGCACGCCAGTATTATTCTTATTGGTACGCCTCAGCTCCTTAAAAACCTTGACAGCCTTCGCAAGAAAGATAAACCCGGCATCCCTCAGTTTTACCGCCGTATCAAATTTGGTATTCGTCAACTTCCTACTGTTGATAGATCATTTAAACTGTTTTTAAATGGCCTTTCAAAGCCGGTTCAAGCCTTCTTAACTCAAATATGCGATAACTATGGTGAGTTGCACGATGTGTTAGTTCCTGTACGTCGTGAGGCTGACCGAACTGGAGAGGAAATCACCGTACCATTTATCAAAAAAGTGTTGAACCTGTCAAACCAGTACTAAAGTATTTATGACCCCAACAAATAGCACCAATGAAAAAAGAACGAAGAGGCCAGCGCATAAGAAGTCCAGTCCTAAAAAGCCTATAAAGTTGAAAAAAGCTTTAACGGTTGCCAATATTCAAAACCAGAATGTTGAACGGGTACAATTTTCAGGGAAATGGTACCAAGCTTTTAAAAAACCTCAAACCAAGGGTGTCTGGTTTGTTTGGGGGTCTTCAGGAAGTGGTAAAAGCGCCTTTTTAATGCAACTAGCTAAAGAGTTTGCTCAAGATGAAAAAACCCTTTACAACCTCTTAGAAGAAGATACAGATGATAGCGATTACATAGAGCGTACAGAACTTTTTGCAATGAATGAAGTAGCAGACAACTTTTTAACGGTGAGCTATAGCTATGATGAGCTAATAATCTACTTGAAAAAGAAAGGATCAGCTAAGCGGGTAGTTATCGATTCAACCACCTACTTCACCAAGAGCTTTGAAGAGTATATGAACCTTAAACGTATGTTCCCTGATAAGATTTTTGTTTACAGCGGTCACGCAGATGGTAAGAAACCAAGAGCAAAAATTGAAGAGGATATTATGTACGACGCTAAGATGAAAATTTATGTAGAGGGCTATCTAGCAACCTGCAAAGGGAGAACCATCGGGCCTAATGGTGGTCAATTTATTATTTGGGAAGAAGGATATCAAAAATTACAAGGTGCAAACGCAAACTAAACCATGATGAAAAAAGCACTTATACAAAGATTACAGATTACACCAGAGCAATACAGCGATACGATTTTCAATGTATGGTTCCAGTGGTGTGCTTCAAAAACGATCAATCAGACCTCTTTACAAAAAGTACTGATTTGCCAACCGCTTCAAAACTGGTGGTTAAGAGAGCTTCACAAACTAGAAGCTCAATTTATGGAAGCCTCAGCGCCTTATGCATCTACAATGACAAGAAACGATGCATTGATACTATGGGCAGAGCATACCGAGGCGATTTACAACAGATTCTCAAAACCTTTAATCAAAAAAGCACATGAGCGCAAGACAATTGAACAACAAAATTGAAGACCTAAACTTTTGGCTTCAGCATAATCCCAACCATCCGGACTATTGCTTAAAGCATCAAGAGCGGGAACGCCTTAAACTTCAACAAATCAATTTTAAAAATGAAAACAACTTCAAATAAACCAGAACTGCGCTTTGATATCGAGAATATGATATCAGCCTATTTAGTGCGCGACCGCTGGCAAAATGAGGTTGAATATAACCCTAATATGATGAGTGAAATAGAAACAATGACAGAGCAGGAAAGTAACCTGCAGATCAAGCAATTTTTAAGCGAAGTGGAGCGCGTATTTACAGAGCGCTACGAGATCAAAACCACCTTTAACGATGAGGCTTTACCTACAGACGTAAAAATACTCACCCGGGAGACCTTAGACCTTGAGCAATTGGGGTTATTGGATAGCATCTGCGAAGGCTATCAGCTTAAATGCACATTCAACGGCACCGATAGAGGTCGATTATCAATAAATCTTAAACAATTTGAACAATAATGGAAGTAATAGACATCAACAAGCTCACACCAGAGCAAAGACAAAATTTAGCAGCTCAATTCCAAGCTGAAGAAGAAGCTACTAAAAAAGCACTAAAAGAGAACCGAGAGGCTTACAAAACAATGGTAGCCGATACGGTACCTGATATGTTTCGCGTATTGGCAGTTGCCAATGATCGCCTTCAGGAAGCAAAAAAGAAGGTTTTTGAAATGGCTCGTGATCTTATTGCACTTAAAAAAGATGCTTATGAGGTTAAAGACGGTCAGCAGTCTCACACTTTTTCAAGTGCAGACGGTAATCAAACAGTAACCATAGGCTATCGCGTTAATGATGGTTGGGATGACACTCTACCAACCGGAATGGAAAAGGTAAAGCAGTTCTTACAAGGTCGCTCCACAGATAAAGAAAGTCAGGAGATGGTTGAAGGGATCAACATCTTATTGAAAAAGGATAAGAACGGGAACCTTAAAAGCAGCCGTGTCATTGAACTCAACCAGTGGGCTGAAAAGATAGGCAACGAACTCCTAAAGGACGGTGTACGCATTATTATGGAAGCCTATAAGCCGGTAAAAACCTGTTATTTCATTGAAGCTTCATATACAGACGGTACCGGAAAAAAGCAAGGCTTACCGCTTTCTATTAGTACGGCTGATTTTCCTGAAGGTACTGAAATCGACTTTTTATAATGGGAGTGCAAATCAAAGCAGGTACAGAACCAGACACGTATTGGGTCAATGATAAATACGTGTATAAAGATGCTAGCGATAACTGGATCGCTAACACACCCCTAAGCCCTGAAGAGAAAGTAGCTTTTAGAAAGCGAAACACTCAAGACTAGTCTTTCACCCTTGGACCGCGCCTACTGCGATAAGTAGGAAAACACCGGGAACGGCAGCAGGCGGGTTCAAGCCCCGCACCCGGGTCAAAATATAGCCTCTAAAGGTTATAAAACTAAATATCGCCTATACAGGTTATAATTATGAAAGAAGCCATAAAAGGAATAAATGAGCGAATTGCAATCAAAGAGCAGCTTTTTAAATACGTGCAATTGGCTGAAAGCACATTTAGCGGCAATGGATCAGATGAATTTAAATACCGTCACCAACTAATCATTCAAGACCTAAAGGATGACGTCGCGGAACTCAAACGAGCTAAAGAAAAGCTTTTAAAAGATCAATAAAATGGGCGACATCAAAAAACTTACTAAAGAACACTACCGCACTGGTTTTCGTGCTGGTATTGCCATCGCCTCAGCCATTTGGGCTCTGCTATTACTAATCGTGTGTTACATCGCATACAGCGAAATCAACGCTACACTAGACCTTGCCAAAACCTTACTAAAGAATTGCTATGAAACCACAAGCCGCTAAACCCAAAACAGACCGCCGTAAGCTGTGGTCTTATTTTGACAAGTCAAACTCAAAACACAAGTACATCTTAAGCTTATGCATACAGTTTGGATGGTCAAAAGAGCATTACAAAACAGGCAATACCGTGGCAGATTTAGGCGCCTTGGATTCTTGGTTACGTGGAAACTCTACCATAGGCCAAAGCCCCGTAAAAAAGCCGCTTGAAGAAATGACCTCACAAGAGCTGAGCAAAGTGATTGCCGCTTTAGAAAGTATGACCGTTAAACGCTATTCAAAATGAAAAGAAGATTAATAATACAGGCTGCAGCAATGATTCTTAAAGACCTTGATTCAGAAAAAGCAAATGAACAGTCAAACAAGAACTGGCTAAGGCTTCATTCTGCTCAGGATAAAATTAAGGAAGCTATTCAAGAGGTTTTAAGTACGATATGAGTACACCACGCCCCTTTGAAACCATCTGCGAGCATCCAAAAGAAATGCGACGCATACGCCTTATTGCAACCTGCGCCACTTGTGAAACTACCGTAGTGCATTGCCGCCAATGCGGAACCGATATAACAGAACCAAAAACCGATTGTATTTAGAATGATAGACTGGATTGAAATATTAAAAACAGTTGACTACGCATTTGACAATGATTATGCGATTGCAACGGTAGATTATGAGCATCCGATATATGGCGAATTGAGCCTGTCTTATCAAGGGAATAAATCAAAAATTATGCTGGTTTGGAACGATTGCAACCACGTTTGCTTTTGCAAGGATAAAGACCCTCGATTAACATTTTGTGATTGTGATTGGGATGCGTTCCCAGAAGCTACACAGCAGCGTAAACTATTTACAAAAAAGCAATATCAGGAGTTAACGGCTCCAAATCTTTTCACCTTATGACCACCAACTACACCATATACATAGAAAAGCACAAGCTTAAGCTTAAAGTCGGATACCGCTCCGGGAAGTTCTGGAGGGTTGAGCGCGTCTCTGGTCAAATGACCGATACTATCCTTGACAGCTTTGGCATTGTGGTACCACTTCTAGAAAAGGAGCTGCAGCAATACCAGAATCGCTACGGGAAAAATGTCACCTATACCAAAATCGAAAAGAAGAAAAGCATCTATACGCAGTTCTCAGACGCGTGGTTTGTCTTTTACGAGCAGTTCGCGGGCATAGAACCCAAGTTTACCGGCGTTGAAGGCAAAGCGCTTAAACAGATTATAACCTACCTCAAAAAAGTCGCCGGTGACGATGCCGCCGCGCTCGAACTCTGGAAAGTCATTCTTAGCAAATGGAAACACCTTAGTGACTTCCACAAGCAAAACACCGACCTGAAATATATCAATTCAAAACTAAATATCATTCTCAATGAACTCAAAGCAAACACCGGCAAAAACGCAACAAGCGGGGGAACTGATGACCTCCGCGCAAAAACGGCAGAAAGACTTGGCATTATACGCTCCTAGTAAATGTTTTGAGCAAAGCGGAAAGCTTAAACGCGTAACCGATGCGCTAAGCGTTCCTGCTCCGCGACTTTCAGAACTGGCAAAGGCACACGGGCGCGACTGGATCATTGGTTACGTCACACTTTGGCTACTTGATCTTAACGATTACAGCACAGTTAAACGCAAAATGAGCGATGCCCAGATCGAACGTACAGCGGAGCGCATCTATGACGAGTACCCGCTTAAAATAACCGATTTGACACTGTTTTTTGACCGCTGCAAAGATGAATACTACGAGCCAAGTTTTGAAAGCGTTACAGGGCCGAAAGTACTAAGATGGTTACAAGAGTACTTTGATGAGCGTTGCGAGGCCGCAACCTACCTAAACGAAAAGGAAAAGAAAGGCTTTAATGCCAACACCGATAAGATGCATCCGGAAGTTGCCAAAAAGATGTTTGAAGGAGTAGGAATCACAAAGGTGAATTATAGGCGATCCGGTGGCGGCCTAGGAAGCCGAAAGCGCAACGAACTCAAACGCGAAAGCCCAATAATCGCCGAGATGTTTGAAGAGGCAGCAAAAGAAAAGCAAGAACCTAAAACAACCGACAATGATAATAGCAATTAAAATATTAATGCTCTGCTTGATACTGGCATTGCTTTTAGCAGCCTCTGGAATAAATAGCAAATAATGGTAACAGTCATCTACACACAGCACGGTGCTAAATATCCCTCGTGCTATTTATGCAAAACAGTCGAGGAAGCCTACACATTACTCTACGGCTTAAATATTGAAATGTACCACGATCCAAGCTTTATAAAGATCAGAACGCTCAAAAACTTTCAGCACATGTTTCAACTCCACAACCCCTTAAGACTTGATGTATCTTTTACGCACGCTCTGGGAACTTGTGTAGTTGTTCAAAGGCATAAAATAAAATCAAATAAACTTCTATCTCTATAAATCGTAAATTGAATATCTAATAATTGATTATAAACAATACTTTTGTGAGTATACCAAATTTTTGAAATTGAAAATAAAAAACAATAATATAAAAGCTGTGGACTTCTTCTGTGGTGGAGGGGGTATGAGCTACGGTATGCAACAAGCCGGAATTAATGTTTTAGGTGGAATAGATTTTGAAAAATCTTGCAAAGCAACTTATGAGGCAAATATTAAGGGTGCAAAATTTATTAATGAGGATGTTTTTGACCTAAAAGAGGAGGACTTAGAAAAAAAATTGCCAATTACTAGAAATGATGATAATTTATTACTTATCGGTTGCAGTCCTTGCCAATTCTGGAGTATCATAAATACGGATAAGGAAAAATCTAAGAAATCAAAAAACCTATTAGTTGAATTTGAAAGGTTTGTTCAATACTTTAACCCCGGTTATGTAGTTGTTGAAAACGTACCTGGGGTGCTTCGAAAGAAAGGTGAAAGTGGATTAGAATCTTTTATAAATTGGCTAAATCAGAATGGCTATAAAGTTCACTTTAAAGTTCACAATACAGTTGAATATGGAGTTCCGCAAAACAGGAAACGTTTTACGTTAATTGCAAATAGGGTTAATGAAAATGAACTCGAACCCGTAAAATCAGATTTCAGACTCACAGTTGCTGATGTTATTGGAGAGAAAAATGGTTTTGCAAAAATTACAGCAGGAACAAAAGACGAAACAGATTTTTTTCATACCGCACCGGGAATTAATGAAGTCACTCTTAAAAGATTAAAAAAAGTAAAGAAGAATGGAGGCAGTCGGTTTGGTTTTGCTAATGATCCAGAATTGCAATTAAAATGTTTTGTAGGTAGAGAAAACTCTTTTAGAGATACTTTTGGTAGGCTATGGTGGAATCGTGCTTCACCTACAATTACAACCAAATTTTTTAGTGTTTCAAATGGTCGTTTTGTACATCCTGATGAAAATCGCGCTCTTTCAATTAGAGAGGGAGCTACTTTACAATCATTTCCGAAAGATTATAAGTTTATAGGTACCAGTATTGCAAAAGTTGCAAGATTAATCGGTAACGCTGTACCTCCAGAGTATGCCAAAAGAATAGGACTAGCTATTGTTAATAATTAAAATAAATTAGTTTATGTCAATGAATAAAGCTACTGAAGAAGTGTTAGAAATGAAGTTTGATCCTAACACTATTGAGCATCTTGGAGTTAAGATGTATTCAACATTACCTCCAATAATTGCGGAAATTGTATCTAATTCATATGACGCAGAGGCTAAGAAAGTTCAAATATTTTTAAGGGATAAAGCTGCAAAAAAGTCAATATCAATTGAGGATGATGGTCACGGTATGACCTTTAAAGAAATTAACACTAATTTTCTAAGAATAGGTAGAAACCGTAGGGTTGATACTCAATCTCAGAAAAGCAAGAATGACTTAAGATTCGTTATTGGTAAAAAAGGTATTGGAAAGTTATCTTTTTTTGGTATTTCTGATCGTATTGAAGTCGTTACCATCGCAAATGGATTGGAGAACAAATTTATATTGGACTGGAATAAAATTAAAGGTTTAGGTAGCTCAGAAGAAAATTATAAGCCTGAAATCATTCATCAAGACAAGGAAGTTGATAAGGGTGATGGCACATTGATAACTTTACATAATATCAATAGAGTGACACAATTCGACCCAGAAAGTATAGCCTACTCTTTGGCTAAATCTTTTCAAGTTTTTGATGAAAATGAATTTGATGTGGTAATTTACCATAATGATAAGGCTAATAAAACTGAGGTTCAGAATGGTTTAATTTATAGCAACATTCACGAGCTTAAGTCTTGGGTTTTTCCGTTTCATAAAGATAGGAATCCAAAAGATTATTACTGTGAAGATTTAATTACTGGAAAAATTATTCTTTCAAAAGAAACAGTCCCCCACAATATGCGTGGTATTTCTTTATTCTCAAGAAATAAATTAGTTAACGAATATGAATTCTACGATCTGACTGCTACTAGCCACGGTTATTCTTATTTAACTGGATGGCTTAATGTAGATTATATTGATCTATTTGATCAGGATGTAATATCTACAAATAGGAGATCTTTAAATTGGGAAACGGACGAAACCAAACAATTACGACGTTATCTGGCCTCAGTAATTTCCAAAATTTATAATGAATCAAAAAAAATTAAAGAGGAGTTTAAAATTAAAGATTTCGAAAAGCAATCAGGTGTATCAATTGACTCTTGGGTGGAGAAACTACCTTCCTTGGAAAGAACTCTCGCCAGAAAAATGGTGACTTCAATTATAAATAGTGAAGGAATTGATAAATCTAAATCTACCGAACTGGTTAAATTTGTCAAAGACTCATTTCAATTTGAAGCGTTTAAGGAATTAGCAAATGACATTGATCAAAGTGATGTACAGGATATCGAAAAGGTGCTTGGTTTGCTTAAAGAATGGAAGCACATTGAGTCTCGTGAGATGTATAAGATAGCTCAAGTGCGATTGGAAGCCATTAAAAAATTTCAGGAGCATATAAAAGCAGATTCAAAGGAAGTACCAACAATGCATAATTTTTTAAAAGAATTCCCATGGATACTTGACCCTAGAATGATGGAATTTAAAGATGAGGTGACCTACTCAGACTTACTAAAGACGAAATTTGAAGAAGTCGAACTTGATGAGAAAGATAGAAGGATTGATTTCTTATGTTTAAAATTTGGTCAAGGAAAATTTATAGTAGAACTTAAGAGACCAAGTAAGACAATAAATGCTATGGATTTGGAACAAGGAATGGCATACGTATCTTTTTTAGAAGCTAGAATTCTAAATGAGCATCAAGGAGGTAAAGTATTTTGTTATGTTATTGGTAATAAACTTTCAGATAACCCTTTAGCAATAAAAAAAGCTAAATCTTACAGAGATAGTAATGACGTATACTTCAAATCATATCATGATTTACTTCAAGATGCGCTATCATATCACAAAGAATTTATTGACAAATATGATGAGTTCCAATAATATGAAAAACTTACTCTATACACTTTTATTAATTGGTTCCGTAAGCTTTGCCCAAGATGGTTATAGCTTAAAACCTGAAACCTATACTGAGATTAAAGCAAAGGTATTACAGCTTGACAGCTTAAGCGCTGCTGATCTAGCCAATGACATAGCTGGAGCAGCTGAGACAGATTACAGGCTTTTAAAGGCTGAGCAGGAAGACAATCACTTGAATTACTATTATGTACCTGCAAGCTTGTCTGAAGAGGCTTTTAATGAAGCTTTAGAGATGGGGTGTACAAGTTGTCTAGTCGTTTATTTTGACGTGTATGATACTGGAATACGCTTTAATAATGTTGCCGGTGACTATGAAGATCTTTTTGCTGTGTGGAAAGCAGAGTTCTTACCTTCAGTAACTGCTGAGCTTGCAGAATCAAGTTTTAAATACCGCGATGTAAAAGACAAAACTACCGGTGTTAATATTAGGCTCTCTAACAATGGCGCTCCTTGGGAAATAAGGAACAACACCTACTAAATTAAAAGCATTTTAAACCACCTTTAAACAGGTGGTTTTTTTATGTTCTGACACTTGACTTCATGAGGTATTTATGCTAAGTTTGCTGTATGCCAAAACGTCAGCGTCAAATTACCGGCACCCAACGCAATAAGCTCCTCCGCTATCAAAAAATCTTAGACCTGTATCATAAGCACAAGACTGAGGATAATAGTGTAATGACCGTATGGCGTAAATACATATACCCAGAGTGGGCAATCTCCCGTACAACACTTTATACAATTCTAGGTACCCCGGTTTCTAAAGAGCTTAAAGAAATTCAGGCTGAAGAAGACCGACAGCTATCTATTTTTTAAGCATCGGTCTCGCTAAATACATACATCAACCGGTATTCTTGTATTCCATCATCGCGTCTTATACGTTGTCTGGAGCGTCGCATAAATTTTCCACTCATTGGTGTGGCACTCCAACCCTGTAGCTTCGCATGTATATCTTCCATAATTGCCCAGATAGAACGTGCATTATTCTTTTGAAGTAAGGGAGCGCGGCCACTGGAATTGGTTAAACGCATATCTGCAACCGTTAGCGATAATACTTCATCACCCATTTGCCTATTCTGTGGTGTTTTGTTTCGGTCTTTACCTACGTCGCTAAAACTTGCATTTGCGATATCTATAAGCACACACGGCCATTTTACGGGCGGATTAGGGCTATAGTAGTCTAATTGCCCCCAATCTTCATCAACGTACTTTAAACCGGCTATTTCTTGCAGTCTGTTTTGAGTGTTTTCAATTACAGTATTCATTGCTTTAAGTCTTCAATTAATGATTTGTTATACTCCTGTAGGTTGTGATCAATAATGGTTTCAACCCGTTTATCAACTTCAGGATGCCAACCTATAAATTGGCGTTGTTCTATTTTCATTTTGGTACCAACCGGCATTAAGGCCATCGCTTTCCATTTTTTTGCCTCTGCAGTTAGCTTGATGTTGCGTTGGCTTTTACTTGCAGAACCATCGCGTCTCGTTGTAATTGCACCACTAGATTTATAATACATCGCCCAGAAGAACTTTTTCATTTTTGCTGTTACTTCAATTTCTCCACCTTCATTATGGATGGTAGCATAAGGCAATGAACTTCGCCAACGTATCTCACTTGATCCTTGTGTTTTATTTATTGACTTGCGCAGTTTACCACTGCGTAACATAAGTGAACCCCGGCTGTTTGGATGCTTGGTTTCTTTCCACTTATCAGTAAAAAAGGCTTTGCGTTCGAAGTTTCGGTCAAACTCTTGAGTGAGGTCTATACCGGTGTCTTGTACTATATTTTCAACGACTTCATTTAATTTCATAAAAATCAGTATCTTTGTATTATGTCACAGTCTAAAAAAAATCCATACGCTGATAAAAGCGGAAGACCCCTCTTGGGTAAATTCCAAGAGTTCTTCGCGTGGAATCGCGAGCAGGAACTTGAGCGCCGCCAAGACTTACCTAAGGGTGAGGTTGAGCGTCTTGAGGCTGCTGAAAACAATTTGGCTGCTAAAATGCAATCCTAAAGCTCTTCTAGGATTATATTGTATTTCCCATCAACTTCTACTGCTTCAATAACTTTAAACCGAGTTTCAGCTTTAAATAATATTTCTTGCTCATCTGGAAAAGATGAAATTTCTTTTACAGATTTTCCACTCTTAGATTTAACTTCAAAGAATGCATTACCGTTAAATATTTTGGTAGTATCAGAAGTTGTTGATAGATAAGCCGGTTCCGTAAACGGTTCATTGTTATCTTTCGCCTTTACATACTTTTCAAAATCTTTAGATTCTAGCTTTGTTCCCCTGTAACTATAGCCTTTGTAGCTCTTAATCCTATCAAGTCCACTGTTGGTTACACGTATATAACTTTCATAATTGGGCTTGTCTCTTTTTCCTGCTCTAAGGTATTCATTGATATCTTGATAGAACGTACCGGTATATCTTATTACTGAATAGGCCTCAACGTGTGTAATGCGCTTATGTGCTTTTTTAGCGTCTTTAATGCGCTGACTTCTGCTTACTGAAGCTTTGCTGGTGCCAAATATGGTCAATACTTCTTCCTCGTCTCCCGGTTGTTTTTTTAGTATTTGACCTTGAGAAATACTTACGGTAGCTTTCTTGGCGGCTGCAGCTCCCTTTACTTTATTGTAAGGATGCTTAGGCGGAAATATTACTTTTTGCTTTCCGGGGTTAAAACGGAATATCTCTAACTTATTCTTACCGTTTTTGCCCTCTTTGTACGTTGCAGCTTCGCCCGCTTCCTGAGCTTTGCTCGCATCACTTAATTTATTGAGGTATGCAAGTACCTGGGCAACGGTGCAACGACAACGCCAACCATTGGGCGGAAAGTATTTATCCCAAAAAGGATCTTCTTTTGGTAATGTGATATCATGCAAAGCTGCGTGACTCTCTCGCACCCTATCATCACTTGCGGTTCTGTACTGCAAATGATAGCGGTCACTATCGCTAAAGTTTTCCCATTTATCAGCCATCAAAACACTACCCACGGCAAAGTCATACTCAGCCTCCAGATAATTCTCGTTATAGTTCTTCTTGATGCTTTTTACATCATTCGAGAACGCCTCAAAAGATTTAATTTTCTTGTCTGAAGTGAGTAGCTGCTGTGAAGCTTCAAAAAGCTGAGCGTGCGTTTTAAGTCCACTAAATAAAAAGATATCTTCCTGTAAACTCTTAAGCATGGGTTCACTCAGATCATTGTCAACTAATGATCGAGAAAGAAACGCATTCGTTTTGGTAATAACCTCCCTAAACTCTTTTTGAGTGCCTAAGTCTTCAGGCTTATAACTTCCGTTTTTGTAGAGCTTTTTAAATGCTTTTTCAACGGACTTTAAAAGGCTTTTAAACTTTGGGTCTAGTTCCAGTTCAAGTTTTTCACTATTATGATTGCAGTGGCCACACTTGCAATCGTACAAGTGTGTTAATCTGCCATGCAATGCCCCAAAATAAACTTTGGGGCTTAGTCGAAAAAATCTAAACCAAGATTAAGGTTTTGTGCGGATGGCTGAACGCGATCCCCGGTAACTTGAATACCAAATTTGTCAATGAGCCATTTGTCATCAACATTTTTGTATTGCATTACTTCAGAGGTCATTTTCCAAAGCTGCTCTAAATCTTCGGTTTGCTCATAGCCATAGGTTACATCTCCCTTGATTACACCTAAAGCTTGCAATGCAGGAATCACCCGAGAGTTCCAGTACTTTTCCAATAATACTAGATCACCGTCAATAAGTGTTTGAAGAACCTCTCTGGAGCTTTCATCTTTAGAACGGCTACCGTTCTTTGTGTCCTGACCAATAATGGCACCACTAAAAAGCAATGAGTTCTGATTGTCGCATAGTGTGATGAGTTTGCTATATACGTCACCGCTTTGGGTAGCGCTTTGAGCAAATTCAAACTTTTCACTTTCATCAATAATAAACCAAGCTGCCGCGCCCATATCTCGCATCATCTTTTCACCGCGACGCATCATTGTTGGGTCTTGCGTATTGGTCTTAAGCACACGGGGTGGTATACCATTGATTTCGCATAATTCAGACCAACAGCTTTGAGCAAAGCGTTTAAAAAGTACATGCGGGACAGCATTGTTTAATAGCCCTAAATCGTCTTTCTCTCCGAATTCTAAAAGCCAAGTACCATACTCCCGAACTTCACGGTAGTCAATACTTTTGTCTTCCATATAATCCGGGTAAAACAAACCATCTCTAGGGTTTACGTTCTCTCTTGGTATTAGATCAACCTGTAGAATCCCGGCATCATTAAATGAAAATTCAAGTAAGGAATGACCTTCATAAATACTATCTAGAATGTGTTTGTTAATTTCATTACTCCAAACAGCATTATTCAGAAAGTCGCTTTGTTCTTGATCAATATCTCCGTTAGGCTTCTTCAGGATTATGGTTTCACCAAGAGCTTTAAGTGTGCGGTTCTTGTACTGGCTGGTTAGTAAGGCATCTTTACGAATGTCCTTATACAGCAATATTTGTTTCCACCACTTTGGGTTTTCTTCTAACTTGGTAAGGCGCTCGGCTTCTTTCCAAGTCTTAATATCTTGACGTGCTTGCGATATAGCCTTAGGAGCAATCATACCAGAGTAATTAGGCGCTTTACTCTTGGTGTTACTGCCTTGTGCTAAATTGTAGGATTGCTGTCTATAAGACTTTCCTTTTTTGCTGTTTCTAGCCATAATTACTCGTGGTTGAATTTTTCACGTGAACCGAAAGAAAACGGTTCGCGTTCGGTTACTTCCTGACTTAAGGTTGGTAGTGTTGATAGCGTGACATCTCCTTTGGCTAATTTGTTGAGCCAAGCAATTGCACGATCATAGCGTTCCTTGGCCTGCTCGTAGATGATATCAGCGTTGCACAGTTCCACGATCCACCATTTAGCAATAGTAACGGCGTGCTTAAGTATAAGAGCGTTACGGCTTTCTCCCTGAGCTGTTAAGATTGCATCAACATCATACTGGAGGCGCCCGTCTAGCCATTCTCGTCTATTATTGCCAGAAAGGTAACTGCGTACTTCTTCTTCAGCGGCTGCCATAGCCACATCAATAATGTCATCGTTGCCTTCGGTTATTTGTTCCATTTGATAGCCATACATTGCGCTGGGCATATCGTCTTTAGTTAAAAACATAGTCTAGTATTTGCGGTTATCAATAGCGCCTACGGCGTAGCTCATGTTGTGTTTTACTGCTCGGTTCTGGCATAACCAAGCGGCACCTTCTAAGGCATCGGGGCCGTCCATCATTTTCGCGCTTTCACTTACACCAATCATTTGATCGTGCATACGCACCATATTGGGTTCCTTTTGCTCTTTTACATTAAAAATGAGATTGCCCAAGCGGTTGAGTGGTTCTAGCGTTCCCTCTATCCTAAAGAACTTATCCGGTTTTTTGCGCTTGTCTTCCGTCACCGGTATCGTAAAGCCATACAGATCAGCTTTAGCATAAATAAGCGGCAGTAGTACTTGTTGATAGTGTGGGTCTTGTAGTGAGTTGTTTTCAATATAGATACGGTGTGTATCAACACCGGCCTCTTTAACGTACATATAGGCCTCATACAACCAATCAACAAACTTGGCGTTGCTGGTCTGATCTAGCCAGACTTTATATAAATAGCGTCTGCGACCTTTAGCCCCAAGAACCACAACTCCTTTGTAAGATGCCTGTTTATTGGCTCCACGGTCTTTATTTGAGGTAGAAGGATCGGCATAAACTACTACGTGATCACAAGAGCGCAAAGGCGGGCATTTCGAGTAAGTGATATCTTTAAAGGTATCACCCTCAGAAACGGGATTGTTGTAGTACTCTTTCTGTTGAGCGCTCCACGGTTGCTTTGATAAAGCTCTATCAATAAGTTCTTCAGTGTTTTTCTCTGGCCAAGTACTTTTACCTTCTTTATCCCGGATATTAATGATCTCGTGGTTGTCTGCAACCTTTGCCATTTCAGTTATACAGCTGTACTTTGCAATGATGTTACCGCACGCAATCCACAGTAAAGGCTCAGAAATAGAACGACACGCATAGAGTGCTTCAGTTAACCATTTAACCCGGCTTTTTACGCGTTCAGCATTGCGCACCAGTTCATCGGTATCAATATCATCTGAAAGTATAACGTCTGGACGTACCGCATCATTTTTAGTTCCCCTTGGGTTTTGTCCTGCTCCTAAAGCTCTAAAGCTTGCGCCCTTCTTTGTAATAAACTCCCCTGCTTCCCATTTACCAATACTTTCCTGAGTACCATAATCATTTATTATACGCTGATTGGCTTCAAGCTCACTCTTGTAAGGAAGCAGCAAGCGTATAGCATTACTTTCTGAATCGCTACAAAGAAGTATATTTCGCTTCCTTTTGGTCAATACTAAAAATAGTACTACCATCATAACCGAGGTTGACTTTGCTAATTCTCGAGACCAGCTAATCACTTCATACCATTCCGGGTTATTTATAATTCGTTTAAAAAACCGCTTATGAAATGGAGCTGATGGAGACTTACAATGATGTGGAAAATAGTAGTTTTTCCATTCCTCAGGATGCGCCTCTAAATGTTCAATACGCTTGCGTTTTTCAGCAGGGGTTTCCTTGAGATCAATAGGCGTAGCTCGCGCACTATTCTCACGGTATTGATTCCACAGGTCTAAATACTTTTTGTCTTCAGCTGTTGCCATTATACAAGCTTGGTATTAAGAAACCCGTCAAAGAATGGGATCAATGTTTTGTAGAGTTCAAAATCCTGAGGCTTTATGTAGTCTAAAAGCCCGGTACCTACTTCATAAATCTCACGAATAGAAAGTTCAGTCTCTAGCTTTTTGATGTTATTGGTAATGGTCATTTGAGTATTCGCTTCTTTTGAAGTAGGAAAGTTGCCCACTAATATTGGGTAGTCTTCTTCGTTGTACTCATCAAATACTAGCTCACTCTCGCCATCATCATTTTTAACCTTGCGACCATTGATCAAGTGATCAGGAACATCATATTGAATAGGTCGGGTTTTGATATGATTGTTAAGTGCCTCCAGTTGATCATAAAAACCTATGAGCTGTTCTTGTCTAGTAGTTAGAAGTGACTTCCTTAGTTTTTCCCATCCGTACTTTTTAATCCAGTTACCAACTGTATTCGGACGCACTCCCACGCGTTCTGCAATCTCTTTATCAGTAAGCTTATTGCGAGTGTCTAAATACAATGTTTTGGCGTGATCCTGCGCCTTGGTTTTTTTAACTCCCATGGGTTGATTTTGTGACAAAAGTGGCTATTTCGCGCGCGCAAGAAAAAAAAGTGTAAAGCGTGTAAACACTAGTGTTTAAGGGGTTTTCAGTTTGTTGCACGCTTGATTTACTCCCCTCATATTTGTCCTCTCAAATGCACTAAGCAACACTTAAGGTAGATGCCAAAACCAAGATTTGTATTTAACGACGAGACCAAGAATTCCTACGGTTTCATTATACCCACGGCCGGGATTAGTCTAGAGCGATTCAATAAGAATCCTATGATGCTAGACTCTCATTATAATAGCACTTGGAGTGTTATCGGTAAGTGGGAAGACATTAAAACAGAAGGAGCTGTTTTGTCTGGTGCGCCTGACTTTGATAGCGATGACGAAAACGCCGCTAAGATTGAAGGGAAGGTAGATCGTGGTTATATAAAGGCCTGTTCTATGGGCATCACTTTTAACCCCGATGACCTTAAGTATGTGGGAGGTCAGCTCATACTTGAAAAATGTGAGCTGTATGAAGTTTCCATAGTTGCAGTACCAAGTAATGCAAATTCAATTCGCTTGTATTCTGCTGAAACTGGTGAGCTTATTCAGGAAGAAGAAGTTCAAAAATTATGCTTAGCAGCAATCACCGGTACCGAAGAGGTTCCGCCAATTCCAAAAACTCAAAAATCAGATATGAAAGTTACGTTAACCTCTGCCGCCGCCCTTGCTTTGGGGTTATCGGCAACCCAAACAGAAATAGAGTCTGAGGAACTCAGCGCAAAGATCACTAAGCTGGAAGCTGACAAGAAAGCTGCAGAGCTTCAATTGTCTGCTAAGCTTCAGGCCGAGGAAACCCAAAAATTGACCGGTATTACCGAAAAGGTAAAGCTTGCAATCAAAAGCGGTCTTTTTACAGCCGATAAAGAGCAGGACTTGATCAATCTAGGTATTGCTAATGAATCTCTTCTTGATTCTACCATTGCGGCGGTACCTGCTAAAGCAAGCCTATCTACTCAGGTAAAGAATACGGTTCCTGATGAAGTCAAAACTGTGGAAGACTTCCAAAAATTAGACCTCAATGCACAGCTTGCATTTAAAGCGGCTAAGCCTGAGGAGTATCACAAATTATTCACTCAAAACTAAGATAAAATGCCAGCAAATTTCCCAGAAGTATGGTTGAGCCGGGTTATTAGAAACCTTACAAATGCTAATGTAGCCCCTTGGCTTGATGGCATTCCTGAACTTGATGTAGACATTATGGAACTCGGTGCCGGATCGGCTTCAGAAAAGAACATAATTCACATTCCGCGTTCTATGTTCAAGCCTGAGGTTTTGATCAATAACACAACTTATCCTATTGCGCTTCAAGCTTACACGGATGACGATGTTACTGTGGCTCTTGACAAGTATCAAACGAAAGTAACTACGCTTTCAGATGATCAAATCGTAGGAGCTTCTTATGATAAGATCGACGTGGTTACAAAAGGTCATACCGAGCAAATGACCGCTTCAAAATTCAAGAAGGCAATTCACGCGATTGCTCCGGCAGGTGACAGTGCTACTACTCCTGTAATTGTAGCTACCGGTGAACCTTTAACCGAGGGTGGACGTCCAACGCTTTTATATGATGATTTAGTTACAGCTAAAGCTAAATGGGAAGCATCTGTAGGCGAAACACCTATTACAGACTTGCGTCTTGTGCTTTGCAACGATCACTGGAATGATCTTTTAAGAGATCGTAAAAACTTTGGTGATCAACTGGTAAACTATAAGACAGGTGAAGTTGCTCCACAAATTGCAGGTTTCAGAATATTCCAGTATGTAGCAAACCCACTGTATACAGCTGCGGGTGCTAAGCGTCCTTTTGGTTCTATTGCAGACCCAACTGATGTTAGAGCCTCTGTGTTCTTTGATGCCGGGAATATTGCAAAGAAGACCGGTTTAACAAAACAGTACTTTGCTAAGGCTGCTGATGATCCAGAAAATCAAACAAACAAGTTGAACTACCGTCATTACTTTATCGCGGTTCCCGCCGAGGCTAAGTATATCGGAGCTATCCTATAACCCTTTCCAAAGATGCCTAAAGCCCCGAAAGGGGCTGTGGCTTTATGCTTATGATACTAATCGCACTACAGTTAGAAAATGCCAGTACCCGTCTTATGGATTATGGGATCATAGGTATTGCGCTAGTGGGAATTACATACGCTTTTTGGTACCTGTTCAAAAAACAGGAGAAATATAGCGATGGTTGGAAGGAACAAAGCGAAAAGATGAGTACAAATTTCATCACGCTTGTTACTGAACAAAATAAAACGAATCAAAGGCTGATAGACATTCGGGAAAAGGATGTACAGCAACATAAGGAGTTTTACGAGTCGATTAAAAAGGACATTCAGGAGATACCTTCAAAAACAGTGAAGGAGATTAATTACAACAGCTTACAAAACCTAAAGCATAATACCCCAGCCGGATGATAGGTACAACAGATTGTATACACAAGTATGGCGAGCCAACACCGGCGATGGAGCGAAAGTTCTTAACCCTTTGGGATGTGCCAGACTGGATCAATAGAGAAATACCGGTGATTCCGAATAAAATCTATTGTAATAAGGATTTGATAGAGCCTTTGCAAAAGGCATTTGAAAACATCATTGAGCGCTGTCTTCAGGATGAAGTAAAGACTTGGGATGGTTGCTTCAATATACGCCTTATACGAGGTGGTAAAACGTGGTCTTTACACTCTTGGGCTGTAGCAATTGATATTAACGCGGCTTGGAACCAGTTAGGCAAAGAACCACAAATGAGTAAAGAACTGGTGAAATGTTTCACCGATGCCGGTTTCACTTGGGGTGGAACTTGGAGCCGCAAGGATGGCATGCACTTTCAACTAGCAAAAATTTAGATATGCGATTTATAACCTTATTACTGGTTTTGTTTCTTATAGGCTGCAAGTCTCAGAAACCCTTTACTCAAACTACCGAAATTGTAGATAGTACAACTACGGTGACAACCATAACACCTCGGGACACACTTATTAAAGTTGCAGGTGATCAAGTGAGCATAAATGTAAGTCTTGCTGAATTACTTCTGTCTCCAGTTAGTAAGAAGTCTAAATCGGGTCGCAGTGAGGCAAATGTAGCCTTGGAGAACGATACTATTTATGTGGATTGCCAAATTGAAGAACTCGAGATGACCATAGCCCTTCAGGAAAAGACCATCAATACTTTAAAGAAGCAGCTTGAAAAATCATCAAAAGAAATACCGGTGCCCTTCGTACCGCTCTTAACTAAAATATTCGCTTGGATAGGCAAACTTGTTGTTCTGGCAGTTGTGGTTCTACTGGGCATTAAATTATTAAAACCAAAACTATTATGAATAATACATTCAAAAGACACCCACAGTTAAAGGAATATTTTGAAACCACTGATGGTTCAAAGTTTTTCATTGAATCTGACGCTAAGAACCACGGTAAAACCTTGAAGGATTCAGCGGTAAAAACCGTAAAGCGAGTTGATGAGATCATTAAAGCAGTAAAGGAGAAAGCTGAGGCAAATAAAGCTACAGCGGACTCAAGTAATAAAGAATCAGATCCTAAAATTACGCCAATGCAGGCCGCTAAGAATAGAGCTGAAGAGATCACCAAGCTCGAGACTGTTGAGGCGGTTAAAGAAGCTTTGAAGGATGAAACTGCAAAGTCAGTAATCAAAGCTGGAGAGGAGCGAATTGCAGAACTCGAAGCTGATAAAAAAGACGATAACCAAGAAAAACAATAAGGTATGTTACCGGGATTAAGTATAAAATTTGACAATGGCAATATAGGTACCACGGTATCTACTGCCGACGGTGTTTTTGGTTTGTTGGCCTCGGCAGTTGCTGTTGTTGATAAATTTGAACTTAACAAACCATACACAGTTAAAGGGATGGCTGATGTAGCCGCCTTGGGTATTTTACCAGATTTAAACAATTACGCGCTTCACAAATGGTTGAGTGAGTTTTATGCTGAAGCTGGTGAAGGTGCAGAACTTTGGTTAATGGGCTTTGCTCAAGACACTAAAGTTAGTGATTGGTTTACGCCAGATGCTCAAACAGGCAAAGCTCCTGTACAGGATTTGATGGATGCTTCTAATGGGCGTATTAGCGCATTGTTCACTTGCTTTTCACCTGATGGTGATTACGTAGTTGTTGACAATGATGGCTTAGATGCTGATGTTGCAGCTTCAATTATCAAGGCTCAGACCTTTGCTGAAAGCTACACGGCTAATCGTTTTACACCCATATTTGTGATCTTAGAAGGTTATGCCTTTAGTGGTTCTGCAATTGATTTGCCAGATTTAACTGAGGACAATAAGAACCGGGTTGGTGTGCTTATAGGAAATACAAAAGAGGGTTCTGAGTTACCGGCTACATTAGGAGCTGCAAGTGCTTGTCTTGCGGGCAGACTTGCTGTTATAGCTGTACAGGAAAACCCAGGTATGGTTAAACGTGGTGCTTTAGCTGCTGAAAAGCTATTTATCAATGACGTTCCGGTTGAACTTTTTGATGTTGCTGCTTTACACGATAAAGGTTACATCACTTTTAGAACCCACGAGCGCAAAGCAGGTTATTACTTAACCGATGATCCATTAGCGACCGGTGCCGACGATGACTATCGTAGAATTAACCGCCGTCGTGTGATTGATAAAGCGTATCGTATTGCTCACAGTATTGCGAGCGATGAGATACTTGCAGATTTTGACCTTACCAATGAAGGGAAGATCTCGCCTATTTACGCCAAGGATATTGAAGGCAAAATTGAGAATGCGATTTTCAATCAGATGACCGCCAACGGTGAACTTTCCCGTGATCAATCAAATCCTGATGATCTAGGAGTTGAGGCCGTTTTCAATACTGATCTTAACGTAGCACAAACAAACCGAATTGAGTTAAGCCTTAAAGTACGCCCACGCGGAAGCGCAGACTTCTTTGTGATCAACTTAGGTTATGACGTTTCACTTAACACTAATTAATAATGGCATTTGACAGTAGAGAATATGAGTGGGGAGATTTAACCCTGATATTAGGTGGTATTGATATTACTGAGATACGCGCTGTAAAATACACTGAAAAGGCAGAACGTGAAGCCTTGTACGCTAAAGGACGTTATCCTCATAGTATTCAAACCGGAAACCACATGTATGAAGGTGAAATCACCCTTTTACGCTCTGGATATGATAAACTCGTGAAAGCCGGTAAAGGTTCTATTCTGAACTTGGCCATCGACGGTTTATTTGCTTATGGCAACCCGCTTGATGGTGATGCTATCACAACCGATCGCGCTTCTGGTATTCGTTTTACCGAAGCAGCAAAAGAGTTGAAGCAGGGAGATAAGTTTCAGGAAATCACGCTCCCTTTTATTTGTCTAAGAATTAAAAACCAAGCCTAATGTATAAAGCAACGGACGAGCAAATAAAAGCGTGGAAAGAACAATACGGTACTGTTTTCTATATCACTGCACCCAACGCCAATAAAGCGGCATACCTAAGAAGCCCAAGTAGAAAGACCATGAGTTTTGTAGGTCAGATTAAAGACCCTATGAAATTCAATGAAGCACTACTTAAAAATTGCTGGATTGAAGGCGATCAGGAAATGCAAACCAATGATAGCATTTTTATGGGCTTGAGCGATAAGCTGGCAATGGTTCTAGACTTTGAAGAGACCAAGCTGGAAAAGCTTTAGAGGCTGCTGTAGTTGACCCGCAAGACTGGATACGTGTAACCAATGCCCAACTCACGTATTATATGGGCGTGAATGACCCAGACAGCCTCTCTGATGAAGATTGGGCGCGTAAGGTTAAAGAACTGGAATACATAAGAAAACTGGAAAATCAAACCTAAGGTGGCTTAACAAACCCTACTGATGGATAAAACACTTAACTACATACTTAAATTTCAATCAAACGCCGACAAAGTCTCGGCGTCGGTTGATCGTATAAATAGCAGTGTTGACAAAGTAGGAAATGGCGTAAACAGCCTACGTAATAAGTTCAGTGCAGCAATGGACTCCATAAACAAAAAGCTCAATACCATTCGTATTGATTCAATTGTTAATAATATCAGTCATGTTGCTGATGGTCTTGATGCAATGAATGAACCCGGGCTTAAGTTGGGTAGTTCACTTTCTGATCTTTCTGCAATCACAGATGTTGCCGGTTCCAAGCTTAAAGAGATTGAAGGTTATGCAAGGCAATCAGCAAAAACTTTTGGCGGTAGTGCCGCATCCGGTGTTGAAGCCTATAAGCTTATACTTTCCCAATTAACTCCAGAGATTGCTAAAGCTCCAAAAGCTTTGCAGGCTATGGGTAAAAACGTGTCCATACTTTCTAAAACAATGGGCGGCGATACCACAGCAGCTACAGAGGTTCTTACAACCGCAATGAACCAGTATCAAGTTTCTACTAAAGACCCTTTAAAAGCATCTGAAGAGATGGCTGACATGATGAATATCATGGCGGCAGCTGCTAAAGAAGGTTCCGCGGAATTGCCTGAGCAAAAATCGGCACTTGAGCAAAGTGGTATGGCGGCAAAAGCTGCCAATGTAGCTTTTGCAGAACACGCAGCTGCTATTCAGGTTTTAGATAAGGCCGGTAAAAAAGGTTCTGAAGGTGGTGTAGCATTAAGAAACACTTTGGCCACATTGTCTCAAGGCCGCTTTTTACCTAAAGACGTTCAAAAGGAGCTTCAGGATGCCGGTGTAAATATTGCCGACCTGACTGATAAAAACAAAACCCTTGCAGACCGCTTAAAGCCGTTAAGGAATATTATGAACGATAGCGCGCTGATCACCAAATTATTTGGTAAAGAAAACAGCAACGCTGCTATTGCGCTTATAAGTGGTATTGAAGAACAGGAACGCTTAACTGAGGCTGTACAGGGTACCAATACCGCAATGGAACAGGCTGAGATTGTCATGGAGTCTCAGGCAGAAAAAAACGCCAGACTTAAAGCTCGTGTAGTTGATTTTAAAATTTCACTATTTAACGCGACTGGAGGGCTAATGGGCTATGCTTCTGTTTTGGGTAATGTTTCCCGGGATGTAGGTAATCTTATTCCCTTGTTTTCAGGATTTGGTAAGATGCTATCCTTTGTAACCAATGCAACAAAAATGCAAGCGCTTTGGACTTCAATTGTAAGTGGTGCTACAAAGGTATGGACAGCTGCACAATGGTTATTGAATGCAGCGATGACCGCTAACCCAATAGGAATAGTAATAGCTGCGGTTGCCGCCTTAACTGCCGGTATTGTCTGGTTAGTTTCAAAAACAGAAGGATGGGGTGAAGCGTGGAAACATACAGTGAACGGAGCTAAGCTTCTTTTTACCGCTTATGTCTCTAGCGTGCGTTTTCAGTTCTTAACGGTTGTCAATGGGATAATGATCGGTATCAATAAGATCAAAAAGGGTTGGTATGAATTTAAAACTGCTGTTGGTATTGGTGACGCTTCAGAAAATCAAAAGATGATCAATCAGATCAATGAGAATACTGAAGCTCGCAAGAAGGCTATTCTTGATGCCGGAAAGGAAGTTGCTAAAAATGCACTTGCTGCAAAGGATGAGTTTGGTAAGGCAATAGGCTCAATCAAATGGAAAGTTGATAAAGAAGGTGAAGCTCAAGAAACTAATTCGGGTATAGTTGCTCCAGAAATACCGGGAGTAACCCAAAACGGTGATGCAAACAGTTCCGGTTCTGGTGGAGGCAAAACCAATAAATCAGAAACGAATAGCTCCATCGCTACTGGTGGAACAAAACACAATTACATCACCATCAATCTTAACGACTTGATAGGTGTGCTGAATATAGAAGGTAAGAATTTTAGAGACAGTGCTAAGCAAATGCAAGATCAAACTGCAGATGCATTATTACGCACTTTAGCTCTAGCGACAACGGCAGGTAACTAATGAAATTTAGCAATACAGACATATTATTTGCATCGCTTGTAGGTTCAAAAGTTGCCGAAAGTATTCCGCGATTTGAAGCTGTACAAAATGAATTGATGAAGCACGTGTTGCCTCCTATCAATTTCTTGCCGCTTAATAATAATCGTATCAATGTGCCTGAAGTTCAAAACCCGGGCGAATATGATGTTTTAAAAGCGGATGCCCCAGTTGCAGAAAGTGATCAGTTTTTCCCATTGAGTTTTACAGTTGATGAAGGTAAAACATGGTATTTATTGCCTTATGAACCTATGTTGAATATCAACGGTAAGAATGAAATCATAAGGAGAAATGTAGCAAAGTCAGTTGCTCCAAATGGAGCTACTATTCCTGGGCGAATTAAAGAGCGGTGGAACCGCGATGACTATGAAATAACGATCACCGGGGTTCTTATTGGTTCCTTAATGACTGGAGACGTTAGTGATTGTTACCCAATTGATGACTTTTTGAAGCTTAAGGAGGTGGTCACAGCTCCTAAGAGCTTGAGAGTAAAATGTGCTTTGTTTGAGTTGTTAGGAATCAATCAGATCGTAATTGAGGAGTTCAATTTCCCTTTTACCAAAGGAGAGAATGTACAGGCTTATGAGATCAAAGCATACAGTGATTACGATTATAAACTTTTGCTAGACATAAACGATTAGGATGCTCTTAGACATCGACTGGAATATTGAATTTAATACAAATGGGAAGCGGTACCGCTTAGCCATTTTAGACAGTTGTGAGGTATTCTCTTCAGTTGACAATCTTGCAGACACGGCAACCATTGTGCTGCCTGAGGCAATAATGAATGAGGTGCTCAATTTTGAAAACAAGATAGCTCGAGGTACTTCGGTACTCATCCAGTTTGGGTACAATCAGGAATTGCAAACCGAGTTTACCGGTTTCATTAGAGACATTACGGTAAACGATAGTTCATTGAAAATACTTTGTGAAGACAGCTTGTTTTTGTTCCGTAAATCGGTGCCTAATGCAGAACTAAAGCCGACAACACTAAAATCGATCGCGCAATATATCATTGACAATGTTGACCCAAGTTTTAAACTGGATTGCACGTATGATATCAGTTATGAAAAGTTCACAATCAATCAAGCAAACGGCTACGACGTTCTTAGAAAGTTACAGGAAGAAACAAAGGCGAACATCTACTTTGACAATGAAGCGAAAGTTTTAAACATACATCCACCCTACATAGAAAAGGGAGGTACGGTGTTTTATTCAATGCAAAAGAATATTGAGAATTCAAGCTTAGAATTTAAGAACCGCCTAGATACTAAAGTTGAAATCACTGTTGAAAGTACTGATGTTAAAGGCAACGTAAAGAAAACAACTTCCGGAACAACTGGAGGTGAGCAAATCACTTTAAAAGTGGGTAGCGTCGATGATAAGAGTTTACAGGCAATCGCTGATGCAGAATTATTAAAAAGAAGCGCGCCACGCTATGAAGGCACTTTTGATACGTGGTTGGTGCCTATGGTTAAGCCTACCTATTCAGCACGAATAAAGGATGAAGACTACCCCGATAAGACCGCTTACTACTATGTAGAAACGGTAGTGACCAGCATAAGTTCAACAGGAGGAGTAAGAACCATTACTCCGGGAATAAAACTCAGCTGATGGACTATAAAGAATTGAAGCGCTTAATGCGTGAAGTGGTAGGAGCTGTTACCAATTTACCTATTACCGGTAAGGTAATTAGTATTGAAGGTGATACTTGCACTGTTGAAATATTGAGCGGCTTGCGCCTTAGCGATGTTAAACTGCAAGCTACAAGTAATGGAGCTGCAAACCATACCACCTTAATTCCGATTGTAGGTAGTACGGTTCTGATGCTCTCATTAAGTGGAGATGTGGATAACCTAACGGTTATTAAAGTTGATGAAGTAGAGCAAATGAAATATAGTCAGCAAGGCTTAGAAGTGCTGATTGATAGCAAAGATAAAAAGGTTTCCATCCGTAACGAGGAGGTTTCTTTAGTTGAAATATTAGGAGACCTAAGTGATTTATTAAAAGAATTTAAGGTGTATACACCGGTCGGCCCTTCGGGGGTTCCTCTGCCGGATGTGATTACCAAAATAGAAGGATTTGAAACCAAGTTTAAAACACTTTTAAAATAGGATTAAATGGCATTGCAAACAGCGGCATTAAAGCAAAATATTATCGAGTTACTTGAAGAAATGAGTACACGCGATGAAAACTCTATCGAGGATTTTGCCGAGGCGCTTAGCGGCCATATTGAAGCTTATGTAAAAAGTGCAACGGTTGTATATACAAGTGGCTTAACTGCTCCTAACGGTGCAGTTACCGGAACATTTAATGGAGAATTGAAATAGTGGGAAAAGGTACCGGCATATTGTTAAATGATACGAATGATCAAGGCGAGATCCTTGATCTGAAGATTGAACCTGTTCGTAATGCTTCAGGTAAGATTATTAGTGGTTTAGTAGTAGGTAATTCTTTGGAACAAAACAAAGCACTCTTATTGATTACTCAGCCGGGAGAATTCAAGTTTAGACCTGATTTAGGTGTAGGTATTGAAGACCTTCTACTCAGTAATGATTTTTTAGAGTATCGCCATAAGATTAGACAGGAATTTGAAAAGGATGGTTTGTACGTTAAACGTGTAGACCTCTTTGAAAACAAACCAGTCAAAATTGAAGCTGATTATGAAAGTTAGACAAGGACAAAGCTTTTTAGACTTAGTAGTTCAAGAAACCGGTAGCATCGAGAATGCTTTTGAGATGAGCCTTTTAAATGAGCAAAGTATAACCGATGACTTGACTATTGGGGATGAAATAAAAGTTTCAAAGGTTACCAATAGATTAACAGTTAACCTCTTTGGAGGAAATCATAAACCAGCAACTGGTATTAACAATGAAGAGCTTGAAGAAATAACCCCGTTTGATCCGGGAATAGGCGAAATGATAATTGGGAAAACATTTATAGTACGATAATGGCTAGATCGAAAACCGAAATAAAAGCAGAAATGACAGCCGTGTTTATGGCTAATGAGACCTTGGCAACTTCGTATGGTTTTTCAATAGGTGCCTCGTTTGAAAGCGAATTCTCACTGTTGAGTATTGAAAATATTCTTTTTGAGATCGTTGCTTTTGTTTTTTTCCTACACGAATTGATTTTTGATCAGCATTCTGCTGAAGTTGATCAAAAGTTGTTGAATCAAAAGTCTGGTCGAGCTACTTGGTACCGAACAATGGCTTTGAGGTTTCAATATGGATTTGATCTATTGCCAGACTCTGATCTTTTTGACAATAGTAATGCCACTGATGATCAAGTTGAAGCTTCAAAAATCATAAAATATTCTGCAGTTGAGGAAAGCGATAGCGAAAGCCGCCTTATCCTAAAAATTGCCGGGGAAACAAATAATGAGTTGGCGCCAATTCAGGCTCAACAGCGTGAAGCTTTTGATGCCTACCTAAATGAAATACGATTTGCGGGTGTCAAGATAACTGTGATTAATTATGAGCCTGATCGCTTGTATCTAAGTCTTAGAATATATCGAGATCCTCTAGTACTTGATGATAATGGTCAAAGTATTTTAACTGGTGAGAAACCTGTTGAGATTGCGATAAATGAATTTATGAAAGAACTCCCATTTAATGGAGAATTGATTATTCAAAGCTTAGTAGATAAGCTGCAGCAAGTTCCGGGAGTACGTATTGCGCACGTTTTAAATGTTGAAACCTCTTGGATTGATCCTGCAATAGATGATTATGGTGCGCCAGAACAAGTAGATGTTAAGCGCATAGCTGTTTCAGGGTATTATAAGGTAGTAAACTTTGACAATATTGAATATGTGGCATAGTGTCGATTTTAGAAAACTGGTTATTGAGCTATCGTTGGTTGGGCTGCGTAAATATGGCTTTGTTAGTCTTCTAAATGCCTTGATCACGCCATTAGACAATTTACATTATAAGTGGAAAACGTATCGCTCAGACAACCTCTATAAGCTTGAACACACTGGGCAGGTATGCTATCTAAGAGGCGCGCTGAATGATCGATTTGACCCAAGCGAGCGGAGAATTACAATAGACGGTACTGGTGGCAATAGTGAACCGACGTACATCTATACACCGGGTGAAAATCAAACCAAGTACCTGGGCAAATTGTTTCTCAGAAACTCTTTGGAGTTTGCAGATACAGGAGCGGACTTTACCGTGCGCGTGCCGCGGGAGATTATGAACCAAAGCAGCTATGAGGTGCGCGCCTTAATAGATTTTTACCGCCTTGGCGGAATGCGATATTTAATTATAGAGATATGAACAACATCAATTTTGAGCAGACTGGAGGCTTTCCTTTAGAGACCGACTCGCTGAGCTTCTTACAAGCCACTTTTGGCATTTTTAATGCTTTGGGAGCAATTGCCGGTGACGCGGTTATTGTTTCCGGTTGTGTGGAGAATGGCAGCAATGTGGGCAATGGTACCGTGTACCTCAATGGGGAGCTGTTGGAGTTCCGGGGCGGTTCTAAGACCGCAACCGTGAAGGTTTTTGAAAATATAGAATCTAAGGAATTTGAAAACGGGGAAACTAAGCCGGTATTTACAACCCGCTGGGTGGGCTTTGGTTCCGGTGCCGGTTCTGTTAGCTGGTCAAACTTTACGCGCTTAAATCCGCTTAAGGAAATGCAAAAGGCGTTAGTGCCTGTTGATACGATTGTGATGTATGGCGGGGCCCTTAATGCTATTCCGGCAGGATGGCACTTGTGTAACGGTTCTAACGGCACAAAAGACCTACGAGCCAAATTCGTTGTGGGCTATGATCCTGCAAACGCGGACTATAATGCTGAAGGAAAAACAGGCGGACAAAAGGAGGTCACACTTACCGAAGCTCAAATGCCTTCACACAACCACGACGGCAGCGCTTACATCCCTCCGCACACGCACAGCTTACAAGGTAAAACGGCTATTACTCACGACGGCGAAGGAGGTGACGGAAATAGGCTTAGTACGAAAGACAACATTGGTAACGGTACCGTAACACAAACCAGCTCTGGTGGAGGCGGTAATGTGAATATTTCAACCGCCAATAAAGGTAGTGGACAGGCACACGAGAACCGCCCGCCTTATTATACCGCCGTATTTATTCAGTATAAAGGAAATTAACGATGGCAAAAACAAGTTTAGCAAATATTAAAAACTGGTTTCTCACTGGTCTTAAGCCCACACAAACTCAGTTCTGGAGCGTGTTTGATTCCTTTAGACATAAGGATGAAAAGATTCCGCAAGGCGATGTTGATCAACTTGCCGAAACTTTAGACGCTAAAGCTGAAAAACAAGCCTTTGAAACGCATCTGAACGATGCGCAAGCACACAATAGCCTTTTTAATGCAAAGGTCGATAAGATCGCGGGAAAAGGGCTTAGCACCGAAGACCTGACAAGCGAATTATTAGCGCTTATTCAAAGTGCGCTGCAGCGCGTCGACGTTCAGGATTTGCCCGATTCGCCCGAAACCGAGTTGCCCGCATCTGCTAACCAAGTGCGCCTGCTAAATGTGGCAGTTACCAATATTCTAAACCTATTAAATAGCGACGATGTAACGCTTGACGAATTGCAGGAAGTGGTTGACTTCATTAAGGCGAACCGCGAAGACCTTCAAAACCTCGCCATTCCAAACATTGCTGGGTTGGTAGATGCCTTGGCGGCAAAGGTCGATGTAGTTGCCGGAAAAGCTCTGAGTACAAACGATTTTACAGACGCTTACAAGGCACAGCTAGATAACCCACCGGTGACTTATGAGCGAGTGCAGGATTTTTCAAGTAATGCGACCATCGTGGGGGCTATAGACGGTGTAAATACCATCTATGACAGCTCACAGAATTTTGAGCCGGGTACGATGGAAATTATGCTTAACGGTGTTGACCTGAGCATTGACGATGACTATACCGAAACGGGGCCAAATGAGGTCACATTTGTGGAAGCTCCAGAGACAGGTGACAAAATCATTTTTAGATATCAAAAACTCATTGCATAATGGCAACGACAAAAGTAAGAGCATCACAATTAAGAGGCTTAGCTAGACAGCAAGCGCCAATTTTAAACAACCTTATCCCCGACAGTAATTTACCGGGTACTACTGGCAATTATAGGCTAGTTGGCGAATTCTTTGTTCCTGATATGGATATCGAATTTGATGGAAATCATACAATCAATTATATCACTTTCATTGATAGTAAGAATGTTGATGTGAATATGACCTTAGGCAATGATGAGGGCACTTTTGGTGTGACTCTTAACAATGGTATTGAGGCTTACTTTTCATCTGCCTTACTTGTTGTTTTAGGAAACGTATACTCCCCTGTTATATCGGATTGGTCACAACAAACAGGTCTTATTGATAATAAAGGCGATGAACTAAAGGTGGTTTCCTATGATACATCAGGAAGCTTAAGAGGCTTGGTTATACCGGATAATATAGATTTTAGATTCAGTTTTAGGTATAAAATTTCATCCTTAGCTACAGATGGAAGTAATCCATATCTCACAACTGGAACAGATAAAGTTCACCTATATCGTTTATCCGATGGAGTTAGTAAATATAAATTTCGAATAGGTTATAATCCTGTGGGGGCTATACTAGAAAATGAAGATAACTCGCGACCTGGTTCTAACGTAGCCTTTACGGAAAAATTTCCTAATGAAAATGACAATTTTCCATCAAAGAGCATTGTTTTTGAAAGGTTAAGCGGTAACATCTCGGTCTATTTTCTGTTAGACCCAGAAGCAAAGTATTTCTATTCTAATTTATCGGCGTCTGGAGACATGGGAGTCTATGTAGAGGTGGATCGTTTAGACATTTTTGACATTAAATACATCGAATTAGCAACATAGAACTATGAAACTAACAGCAAAAGGCGGCACGTACGTAAGTCCGCAAATCAATCAGGGCAGCTTTGCAGGTGCCTTTGTAGAAGATATAGCAATCAATCACAGACGGCGTGATCATTATTTAAGCGTAACCTTTGGCTTATGCTATGAGCAGGAAGGCAAAGTACACACGTTGGCAAAGTCTAACCTCATTTTTAAAGGTCTGGAGAATGAAATCGGTATACCCGGTCGCACTTCAAATCAGGCCAGTTGGGTAGATGTTCCAAACCCGGACTACGACCCAAACTTTGTGGGTGATGAAAACACCACACCGGAGGAGTATGAGCAAAAGACGCTAGCGTATTTCCGCAAGAACCTCATTGATTACCTAGCAGCCAATAATGGCCAGCTTGGCCCCAATGATGTGATTGTAGATTATGGCTATCCAACCTATGAGCGCGTGATGGACTTCTTTCAGGGCGGTAACATCGATAACCCGGAGCTAATCGTTAGCAATCCTATTGCTATCGGGTTTCTACTTTCAAAGTTGATCATTAACAGCGAGCCGGTAGGCCAACAATTTCAGCTTGTCGTATGAAAGAAGCACTAGGGCATATTTTGAAGCTTGTAAGTAGCCTTTTACTTATTCTTTTGGCTTTGCTGGGTTTTGCCATCATCACGCTCCCGGCACTCGCTTGGAAGGTGTATGCGGTAGCTACCAATGAGCGGCGCAAAGCCCGCGAAATATTAAGCGGTGCCAAGGTCTATTTTACCGCGATTGCAGCCTCATTTGATCAACTGGGTAACGCAGCCTTTGGCGGATTCTTCAATTGGCTAATGATCGATGCAAGCTTTTACGGGTACCGCTTTGGAGATCAAGACGAGACCGTCTCTGAGGTATTAGGTTGGAATGAGCATCTCAACACATTAAGCGCACACGGGCGGTTTTGGGTTCGCTTACTTGATAAGCTTGAAAAGGATCATTGTAAAATAGCTTTTAACTCGGGCATATTGAAGGCGCGTCAAAAGACTAGGATTTATGAGGAGAGTATATTAACTAACTAATAACAGGGCTATAAAAGCCCTCAACCTTGCAGCCGTATGTTTCTCAGGCAAAACGGCAAACAATTAAGGTGCATACACACCAAGAAGAGGGCAGTATTGCTCTTTCCTGTACGGTGTGTATGCACCTTTTTTAATTTGCCTGAGAGGCACAAAAATAAACATTCATCAATCAATTTACGGCAGTTATGCAAAAATCATTTAAAGCGGCGCCCTTGCCGTTTCAAGGGCAAAAAAGAAACTTTGTTAATGAGTTCAGTAAGGCTCTAGAGCAATTCCCTAAAGATGCCATCTATGTGGATTTATTTGGAGGCTCAGGACTTCTAAGTCGAGTAACTAAAGATGTTCATCCTGAAGCTCGTGTAATCTTTAACGATTATGATAATTTCAGTCAACGGCTTAATTCAATTCCTGAAACCAACCGGTTATTAGCTGAATTACGCAAAATAACAACCGGTGTTAAGCGTCAAAGTAAAATACCTAATGACATAAGGGATATAGTTCTAGACGCTGTAAAAGCCCACGAGAATGAGTTTGGGTACTTGGATTATATTACGCTTTCTTCTTCTTTGTTGTTTTCAGGAAAGTATGCAAAGGATTTTAAAGACTTTAGCAAGCATACGATGTATAATACAGTGAGGAAATCAGCGATCTCGTCGGCTGAAGGTTATTTGACCGGTCTTGAGATTATCAGAAAGGACTACAAGGAGGTTTACGCTGAATTTAAAGGCCAAGAGGTTATTTACTTACTTGATCCGCCCTATCTGAGTACTGACACAGCTTCATACAATAGCGACAAGTACTGGAAGCTTAGAGACTATCTTGATGTATTAGAACTGCTTGAAGGTTCTAAATATTTCTATTTTACGAGCAACAAGTCAAGTATTGTTGAGTTGATGGAGTGGTTTGAAACCACCACCCTTGTAGAGAATCCATTCAAGTGGTCAACCACTACAACGCGCGAGAACTCTGTGAACTATCAACACAAGTATGACGATATAATGATCTACAAAGGAGTTTAAATCCAATTTAAAAGCCCTTTAAATAAACTTTAAAGGGCTTTGTTTTTTAATGAATCAGTGGGCATTTCGTTTGAAATTTGTGTACATTTCGATTTTGCGATTATACATAGTAAGAAGTATCTATTGGGAAAAAAGGTTTTTTAGAATAATACAGTGTTCCAACGCTGCCTTTTCTTCCTATTATAATTCCCTCTTCATCAACCAGAGATTTGCTATGATAGTCAATCAAGCCCGCCGAGCTATATACGGGGTATTCACCAAACTGTCTTTTAGTCTTTGGTAAATTTTTACCATAATTTAAAATACAAACTTCACCAATTCTTTTTTCCTCCCAACTCATATCCCTAATTCAGTAAGATCTGTTTGTATTGTTTCAGCCAGTACAATAGCCTCTTCATTCAAAAGCTTAAGTTCCTGTTTGATCTCTGCCATCCGCTCCTCAAAATCAAAGCCCTCATCTTCTTCAACTGTTGCGACACCTACATAGCGTCCTGCAGTAAGGCTGTAATCGTTAGCTTTAATTTCCTTTCGATTAACCACTTTACATAAGCCTGCTACATCAGCATAATTACCATCTGGAAAACGGCTCTTTAACCATTCGATTTCTTTGTCAAAATATAAATGACGTTCTACCGCTTTCGTAAAAGTAGCCAGCACCTTTTCTAAAAGACCGGTTTTACGTTTCAGTTCACCGCGTTTACTTGGATCTGCTTTGGCTTCGTTTTTATTTGAGTCAACCTGCTTTTTGACCGCCTTGGTGTATTTAACTTTCCATTCTTTAACTGTTGAAGACCTTTTAGAATTTTGATAGTTACTTTCAGGCTCTGCAGCAAGATTCAATACTTCCGGAGAAGTGTTCCCAAGAAGATTGTTTAAATGTTCAACTCCCTCCTGAGCCTTTTTAAAAGCCGTAGCTGACTTTTCTCTATACAAATCAAGGGTTTTATTAAACGTACCTCTATCGCCTCGGTAAAGTCTTACTAAAGCCTGAATGTTTTGAAGCTGTTCATCAGTAAAGTCGTGCAGGTTAGAAGAAACTTTTCGAAAGACATCTCTCAGATCAAGCATTAAGATCTTATCTGCACGCTCAGCATCCTGTTCCTTAGAACGGTCAAAAAACCATAAGGAACAGGGTAATGAACGCGTATAAAAAAACTTCGTACCAATAGACACCATAACATCTACAGCTCCTGTTTCTACAAGCTGTTGACGTATTTTCTTTTCCGAATGCCCCGCATCACTGGCAGAACTCGCCATTACAAAGCCGGCACGCCCGGTCTCATTTAAGTAGCTGTAGAAATACTGGATCCACAGGTAGTTGGCATTATCATTTTTAGGTAAACCCAGGGGAAGCCTGGGGTCGTTCTTAACTGATTCCTTTTTCTTGTCAACGCCGTCCACATTAAATGGTGGATTAGCCATAACGAAATCACATTTACCAACCAGATCGTGATGATCGTCGTAGAAGGTATTCCCCTGCATAATCTTGGCGTCAAGACCGTGAACCGCCATATTCATCTTGGCGAGTTTGGTGTTGGTGTCTGCTTTCTCCTGACCGTAAAAAGTTACTTTTTGAGAAGCTTCTGTATGCAGGTTTTCTTCAATAAAGTGTGCGGTCTGTACAAACATACCAGCACTACCACAAGCCGGATCGAATACGGTGCCGTGGTTTGGCTCAATGATGTTTACGATAGCATTTACAAGGCTAGGAGGCGTAAAGAACTCACCGCCTTCCTGTGCACCGCTCATCGCGAATTTGTTCAGGAAGTATTCATAGATACGCCCAAAAACATCACCTGTCACATTATCCAGTAAAGGATCATTGAAAATACGTATCAATCTGAAAAGCAAGTCGCTTTCAAAAAGCACGTAATCCTTGGGCAGCACATCTTGAAGCACCTCATACTCTGCCTCAATGCTTTTCATGGCTTCATTAAGGTATTCTCCTACGTCAGCACTCTCAGGAAGCTCATTTATGGTTTTCCATTGCGCATTTTCGGGTAGGAAAATCGCATTGGCAGAAAGAAAGTCGGTCTTATTTACAGGACGCTTCCCGCGCTGTGGGTGTGAAGGTAGCGACTCTTCAATTTGTGCTTTAGCAGTAATAAATCTGTTGTAGGCGTGTCGTAAAAATATAAGCCCCAGTACCGGGAAGCTGTATTCAGTAGCAGTAAGTTTGCTGTTTGCTCGCAGGTCGTCTGCAGCTTTCCACAGTCTATCTTCTAACTGCTTGAGTTGTTCTCTATTCATAAGGTGGTTAATGGATATTCTTGTAGGGAGACTACAAGTATAGTAAATATCCTTTAAAGAGGGTCCTAACCTAGGATAGGAGCTCTGATTTTTATCTGGATTCCTCCAGTTTCTTATGTAGCCTGTCTATAGTAAGCTGAATCGAATTTGTGGTTCGCTGCGTCAGCTCTGCTACTTTACTGGTACTACGCGTTAAGCTATAAGCCTGAAGAACAATTTCCTTTTCCCGATCAGCCCACTTTTCATAAGCCCTGGGATATTTCCGTCGTATCGCCAGTACATTTTCAGAAAGGGCATCAAGATCTAAGGTGGTTTCCCAAGCATTTACCTCTTCCCTCCAGCCTTTAAGTAGTTCTTCTGCGGGGATGGACTGATCGTAGCTTATTTCCAAACCCTTGCATTCCGAATCCTGCTCTTTTTTGGACTTAGGTGACTCACAGTAACCTTCAGGATCACTTTGAAGATCATCTTTTTGGGCAGGATCATCTTCGCTCAAAGAAGAAATCAAGAGTTGCAGCGCCTCCCTCACCGTAGGATGCATAGATGCCTCTGACTCCGGAAGGTTCTTGTAAGTTAAAGGATGAATCCCATCAACCAGTGACTGCATTAGCTTTTTGGCTGCTGGAAGAGTCATTGGTGCTGGTTTCTCCTGAGCAGCGTTCATTTTTACTGAGATAACCTTGGGCATTTTGTCTTTGGCATCATTAAAATACCACTCCCCCATTACCTGATCACCCACACCTCTAAGGTACCTACATTGTGGCACTAGATTTTCAAGCATATTCGCATTGTAAAGCCTCTTGAGGAACTTTCTAAAGTGTTTGCCATTGTGCCTCGTGTCCCTTTCAAAAAGCCCCTTACGAGACAGGTATGGGAATACATCGGTTGACCTAAGATCTCTACTACCGGTAAGTTCAATGTAGTTTTGAATAGCTCTGCTAATTCGTAGTGCCTGCTGAATTTCTTCTTTAGTAATATCCATTGTTAGATTTGGGTGCCACAAATTAACCAGAGCGATCAAAATTTGCAAGTCGGGTCCCTAGTCATCGAATGCCATAGTTAAACTGGATCAAGTAAAGGTTAATAAACTACCAGAGGAACGAGCTTACGGCAATAATACTACCCTAGCTGAAAACGCTGTCTCCCCAGTACCGAGTAAGGGTGATTTTCAAAATCTGTACGCCTGTTCTTAGCCCTCTTCGGTAGAGGGGAACTGTCACGTGAGAAAATAGGTAATGCACAAAAAAGTGGGCTTTATAAACTTGTTCAGGTTAGTTACTTTCTGTAAGATTGCAGCCTCAATATTTCTTTTGAGGTCTTGGTTGTTTGAATACTTTTACGAAAGATCAACTATATATTATATCAGTAATAATATAATGAAACTTTTAACTCAAGACACTCATTACCAGGATGTAAATAACCCTTGATTTGGAAAAAAATACAAAGAAAAGCACTTCAAGACCAAAAAATTCCAAAAATGAAAAAAATCCCTTCTTAAATAAACCCCTTGAATTTATCGAAATTCAGAGAGAAACTTTAAATAATGTACCCACTTCGAACGGATTTCAATCGAGAAGGGAGACCAACATTTCATTGTTTGATTCTGATACAGGTGCAAAACTATATAAAACCCAATCTTTTGAAAAAGTGGTTTACAACTTAGATGAGAAAGCGCTAAAGCTCCTAATGTATATCTGTTTGCACTTGGGTAAGGATAAAGAAAAAATTCATTTAACTAGAAAAAAAATATTACCACTGATTGGAATGGGAGAATCATCCTACTATGCTGCACTCAAAAGCCTAGTCCAAATTGGGATTGTAGCAAATGCTAAAGGCAGAGCGAATATGTATTGGGTAAATCCACATTACATTTTCAATGGAAGTCGGTATAGTACTTTTAGAAGCTCCTCAACTAGCGCGAAAGATGATGTAAATATAAAGATTGTTGCCACAAAGCACATTACCCCAAATAGTAAAAATGATGATCAGCCGCCCATATTAGAAAATTCAAGTGACACTCCATCTTATGGATTTGAAGCAGATGATTAGCGGGGTATTGTTTTTCAATGTCGGAGCGGGGGAGTCTTTAGTGGGCAGGTTAAAGAGCACAGAATTGGAAACAAAAATTTTTTTATTATAAAAATTTTTTAAGCTCCGCTTCTAAGGTCTCTAGCTGTTCATAATCATCACGCTCTACCGCTTCCTCGCCGTCCAGAATGTTTTTCCTTCCTTGCACCGCTCTGGATACGGGATAGGTAGTAAGCTTCTTTTCGTCATAATAATCCCCGAAAAATGCTTTGATGTCCGCTTCTTTTAAATTTGGATCAAGCCAATCTTTTTCTGTCTCTTCGTTTAGGAGTACTATTTGTCTTTTGTCTCCTGTCTTGTTATGGACTTTCGCAAAAAGTGGTGAAGCTTCTTTTGTCAATAAGGTAAATGTTACATAGCCTGTCTCTGTTACTGAGTAGAGTCCAGCTACACTTAAATGCTCCCTACTCTTCTTTTCGAAGTAGAATGGATAGCTAACACCTTTATGCTTGTGAGGCTCAAAGAAACCCGTGACGGGAACAATACAGCGCTTCTCCATAATGGATGCCTTATACAGCCAGTAATCAAATGCTTTCTCCGACCTCGCATTTAATTCAGAGCCATGATATTTAATTCCTCTGTAATAATCATTTATACTTCCCTTGGTATTGGAAGGGGCGATACCCCACAGAGCCGGATGTAAAACTTCTGGACGCGGTCCAATGTCAAGACCGGCATCCATACCAATAATCAACATGGGAGGATGACTAAATCCATTGATATTATAGTCTACAAAATCAGTATCTTCTATATCCAATTCTGGATCCCGTTCAATACCATACCTTTTTTCCATATCTGGAACTGGTAATCTATTCGAAGTTCTATAGCACATAAGAGTATGTTTTGAATAAAATTATACTAAATATTAGTATTAAAGAATTTGGAATTATTCCATTTAATCGGATTTTTACCAAATGTATCAAATTATCTTCAGAAACTATAATACCCCTGAAATCGAAACGCTATTGATGGAGATTGGTCCTTATAGGTTCACAAATGCACTTAAAAACAGCCAGCTTCCCAAGCCAAAACAGATGAAAAACTTTTTTCTGGAATGTAATGTGGACTGCACTTTCCTAGTTTATAAATATCCGGAAGGCATTCGAAAAATCATGAAAATAGACGATTACAAGCTTCCTGAGCATGGCTGGAGATTACTGAAAGTAAATCGTTAGAGATGGTAAATGAGCCCTTCTAGAAGGCGCATTTTAGCAGATACCGACTAAAACAAATTTAATTCTGAATTAGTATTAATTACATACTGAATTGGTTTCCAAACAGAATTTTGTTCCATTGTCAAATCTAGGCAAAGCCCTATCTTAAATGAAAACAATAATTAATGAATGAACTATTAGAGCCCATAGCCTGCTGCCTTGCAACACACACAATCAATTATCTGGAACCTGTTTTAGAAAAATATAAGAAGCTTTCTAATTTAACTGGAGCATCATTAAGAGATACGCTCTCAAAGGGTAAGGCTGCGATTTTGAGGAATCGAAGCTTCCATTTCAATCAAACTTTGACTCAAGTAGAATTCGACGAGGCATTAACCATCTATGACATAAAAGATCAACTCTTAAAGATTGCTGAAATAAAGCTTGAAGGAGAAACGATCACCTACACTTGGGAGCACATTATAGTAAATGACAACAAGTATTGCCACAACCGATACAGCCAATTCTTCGAAGACCAGGATTTCTATATTGAATACATCTGCATCACGATTTTGAGCAATCAATTAGACTGTGAGAAACATATTAGCCGGGTTGATAGTGGAAAGGTCTATATAAGTTTGCAAAATGCCTGTGCCGCAAATGAATTTACATCAAGACAAATTAGGGATTACGCGAAAAGCTTCGGTATAGAAATATTTAATAATACATCCACTGGCAAAGGTCTTATTGAAGTAAATGATTACGAAACTCTACTTCTACAAGCAAAAGCCTGCGGATTAGAATATTTACTTTAAGTCATCTCAACATGTGTGAAATTTTAGACAACATTTCATCAGAACTAGACGATTTCTGGATAAGCATCAGTTACGATTACAGGACTATAGAAGACCAGGGCTTTCCTGAAAACTTTTTTACAGCCATTTTTGCCACTATTGAATTTCATACTATGGATGATGAATCTGAAGATATAGGACATTTTCATTTGACAAGGTTTAGGGTAGAAGATGCAATACTACAGGGCTATTGTATAGGTGACATGCAATTTCACGAAAAAATAGAGCACCTGCCTTTAGATAGAATGTTTGACATGGAATCTTTTGAGTTCACAGATGAATTTATCGCGCTTGCAAGCGTGAACAAAGCAGGTTTCGATATACTTTTACTAGAGTTTATCTTCATCAAGCGCAAATACCGCGGATACAAACTTTTAGACTTAGTAATGAAAGAAATCTGGCTAGAATTCAGACGTTCGTCCAAAATTTTGATAACCCAGATATATCCCCCTCAGTTTGGCTACGATGGACCATCTCCCACCAGTAAAGAATACCAGAAGTTTAGCAAAAAACTAAAAACTGCGAAGAAAAAACTCACCAATCATTTCTATGATTGTGGTTTTTTCTATGCGCCAGAAATTCCAGATATTCTTTTATATGACGGGTTCGATATATTTGCAGATTGAAACCAATCAGCACATTTCATCCATGCTTTTTAGCTAATTTTTCCGAAAGATTATTCATTGTGATGCTCAAGGTTTTATTCACAATCTTACCGTAATAATCCTGGGTAATCTTTATACTGGAGTGCCCCAAAAGCTCGCTAACAATCTCGATAGGAACCTCATTGTAAAGTAGCACGGTAGAAGCAAATGTTTTACGTGCGGTATGATGGGTCATTCTTTTCTTGATTTCAAGCTTTTCCGCAATCTCCTTTAAGTAGGAGTTGAATTTTTGATTGCTTAATGGAGTAAAGATAGTTTCGCACTGACCGCTATATTTATCAACTATGTCCTTTGCCTGTGGAAGTAGAGGGACCGCTATATCTTTTCCTGTTTTTTCTCTTTTCATTTTAATCCATTGTCCGCCATCAAAGCCATTAACGATATGCTCCGGTTTCAAACTTGCCATCTCTCGGTAAGCCAGACCGGTGTAACAACAAAATATAAACAGGTTCTTAACTCGTTCAAGGCGTCTTGAAAGAAAGGTATGATTCTCCAGTCTCCTCAACTCATCTTCACTAAGAAAAACAACCTCCTTAAACACCTTGCCTGGTTTATGTCGACCGAAAGGATCTGAAGTAATTAAACCTTCTCCCAGAGCTACCTGTATGGGCTTTCTAAGCCTTTGTATAGCTTTGTTTACGGTAACTTGTTTTTGATTCTTATCCGTCTTTAAATAGTATTGAAATTGGTTCAGGAAGCTTTGGTTTAATTCTTTTAGAGGAACATCCTTCTTAGCTAATACTACTTTAACAAAGTGCTTTAGATCATTTAATACGTAATTGAATTTTTTCCAGGTGACCTCTTTTATGTCCTTACCTATAAGACGCTCTTGGTTCTTCAAAAAAATATCGAAGTTTTCAATTATACCCGTATTTTCAGTCCTCTTGATGGGCTTATCTTGATACAAAGCTAGAATCTCATCAACACTAAATTTCTGATCCTGAATCTTGAGTGCCAGATAGAGATTTTGGATTTTGTGCTTTATTAAAATTAGATCATTGTTGAACGCCTGCCCTTCAACTGATTGATCTTCTAAGCGCTGGTTAGTGGCATTCCAAAGACTTTTATCCACCGTCAATCCGGATGAGAATTGCCGCCTTTCCTTCTTGTAAGTGATTCGGATGTTAAGTGGACACTTGTTTTCTTTGTTAGTTCGATTCGCTCGAATAACAAAAAGGATCTTTAACTTGTTACTATTCATTACCAATTATTTATGTGAAACAATTGGTGCACTTTATACGGTACCCAGTAACATTTTATATGGTACCCAGAATGGTACCCTTTTTTGATAGATTTTGACTGATCGCCCCCTTTCGGTAAGGGGAAGCAAAACATCCCTACAATGCTCTAAACCCGCGTCAATACTTGGATTACTAAAAACAAAAAAAGTCTCAAATACAAGTAGTTAAGGCTTAATTTTGCTCCCCCTTACTTCGACTTCGCTCAGCACAGGCTTGGGCTTCCCTCGACTTAGCTCGGGATAAACTTCTCGCACAGTAGAATTCTAGTAAAAACAAAAAACCCAACCTAAATGAATAAGTTGGGTTTTAATGCTCCCCCTCTTGGGCTCGAACCAAGGACCCTTTGATTAACAGTCAAATGCTCTAACCAACTGAGCTAAGGAGGAATTTAAATTTTCTATGTTTAAAACTTTGGGCGTATCGCAATACTGCCGTTTGTAAAGTTTTAAAGAACGTACCGCTTATTTGCTGAAAGCGGATGCAAATATACACAACTATTCAAACCTGCAAAACATATTTTAAAAAATATTTAGCCGATTTTTAGTTGCTGTATTTTTCAGGCCTAGTCACCCGTTATTGCACGGTAAATGTCGTTTCCGTTTGCATATAAAACCAGAGCGATGAGCAGGAAGAAGCCTATCATCTGCGCGTACTCTAAAAACTTATCGCTGGGCTTTCTGCCGGTGATCATTTCATACAACAGGAACATCACGTGACCACCATCAAGCGCCGGTATGGGCAGTATGTTCATAAAAGCCAAAATAATCGATATAAAGGCCGTTGTTTGCCAAAACGACAACCAGTCCCACTGATCAGGAAACAGACCGGCAATCGCGCCAAAACCACCTACCTGAGAAGCGCCCTTAGAGGTAAACACGTATTTAAACTGCACCGCATAATCTACCAGCTGATCTACACCGTAGTTGATGCCGCGGCCTATACTTTCGGCAATACCATATTCCCGCTTATTGCGTTTAGGCATCACATAATCTTTATCTTCAAAATCAAAACCTACTCCTACCATCTTATCATCACCTATGGGCACCTCAAATTGACGCGCCACGCCGTCACGCATCACGGTCACCGTCGCGATGCTGTCCCGGTTTTTCTGCAGGGCATAAGTAGCATCGGTTTTAAATTCAATCGGCACATCGTTGATGCTGATTAATTCATCAGTTCCCAGAATTCCCACTTTTTCAGCACCGCTAAATACCGAATCAAGCTTTACCGGCGTACGCGGAGCATTTACGCCCGGCATTTCACCCGATTTAAAGAGTTTCATCCCAATATCTTCGGGAAGCGTCAGCTCTTCGGTACTGCCATCGGCGTGCTCTACCTTTACCTGAGACACATCGCGCATCATCACCATATGTGGAAAATCCATCTGGTCTAAAAGTGCTTCTCCATTTACTTCGAGAATTTTATCGCCCTGCTCAAAACCGTAGGTTTCCATTATAGGCGAAAAACCAAAACCGTACTTCAGATCGTCTGCCGTGGTGTATTCTTCCCCATAATTGGCAATAATCATGATGTAGATAAAAAAGCCCAAAATAATATTGACCGTCACCCCGCCAATCATCACGATAAGACGCTGCCAGGCCGGCTTGGAACGAAATTCCCAGGGCTTGGGCTCCTGCGCCATCGCTTCCTTGTCCATACTTTCGTCAATCATTCCGGAAATCTTAACGTAACCTCCCAGCGGAAGCCAGCCAATACCGTAAACGGTCTCGCCTATCTTTTTCTTAAACAGGGCAAATTTGACATCAAAAAAGAGGAAGAATTTCTCAACTCGTATTTTAAACAACCGGGCCGGAATAAAATGCCCAAACTCGTGAAGTACAATTAGTATTGAAAGGCTCAAGAACAGCTGAGCACCTTTTACAAAAAATGGATCCATAAATATTTTCTAAAAAGCGACATCACCTGCCGCCGGTATCTATCTTAAATCTGATAAGGCAATCGCCCCGCGATCGCGATTAAAAAGTGCACAAAAGTAACCTTTTAGTCGCGTAATCAAAACTTTGAAACAGGCCCGTTTTCGCAAATACCCATAATAAGCGCTTTCCGGCTTTGGCGGGAGCTTGCTGCATCGTAATTTTGCACAAAAATTGCCCGCTATGCTTCAGTTTTTTGCTAAATACAAAAAGTTTGCCATCGTGATGGTCATTCTTTCCGCAGGGATCCTGTATACTTTCTACACCCTGATGAAGCCTGCACCCAGTCTGCCCATCTATCAACCTGATATGGTAGACCGTTCTTTGGTAGACAGCACGGTGCAATTCGTCAAAAAATACCACAAGATTGCAAACTTTAAACTGGTAAACCAAAACGGCGACACCATTACACAAGCCGATTACCCCGGGATTTATGTAGCCGATTTTTTCTTTACCACCTGCCAGACCATTTGCCCCAAAATGACCGATCATATGCTGCACATTCAGGAAAAACTGAAAGACGATCCTTCGGTCAAATTGTTGTCGCACACCGTAATTCCGGCCACAGACACGGTTGCCCAGCTCAAACGCTATGCGGTTGAAAAAGGCGTTGATGACAGCAAGTGGAATCTGGTCACCGGACCCAAAAAGCAGATTTATGAGCTGGCGCGAAAAAGCTATCTGGCGGTAAAAACTCAGGGTAACGGCGATAAGTACGACATGATTCATACCGAAAACTTTATGCTTATCGATTCTAAAAAACGCATCCGCGGGTTCTACGACGGTACAGATCCCGAAGCCATCGAGCAGCTGCTTGAAGACATCGCGATTTTAAAGGAGATTGAAGGACGCAGGGATGAGTGAAGAGTGATGAGTGCTGAGTTCAGGTTATTTGAAATTGTCCTGAAAATCCACTACATCCATCCCCGACCCTTCCTTCAAAGGAAGGGAGAAAACCTCCCGGCTACGAAAAGCAAAAGTCTCCCTTTGAAGGGAGATTTAGAGGGATGTTTCTCAAGCTATCTTTTAAAACCTCCATATTCAACTCCTCACTCTGCACTCTGAATTCTACATTCCAATTTCGTATTTCTAATTTTCAACTTTCTGCTCTGCCTTCGATACAAATTTTGCGCACAACTACGCAAAATTCACTCAGTCATCGCCGCTGCCATTGAATGCGTTCGCAAGAACTCAAAACTCTGCACTCTGAATTCTACATTCCTATTTCCGATTTCATATTTCTAATTTTCAACTTTCCAACTCCTCCTCGCGACTGAAGTCCCAATTCCTGACTAAAATCTTTTCTTATGAAGTGTATTTCCGTTACTTTTGCCTTGTTTAAATTCAATCTAAATAAATCTTGATCACTTCATTAGACACCCTAAAACGCGGTCAAAAGGCCATCATCTTAGAATTTACGCTTGATCAGGTACCGCTTAAGCTTTTGGAAATGGGCTGTTTGCCCGGTAATGAAGTAGAGCTGGTACAGATCGCTCCTTTTAAAGATCCTATGTACCTCAATATAAACGGCAGTCACCTGGCCATACGCAGAGAAACGGCCTGCCACATCACCGTAGAAACGCTTTCTGATGAGTAAACAGCTTAATGTAGCACTTATAGGAAACCCGAACACCGGGAAGACCTCGGTCTTTAATCAGCTTACCGGTTTAAAACAGCAGGTAGGTAATTATCCGGGAATCACGGTTGAGAAAAAAGAAGGCGTTTGCAAACTGCCCCGTGGCGTTAAAGCGCATATTCTGGATCTTCCGGGAACCTACAGCCTCAATGCGAGTTCGCTTGACGAAAACGTGGTGATCGAGTTGCTCCTCAATAAAAACGACAAGGATTATCCCGATGTGGCGGTGGTGATTTCAGACGTCGAAAACCTGAAGCGCAATCTGCTATTGTTTACCCAGATTAAAGATTTAAAAATCCCGACGATTCTGGTCATCAATATGGCCGACCGTATGGAGCGCAAAGCCATCACGCTTGACGTCGAAAAGCTGGAAGAGCGGCTGGAGACCAAAATCGCTCTGGTAAGCTCCCGCAAAAACACGGGTTTTGAGCACCTTAAAGAACTTATTGCCAATTATAAAAGTCTGTCTGTTGAACCTTGCGTCAATGCTTCGGTAATTGCACCCGAGTATTTTGACCGCCTGCGTAAAGCTTTCCCCAAACAGGATTTATACAAACTCTGGCTGGTTATCACTCAGGATGTAAACTTTGGTAAGCTGGACCGTAACGAGATGCAGGGCATTTCGAGCTTTAAGACCGAAAGTAAGTCGAATTTAAAGCGGCTGCAGCAAAAAGAAACTATTGTACGCTATCAGTTTATCAATGGCGTGCTGAAAGAAACCCTGAGTATAGACCATCTGGCAGCAAAAGATTTACGCAGCCGTCTTGACCGGGTACTTACGCATAAAGTCTGGGGTTATGTGATTTTCCTGGCGATATTGCTGCTTATTTTTCAGGCGATTTACGACTGGTCATCCTACCCGATGGATCTTATAGACGAGGCCTTTGCGGCCGCCGGTGAGTGGGTGCGCAACACCATGCCGCCGGGAGCCTTTACCAGTCTTATTGCCGAAGGTATACTTCCCGGTCTGGGCGGAATCGTCATTTTTATCCCGCAGATCGCGTTTTTGTTTCTCTTTATCTCCATTCTCGAAGAAAGCGGCTATATGAGTCGGGTGGTATTCCTGATGGATCGCATTATGAGACGCTTCGGTTTAAGCGGAAAAAGCGTGGTGCCACTGGTTTCGGGTACAGCCTGCGCCATCCCGGCGATTATGGCTACGCGAAATATCGAAAGCTGGAAAGAGCGCCTCATCACCATTCTGGTCACTCCGTTTACAACCTGTAGCGCCAGGCTTCCGGTGTATCTCATCATCATTTCGCTGGTGATTCCAGATCAGAAGGTGCTTTATATTTTTAGCCTGCAAAGTCTGGTGCTGATGCTGTTGTACCTCATCGGTTTTGGTACTGCGATTCTTTCGGCCTGGGTGCTCGACCGTATTTTAAAAATTAAAAAACGCACCTTTTTTGTTATCGAAATGCCCAATTACAAACTGCCACTCTTTAAAAATGTGGCCTATAATGTGATTGAAAAAACCAAATCCTTTGTTTTTGGAGCCGGAAAAATCATTTTGGCGATTTCGATTGTACTTTGGGTACTGGCGTCAAATGGTCCGGGCGAAAACTTTACGAATGCCGAAGCTAACGTGACAGCCCGAATGGAAGCGGGTGCATTTCCGCAGGATGAACTAGACAAACATATCTCAGCTGAAAAACTGGAATACAGCTATATTGGTTATATGGGTAAAGCCATTGAGCCGGTGGTGCGACCTTTGGGTTACGACTGGAAAATAGGTATTGCTATTGTAAGTTCATTTGCTGCCCGCGAGGTATTTGTAGGTACGCTGGCCACCATTTACAGTGTGGGAAGCGACGAGGAGGAAACCATAAAAAACCGAATGGCAGGTGAGGTAAATCCTATTTTGGGCGGACCTTTATTTAACCTCGCCAGCGGAATTTCGCTATTGCTGTTTTACGCTTTTGCGATGCAGTGTATGAGTACCCTGGCGATTGTAAAACGCGAGACCAATACCTGGAAATGGCCGGTGCTTCAGCTTGTGATTATGAGTGGTTTTGCTTATGTTGTGGCTTTAGTGGCATACCAATTGTTGATTTAGGTTTAGTATTTCGCGTTCGCGAAAACCGTAAGCCTTAAAAAAGAAATTTTATGATACAGAATGTTTTAGTACTCCTGATTTTTATACTCGCAGTGGGCTATCTGGTTACCAAATACGTCTGGAAACCTGCCTTTTTAAGCGGAAAGTCTAACGATAAATCCTGCGGCAGCGACAACTGCGGCTGTCATTAATCTTCTTCGGCAAGCTGTTGCCATACCAAATTGATCACATAATCTTCCTGTGGAATCTTCCCGAGTGCAGTTTTAGGATAGGGTAACACAGAATAGGCTTTTAGCCGTTGCGCAGCCGAGTCAAATAACATACGATCATTTTGATCACTGCCAATAGTTATTCTGCGGGTGTCCACATATTTTCCATCTTCATACATCTCGAAGTCTAAAATCACATTACCTGCCCAGATGCAGTTCACATTACTTGGGCATCTGGAATCGGTCACCTTTATGATCTTAATGCTCTTGTCGCCAAAGCTTGTTAGTTTTCCGAAAGGCACTTTTACGACGATTTGTGGTACCTGCACAGGCTGATTTACCTCAACACTATCTGAAACTTTCAATTCCTGAGCATAACCCAGACCCGAAACCAGTAATCCTAAAACAAAAAGTACCTTTTTCATAATGTTAGTTTTCTAAACGCCCTGGTGTCACCTCGAGGGTGGTTGCTGAGTCTCATCGAAGCACAGTCGAGAGGCCATTTAATCTAATGCCCTAAATCGGGGATCGACTGCGCTCGACCTGACATTCCAATTAGCGGGCCGGGATTTCTTTAAAGACATAGCAAAAGTCCTAAAGTTGCAGGCTAACCTAACCCTACGTCCAGCGTCATCATCAGGATAAAACCGCCGATGAATCCCATCGTGGCAATATCGGTATGGTTACCCTGTTGCGACTCGGGCACCACCTCCTCTACCACTACAAATATCATAGCTCCCGCAGCAAAAGCCAGTGCATAGGGCAAAATAGGTTGAAAAGTCATCACTGCATAAGCGCCCAGAACAGCTGCCAGAGGTTCTACAATTGCCGAAAGCTGCCCGTAATTAAAGCTCTTCCATCGGCTAAATCCCTGCCTGCGCAAGGGCATCGCCACCGCAAAACCTTCGGGAAAATTCTGAAGCCCAATCCCGATCGCGAGTGCCACGGCACCCCCAATAGTCGCCCCGTCAAACCCTGCTGCCACACCTCCAAACAAAACCCCTACCGCAAGACCTTCGGGGATGTTGTGAAGCGTAATCGCCAGCGTCAACAAAACCGATTTATGCCAGGGACTGCGCACACCTTCTTTGTCTTCCTCCTTAAAGTTGACGTGTAAATGCGGCAAAACTTTATCAAGCCCAAATAAAAAGCCGGCCCCCAGAGCAAAACCTATCGCGGCAGGAATCACTTTTACAAAACCTTCTCCCGGGCTCATCTCAATCCCGGGTGCAAGCAAACTCCAAAAACTGGCTGCAACCATCACGCCACCGGCAAAACCCAGCATCGCGTCAAAAACCTTTCGGTTCATCGCCTTGAAAAAAAACACCAATGAGGCTCCCAGGGCGGTCACGCCCCATGTAAACAGCGTGGCCAGAAAAGCGCCCTTAACAGCACTTAAACTTTCAAAATAGTCAATAATCTCGTTCATCATAATCTATAGGGTTTCAGCTGAATTTTCAGACTAAAATTTTACGTAAATATTTTCGGTAGCTATTTGCGAAAGCAGGAGTTCACGCCCATCAATACGCACCGTCATACTTTTGTCAAAGTCCTGCAAATGCATAATTTCGATCACAGTGCCCAGCTTGATCTGCTGCTGGTCTAAAAACTGAAGAAACGAAGACGAGGTATCGTTAACGCCCACACAGGTTCCGGTATCACCGGGTACCAATTGGGAAACCTGCTTTTTTTCGACCTTGATCACATTACCCTGCTCATCGGGAATGGGATCCCCGTGCGGATCGTGGGTAGGAAAGCCCAGAAACCGATCCAGCTCTTTGATGAGCTTGTCTGATTTAATATGCTCCAATTGCTCGGCCACATCGTGTATCTCATCCCAGCTGAAATCGAGCTTTTTAGCCAAAAAAGTTTCCCAAAGCCGGTGCTTGCGTATCACTTTAAGCGCGACCAGTTCGCCATTTTTATTCAACAAAACACCCTGATAGGGTTGGTAAAGCACCAGACCTTTTTCGTCCAGCTTTTTAATCATTTCGGTAACCGAAGCCGGCTTAGACTCCAGATACTGAGCCAGAATGGTGGTACTTACGCCCTTAGGACTGTCTTTTTGAAGCGAATAGATCGATTTGAGATAGTTTTCTTCAGAAAAAGTCATAATCATTTTTAATATTACCACAATAATACGCCAAATTATTTAAATATATTTTTTAGGTTTGCCTAAACTTATTTTTAAATACATCCACTTCTATGCGTATTTCGCTGATCCTATTCTTTTTACTCAACCTGTTTAGCGGGTGGGCGCAGCAAAATCGAAGCCTTTCCGGCATCATTTACGCCGATGGTGAGCCCCTACCCTTTGCCAATGTGTATGTAACCGACAGCAATACCGGCACCTCGGCAGATGCAAACGGATTCTACAAACTCGAAGTTCCCGACAACGCATCCCGCCTGAGCGTAAGCGCTGTGGGTTTTAAAACGCATTATTACAACCTAAGTCCTGCAGACTTCGAAAAGGAACACCTGAATTTTACACTCATACCCGATTTACTCGGTCTTGAAGAAGTCGTCGTAAGCGCTACCCGCAACCGACTTTCAAAAAAAGAGGCTCCCGTAATCGTGCAGGTGATGAGTCCGAAATTATTCAGGGCGACCCAATCGCTCTCACTGGCAGACGGTCTCAATTACCAGCCCGGGCTAAGGGTGGAAACCAATTGCCAAAACTGCGGATTTACTCAGGTAAGACTCAACGGCCTGGACGGGCAATACACCCAGGTTTTGCTGAACAGCCGGCCGGTATTCAGCGCTTTAAACGGAGTCTACGGGCTGGAGCAGATTCCGGTAAGTATAATAGATCGCGTTGAAGTCGTACGCAGCGGCGGTTCTGCCCTCTACGGCTCGAGCGCCATTGCCGGAACCGTTAACATCATCACCAAAGATCCCGTAAACAACAGCTGGGAAGTGAGCTCCAATCTGGGTTTGATCGACGGCACTGCCATAGATCGTAACCTCAATCTGAATACCTCGCTGGTAAGCGAAGACCTCAGCAACGGAATCACCCTTTACGGTATGTATCGCAACCGCGATGCTTATGACGCCAATGGCGATGGTTTTAGCGAAATCACCGAACTCACCAATCATTCGGTGGGTGCCAAGGCCTTTTACCGGCCTAACGACAACAGCAAAATTAGCCTGGATCTTACCGCTATTCGCGAATACCGCCGCGGTGGCGACCGGCTTGATCTGGCTCCGCAGTTTACAGACATTACCGAAGAATTAGATCACAACACCTTTTTTGGCGGCAGCGATTACGAGTGGTATAACAACGACCGCAGTACCGTGTTTGAAGGCTATGTTTCCGTGCAGCATACCAATCGGGAAAGTTACTACGGTGGTCTGGGCGGTGGGCGCACTGCGGCAGATTCTACCCTGGCAAGTAATGCTTTTGGGTCTACTCAGGATCTGGCACTGGTTACCGGCACCCAACTTACCCGAAAATTCACTAATAAATCTACCCTGACCAGCGGTCTGGAATACCGGCTTAACGATACCGAAGATGCGATTCCCGGCTATCAGCGACTGGTCGATCAGCGTGTGCACAATCTGGGCGCATACGCCCAATGGGAATACAAGGCATTCGAAGATTTTACCGCCCTTCTGGGAGCCCGCCTCGACCACGTGAACGTAAAAGGTCGTTACGCCATCGCACAGATTTCCCGAAATGCCGATGTTTCCCAAACCGTGCTCAGTCCGCGATTGACCCTTCTGTATAACATCAGTGAATCGCTGCAGTTTCGTGGAGGATACGCCCGTGGCTTTAGAGCCCCGCAGGCTTTTAATGAAGACCTGCACATCAGCTCGGTGGGTGGGGAACAGCGTTTTGCCATACTTTCAGACGATCTGGAAAACGAATTCTCGAATGCCTATACGGCTTCTTTCAATTTTGACCGAAGTTTCAACAAGCTACAAACCAGCCTGCTGATTGAAGGCTTTTACACAACGCTGGAGAATCCGTTTACGCTGGTTAGCACCGGCGCCACTTTGCCTAACGGTTCTATTTTGGAAGAATCCCGAAACGGTAGCGGCGCAAGCGTTGCCGGTACCAATGTTGAATTTAATCTCTCCCCGGGTGAAGAATTTCTGTTTCAGGCGGGGATTACCTGGCAACGCTCGGTTTACGACCGGCCACAGGTGCTTTTTGAGTCTGATGACAATTCGCTAAATGAACCCGACGTGGTCATTCACGACTTTATGCGTTCGCCCATTCTGTACGGTTTTTTCAATGCCAACTGGAGAACAAATGAGGCTTTTAAAATCGATCTTTCCGGAAGTTTTACCGGCCCTATGCTGGCTCCGCATGTGATCAGCAGCAGTGGTTTTATAAAAATCGAAAAGACTCCGGCATTCCTGGACCTGACACCCAAACTCACCTGGCATTTCGACCTGCAAAAATACCTGCATCTTGAACTGAGCGGCGGCGTACAAAACCTGTTAAACAGCTATCAAACCGACTTTGACCGCGGCCCCCTGCGCGACTCGAATTATATTTACGGGCCCAACCGCCCCCGAACCTTTTTCATCGGTCTCCGCTTCGGTGACTTCTAGTGTGAGCCGCACAGGCAAAAAGTGCGGACAGCACAGGCAAAAAGTGCGGGCCGCACGGGCAAAATGGATTATTATGAAAACATGTATCCTTCTTCTTGTTTTATGCTGCGGAAACCTTGCAGCTCAGGACCGGGCGCAGATCAACTGGCTAAGCTGGCAAGAACTCGACAGCGCTTTGGTCACTAAACCCAAAAAGACGCTGGTGTTTTTTCACGCCGACTGGTGTGCCTACTGCAAAAAAATTGACCGGGTGGTGTTTACCAAACCTGAAGTCATTCAGAAATTAAACACAGACTATTATGCAGTGCGAATGGATGTGGAAACAACAGACAGTATCCATTTTGACGGCAAAACTTTTACCAATACGCAGGCGCTTACCCGGCGCAACGGAGTTCACGATCTGGCCCTACTCTTAGGTACGCGTCCAAAAAAATCCTTTTCCCTGCCGGTGACGTTAATACTCAATGAAGACTTCACAATTGAAAAGCGCATTTTTAATTATTATACCTCTGCCCTGTTGCTGGGTTTTTTAGAGTACTAGACTTAAAAAATCCTTTTACGATCGCTTTATTAGTTCTAGCTTTAGACCGCTATGCAAAACACTTCGCTACACTACGATTACCTCATTTTGGGTGCCGGCCTTTCGGGTTTGATGCTGGCTCAGGCATTAGTTAGTGATCCGTACTTTAAGGATAAGCGTATTTTGCTGCTTGATAAGAGCGAAAAAAACACCAATGATCGTACCTGGTGTTTCTGGAGCGAAAATACCCGGGATTGGGATGCGGTCATTTCTAAAAAATGGGAGCGTATCGCTTTTAAGGGCGAAAACTTTTCGGCGGAAATCCCCTTAGATTCGTATAGCTACAACAAAATAGAAGGCATTGATTTTTATGAGTCGGTTTTCAGAAAGCTTCGGGCTTCTAAACAGCTTACTTTTAAAACCGAAGCCTTCCAGAGCCTAACCGAAACATCTGAATATGTTGAAGTCACCACTTCATCAGCTACCTATACCGCAGGCAAAGTATTCAGCAGTATCCTTTCGCCGGAACGGCTAAAAAATCAAACGAAGTATCCGGTTTTACAGCAGCATTTCATCGGTTGGGAAGTGCGTACTCAGGAACCTGTTTTTGATCCGGAGGTCGCGACATTTATGGATTTCACCATCCCGCAACGCGGAAACACCCGCTTTATGTACCTGCTGCCCACAGCGCCCAATAAGGCTTTGGTTGAATACACCCTGTTCTCCGAACACTTGCTGCCCGATGAAGAATACGAAGCTGCAATTGAAGATTATATGGAAGCCTTGGGAGCCTCGCAATACGAACTAGTCTCAACCGAAAAAGGCAGCATCCCGATGACAGCTTATCCTTTTGAGAAACACAACACCCGGCGGGTTCTTCACGTAGGCACGGCCGGCGGCTGGACGCGCGGGAGCACCGGCTACACCTTTACCTATACGCTTAAACGCACCTCAGAACTGGTGGCTTTTTTAAAGAAGGAAACCAACCTCAACACTTTTAAAATCGCCGACCGCTATCGCTGGTACGACAAGCTTCTGCTCGATGTTTTGTACCGCAAAAACGAACTGGGCGCTTCACTTTTTACCCAAATGTTTCAGAAAAATGAAATCGCCAAAATCTTTCGGTTTCTGGATGGAACCAGCAGCCTCAAAGACGATCTGCAAATCATCTGGAGCCTTCCCAAAAAAGAGTTTATCAGGTCGTTTTTTGGGTTAAACTAAAAAACCTCACAGGTTTTGGAAACCTGTGAGGTTTGAAGTTTTTCAGGAACCAACTCGAAAGCCCCTTTGCAGGAATACGAATTTGAATAGCTCATTACCAGAAATGTAACAGTATCAAAGATTTCCCGTTATATACATAGTAATTCTAAAAATAGAAATATGTATAAAAAATTAATTAGCGACTTAAAGGGCGAAAAATATCCAACTTTTCAAACAACATTAAAATGGGCAATTGAAGATCAGTTTGTAAAATCACTTATTCAAGCGAAAAATGACTTGGATGATTTAAGAAAAGAATTCGACATAAACCCTGGATCTATTCAACTTGATTTTTTAAATAGACAGGTATTATGTAAAGTTGAGTTTATTGGGACCGTTGGTTCTTATGGTTTAGAAACTAGATAGCAAAAACCTCACAGGTTTTGGAAACGGGTGAGGTTTAAGGTTAAAGCGTCTCAAAATTACTCCTGAATCAGTTCAAAAGCGCCTTTACTCAAGTATTGCGCATCTTTGGGCAGCTCTGCCGCATTCAAAATTTCAGTCATCCCGTTTTGCGTTTTTCCGGGTTTAATTTCAACCCGGTCAAACCGATAGCTTCCGTCTTTTTGCTCCTGGAGTTGCAAGGCATAATAGCTTTCGCCCAAATTCACCACCGCCGTTTCGGGCAGGGCCAAAGCTTCGGTTTCTCCCGTATTGATTCGGGCTTCGATAAACATACCCACGGCAAAATGCGGGGTGCCCCGCTCGTTATCAATATGCCCGTGAACGGTCACGGTTCGGCCTTCAATATCCAGCGAATTTCCTATAAGATGCACCGTACCGTCATAATAGTCGGGCGAAGATTCCGGGATTTTAAATGCAATCGCCTGATCTTTTTTCACCTTCAACATATCTTTTTCAAAAACCTTAAGCTCCAGATGAATGTGTTCAATATCTACAATTTCCATAAGCGGGTCTGCGGGCGACACATAGCTCCCCTTGCTCACAAACGTGCGCGCAATAGTGCCGTTTATAGGCGCATAAATACGGGCCAAACTACTGTAATTGCCCTGCATCGCCTGCGTTGTGCTGATGTTGAGCAACTGCAACTGCTTTTGGAGTCCGTTATAGGTGGCGAGGCTGCGTTTGTATTCGCTTTCCGCTTTAAGAAAATTCTTTTTAGACGTGATATTCTCGGCCGCCAGAGTCTGCTGACGCTCGTACTCAGACTTGAGGTATTCCAGTTGTTCGCCCAGCTCCTGAAACTGCTGCTGCAGGCTCACAAATTCAGGATTTTCAAGCGTGATCAGGGGTTGACCTTTTTTGACCGCATCGCCAATAAGCAAGGGATTGTCGCGTACATAGCCGCCCAAATACGGGGTGATCACTGCGCGGTTTTCCGGCGGAACGTCAATCATTCCGCTGGCTTCCACCCAATCCGGGAAAACAGCTTCGGTAAGGCCTGCAAGCTGCATCGAGGCATTTTTAAATTGGGCTTCGGTCACCTCCACATCAGCAACGGGAGCCGACTCCTGCGGGTTAGTTTCAGTTTTATTTCCGCAGGCCAGAAACAGGGTCAGGACCAGGAAGAATGGAAGTTTTATAAATAGATTTTTCATATTCTTATGTATAGATAGTGTGTTGCCTGAGTTTATAAAATCAAGTAGTTGAGTTTAATAACTGCCTGATTGTAGTTGTTGACGCTTTCGAGGTAACTGAGTTTGATCTCGTAAGCCTGCTGCAGAATCTGGATGTACTCAAAAAAGCTGACCTCCCCGTTTTTGTAGCTGGAAATCGCGGTTTTCTCGAGTTCGCCCGCAAGCCCAAGACCCTCGGTATCGTAATACACGAGACTTTCGGCGTATTTATTCAGCTCGCTGCGCAATTCGCTTTCCCGGCTTTGTAGACCTATTTTATAATTGAGTGCTTCCTGCTCTGCCGCCTCCGCCGCAATCCTGGCCGTTTTAATCTGGCTAGTGTTGCCGCTAAAAAACAGCGGAATTTTCACCCCAAACTGATAGCCAATCAGGTTTTTGTTGAGTCCGTCGTTGGAGCCCTGAAAATAATTAAGCGTAAGATCGGGGAGCAATTGCTGACTGCTGAATTTACGCTGGGCTTCGGCCAGTTTTACACGCGAATCGTAGAAGGCATTGGCGGTGAGCGCTACGTTTTGATTGCCGTCAGGAATCAGGCGCTCCAAAGGCTGTATGGCTACTACAAGCGTATCGGTCTGCACGAGCCTGCTTAATTGCAGGTTTGCCGCTTTGAGGTCTTCCTGCATTTGCTTCAGGCGGGTTTCAATCTCTTTTTGTTTGGCCTGCGCCGAAATTTTCTCGAGGTAGTTGCTTTCGCCCAACTCAAAACGGCGTTTGGCGGCGTAGGCGAAATTTTGATAAATACTGTCCAGGTTTTGGTACAACCGAAGCTTTTCAGACACAAACTGAAGCCGGTAATAGGCTTCCGCAAGGTTTTGTTCGAGCTCAATTTTTGTGAGTTCGGCACGGGTGGCAACCAGATTATAATTGGCGCGGTTTACTTTGGCCTGCGCAAAATACACCGTAGGAAACGCAAAGGTCTGACTCACGCCAAATACCTCAATAGGCCTGTTGTTTTGGGCCAAATTGTTTTCGTCAAAATGATAATAAATTTCAGTCTTGTCAAAGCTGAAAGCGCTACCAATCGCTGCATTAGCCTCGTCACTGCGCAGGTCTGCCGCTTTTAAACCCGCATTGCTTTTGTAAGCGAGTTCGCGCACCTCCTCAAAGCTGGAAACTTCCTGAGCCTGCACAAGACCGCCCATCAATATAAAAATGAGCAGCAGCCCGGCGCTTTTAGATTTCACATTCATGGCACTCTTATTTTTCAATTCCTTATCAAACCAGGAAACCAAAACCGGCAAAACCACCAGCGTAAGTAGGGTTGCTGAGATGAGACCGCCAATAACCACCGTAGCCAGTGGTCGTTGCACTTCGGCACCGGCATTGGTAGAAACCGCCATAGGCAAAAAGCCCAATGCCGCAGCCGTTGCGGTAAGCAAGACGGCCCGAAGCCGGTCTGAAGCGCCCTGTGTGATAAGCTTACGCATATCGGTAATCCCTTTGGTCTTTAATTCTTTAAAATGCTCCAGCATCACGATGCCGTTGAGCACAGCGATCCCAAACAAAGCGATAAAGCCCACTCCCGCCGAAATGCTAAAGGGCATCCCGCGCAGCCAGAGTAAAAAGATCCCACCCACCGCTGACAGCGGGATCGCGCTAAAAATAAGCAGGGCTTCCTTAACCGATTTAAACGCGAAATACAGCATAATAAAAATGAGCAGAAGCGCGACGGGGACGGCAATCTGTAAGCGGGAAGTCGCACTTTGCAGATTTTCAAACTGGCCGCCGTAGGTAATGCTGTAGCCCGCGGGTAATTTGACGTTTGAGGATACAATTTGCTGAATCTCCTCAACTACCGACTCGAGATCGCGGTTGCGCACGTTGACGCCTACCACAATGCGGCGCCGGGTTTCGTCCCGGGAAATTTTGGCCGCGCCTTTGGTATAGCTGATATCAGCGAGTTCGCTAAGGCGCACCTTGTCGCCCAGAGGCGTGTCTACATAAAGATTCCTAAGATTATCGATGTCCTGCCGCTGGTTTTGCTCGAGTCTCACGACCAGGTCAAAGCGCTTTTCACCTTCAAAAATGTTGCCTACAGCTTCCCCGGCAAAGCCCATTTTTACCAGATCATTTAAGTCTGAAATATTAAGGCCGTAGCGCGCGATTTTTGCCCGGTTGTACTTCACACTCATCTGCGGCAGACCGGTTACTTTTTCAACCGAAATATCTGCGGCTCCTTCCACATTCTCAATCAAATCCCGGATCTCATTGCCTTTTTTGTTGAGAATATCGAGGTCTTCCCCAAAGACTTTAATTGCGATATCGGCGCGAACGCCGGTGATGAGTTCGTTAAAACGCATCTCAATAGGCTGGGTAAATTCAATATCCATCCCGGGAATGATGCTCAGGGCTTCCTTAAAACGAGCGGCAAGCTCATCTTTAGAGTCTGCAGACACCCACTCACTCTTATCTTTGAGCGTAATGATCACATCGCTGTCTTCCATAGACATCGGGTCTGTGGGCACTTCTGCCGCGCCAATGCGGCTTACCACCTGTTTTACTTCCGGGAAACTGTCGAGCAGGATTTTTTCGATCTGTGTGGTACGGGCAATGGTTCCTTCAAGGGAAGTTCCGGTTTTAAGTATGGGCTGAATTACAAAATCGCCTTCATCAAGCTGGGGAACAAACTCGCCACCCATGGTCGTAAACAGATACACGGCCACAGCAAAAAGACCTACCGCCAGGCCGATCACCAGTCTTCGGGCGTTAAGCGCACGATCAAGCAAGCGTTCGTAGTGCCGTCTCAAAAAGCGCATCAGGCGTACCGAAATATTTTTGTCAGATGGCGCTTCGGCTTTTAAAAACAGGGAAGAAACCACCGGCACATAGGTAAAACAAAGCAGCATTGCGCCAATTACCGCAAAGCTGAAAACCAGCGCCATCGGGATAAACATTTTGCCTTCAACCCCGCTTAGCGACAGGATGGGAATAAAAACAATGAGAATGATGAGTTGGCCAAAAACCGCCGAGTTCATCATCGTTGAGGCTGCTTCTTCGGTTATCTGATCTTTAAGTTTACGGGTTTCTGAAGCATTCAGATTTTTTATGCTGTCCTGCTTTTGAGCCATTTTGTAGGCGACAAACTCCACTATAATTACCGCACCGTCGATGATGATTCCAAAATCTATGGCCCCGAGGCTGAGCAGGTTTGCATCCACATCAAAAATATGCATCAGCGAGATCGCAAAAAGCAGACATAGGGGAATAACCGATGCCACGACCAGCCCGCTGCGCCAGTTACCCAGCAGTAAAACCACCACAAAAATCACGATCAAAAATCCCAAAACCAGATTTTCGGTAATGGTGAAGGTGGTTTTTGCGATGAGTTCACTTCGGTCTAAAAAGGCATTAATGTAAACTCCTTCCGGCAGGGTTGAGCTTATTTCTTCGACCCGCTGTTTAACCGCATCTATCACCTGCTTGGAGTTGGCGTCTTTAAGCATCATCACCTGTCCCAGCACTTTTTCGCCCTCGCCGTTACCGGTAATGGCGCCAAAACGGGTCGCGTGACCAAAGCCCACGGTTGCCACATCCCTGATGTAAATGGGAATGCCGTTATCGTTTTTAACCACCATCTGCTCAATATCCTCAAGCGACGAGGCCAGACCTTCGCCGCGAATAAAATAGGCCTGATTTTCTTTCTCAATATAGCCTCCGCCCGCAATGCTGTTGTTGTTTTCAAGCGCTGCAAAAACTTCTGCGGCAGTGATGTTCATCGCGTGCAGTTTTTGAGTGTTGAGCGCGACCTCATACTGCTTGAGATAGCCGCCCCAGGTATTGATTTCTACCACTCCGGGAATGCCCGAAAGCTGGCGCTTTACAATCCAGTCCTGAATGCTGCGCAGATCGGTAGGCGAGTACTTGCCTTCATAACCCGGTTTGACATCGAGAATGTATTGGTAAATCTCCCCCAGACCGGTGGTGATGGGACCCATTTGCGGAGTTCCAAAACTGGCGGGAATTTGCTCAGAGGCCGATTTGATTTTTTCGGCCAAAAGCTGACGCGGTAAATACGTGCCCATATCATCTTCAAAAACCACGGTAACTACCGAAAGTCCGAATTTTGACACCGACCGAATCTCTTTGACACCGGGCAGATTGGCCATTTCAAGCTCAACCGGATAGGTTATGAACTGTTCCATATCTACGGTCGACAGGTTTTGCGAAGTCGTAATGACCTGCACCTGATTGTTTGTGACATCAGGCACAGCGCCTACCGATATTTGGGTAAGTGAATACAGGCCGTAAGCGATTAAGCCAAAAGTAAACAGCAGAACAATTAGTTTATTCCTGATGCTGAAATGAATGATTGCAGAAAGCATAGTTGAATTGTAAAACGTGAAAAACACAGGTTCTAAAACCCTGTTTAGAAGGTTTCAATACCTGAATCGAAAAAATAACGCCAGGGTGTTACACGTTTTTGGGAGGCTGAAAGATGCCTGAAACTGCTGCGAAGTGGTAATTATCCCGGTAAAAGTAATTAGCCGAGGTCTGATCTGCCGGAATGCTTTTATGCTCTGGTGTAAGTTGTGTGGTACTCAAAAAAACCACTGCGGTGTGGGCGCAGGAATGCTGATGCCCCGAAGGAAGCTTATCGTGCCCCTCGTGTTCCTGCCGGTGTTCTTCTTTGAGTTCACCATAATGCTTCTCAATAAAACTAAGCAGGTCATCGCCAAAATTTTCCTGATGGTACTCGTAATGCGTCACCAGATCGGGGATATGCAAAAAGTCGGCAAGGCTCACGCTAAAGCTCTGAGCCAAAACAAGCATAGAAAGAATTGCCGAAATTAAATTTTGCATACTTCAAAGTTAGTCAAGATTGCGGTATATGCTTTGGGTTTCGGGTATTTTAGAATTGAACTAAATAGCATCCTTCTGCCTACCGCTTCAATGTAAAATGGGATTTGAAAACAACAGGGCGTTCTTCATAAATAAATTCCACATAAAACCAGTAGTCATCTGAGGGCAGGTTGCGCCCGTTGTAGGTACCGTCCCAGCCCGGGGCGTTGGGTTGTAAGCTCTTGATGAGTTTTCCAAAACGGTTGAAGATAAAAATTTGTGTTTCGGGATAATCCTGCAGGGAGCTGATGTTCCAGGTATCGTTAAAACCGTCATTATTCGGCGTAAAATACTTTGGAAAATCAATCACAACCACCTCGATGACCGCCGCGCCGCAGGTTCCGTTTACACCACGAACGGTCACCGTATGCACGCCGGGTTGCACGTTTTCAAAACGCGGGTTTTCCTGGAAAAATCCGTCATCCAGCTGATATTCATAAGTCCCGTAACCCTGTGTTACGCTTACCTCAATGACCGAAGTTTCTGCAAAAGGCTGACTCACTTCGGCATCCAGAACCGGTACTGCTGACTCAAAGACCTCAACTGTTGTGGGGTTGTAGTTACAATTGGCTCCAACTTCAGGATTTAATTTTTCGGTAGAAACGGTATAAACACCGGCCTCAGAAGCTACAAAATCCGGTCCCTGCCCCACGACCGTACCGTTTAAAGACCAACTCACTAAAAATTCCGCAGGACTCAAGCCTGATTCCAGCAGCGTGGTACTGATCACATCTCCGGTAACGGCATCGCGGCAAACAGTACCACCTTCCACCGTAAAATCAAGCAAAGGATAAACTGTTACCTCAAATACATCCTCGTCAAAACAATTGGGGTTATCTGCTGCTTCGGCATATTTGTAAATCGTATAACTGCCCGGAGCCAATGTATTATCTGCCGGATTAATAGGGTTTTGTTTATTTGGCCCCAAATAATACGCCTGTACAAACTGATCCTGAGGTAAATCGGGCAAGATATAACTGCCACACTGCTCCACATCAGGTTCGGGAGTCAATACCGGAGTTGAGGATACGGTGATGGTAAAGCTGCTTTCGTCTTCACAAAAGAAGCGCGTACCATTACGGGCATAAATAAAAAGTTCCTGCGTTTGGGTAATTACATCGCCCGGTGCAAGCTGAGTCCCCTGGCCTCCAGTTTCGGTAAAATAACCGCCTTCATCAAGAGGCGGAAGCGTATAACTGTCACAAGCAGCAACATCTTCAAAAACCGGTACGGTAACTGAAAGAATATTAATTTCAAAAGCATTTTCCGAATAACATTCGGGGAAATCATCGTAACCGTTGTAAATGTAAATCGTGGTCGTCGCATCTATGACGGTGCCGGGCTCAATGCGCGTGCCCTGTCCCTGCGACTCGGTAAAATAGCTTCCGTCAATTAAATCGGGAAGCACATAAGGCTCGCACGAATACACAAAAGTAAGGTTGTCAATAGGTAAAGCGGGGCGTACTTCAATCTCAAAACTCGTTTCGTCTGAACAACCGTTTACTTCATTGTTGATGTACAAAATGATGCTTTCACTGATTTCGGTACCCGGGGCGTATTGGTTTCCCTGCCTGTTGGGCTGATCAAAATAATCCCCGTTGGCAAGTACGGGCAGTTCATATACATCGCCTTCACACAGCAACTGGTCATCTAAGGAATCTACCGGAGGTATCGCAATCACAGTAACTTCAAACGAGCTATCGGAAGTACAATTGGTGCCTGAATTGGTTTCTACGAAATAGTAAACCTCTTGTGAGGTCGTGATGTCACTGCCCGGACTTAGGACTGTACCTCCACCATTGGGTTGCGTATAAAAACTACCCTGTTCTACATTGGGAAGCGTATAGGAACCACAGCGGGTAACATCGGTAAACTGTGGTACAATAAAGATGCGCCAGGCATATTCATTAGTACAGCGATTGTCGTCATTAAAAATATAGACGGTTTGGGTATTGCTTATAACCTGGCCTGCATTGAGCTGAGTACCTCCACCATCGGGCTGGGTATAATAGTTTCCGTTTGTAAGCGATGGCAAGGTATAACTGGTGCAGGCAATGATGCCTTCGGGCTGATCTACCGGAGGTAACGGAAAAACCGTGATCGCAAAAGCATCATCACGACATACAGTACCGTTTTCTTCAAAGTAAAAATAAATAGTTTGCGAAGAGGTGAGCTCTGTACCGGGCGCAAGGCGGTTTCCGGATCCATTAGGGCCACCCGGTTGGGTGTAGAAATCACCGGCCAGCGTACTCGGAATTTCAAATACCCCACAGGCCTCCCGCTCTGCCAGGTCGTAATCAGAAACGATGTTTACGCTAAAAACAGACTGACTGCTGCAACCATTAGCATCAGGACCGTTATAAATAAAAATCTCGGTGTCTTCGGTGATGATTTCACCGGCATTTAAACGCTGCCCGGTGCCGTTTGCCCCCAGAAAATACGATCCATTGGTAAGCGTTGGCAGTTCGTACGAAGTACAGGTAAACACATCCGAAAGACTGTCTACCGGCGGCGGATTGTTGATCAGGATTTCGAAAGATACAACCTCAAAACAACCTGCTTCGGTAGCATAAGCCACTCGAGCCCAAAGTGTACGGCTACTTGTACCTGAAGGTAGGATGTAAGGCGATGCAACCTCGGCAGTAGCATTTTGGGCATCAGCCTCAGACTCGTAATAGGTTATATTGAAATTTGCCGGGTTTTGTCCGTTTAAAATGCGGTTGTTGATTTGGGTAAGGTTAAAAGAAGTGTCTGTAGTCCCGGAAGCACAGCGCTCTAATGGCTGGGGCTGACTGATCTGAATTTCCGGCAAAACGCTAAGCCTGAAATCATAAACCGCATCACAAAAATTCCCGGTATTGCCATTACGCAGTCTAATGAAGATGGTTTGATTACCGGAGCTCTGGTAATTGGTGATTTCGCTTTGCGGAATAGCCTGCCCGGCATTCAGATTTGCCTGAGAAGCATAGTACACCACTTCAAATTGGTTGTTTTGCAGACCCAGTGTCGAAGCATTATTTAGGGTAAGGTCAAATGACGCCGGTTGGCCACCGTTGAAGCAGGCCTGTAAATCTTCGGGTTCCCGTACCGAAAGTTCGTTAACTACCACCTCATCGGTTATTAGGCATCCGTTGTTCGTAACCCTAACGGTATAGGTGCCGCTTTGGTTTATGTTGATGCTGTTGCCCGTCTGACCCGTAATTACCGTACCATTATAGAGCCAGCGATGTTGATAAACCGAAGCATCAAGATCTGTTGTGAGTGTGGCACTATCCCCGCTGCACAGGGTAAAATCGGGCCCCAGGTTTACGCTGGTATTGAAACTACCTCCCTGCAGAAATATGGCTGAGTCAAAATCGGCATCATTGGCATCTGCGATTGCGATGCGTATGCGATAGGTATTACCCGGAGTGAGGCTTGAAGAGGCATTAAGCATCTGGGTATAGCCTCTCATATTGATGGTTGACTGTGGATTGTTTACTTCGTATGAGTTGAACAAATTTGAATTGATCCCATTACACGCAGGATTATTGCGCTGATCCCTGATGTTACGCACAGCAACCGGCTCCCCTGCAGGAGTAACAGCCAGGTTTTGAGACTGCCCGCTTCCCAGATCGGTAAGCACGATGGCCATAATATCCTGAGAAGAACATTGCCATTCACCGTATTCGTTAGAAGCGAAAATAAAATTGAAACTAAAATTACTGGCGAGGGGTACGAAGTCAAACTCCAGGAAACTGGTTTCTGAAATGGCTCCGGTGTTTCCGGATGTTGCGTTTAAATCCTGTAAATACGGGTCACCGTTTGAATTGAGTCTGCTGCTGAGATCGGCATCATTACCTGTGTATGAACCGGCACTCAGACTGGCGACACCGGTACGTAAAATCACGCCGTTAGCTAGTGGAAATGCACCACCGTTATTATTGAAATAACCCGCTGCCTGTGTTGAAGAGATCGAAACATTAGAAATCTCGGCGCAGGAGTCATCAAAAAGGATGTTGACTAAATCTTCGGCAGGTCTGGGACTATCAACCGTAACGGTTTGGGCTTTGGTAAAAAAGCAAATGAAAAGAAAAGCGCTACAAAGTAAAATTCTTTGAGACATAACAGAAAGGGGGCTCTGGTTAGGGTTAAATTTAGGGTACTAACGCATTGGCAGCTGTATTTAGTGCCTGAATGGACTTTGGCATCCTAAATTTCCCTGATTTAAAAATAACCTAAAAGCCCTGAAGTAAGAACTTAGCTATCAGGTATTTTCAAATAATTTTGCGCAAACGATTGATCAATACGCCTTATAAACCAAACCGAAAACCCGAAATAGCAATTCTGCGGCTCTCAGGTTTTACATCCCCCGCTCTTTCTGAATGGTTTCATAGGCGTTTTGCACATTGCGGAATTTCTCTTCGGCACCGGCGCGGTAGGCTTCATCCATATGTTGTAATTTATCAGGATGGTATTTTTTGGCCATCTCGCGGTAGGCCTTTTTAACTTCGGCGTCTGTGGCCGACTTGTCTATCTCCAAAATTTTGTACGCGCTGTCTGCGTTTTTAAAGAACATGGCTTTTAAGCCCTCAAACTCATTACGGCTGAGGCCCAAATAGCCTGCAATTTCAGAGATTTTATTAACCTCTGAAGCCGAAACAGTGCCGTCTGCCTGAGCGATCCCAAATAAAAAATGCACGATTTGCAGTCGTACTTCCCGCCGGGTGCGCTGAGAGAGGTAAGCGCAAATACGCTGGGCATTGATTTCGCGCTTTTTAACCACCTCGTTAAAGGTTCTAAAGGTCGCGTTAGCACGCTCTTTCCCGTAAGCCTGTACAAAATACTGCTGCACATAATCCATCTCCCGCTGACTCACCTGCCCGTCTGCCTTGATTACCAGAGAGCAAAGCGAAAGCAAGTTGAGTTCAAAATCGCCGGGAGTAACCGTTGTTTGTTGCCCTCCAAACGGACTGCGCCCTGAGGCCGGACCTGTTTTTTGTTTGCTGAAAAATAAATTATCTATAAGCATGCCTATTACGTAGCCTGCCACCGCGCCTAGAAATCCGCGGTAGGCAAAACCAATAATGGCTCCTATCCATCGTATCATGTATTTGTTTTTATCGTATTTGCCGCCTTAGCCGCAATCTGTATTCTTTAATGCGCTGCAAAAATAAAGCCTTTAGCAGATACGAGTCTGTAAATGACAAAGAATGTTACTGTTTTACGCTTTGCGCAAAGGACTGAGGCCCTGTGAAGCTCCATTTACCCGAGCGGGACCTCGATTCAATTTTCTTCTAAGTACAATCACTCGGTAACCGCAGGGGTAAAAAAGCGACGACCAAAAGCCTACCTATCGGTAAAAGCAGGCCTGCCTTTACCGATAGGTAGGCCTGACTTTGCCCCTTTGGCAAAGATGCGCTCAAATAAAAATCCCATTCCTTACGTAGGGTTTGACTCCACTGCCCGACTATTATTTTATATCTTTGTAACCAAAATAAAAAACAGAACTTATGTATCCAGCAGAATTAGTAAAACCTATGCGTGAAGATCTTACTTCAGTAGGTTTCACAGAATTACATACTACAGAAGATGTGCAGGCAGCTATGAAAAAAGAAGGTACTACACTGGTTGTGGTCAATTCGGTTTGTGGTTGTGCTGCTGCAAATGCCAGACCCGGTGCGCGTATGGCTTTACAAAATGCCAAAACTCCTGATAACTTATTTACCGTTTTTGCCGGTGTAGACCGTGAGGCTACCGAACTGGCGCGTAATTTTATGGTGCCTTTTCCTCCTTCTTCGCCTTCAATGGCCTTATTTAAAGATGGTGAACTGGTACACATGCTTGAGCGTCATCATATAGAAGGCCGTCCTGCAGAGCTTATCGCAGACAATCTTATTGATGCCTTCAACGAATATTGCTAGGTTTATAATCTAGATTTCATCAAATCCCCGGTTTAAAAAACCCGGGGATTTTTTTTGAAAATAAGTATCTAAAGTTACCTTGCGTATCGAGTTGAGCCGTTACTTTTGAAGCTTTAAAAAGAACCACCATGCCCGGTAAAAAACCGCTTCTTCACCGCTTTCACGCCTGGCGTTATAAGCATATTTCAAAGACTACCTTTGTCTATCTTTTAAGTGCAATGACGGGGCTGCTCTCCGGTCTGGGCGCTGTGCTGATCAAAAATATCACGCACGTCATTCAAAACCTGCTCGAAGGAGGCCTGGTCGAAAATTACCGTTACGGTTTTTATTTTCTGTTTCCTATTATTGGTCTGGCCATAACGGTACTCATTGTAAAATTTGTGATACGCAACCCTATGAGCCATGGGGTGCCCGCAACCTTACGCGCAATTTCTAAACGCAAGGGACTGTTGCGCAATTACCAGGCTTACGCCTCGCTCATAACCGCACCTATAACCGTAGGTTTTGGAGGTTCGGTAGGTTTGGAGAGTCCCACAGTGGTTACCGGTGCCGGGATGAGTTCATACCTCTCCCGTATTTTTCATATGGACCAGGCGCATCGTACCCTTCTTTTAGGTTGTGCCGCTGCCGGGGCGATGTCCTGCATCTTTAAAGCTCCCATCGCCGCCATTATTTTTGCTGTGGAAGTTTTTAGCCTTGACCTGACCTTATTATCACTGATGCCGCTTTTGCTGGCTTCACTTTCGGCGATTCTTACTTCGTATTTCTTTTTTGGTTCTGACACGATTTTGCCTTTTACACTAAAAGATGCTTTCAGTATTGAAGATTTCCCGTATTATATCATTCTGGGCATTGTTGCCGGTTTGGTTTCAGTGTATTTCAGCAAGGCGTATTTTCAAACTCAAAAATTTTACACCAGGTGGAAATCGGCCACCGTCAGACTCCTTATAGCCGGGGGAAGCCTGGGGGTTTTACTGTTTTTCATTCCACCGCTGTACGGGGAAGGTTTTGATATGATTAACCAGTTGCTTGAAGGCAAAGCCGTGCCGGCACTGGGATCTACTTTTTTCAATGATTATCTCGACAACATCTGGGTAGTGATTGGTTTGCTCGCGGGTCTGGTCTTTTTTAAAGTGATTGCCGCAGCCATTACTTTTGCCGGTGGCGGGATAGGCGGAATTTTCGCTCCGGTGCTTTTTATGGGCAGTGTGATGGGTAATTGCCTGGCCAAAGTCGTCAACAATCTGGGCATACAGGGCATTCACGTCTCTGAAAGTAATTTTACTCTGGTAGGAATGACCGGCTTGCTGGCCGGGGTGCTTCACGCCCCGCTTACGGCGATCTTCCTCATTGCCGAAATTACCGGTGGTTATGGTCTTTTTATCCCCCTTATGACCACCGCTGCCCTTGCTTATGGTATAAACCGGTATTTTCTGCCGCATTCGGTTTATGGGATGGAGCTGGGTCTTAAAGGCGAACTCATCACCCACGATAAAGATCAGGCGGTGCTTACCCTGCTTAATGTGGAAAGCGTGATCGAATCGAATTTTATTCGCGTACGCCCCGATATGACTTTGGGCGAAATGGTCACAAATGCCGTGGCCAAATCTGCCCGTAACCTGTTTCCAGTGGTTAATGAAGAGGACGAACTCGTAGGCGTCATTACGCTTGACGACATACGCGAAATTATGTTTGACAGCAGCTTATACGAAACAACTGAAGTACGCAGCCTGATGCACGCCGCACCCGAATATATTTATCTGGAATCTGATTCGGCCAAAGCTGTGATGCGTAAATTTCAGGAAAGCGGGGCATGGAATTTACCCGTAATTAAAAACGGAAAGTACCATGGCTTTATCTCAAAATCTAAATTGTTGACCGCTTACCGTCGTATGCTGGTGAGTTTTTCTAGGAAATAGTTTTTCAATTCAGAAGGAGGAATGCTGAATGCAGAATGATTTATTTGAAAGGAATTGATTGTTGAGTTAGTCAAAATGTTAATGATTATTATCGACAACCAACCTTTAACCCAAATTGGAAAGAATTAAACTTAAATTTTAAGCCTTAAATCTGAAACCGAAACAAGTTATCGGTTATTGAATTCGTTGAACTATCAAAAAACGCTGAACTTTGCACTTTGAATTTCAGACTTTAAACCTTGAATTAAAAAATGCGCAATCTCATCATCATCCTTTTTTGCATACTCTGTCTCACGCTGGGCTACGGCTTTTACCTGCGGTATTTTACCGCAGACACCCTTACCGGTGACCGCTTTTTAGGCCTTACGATTCTGGCAGTCGCTTTTATCCTGATGCCCATGTTTTTGTACCACCGCTGGAAAGACCGTAAAGTCAAGGATTACATGCTTGATAAGGATAACATTATGAAAATGAAAGAATATCAGCAACAGCAGGAACGCCGCAAACGGGCAAAACCAAAATCAGAGAAGCGCGCAGAATAATAATTGCCTGACAATGAGGTTAAATTTCAATTTGCAGGTATCCGCGCTCCAAAAAATCTGACAATCAGCAACTTTTAAAAATAAATTTACATTTATCTAACGCTCGTGCCGATTAAACACGTAGCTTTGTGGCAATATTAATTTTTACAATTTTATAATGAAAGGTACAGTTAAATTTTTCAATGAATCAAAAGGTTACGGATTCATTACTAACGATGACACAGGCAAAGACATCTTTGTACACGCCACCGGACTTAACGGTGAAGTATTAGAAGAAGGTGATCAGGTTGAGTACATCGAAGAAGAAGGAAGAAAAGGTATGGTAGCTGCGCAGGTTCGCGTTCTACACGACTAAGATATATAATAGTATATTTAAGATTCCAACCCTGCTTAGTTTAAGCGGGGTTTTTTGTTGCTTTTATTTTTTGATAATGATCAAGTTGCAAAACAAGGTACAGCCACACAAAAGGAGTGAATATATTAAAGTAAGTGAGGTCAAATATTGACTCGCCAATTGTTTGTTTAAATCCAAATTGGATTAAGTAGCCCAGTAAAGAAAGGGTTACGGAAAGTGCGCACAGTACGGCAGAAGCCAGTACAAACTGCTCAAAACGCTCTATTCTCAAAGCCACCGGAAAGGCTATAAGCAATAGCAATACACTTAAAACAAGGGGTAATTGTTTGTTTTGTAAAGCGAACGGATTGTATTCCAAAAACACTTCCCAGGAAGGTGTATGAGTAAAAGCTAAAATTCCTAAAAGGATCAAACCGACCCCAACACCAAAGCAAAAACGTAATTTTTCATTTATACCCTGTGCTAAAAACGGTTTAAGAGCATATAAAATCAGTGGGATTGCATAAACCAGACGTGTTGAAAGCACCAGTGCAATCAGCAAACCAGTCACAAAACCCATTTCCCTAAATCGGGATTGGAATTGCCAACTGCTCAACAAAATGAGCAGCAGCGTATTGCTTATCAAATCGCTTTTTACAACCACTTCATAGACGTACCAAAACGAACTGATGAAGAGCAGCAGCGCGATAAGACGTACTTCAGCCGATGCTATTTTTTTAAAAATCAATATCAGGGTAAGAATAAGAGTGAAGCTTTGTAAATAGCCTACATCACCTAAGAAGTAAAAAGGCATCCCCACTATAAAAAGACCAGGTAAATTTGAGGTGTATCCACCAAGATGATCAACAGCGCTGTACGGGTAGCTACCCTCTAGAATTGCTTTGATTCCAGCCTCGAGCGCAGACCAGCGATCGATATTTAGATTTTGCCCGTCAATATTTAGATTTATAATAAGGCTAATACCAAAAAATCCCAGCCCAAGAATCCAGAAAGAGGTCTTGGTAAGGGAAGAATATTTTTTTAAATAATTTCCTACCTTAAAAACAAGAATCAGTACTAAAAGAATATAAACCAGTGCAACTAAAAAACTCTGCCAATCGTTTAAATATCTCGGCAGATACTTATACATAAAACAAGCATTGATCAACAGCAGGATACCGCTAGAGTAGATAAGTTTAGACCGTTTGCTTGACTGGATCAATTTGTGTTTGATTATATTTTCTCGTAATCAAATTAAGTCAATATAATCTGATCCTCTAGAACATAACTTGCAAAAAATTATCTTTACGCTATGAGCAACACCCTTCACATCGCCGCCATACAAGCCCATCTGGCCTGGGAAAATCCCGCCGAAAACCGCAACTATTTTGACCGGAAAATCAGCGAACTCGATCATAAGGTAGACCTCATCGTCCTGCCCGAAATGTTTGCAACAGGCTTCAGTATGAGTCCGCAGGGTCGTGCTGATAAAGGGGAAATGCTCGGCTGGATGAAAACCAAAGCTTTAGAAACCGGAGCTGCCCTTGCGGGTAGTCTGATGATTGAAGAGGATGGCAACTATTATAACCGGTTTTACTTCGTCACCCCTGAGGGCAACGTAACCTCCTATGACAAGCGCCATACCTTTACTTTGGCCGGGGAAGATAAAGTTTATAACCGGGGCAAGGAGAAAGTCATCGTCAACTACAAAGGCTGGAAGTTGCTCTTACAAATATGCTACGACCTGCGCTTTCCGGCCTTTGCGCGCAATCTGGAAGATTACGACGCGCTTATTTATGTAGCCAACTGGCCCAAAAAACGCATTTTTGCATGGGACACGCTGCTCAAGGCCCGCGCTATAGAAAATATGAGCTATTGCATTGGCGTAAATCGTGTGGGACTAGACGGCAACGGCTACGAGTATAATGGCTACAGCGGCGTTTACGACAGTCTCGGGGCCACTTTAGCTTTCGCGGAAGCTAAAGAGCAAACCATCTACGCCACATTATCTAAAGACCACCTGGAAGAAACCCGTAACCAACTCAATTTTCTGGCAGACCGGGATCATTTCAGTATTGATCTTTAAATTATTGCGGGGTCAGGATAAAGGTTTCGTTCTGGGAAAAGTTAGACCGGATATCCAGCACATCGGGATAGTAAATCACCTCTTCGGGCTGTTTTTGTTCTAAATAATTTCCGGTATCGAAGCGCCCGTTTGCATTGAGATCTACAATAATACGGGCGTAATATTTACCGGGCTCAATGCGGTCAAACTCAAACACCGTGACCCCCACTTTGCCTATACGTTCGCGCTTTACCTCACCTTTTTCGGTCACGAGCTGAACAATGTGCTGCACCGGTGCCGCATTTTGCAGGGTGAGACTAAAATCGCCGTAATCTGCATATTCTTTGGTACTAATCCTAAATTGCAGCGTGTCTGTTTTTGTTCCGTAGAAATCAGTAAGCGCTTCAGGCAACATCATGATTTCATAATTCTCCAGCTCAGCCGTTTTAAAATCCATACGCATTTGAAGCTTTTCGGGTAGCAGCCTGATTTTAAAATTTTCTACAAAGGTCGAATCCTTTTTACGTATGCTTATTTTAGAAGTGTCTACTGCAACCAGAGGTACGGTAGAATTGAAAAAAAGCGGCTCTTCAAGAATGAGTGTACTCGTGGCCTGCTGTACCTGCAGGGAATCTATCTTCAGACCGCGGCGCAGGCGCACATAGCCTGTGTCTATCTCCTTTGATTTAAATTGAAAGATCAGCGAATCGGTCTCTACCTGCGGTTTATACCAGTACTGCAGGGAATCTTGCGTGGTCACATTGCTGATAAAGCGCTCAAAACCTTCCGGCTTTTGACTGATTAGGTTCACACTAATGCTATCGGGATTGCCAATATACGGGATTGCCACCCGCTGGGCAGCAGCCTGTTTGGGCCGGCCTGCTTCAGCCGGTAATTCTTCATTAAACAGACGCAATACATAAACCGAATCTGTAGGCACATCTATAAAACCGTCGTAAAAAGCTACCTTATCCTTATCGGGCTGAAAGGTATAATTGCTGGATTCATCTTTTAAAGCTGCCAGTTTATAGCGACCGGCCTTGACGTTGGTCAATTCAAAGACCACACTACTGTCAAGCGTATTGGTCACATAACGCGGCACCTCTTTGTAAATCAAAGAATCAGTATAGGTAGAATCTGCTTCGTACAGCATCACCGTTACGTAATTATCGGGCTTGCTGAGCAGGGCATCGCGTATCACTCCGGTAACGGTTAACGAATCCATATAATCACCCGTTGAAAACACGTATTTAAAAAATGAAAACTGATTCCCTTCATTGTTATCGACCACACTTTCGCCAAAATTGAACACATAGGTTGTATTGGGCAACAGGGTATCCATAATCTCAATGTCTATGTATTTTGAAGCCCCACCCATCGGAGTGATAGTTGCCGGGGTTTTCATAGGTGGCGAGACGATGAGGTTTTTATTCAGGTCTTTGAGTTTGATGTACTCGTCAAAGTAGATACGTATTTCCTTACTGTTGAAGTTGGTGGTATAGTTAGGCGGTTCTGCACGCACAAGAACCGGAGGGGTTTCATCTTTGGGTCCACCGGTAGGTGTTCCCTTTTTTGCGCATTGCACAACAAGCAGCAGCAAAGCCAATGCGATAAATACCTGTAAGCCTTTTCTAAACATAGCGGCAAAAATAACAATTAATTTAATGGGAATGCCCCTGCTAAAACGCCTTAATCAGTTGGCTATTGCCATTACCGCTACACTGATTTTGATTCCTTCAATGCCGTTAAGCGCCAGGGCACAGCCTTCGAGCGTACCTCCGGTGGTAATGAGATCATCTACCAAAAGGATGTGTTTGTTTTTAAGGCTTTGATCTTCGGTTATGCCAAAGGAGTCGATTACCTCGGTACTTCTTCCCCCGCGGTTTGTAAACACCTGGGTCTTGGTTGCCTTTTTTCGATACAAAACCCGGTCGTTATAGTCAATCTGTAAAGCTTTCGCGATGCGCTCACCAAAACCTGCAACCTGATTGTACCCGCGCTCCTTTAACCGGCTGGCGTGCAGGGGCACCGGCACTACAACATCCAGAGCTTGATAAGCTTCCGCCTGCGCCAATTCGGCACCCAGCCAATCTCCTAAAAATACACTGATCTGTTCCTGATTGCGGTATTTGAGGTTGTGTATAAGCTGCTGTACGCCGCTTTTCTTATCAAAATAAAACAAACTGGTTGCCAGTTCTAAACTTACCCGGCCGTACAATACTTTTTTGATGGGGTTGTACGTTGTATGGTGCAAATGATTTACAGGCAGGTTGTGTCTGCAGGCGGTGCAAAGCAGGGTTTCACCACGGCTCAAAAGCGCGTCACAGGCCTGGCACTGGTCCGGAAAAAAGAGTTTAAGCAAAGACCGCACTGCGCTTTTGATTAAAAATTATAACTTTCGCACTAAGATATCAAAATAGGCTTAATGAGTACCACTCGCAATAACAACGCTTTAAAGATTCTTATCGGCATTCTCTTTTTGCTGCTTCTGGGTTTAGGAGCCTATACTTATAAATTTTATAACGAACTCACCGCAAACAAAACAGCGCTTTCCGAAGAAAAAGCGATTCTGCGCGACGAACTCAATGATCTGCTCGTAAACTATAACGCCGAACTACAAACCAATAAGGTACTTACGTCTGAGCTACGCGAAGCGCGCAACCGCATTCAAAATCTGCTCCTGCGCCTGGAAACCGCCGAAAATTCTCAGGCTACGCTACAGACCTACCGTCGCGAACTCAGTCTTCTAAGGCAGCAACGCGATGCCTTACGCAAAAAAACAGACAGCCTGATGCTCGAAAATGCATTGCTGGTCTCTCAAAAATCGGATGTGGAAGCTGCGTTTGATCAAACCGTGGTGCAGCGCGACTCACTCGAACAACAAAACAAAGCCCTGCAGGATGATTTAGCCAAAGGCTCCCAACTCACCGTTAGCAAGTTTAAAGCTGAAGGTGTGATTATGCGTCGTAGTGGTAAAACCGTGCCCAATGACCGGGTGTCTCGTATCGATAAACTGGAAATTTGCTATACGGTAAATGCCAATGCGCTGGGTAAACCGGGCAATCATGACTTTTACATTCAGGTGATTGACCCGCGCAACAACGTTATTGGCGAGCATGTTTCGCTCGAATTTGGTGAAAACATTCTCATTTACAGTGCCTATCAGGAGATTAACTACCGCAATGAAGAGATCAACTCGTGTGTTTACATCAACCCGGCGCGTGAAGAATTCTTACCGGGAATCTACCGGGTAAACCTGTTTGAAAACGACCGCCTATTAAGTAACAGCGTTCTGGAACTGGAGTAGTTCTCTGTTCTCTGTTCTCTGTTTTCTGTTTGCTGTTTGCTGTTTTCTGTTTTCTGTTTTCTGTTTTCTTAACCTATAAAAAAGTGGAATTGTAAAATTGCTTTCTCCTCCTTTTCACCTTTTACCACTCACCTCTTACTTCTCACCCTCTGGTTCTCTGTTCTTAAATAAAGTGTACTTCCCTAAATAGCGTTGACCGTTTTTAGGTTATTATTTCATTGTTAAAAATAGTCATTATTGTTCTTTGTGGGATAGCCAACAAAGAACACTGTTTTTCAAAGGCTACTGGGGTCATTTTCT
>NZ_JAJGMW010000019.1 GCF_020782115.1 Leeuwenhoekiella parthenopeia | reverse complement strand
TCAGCTGAGTCCTTCAATGCAAAGATCAAAGCATTTAGAAGCCAATTTAGAGGAGTAAAAAACATAGAATTCTTTCTATACAGATTAACTACAATTTTTGCTTAAACACAACAATTAGGATTGATCCGTAAAATACTCTTCGAGCACTATCCAGATATAAAGTTGGCATTTAAGCTCACGCAAAGACTTAGGGATATATTCAACAAAGCAAAGTCAGTAGAAGTGGCTTATACAAAACTGGCTCATTGGTATAAAGATGTAGAGAACACAGGATTTAAGGCATTCAATACCATTGCTAATACCATAAACATTAATTATAGATCAATACTCAATTACTTTATAAACAGAAGTACTAACGCTTCAGCTGAGTCCTTCAATGCAAAAATCAAAACATTTAGAAGCCAATTTAGAGGAGTAAAAAACATAGAATTCTTTCTATACAGATTAACTACAATTTTTGCTTAAACACAACAATTAGGATTGATCCGTTTTAAATACATTTAATGCAAAACACTAAAAAAGCCCGTAAACTTAATGTTTACGGGCTTTTTTCTGGTAGTACCCGGGATGGGACTTGAACCCACACGTACGAAGTACACACGGCCCTCAACCGTGCCTGTCTACCAATTTCAGCACCCGGGTCTGTTTAATTCAAAACTATTTAAAAAAACAAAACCAGACTAAAAATCTGGTTTATTTTGTGACTTGGCTATGACTTCTCTCGGCTAGTGCTCGAGACAGGCTTCTCGCCAAATGCTCTTTTTTTAATTCAAAGATTTTAAGTTTACAACTTACATTCTTTAAATTTTTGTGACTTGGCTGGGGCTCGAACCCAGGACCCTCTCCTTAAAAGGGAGATGCTCTACCAACTGAGCTACCAAGTCTTTCCCTGAATGCGGGTGCAAATATACAGCCATTTTTTTTATCTGTACAAGTCTTTTTGTAATAAATTTGAAGAAAATTATCAGAAGATATTTAGGTATCTGAAAATCAGATTATTTCTAATATGAGAATTTATTTAATAGGATATATGGGAAGCGGAAAATCTACTTTAGGTAGAGCCTTTGCTCAAAAACAGAAGTTGAATTTTATCGATTTTGACGCTTACCTCGAAAAACGCGAGCAACAGAGCATCGCGAGCATTTTTAATGAAAAGGGAGAGATCTATTTTAGGAAACAGGAAGCTAAGTATCTAAAGGAGCTTTTACAGGGCAGGGAGGATGCGGTCGTAAGTCTGGGCGGTGGCACTCCGTGTTATGGTGATGCTATGGAGCGTATAAAAGCAGCTAAGGGCACCTCTGTATATATCAACGTTCCGGTTACCGAACTCAGCAATCGCTTGTGGAAGGAGCGCGACCACAGGCCTGTACTTAAACATCAGGACACTCCCGAAAAATTGGAAGAATTTGTACGCAAACATCTTTTTGAGCGCAGTTTTTACTACAATCAGGCAGATGTGATCTTACGTACACAGGGGCAAACCCTTGAGGAGTCGCTGGCGGCCCTTGAAAAAGCCCTACTCTAAAATAGCATAGTCGCCTTCTGGATTGAAGCGCACTTTTACCCGCTCCTGAAGTGAGGTGCTTAGCGAGATTCCTTTGTAATCGGCTTTAACCGGGTATTTTTTATGATTTCGGTTTACCAGGACAGCGGTTTTAAATTGCTTAAGCGGCACATCCAAAAAATGTTTAACCCCGTAAATAAGCGTAGTCCCCGAGTTTAACACGTCGTCTATAAGCACCAGAGATTTGTTTGCATAGGCTTCCGGCTTCAGTGAAGTTGCTACCGTCCCCTGAGGGGTGGTTTTATTCATCGTTACCTTGCACAATATGCATTTAATGTCTGAAATCTCTTCGAGAATAGGTTTTAGCCGCTCTGCAATCGCATAGCCATTGAGGGCGACACCCGCGAGTATGATTTCGTTTTCGTCAACATTGCTTTCGTAGATCTGATAAGCAATACGACGTATTTTATGTTGAATATCCTCGTGGGTAAGAATGGTTTGTACGGCCGTTTTCATGGACTGTAATTAAGGTTTCAGATTTTTTCAAAGATAGCGAAGAGTTCTTTGCCTGCCCGAGGTTTTATAGAATTATAACAGCGCTCCAGTGTTTTTATGCGGAAGTATTCCGAAAACAAAGCGGTGTATTCATCTGTGCTGCCTCCAAATGGAGGCCCCTGTTTGGTAAGTGGAAAATCAAAAAATAAACCTGCCAGTTTTCCGCCTGAAGCTAGCAGATGGTAACTGTGCCTGGCGTAATCCCTACGAAGTTTAGGATCTAAGGCGCAGAAGAAGGTTTGCTCCAGAATGCGATCATAGCTGCCGGAATGTTCAAAGAAATCGCCTTCAATGATTTTTAAGCGATCTGTAGCCGGAATACGTTGCTGTAAGCGCTGCAGGGCAGATGCGGAAAGATCAATCACTGTAAGGTGTGTAAAACCGGCATTAAGAAGTGCTTCGGCCTCGTGCCCATAACCCGCTCCGGGTATCAAAATACGTAAATCTTTTGATGGAAGTTGATCTGCATAGGTCATTAGCGCGGGGGCGGCATAGCCAATATCCCAGCCTGTTTGCGATTCCTCGTAACGGGATTCCCAGTAGGTTTTGTCGAGATTAATCTTCAAAGAAGTCGTCGTTTTCGTGAAAATCATCCAGATCCCGCCGGTCTTTTTTGGTAGGACGGCCGGTACCTTTCTTACGGTAATAATCTTTAGAGTATTTCAGTAAATCCAGTTTCTCCAGATTTTCGGCAGGGGTGCGGTCTACATAGTATAGTCCTGTAAGCTTAGCTCCAACCCGGCTGGGCGGGTGATTTAAAACTTCAATGATATAGTCAACCTGATTCTTGCGTATTTGTATGAGGTCTGAAGGAAAAACTTCCCGAGAGGGTTTTACTGCAACATCGTTTATTTTTACCTGTCCTTTTTTACAGGCTTCTGTAGCTGTAGAACGGGATTTAAAGTATCGTACACACCATAAATATTTATCTACTCGCATAATCTATTGCTTTAAAGCTCGTTTTTACACAACAAAAATAGCGCAAAATTGTATCTTGCGCGACCTAAAAGGATATTGATGAATATGATGAAAAATACGGTTTTTGCTGCTCTTGGGCTTTTATTGATAGTATCTTGTAATAAGGATGATGATGGTGGGGTTTCCATACAACCTCCAAGAGAGTTTGACGAAGTTGCATTGGAAAGTAACGAGATATTTAAAGAATACCTTGAAACCCACTTCTATAATTACGAAGATTTTCAAACAAACCCTGCAGATTTCAATAATCGTATAATCTTTGATACGATTGCCGGGGCTAACGCGGATAAAATACCTCTAAGTGAACAGGTTATTACTAAAATAATTACAAGAGGAGGGGTTGAACATGAATTACATATACTTGTAGCGAGAGAAGGTTCAGGTGAAAAACCTCACTTTAGTGATTCGACATATGTAAACTATAGTGGTAATGTTCCTTATGAATCTAGATTTGATTTCTCTGCAACCCCTGTTTGGTTTGATTTAGGCTCGGCTGCACCCGCAGCAGAGTTATATGTTCAAAACCCAAATGCATTAGACGGTTTTGCCAATGCTTTGCCAGAATTTGGTTGTGCTACCAGCATTTCAGAAGATACAGATGGAACTCTTATCTATAGTGATGATTATGGTATAGGTGCTGTGTTTATTCCAACAGGTCTTGCTTATTATAATTCTGGATCCGCTAGAATTGGGGCTTATGATAATCTGATCTTTACATTTGATTTAATTTCTTTTAGACAAACAGATCATGACGGAGACGGAATTCCTTCTTACCTGGAAGATATTAACGCAAATAATTACGTGAATGATTTAGGAGATGATACTGATGGAGATCGTGTTCCTAATTACCTTGATTCAGATGACGATGGTGATGGAATTCTAACTCGTGATGAAATAGACTTTGATGAAAATGGAAATGCGATTCGGCCTTTTAGGGATTCAAACAGCGATGGCACTCCAGACTATTTAGATCCTGATAATTAATCAGAAGAATATATTTTAAACTAAAAATCCCGCTACTTCAGGTAGCGGGATTTTTTAGTTTAAACGTTTATTGAATGTTATAAATTCAATGAAAGGCTGATGATCAACTGATCAGGGCGGGTGTCTATTCGTGAATCGTTTGTGATAATTCCGTTAGTGCTTAAGAATTGGGCTTCGTTATCTTTAAAGCCACGCTCATAGCGCAAATCAACTCCCAGTTTTCCTAAAGCCACACCTACGCCAAAGTTAAGGCCTACCGTAAAATCGTCCTGAACATCGCCAAGATCGATACCTTCATATTCGGTATCTAAAATGTACTGTAAAGAAGGACCTGCAAAAATGTTGATGGGACCAAAAACTTCAAGACCGACTAAAAGTGGAGCGTCCAGTTTTTGTACACTAAACTCATCACTGTTGTAAGTGGTTTTTAATTTGGTGTAGACCAGCTCAGGTCTGAAGTATAAACGTTCACCTGTGCGACCAAAAACACCAACGTGAAAGCCTAAATCCCGGTCCGGGTTTTCATAAGCTTCACCTACATCATTACTGATGTCACCTGTAGCGCCGTAATTAAGACCTGCTTTAATACCAAAGCCCGGGTCTGACTGCGCGTAGGTATACGACCCGATTAAACATAAAATTCCTAAAAATGCTTTTTTCATATCAATTAAGTTGTGCCCGGCGGGCGGTTAAAATTAAAATGAATCAAAAATGATTCCGAACTAATTTTTGGTTGATGCTGAAAACAGGCATTCTTAGGAATTATATCATAAAAAGTGCCTACTTCTTAGCCAGCACTCTATTAACGGCCTCTACAATAGATTTAGTATTAAGACCGTATTTTTCCATCAATTCGGCAGGAGTACCAGACTCGCCAAAGGTGTCGTTTGTAGCGATAAATTCCTGATAAACAGGATCATTTTTAGCCAGTACACCGGCAACGCTTTCGCCCAGACCACCTAAATAATTGTGCTCTTCACAGGTCACAACGCAACGGGTTTTCTTAACCGAATTTAAAATAGCTTCCTCGTCAAGCGGCTTAATGGTGTGAATGTTTATCACTTCAGCGCTGATTCCTTTTTCTTCCAATTGCTCAGCAGCTTCAAGCGCGTGCCATACCAGGTGACCGGTTGCAATGATGGTAACGTCAGAACCATCTACTAAATGCAAAGCTTTTCCTATTTCAAATTTTCCGTCTTTCTCGGTGAAATTGGGAACGCTTGGGCGACCAAAACGCAGGTAAACAGGACCGTCATAATCAGCGATCGCTATTGTAGCAGCTTTGGTTTGGTTGAAATCACAAGGATTGATAACCGTCATTCCCGGAAGCATTTTCATAAGACCGAGATCTTCAAGAATCTGGTGGGTTGCCCCATCTTCTCCTAAGGTTAAACCGGCGTGAGAAGCACATATTTTTACGTTTTTACCGGAGTAAGCAACGCTTTGACGAATCTGATCGTAAACGCGACCGGTAGCAAAGTTTGCAAAGGTGGTAGCGTAAGGTATTTTTCCGCCAATGGTCATACCGGCAGCCATGCCTATCATGTTAGCTTCTGCGATTCCGGTTTGAAAGAAACGCTCCGGGTGATTTTTTTCAAAGTCATTCAGTTTAAGCGATCCGGTAAGGTCAGCACACAGCGCAACTACATCTTCATGTGTTTTGCCGAGCTCATCCATTCCGGCACCAAAACCTGAACGTGTATCTATATTTCCTGAGTTTGTGAATTTTTTCATAGTGATTGTCCCTTAAATAATACGAGTATTAAAGTGGGATTGATTTTAAGATTAATAGCTTGTTTAAATACCTGGTTGAAGATTAATAATCTCCAAGGGTTTCCGGGTTTTGAGCTAAAGCTTTCTCAAGCTGCTCGTCATTAGGAGCTTTACCGTGCCACGCGTGCGTGTACATCATAAAATCAACACCGTTACCCATAATAGTATGCAGTAAAATACAAACCGGTTTTCCTTTTCCGGTACGTGATTTGGCTTCTTTTAAACCTTCGACAATAGCGGCCATATCATTACCTTTCTCGATATCAAGCACATCCCAGCCAAAAGCTTCAAACTTGGCACGTACACTTCCCATGTTGAGAACATCATCAGTGCTTCCGTCAATTTGTTGTCCGTTAAGGTCAACTGTAGCGATGATATTATCTACTTTATTTGCAGCAGCATACATAATGGCTTCCCAGTTCTGACCTTCCTGCAATTCACCATCTCCGTGAAGGGAGTATACCAGGTTATCATCACCATTAAGTTTTTTGGTCTGTGCTGCCCCAAGAGCTACACTAAGACCCTGACCCAGGGAACCAGAGGCTATGCGAATACCGGGGAGGCCTTCGTGAGTGGTAGGGTGTCCTTGCAGACGTGAATCTATTTTTCTAAAGGTATTGAGTTCATCAACAGGAAAATAACCCGAACGGGCCAAAACGCTATAGAAAACGGGAGAAATGTGACCGTTAGAAAGGAAGAATAAATCTTCGCCCTTTCCATCCATATCAAAACCTTCTTTACGTTTCATCACTTCCTGATATAAGGCTACGAAAAATTCAGCACATCCTAGCGAACCTCCGGGATGCCCGGAACTTACCTGATGTACCTGCCTTACGATGTCTCTGCGTACCTGTGAGACAAAATCTTCTAATTCTTTAATGTTTGGCATGTTGATTGAGTTAAAAATTGAAGGTCAAAAATACCCATTTTTAACAGGTATTACAATCAATACGCTACTTAATACGGTGGTTTTTAGGATAATTTAAGAAGATAGGAGTTATAAGTGATTATTTTACACTTATTAAGCATTTTTTCGGGCCAAAAGTATCTATTAAATAGTTTTATCTTTGCCCCTCTAATTCAGGATATGCAATTTGAACTCGTAAGTACCGATGCTGCCAGTAAGGCCCGGGCAGGAACTCTAACTACAGACCACGGAACCATTGAAACCCCCATCTTTATGCCGGTGGGTACGGTGGGTACGGTTAAAGGTGTGCATCAGCGGGAACTTACTCAGGATATTGACCCCGACATCATTTTGGGGAATACCTATCATTTATATTTAAGGCCACAGACTGCTATTCTGGAAAAAGCAGGCGGACTGCACAAGTTTATGAACTGGGACCGAAATATCCTGACAGACAGTGGCGGGTATCAGGTGTATTCGCTTTCAGCAAACCGAAAGATCAAGGAAGAAGGCGTAAAGTTTAAATCCCATATAGACGGCTCGTTTCACATGTTTACGCCCGAGCGGGTGATGGAAATTCAGCGTAGTATCGGCGCCGATATCATCATGGCTTTTGATGAGTGTACGCCCTATCCCTGCGACTACAACTATGCCAAGCGTTCTATGCATATGACCCACCGCTGGTTAGACCGGTGTATCAATCACCTGGCAAAAACTCCGGTGAAGTATGGGTATGATCAGGCGTTTTTTCCTATTGTGCAGGGCAGTACGTATAAAGACCTGCGTGTACAATCTGCCGAATATATTGCCAATGCCGGAGCGGTGGGTAATGCCATTGGTGGCCTTTCTGTAGGTGAACCTGCTGAAGAAATGTACGCCATGACCGAAATTGTGACCGATATTCTTCCGTATGAAAAACCGCGTTATCTGATGGGAGTGGGTACGCCAATCAATATTCTTGAAAATATCGCGTTAGGTGTTGATATGTTTGATTGTGTGATGCCTACACGTAACGGTCGTAACGGAACTTTGTTTACCCAACATGGTACTATAAATATTAAAAATAAAAAATGGGAGGCCGATTTTTCTCCGCTTGATCCCGACGGAACCACCTGGGTAGATACCGCCTATTCAAAAGCCTATGTACGGCATTTGTTTAGCGTAAATGAAATATTGGGCCGCCAGATTGGTACGATTCATAACCTGGGATTCTACATGTGGCTGGTGCGTGAGGCTCGTAAACACATCATCGCAGGAGATTTTTATTCCTGGAAAGAAAAGATGGTAAAACAAATGGATAAAAGACTCTAGATGAAAATCTTAGACTGGTACATTTTAAAGCGTTATCTGGGTACATTTATCACGATGCTGTTGCTGTTTATCCCTATTGGGATTACGGTAAACCTGGCAGAAAAGATAGATAAAATGCTGGCTAATGAAGTGCCGTTTAGCGAAGTGGCCATCTATTATCTCAATTTTACGATCTACTTTGCAAACCTGCTTTTTCCCCTGTTTTTATTCCTTTCGGTGATCTGGTTTACTTCTAAACTGGCCAATAATACCGAGGTTATTGCTTTCCTGAGTAGTGGGGTATCCTTTTACCGTTTTCTCAGACCTTATATAATAGGAGCGACCATTGTTTGTGTGGGGGCCTATATTTTGGGAACCTATCTGGCTCCGGCTGCCAGTCGCGGCTTCAATGAGTTTTCGTATGAATACTTAAAAAATAATAAAGATGCCCGGGAGACCGCTAATGTGTATCGGCAAATCAATGACAATGACTACATCTATGTGAGCAGGTTTACGCCTTCAACACGTATGGGACAGAATTTTACGCTGGAGCATTTTGAAGATAATACGCTTCAATATAAGATTCAGGCACGCAGCATTGTCTATATACCCGAAGATTCCGTTTACAGACTTAATCAATACAAGAAACGAATCATTGGTAAAGAAGGTGATATTTTGATATCTGAGCCAAAAGTCGATACCACGTTTTCATTCGACCTTGAAGATTTAACGCCACTCGAGTACATCGCCGAAACATTGACTACACCACGGCTGCGCGAATTTATCGATAAAGAAAAGGCCCGGGGTTCTTCAGCAATCAACCGTTATGAGGTGGTATTATACAAGCGCTTCAGTTTGCCCGTAAGTGCTTACATTCTTACCATTATCGCCGTGGCCGTATCTTCTATGAAACGCCGTGGGGGAATGGGGGTCAATCTGGCATTAGGTATTTCGCTGGCATTTATTTTTATATTCTTCGACAAGGTTTTTGGTACCATTTCAGAGCAATCTGATTTTTCGCCCCTGGTGGCAGTCTGGCTGCCTAATGTGCTTTTTGGTATACTGGCAGTTTATTTGCTCAACTATGCAAAACGCTAGTCTTAAAGATTATCTGCATCTTCACCTCATTGTCTTCATTTGGGGATTTACCGCTGTTTTGGGAGCCCTTATCAGTATCGGGGCGATAGAGCTGGTGTGGTATCGTATGGGGTTGGCCAGTGTGGCGATTTTTGCCTATCTCCGTATTAAAAAGATTCCATTAAAAACTACTCCAAAAGCGCTTGCGGTAATGCTTGGTGCGGGAGTATTAATCGCCTTGCATTGGCTCACCTTTTTTGGTGCGATAAAAATGGCTAATGTTTCAATTACCCTGGCGATGATGAGCATCGGAGCCTTTTTTACCAGCATTTTAGAGCCTTTATTTTACAGGCGAAAAGTGATTGGGTACGAAATCATTTTTGGAATTTTGGTTATTCTGGGTTTGTATCTCATTTTTAATGTGGAAACCCGATATACTGCCGGAATTCTGGTCGCGCTTCTTTCGGCTTTGCTGGCGGCATTTTTTACTTTGATTAACGGAAAGCTGGTAAAAAAGCACAATGCTGTAAAAATTTCGTTTTTTGAGATGCTTTCCGGCGCCGGAAGCATCACCGTATTTCTCGCTCTAACCTCTCGTTTTGATTCCGGGTTTTTTAGTCTTCAGGCATCAGATTGGTGGTATTTGGGCATTTTGGCTTTGGTTTGTACCGCCTATGCTTTTATCGCTTCGGTGACTGTAATGCGTAACCTTTCGCCCTACACCGTTATGCTCACCACAAATCTGGAACCGGTTTATGGTATTATTTTGGCCTTTCTCATTCTGGGTGATTCAGAGCGCATGAGTACCGATTTTTATTTTGGAGCTATTTTGATTTTGATCACCGTTATTTTAAATGGAATTTTTAAAAACCGGCAACGCCGAAAACAGCAACGCCTGCTTAATGCAAATGAATCACAGGTGAGCGTCTAGTTCTGCAAATGTCTGAAATCTTTAAAAACCGAAAAACGGAGAGTCGTATCACCCTTTAGGCCTGAGTTTAATTATATTGATTTCACGCTAACCCAACCTGTATTCATTCTCCATTATCGAGTAAATACTTTATATTTGTCAGCTAACTAAAATTTTCCCCTAATGGAATATTTAGATTTTGAACAACCCATAAAAGAGCTTGAAGAACAGCTCGAAAAATGCACGCTTATAGGTGAAGAAAGTGATGTAGACGTCACAAACACCTGCAAGCAAATTGAGAAAAAGCTCAAGGAAACCAAGAAAGAACTTTATAAAAATCTTACGCCCTGGCAGCGTGTACAACTCTCACGCCATCCTAACAGACCTTATACCCTTGATTATATCAAATCGCTTTGCGGCGATACCTGGTTAGAACTTCATGGCGATCGCAACGTCAAAGACGATAAGGCGATGATAGGAGGTCTGGGTAAAATAGGCAATCAGAGTTTTATGCTCATCGGCCAGCAAAAGGGATATAATACAAAAACACGGCAGTACCGTAATTTTGGTATGGCAAACCCCGAAGGCTACCGAAAGGCGCTTCGTTTGATGAAAAGTGCCGAAAAATTTGGACTACCGGTAGTATCCTTTATTGATACCCCGGGAGCATACCCCGGTCTGGAAGCTGAAGAGCGTGGACAGGGAGAAGCCATCGCCCGAAACATTTTAGAAATGACCCGCTTAAAAGTTCCTATTATCGTTTGCATCATAGGTGAAGGAGCCAGTGGTGGTGCTCTAGGTATTGGAGTAGGCGATAAGGTGCTTATGCTTGAGAACACCTGGTATTCGGTTATTTCGCCGGAATCCTGCTCTTCTATTTTATGGAGAAGCTGGGAATTTAAGGAGCAGGCAGCAGAAGCGCTGAAGCTTACCGCTAACGATATGAAAAAGCAAAAACTCATTGACGAGATCGTAAAAGAACCTCTGGGAGGAGCCCACAGCGACCGTCAAAAAACCTTCGATACGGTAAAAGAAAAGATTCTACAAGCTTACGATGAGTTTAAAAACTTATCACCAGCCGATCTGGTTAAAAAACGCATGAATAAATACTCAGAAATGGGAGTATTCAAAGGCTAATAGACTTAAACATCACTTGTCATTAAAATCCGGAGTTTTTGACTCTGGATTTTTTTATGGTTGTTAACAAGATTATTTAGTTATCAACAATCAGATTGTTAACTTGTAGTGAACAACGACTGGTCAAAAAACTTGAACTGCCCTTAACATTTTTTTTACATTCGCCCTCATGGAAAATCTAAAGACCAAACCTAACTATATAATTCCCTCTAAGGATGTTATTGCCCTCGAGAAGGGTAAAATACCGCCTCAAGCTATTGATTTAGAGCAAGTTGTTCTTGGAGCGATGATGATTGATAAAAAGGGTGTTGATGAAATCATCGACATTCTTAGTCCCGAAGTTTTCTACAAAGAAGCGCATCAGCACATCTATGATGCCATTAGATCACTCTTTGAAAACGGGGAGCCCATAGACTTATTAACCGTTTCTGAGCAACTCAAGCAAATGGCCAAGCTTGATAAGGCCGGAGGCGACTATTATTTGATACAACTTACCCAAAAAGTATCTTCTTCTGCCCATATTGAGTACCATGCGCGTATCATTTTGCAGAAGTACATTCAGCGAAGCCTCATTAAGATTTCTAACGAAATTATTGAAGAGGCCTACGATGAGACGACAGACGTTTTTGACCTGTTAGACAACGCTGAAAGTAAACTGTACGAAGTAACTCAGGGCAATATTAAGCGTAGTTCAGAAACAGCGCAGAGTCTGGTAATTCAGGCTAAAAAGAAAATTGAAGAAATTTCAAATAAAGAAGGTCTTTCCGGTATTCCTTCGGGCTTTGACCGTCTCGATAAGCTTACTTCCGGGTGGCAGCCCAGTGACTTAATTATCGTTGCGGCACGTCCGGGTATGGGTAAAACGGCATTAACCTTGTCTATGGCGCGAAACATCGCAGTAGGCCAGGGCATACCGGTAGCATTCTTCTCACTCGAGATGGCTTCGGTACAGTTGATTACCCGTTTGATATCTTCAGAAACCGGTCTTTCTTCAGAGAAGTTGCGTACCGGAAAGCTTGAAAAACACGAGTGGGAGCAACTTAACGTAAAAGTAAAAAGTCTGGAGAAAGCCCCGCTTTTTATTGACGATACGCCGTCGCTTTCCATCTTTGACCTGCGTGCAAAAGCACGTCGTCTCGCCTCACAACACGGTATTAGAATGATTATCATTGACTACCTGCAGTTGATGACCGCAGGAGGCAGCCAGAAAAACGGGAACCGTGAACAGGAGATCTCGATGATCTCGCGTAACCTTAAGGCTTTGGCAAAAGAACTTGATGTGCCGGTAATCGCGCTATCACAGCTTTCTCGTGCCGTTGAGACCCGTGGGGGTAGCAAGCGTCCGTTGCTTTCTGACCTTCGGGAATCTGGTGCGATTGAGCAGGATGCAGATATTGTATCGTTTATCTACCGTCCCGAATACTATAAAATTGATGAGTGGGATGATGAAGAACGCAGCCCTACAGACGGGCAGGCCGAGTTTATCGTAGCCAAGCACCGTAACGGGGGACTTGAAAATATCAGGCTTAAGTTTATTGGCCATCTGGGTAAATTTGATAACCTTGATGATTTCAGTACGCCTTACCAGTTTGAGTCGGCGATGAACCAAAACGCCGCGGCAAACGATGATACCTTTAGACCCGATACCTTCCCAACTCCCGATCAGGCTTTTGGAAGCAGCATGAATGATGGTGGTTTTGACCGCGATGGCGAAGATGAGGTTCCGTTTTAATTCAATTTAGAATGTTTGTATAATTTAAAAGGAAGCAGTTAAAACAGCTTCCTTTTTTTTATTTTCAAAATCTCAATCTCAACAGCCCATGAGTCTTTTAAAAAAAATCGCTTTTACTCTTTTTGCATTTTTTCTGGCTTATCAGGTTTATGTTCTGGTGGCTTTATTCATTCGATTGGAGCCTGGTCCAATTTCCATTGGTATTCAATTTATCATGGCTTTTTTATTGAGTCTTTGTATCACGGGTGTTTTTGCTTTTTTGGGGTTTGTATATCCTACCCATAAAATTTTACCGGACGGCTATTATGTGATTCGGCATCCTGAAAGGTTGAAAAGGCTCTACGCTGTTGCGCAGGTTGAATATTTCAGAAAAGCGCTTCTGTTATTTTTTTGGGGAACAACAGAAAATAGAAAAAAGTATTTTGACGGCTCACGACAAGGAATCAGAAATTTTATGTATCAAACCAGGCAATCAGAATTTGGCCATCTGGGGGCATTTGTAGTTACTTTTCTGGCCTGCATAATACTCGTATACTTTCGCTATTATTGGCTTGTGGGCTTTGCGTTTTTGATCAATATTTTGGGCAATGCGTATCCGGTTATCATTCAGCGCTATCACCGCATACGTATAGGTCGCCTTTTCAATTAAATTTATAATGAAATCCTTTTAAGGAATATGATTCCTGGATACTAGGCATATTCTTTGCAACGTTGTATTTTAAGCAACGCATATGAAAACAAACTTTACTTACCCAAATACGTCTACTCAGGTACGACTAAGAGCCCTCCTAATCGGGGTTTTGTTATTCGTTTTTACAATACCGGCAATGGCCTCTTACGTTTTAATCCCTATGGATGCCGATAGCCAAAAGGAACATTTAAAAGCCTACGGAATCACCTACTGGACGCTGGCCAAACAGCAAAAAGTAAAATGGCTGCTCAATTATCGCGGCGGATCTTTTCTGCTTCCGGATACCGAAGAGTTACAGAAAGAATGCAAGATTCGCGGGGTTTCTTTTGAAGTGATCAGTGATGCAAAAGCCGAAAGTATTTTGGCAGAAATAGAAAGTCCATCTCAAAATATGGAAGCCGTAGTGCTCGAGAAAGCTCCCAAAGTTGCAGTATACACACCCGATGGAACAGCGCCCTGGGATGACGCGGTTACCATGGTTTTAGAATATGCCGAAATTCCGTATACCAAAATCTATGATCGCGAAGTGCTTGCAGACGAGCTGGTACTATACGACTGGTTGCATTTACACCACGAGGACTTTACCGGACAATACGGTAAATTTTACGGCTCGTACCGCGCAGCTCCCTGGTACATTAAAGACAAGCAGGATGCAGAGGCATTAGCGGCAGATTTGGGTTATGATAAAGTTTCCCGGGAAAAACTGGCTGTTGCCAATAAAATAAGTGATTACGTCATAGGTGGTGGTTTTATGTTTGCGATGTGCAGCGCTACAGACAGTTTTGATATAGCGCTCTCTGCAGAAGGGGTAGATATTTGTGAGCCTATGTTTGACGGCGATGCTTCAGATCCCAACTATCAGAGCAGAATCAGCTTTGAGCGCACGTTTGCCTTTCAGGATTTTATGCTTGAAAAAAATCCGGCGCGTTATGAATTTTCAAGTATAGACACCACCCCTTATCGCAGGGTAAATGCTGATAGCGATTATTTTAGTCTGAAAGGTTTTTCGGCAAAATGGGATCCCGTGCCTACTATGTTGTGCCAAAACCACACTGCTTTGGTTAAAGGTTTTATGGGACAGACCACGGCCTACAACGCAGAGCAGATCAAACCTCAGGTTTTGGTAATGGGTGAAAACAAGGCTAATGGTGAAGCACGTTACATTCACGGAGTAAAAGGTAAAGGCTTTTTTACGTTTTACGGAGGCCACGATCCTGAAGATTACCAGCATCGGGTAGGTGACCCTAAAACCGAATTGAGACTTCATCCTACAAGCCCGGGTTACCGACTTATTCTGAATAACATCTTGTTTCCGGCTGCTAAAAAGAAAAAGCAAAAAACATGATACGCTTACTGCATACGACGATCATTTCAGTTTTTCTGGGACTTTCGCCTCTGGGGGGAAACGTATTTGCAGTAAACAGCCCTGATCAGAATACTGAAGTTGAGACCGGCCCTTCAGAAGAATACGTTTTTCGCACGATCAACAAAAACGTGCGCTTTAGCTGGGAACCCAATAAAAGATTGAGTTGGTCTGATTTTAGAGGTGTTCCCGATAGGTACAGCAATTTTGCGGCAACCTCAAATACCGGGATAAGCCATACCTATACCCTAGATGCTAAAGGCTATTATATTAAAAATTCCTCACAGGTTCGGGCCAATTTCTACCCCAATCTTTCGTGGTATATCCCAAAGCTGATCAACGAAACCACATTAGCTCACGAGCAAACGCATTTTGATATTTCTGAACTCCACGCACGTATATTGCGCAAGGCCATTGCCGAGTACCGGTTCAGCCGCAATTCAAAATCTGAAATACAGAGCATTTATCAACAGGTAGAAAAGGCCCGTAAAGCGATGCAGGCAGATTTTGACCGGGAAACCAAACACTCTGTTGACCGTCAGAAAGAGATAGCATGGGAGGCTCATGTAGCTCAATTACTCTATAAATACCGGTTTTGGGCGAACTAGTCGCCGGCTTTAGGCAACGTTAATCTTCTGTTAGGGTGAAGGCTTATTTTCCATAAGTCATTTATTTTTAAAAGAAAAAGATGATACGAGAAGGAAGCGAAGTAAAATGGAAATGGGGCAACGGTACTGCAACCGGTACGGTTAAGAAGACCTACACAAAAGAAATGACTAAAACTATTGACGGCTCTGAAATCACCCGTAAAGGAGAAGAGGGAAACAAGGCCCTTTATATTGAACAGGAAGACGGAGCTAAGGTTTTAAAACTGGAAAGCGAAGTTCAAAAAGCCTAAAACTATGGCAGAATTTATTAAAGTTTACGAAGAAAACCCGAGTGAGCGGGAGATTAAACGTATCGTCAAGATTCTTAAAAACGACGGAGTGATCATCTATCCTACAGATACCGTTTACGGTTTGGGATGTGATATTACCAGTAATCGCGCCCTGGAGCGCGTGGCACATTTGCGTGGAGTGAAACTGGATAAGGCCAATTTTTCCTTTATTTGCGAAGATTTGAGTAATCTCTCAGACTACGTGAGGCAAATAGATACGCCTACTTTTAAATTGCTCAAGAGAGCGCTTCCGGGACCTTATACATTTATCCTGCCGGGGAATAACAACCTGCCTACCGTATTTAAAAAGAAAAAAACAGTGGGTATACGTGTGCCCGATAACGCCTTAGCCCGGGCGATCGTTAAGGAGTTGGGTAATCCTATTATTTCGACTTCTATACGTGATGAAGATGAGGTGATTGAATATACCACAGATCCCGAGTTGATATTAGAAAAATGGGATAAACTCGTTGATGCTGTCGTTGATGGTGGTTACGGTGGAAATATTCCTTCAACCGTGATAGATCTTACAAGTGGTGAAGCTGTCCTGATACGGGAAGGAAAAGGAGTCCTGACCATTTAGAAAACATATAGAAATACGGTTAAAATCGTATTAAACTGAAGCCCTGGATAAAGAATTTTATCCGGGGCTTCGTAATTTATAGTACGATCTGGAAATTGCATTTTAAGCTTTGTTTTACAGAATACTGAAAGCAGTTTACCGGTGAAAAAAAACAACTCCCGTTTCGGGAATAAAAAAAAATCTATGAGTTATTTTAAAACAAGCTCTATTGAAAATAGAGAAAACATCAAACTGTATTACGAGGATTATGGTACCGGTGATCCGGTGATCCTCATTCACGGCTGGCCGTTAAGTGCCCAAATGTGGGAATACCAAACACAGGTGCTGGTAGAAGCCGGCCACCGCGTGATTGCCTTTGATCGTCGTGGTTTTGGACGTTCTGATAAACCCTGGAGCGGCTATGATTACGACACCTTGGCTAAAGATCTAAACGATTTGATTACAGGGCTTGACCTTGAAAATGTTACGATTGTAGGGTTTTCGATGGGAGGCGGCGAAGTGTCACGATACATTGGGAATTATGGGACATCAAAGCTGAAAAAAGCGGCTTTGGTTTCTTCAGTCGCTGCATTTATGCTCAAGACCGATGATAATCCTGACGGTGTTCCGCAGGAGACTTTTGACGGGTTTAAAGCTGCGGTTCGTAAAGACAGGTTGGCCTTCTTAAAAGATTTTGGAAACAATTTTGTCAATTACGACGATAACAAGGACAAAATCAGTGAAGCGCAGGTTCACTTTAATTGGTCAATTGCCGCAGGCGCATCGCCCAAGGGTACTTTAGATTGTATCACTTCATTTGGCACAACAGATTTTAGAGCGGATCTCGAGAAATTTGACATCCCTACCTTGATTATTCACGGAGATGCAGACCAGGTGGTACCTATTAAACCTTCCGGAGAGCAGGCGGCTTCTATCGTAAAAGGCAGCCGTTATGAAGTCATTAAAGGCGCGCCACACGGTTTGGTTTTTACGCATACCGAAGAAGTAAATAAAATTCTCATTGACTTTCTAAAGGACTAATTCAGAATTATATAAAAAGAAAAAACCCGGTCCAAAGGCCGGGTTTCTTTATTTTCAAAGATTGAAAGCTTACCTAGTTTTTAGGCATTCCATCTTCAATCATTTTGTAGAACTGATCTAGCTTAGGCAGTACCACAATACGGGTTCTACGGTTACGGGCACGACCTTCTGCAGTATCGTTGCTGGCTAGAGGTACATAATAACTTCTACCTGCAGCTACCATACGCTCTGGTGGTACACCAAATTCTTCTTGCAAGATACGTACTACTGAAGTTGCACGTTTCACACTAAGATCCCAGTTGTCTTCAATAACTGCAGTGCTGATTGGTTTGCTGTCTGTGTGACCTTCAACCATAAATTCGATTTCAGGCTTGTTTTTTACAACAGTAGCAACTTTGCCTAAAACTTCCTTAGCACGGCTGGTAACATCCCAACGACCGCTGTTGAAAAGTAATTTATCTGAAATAGAAACATAAACCACACCTTTCTCAACATTGATCTCGATGTCTTCGTCGTTCATGTTGCCTATTGCACCCTTTAAACTGGTAACTAAAGCAAGAGTTACCGAATCTTTGCGGTTAAGCGCATCGCGGAAAGCTTTGATCTGAAGATCTTTTTCTTTCATTTGCTCCAAAGATTTCTCCAGGTTTTCTGCACCTTTTGCAGACAGCGTGGTCAGGTTACCCTGAGTGTTGATAAGGTCTGTATTGGTTTTACGTAAATCGGCAATCTGATCGCGAAGGCTTTCTTCTGTAGCCAGACACGCATTTAATTTAACAGTTGCAGTATTTAACATGTCTTGAGTCTCACGCTGTTTTGCTTCTAAAGCAGCGTATTTTTTCTGAGATACACAAGAACTTAGCAGTACCAGCGCAGAGGCAGATACCATCATTAATTTTCTCATAATTATTGTTGTTAATTTTTATTATTCAGTACTCGCAAAAATATCAAAAAAGCTACGCAATGGCAGATTCTTAACAATACTTTTAGTTATTTTAAAAGATATCGGTATAATACTTTTTTCCTAGTACAAAATACTTCCATACGATTGAAAATGTAGTAGAATACGTTTTGAGTTTGGGTGTTTTTCGACGTAAACTCAGCGTTTCCGGTATTTTCGCGTAAAAGCTAAAATGGGCACGCAATATGGCATAACTGTGTTTGGGTTTACCTTCGGCCAAAAATTTAAGAGCTGCAATCCCATCCAGACACATTCTGAAAAATATAATGGGGTAAACCTGAAGTCCGGGAACATTTTTGAGCAGGAGCATCAAACCGTTTCTGAAATTGAGATAGGTCTTTTGCGGATTCATTTGCTCAAGGGTTGCACCGCCTAAATGGTAAACACTGCTGCTCCCAATATGATAAACAGCGTAACCCAATGCCTGAACGCGCCAGCACAAATCAATCTCCTCCTGATGCGCAAAAAAGGTTTCGTCAAGACCTCCGGCATCGTAAAAAGCTGTTCTGCGAATAGCGAGACAGGCCCCGCTGGCCCAAAAAACCGGTAAGGTGTCGTTATACTGCCCCTCATCTTTTTCCAGGGTTTCAAAAAGCCGTCCCCTGCAAAACGGATAGCCAAAAGAGTCTATAAAGCCTCCCCCGGCACCAGCATATTCAAAATAATCGGGGCGTTTGAGGTCCAGGATTTTGGGTTGGGCAGCACCCAGATTGGGTTTGACTTTAAATGCTTCGATTATGGGTTCCAACCAGTCGGCAGAAGTGGCAATGTCGCTGTTCATCAGGATAAAGAGCTCTTCGTTCACATGCTGCAGGGCGTCGTTGTAGCCTTTGGCGTAACCACCGTTTGTACTGTTGCGTATGATTTTTACCTGCGGAAAGTTTTCGCCCAAAAAGGCAACAGAATCATCAGATGAGGCATTGTCTGCAACATACACCGCAGCCTGTTCAGCACTATGTTGAAGCACTACAGGGAGGAATTTTTCAAGCAGATGCCTGCCGTTCCAGTTGAGTATGATGATCGCGATTTTCACAAGGGCAAATTAAGGGCTGTAAACCGGAATATCCCGTAAAAAATTATATTTTTTCTGCTCATAATCCATTTGGCAAAAATAATGGTTGAGTCCGTTTGTGACCATTAAAAAAGAAGCCCGGAGGGTTAGGTTATACCGGGCAATCTGGTCAAAAGTGACCTGAGTGATGTTGACTTTAGGAGCCTTGCATTCCACAATAAGCCTGATGCTTCCGTCCGATTCAAAAACCACCACGTCATAGCGTTTGGACAGGCCGTTTACCTTGAGTTCTTTTTCAACATTGATGAGGCTCAACGGATACTTATAGGCTTCCTGAAGATGCTTTACGGTGTGCTGTCGCACCCATTCTTCAGGGGTCAAAACGACGAACTTTTTACGGATGGGGTCAAATATAAGCGGTTTATTTTCGCTACTTTTGAGCCTGAAGGTATACGGTGGGAAGTTGAGTTGCTGCATCCCGGTAAAGGTAATTATCCCTTGCAAGTATACCAAGCTCCAATAGCAGTCTGCCCGGCAACTTCTTACAGTTGTGGCAGTAAAAACCAAACCTGTGGAAGAAGTTACCCGAATTGTAAAAGACATCAGGAATAAAAACTACAAACCCATCTATTTTTTGATGGGGGATGAGCCGTATTACATAGATCAACTTTCAGACTTTATAGCTTCTTCGATATTGACCGAAGAGGAGCGTGGCTTCAATCAAATGGTGCTTTACGGTCGCGATGTAAGTCTCGATGACGTGATTTCGCAGGCTAAACGTTTCCCGATGATGGCTGAGCATCAGGTTGTGATTGTTAAAGAAGCTCAGGATATGTCCCGCGAAATACTCGCGCAATCTGACGACAAAAAAAACAAGCTGGAAGCTTACGCCGAAAACCCGCAACCTTCTACCATTTTGGTTTTTTGTTATAAATACAAGAAGCTCGACAAGCGCAAACGCGTCTATAAAAACATCGCCAAGAACGGGATTATTTTTGAGAGCAAACGCCTGTACGATAATCAGGTGGGCGACTGGATTCGCCGCGTGATGCAAAGCAAGGGTTATTCTGTAGAACCCAAAGCAGCTCATATGCTGGTGGAGTTTTTAGGAACAGATCTTTCCAAAATCAATAATGAGCTGGAGAAATTGCAGCTTATTATGGAAAAAGGCAGTACGATCACCCCGCTGGCGGTGGAGCAAAATATCGGGATAAGCAAGGACTTTAATAACTTCGAGTTGCAACGTGCGATAGGAGATAAAGATGTGGTTAAGGCGCATCGTATCATCAATTATTTTGCTCAAAACCCCAAAGACAACCCGATGGTGGTGACCATTGCATTGTTATTCAGCTTTTTTCAAAACCTGTTGATTTATCACGGCTTACCAAGTAAGGACAAAGCTTCGGTAGCCAAAGCTTTAAAGGTGAATCCTTATTTTGTTAGTCAGTATACCGATGCAGCGCGCAATTACCCCATGAAAAAAGTGAGTCACGTCATCAATTTGCTTCGTACGGCAGATGTGAAAAGTAAAGGTGTGGGCGCTTACAACGTGCCACAGGGTGATTTGCTTAAGGAATTGCTGGTGCAGGTGATGAACTAGTTCTACAATTCAAAATTCAAAGTTTAAAATAATGGAACTTTGAATCTTGAACCTTAAATTCTTATTCATTAACGAAAGCCACGCTGTGTGTGGCGACAACTGCAGCAGTTTCTGTACGCAGACGTTGCTCGCCCAGCATCACCGGGACAAAGCCCGCTTTCAGGGCCTTTTCAATCTCAGCGGGTGAAAAATCGCCTTCAGGTCCTATCAGGATAAGAACATCAGTTTTGGGTTTTAGTTTTTGTTTGAGCGAAAAGCGGTTGGTTTCTTCACAATGCGCAATAAACCGGTCTGTTTCGGTTGCAGTCTGCGTGTCTATAAATTCGGAAAAGGAAACCGCTTCATTCAGTTTGGGCAGATACGCTTTGAGCGATTGTTTCATCGCACTTTGCAAAATACGCTCATACCGATCTTCCTTAACCACCTTGCGCTCACTGTGATCGCAGATGATGGGGGTGATTTCAGAAATACCTATTTCAGTGGCTTTTTCCAGAAACCACTCGTAGCGGTCGTTGAGTTTGGTGGGCGCGACGGCCAGATGCAGATGATAGTCAAAGGCTTTTTCGTTGGTGACTTCGAGGATTTTTACGGTACAATTTGACGGACTCGCCTGCGTGATTTCGGCTTTAAAAAAATTACCACTTCCGTTTGTGATGTCGAGAATATCTCCTTCCCGTTTCCGCAGCACTTTCACAATATGCTTGCTTTCATCTTTCGGGAACCTGGCCTCTTTGGCATTTGCCGCAATATCCGGATTGTAAAAAAGCTGCATAGTTAGAATTTAAGTCGGGATTGCGCCCTGGCGTGAGTTTCTACATAACCGGAGTCCTGTAAGTTTTCGTCTTTATATTTTAAATAGCCCACGATCCCTATCATAGCTGCATTATCTGTTGTGTATTCAAATTTGGGCACAAAGGTTTTCCAGCCGTATTTAGCTTCGGCATCTTTTAAGGCTTTGCGAATTCCGCTGTTTGCCGAAACACCGCCACCAATGGCCACCTGTCTGATTCCGGTTTGTTTTACGGCTTTCTTGATTTTATCCATCAAAATATTGATGATGGTATATTGTATGGAAGCACAAATGTCGTCCCGGTGCTTTTCAACAAAATCAGGATCTGCGGCTACTTCCTTTTGGTAGAAATACAAAATCGCAGTTTTAAGTCCGCTAAAGCTGAAGTCGAGTCCGTCAACCTTAGGTTTGGTAAATTTGAAGGCTTTCGGATTTCCGCTTTGCGCATACTTATCAATCAGCGGTCCGCCGGGATAGGGCAGTCCCAGTATTTTAGCACTTTTATCAAAGGCTTCGCCTACCGCATCATCCAGGGTTTGTCCCAAAATAGTCATATCAAAATAGGAGTCTACCTGAACAACCTGGGTGTGCCCGCCCGATATAGTAAGCGCCAAAAACGGAAATTTGGGCTTATCGTAACCTTCCTCGTCTATAAAATGTGCGAGGATGTGCGCCTGCATATGGTTTACATCAATAAGCGGAATGTCGAGACCCATTGCCAGGGATTTAGCAAACGAAGTGCCTACCAAAAGCGAACCCATAAGGCCAGGACCGCTCGTAAAAGCGACCGCACTGAGGTCTTCTTTGGTAATTCCGGCTTTTTTAAGAGCCTGATGCACAACCGGCACAATGTTTTGCTGATGCGCCCTCGAGGCCAGTTCGGGTACCACGCCGCCATATTCTTCATGTACGGCTTGCCGGGCCACAACATTTGAGAGGGTTTTATCGTTGTCGAGTACAGCTGCCGCCGTATCATCGCAAGACGATTCTATAGCGAGTATGTAGGTTTTATTTTTTGTAGAATCTGCGTTAGGCATAGGGATTGTTCATGTACTTTTACCCAAAATTAGGCTTTTAGCTAGAGACTTTTATCAGCCGCTCAAAAGCCTGGCTACAAATGGAAAACTAAATTTGTATTTTGCCGGGATTGGCAAAGTTAAAACTTAAAAACATATCAGAAAATTTAGAAAAATAGTAAGACGTGTCCTGTTTATCGCAATAGGCTCATTTGCCTTGCTTCTTATTATTTTTTCTATTCCCGCAGTACAGACTTCGGTGGCCCGTAAAGTTACCCGTTCGCTTAATGAAAAGTACGGAACCGATATTTCGGTAGAACGGGTACGCATTAAATATAACGGCAACGCCCTTCTCAATGAGGTATATATTACAGATCATCACGACGATACGCTCATTTTTGCCGAAACTGTTGAAACCAGCATATTAAGCCTTCAGCAATTGCTTAACAACCGTCTTAATCTGGGTAATGTCACGATCTCAGACGGAACGATGAATGTGCGTAAATACAAAGGGGAAGAAAACGATAACCTCTATATTTTTTCGCAGAAATTCAACACCGGTAGCTCATCGGGAACCCCATTCAGGTTGTCATCTTCTGAAGTCGAACTGGAAAATATGAAATTCCGTTTTATTGATGAAGACCGCGAAGATCCCAATTTGGTTGATTTCTCAAATCTGAATCTGGTAGCCAGTGATTTTAAACTGAATGATGTAGAGGTCACGGCGCAAATTGAAGAACTCAGTCTTGATGCTGCCCGCGATTATCACCTGCGCGGATTGGAAGCCGATTTTAAGTACAATCCGGACGAGATTGTATTGAAAGCGATGACGCTTAAGACCGAAAATTCAGTGATTCGGGGAGATCTGAAGCTCGATACGCGCAATGAGGCTTTTTCAGATTTTAATAATCTGGTGCAAATCACGGCAGATTTTAAGCAAAGCGAAATCTCTACAACAGATTTAAAAGCTTTTTATTCTGAATTTGGAACCGGATATCGCATTAACCTTTCCGGAAAATTAAGCGGTACACTGAATGATTTCAGGGTTCAAAATCTAAATCTCAGCGGTTTGGAAAGCAGTCGCATCCTGGGGAATGTGCATTTTGAACGCCTGCTTTCTGACGGGGACACTTTTCGTATAGACGGAAATTACCGCACGCTGCAAACTTCGTATCTCGATCTTACCCGGTTACTTCCAAATGTTTTAGGCAACAGTCTTCCGCCCGAACTGGTGCGTCTGGGTGTTACAGATTTGCAGGGAACCCTCACCGTTACCGAGAACACCGTGTTTACAGACGCCCGTATTCAAACCGATCTCGGCTTTCTAGAAACCGATATAGACTTTCGGAATTTTAAAAACATAGATCAGGCCCAATATTCGGGTAACCTTAGGGGAGAACGCTTTAATCTGGGACGTCTCTTTAAAGATCCGCAGCTGGAAACAGCCACCTTTAATGTGAAAGTAGACGGGTCGGGAATTGCCGCCGAAACTTTAGATACGCGTATAGACGGGGTGATCAGCAGGCTTCGGTACAAGGGATATACTTACCAGGGGATTGCGGTTTCAGGCAACCTGCGAAACCCGGTTTTTGACGGGAATCTAACCGTTGATGACCCCAACGCGCAGTTTTCATTTGATGGGCTTATTGATGTTTCCGAAGAAATACATGCCTATGACTTTACTGCGGCTATTGAGAGGATAGATCTGGGGAAACTAAACTTCTTAAAAGATTCTTCAGCAGTGCTGAAAGGGAACGTGGCGATGGATATGCGCGGGACCAATATTGACGATACCGGAGGGACTATCTTATTTACCAACGCCAGTTTTGAAAATGCCAATGACCTCTATGAGTTTCAGGATTTTCTAATTACGTCCGGTTTTAGACGCGGTATACGCACCATTACCATCAATTCGCCGGATATCATTTCGGGTCAGGTATCGGGTCAATTTAAAATAGGGGATGTAAAAGCCTTATTTAGAAATGCCATTGGAAGCCTGTATACCAATTATGAACCTACAAAGATCACGACAGCCCAGTTTATGGATTTTGATATAAAAATCTACAGCAAGATTGTCGAGATCCTTGTGCCCGAAATTGAACTGGAGCCCGACACTTTTGTACGGGGCAGTGTGGTGTCTGACGATTCTGAATTCAAACTGACTTTTAGATCTCCTAAAATCAAGGCTTTTGGTATTCTCGCAGAGTCGGTTAATGTACGGGTAGATAACAAAAACCCACTGTTTAACACCTTTATCGAGGCAGACAGTATAGGCAGCGGGATGTATGGCATTAGCGATTTTAATCTGATCAATGTTACGCTTAAGGATACGCTGTTTATTCGGTCTGAATTTAAAGGAGGGCCCGATAAACAGGACGCCTTTGATCTGAGCTTTTACCATACGATTAATGAAGATAACAATTCGGTAGTAGGCTTTAAGCGCAGCAGCCTTAAGTTTAAAAACAACGACTGGTTTCTTAACGAAGCAGACAATAAAGAAAACAAGATTGTCTTTGACAACAACTTTAGAGATATCGATATTAAAGAGATGATTTTGTCTCACGATGAAGAACGCATTACACTAAGTGGTCAGGTAAAAGACAGTACTTCAAAAAATATTAAGGCAAATTTTGAGCAGGTAAGGCTTTCGCATATCACTCCTTATATAGACAGCCTCGACTTAAAAGGTCTGGTAAACGGAAACCTGGATATTTTACAAAAAGACGGCGTTTACCTGCCCAGCAGTACTATTGACATCTCAAACTTTACGATTAACGATATTCTGATGGGAGATCTCGATCTGTCGATCACCGGCAACGAGAGTCTTACCAGTTATAAAATAAATACCACACTCAGCAATGAGGAGGTGCAAACCCTTTCGGCACTGGGAACCATAGATGTAAGTACCAGTAACCCTGCGATTGATCTCGATGTGCAGCTGCGAAAACTCAATCTGGAAGCGTTTAGCCCATTGGGAGGAGATGTGATTTCAAAAATAAGGGGTCTGGCCAGTGGCCGGGCTTCGGTAACCGGTGATTACCGCAATCCCGATGTAGACGGGGAGCTGCTGCTGCGTAATGCTGGGCTGGCGATTCCTTACCTGAATACCAATTATGATTTTAACGGTACAGCCCGCGTAAGCTTAAGCGATCAGGATTTCCGGTTTAATAGTGTTGCGTTGAATGATACCAAGTACAACACCAAGGGAACGCTAAGCGGTACGATAAGCCATCAGTATTTTAGGGATTGGGAGTTGGATTTGGCCATCGATACAGATCGTTTGCTGGTGCTGGATACAGAACCCGATGATTTTGCTTTGTATTATGGGACCGGTTTTATGAGTGGAGAGGCTACTCTTAGAGGTCCTACAGATGAGCTGGTTATCGATGTAACGGCAACTACCGAGCGGGGGACGGTTTTTAAAATACCTTTAAGCGATACCGAATCCTTTGGCGACAGCAGCAATATTTATTTTTTAAGTCCCGAAGAGAAAGAATCGCGGATGCGCGGGGAAGAGCTGGTTATTGAAGAGATAAAAGGACTCGAACTCAACTTTGACCTGGAGGTTACCCGTGATGCTGAGGTCGAAATTGTAGTTGACGAGGTAAACGGAAGCACCCTTAAAGGAAGAGGAGCGGGATACCTGCTGATACAGATTAATACCAACGGAAAGTTCAATATGTTTGGTGACTTTACGCCCTACGAGGGAACTTATAATTTCAGGTATAGTGGGGTGGTGCAGAAACAATTTGATATCCTGCCGGAAGGAAAAATAAGCTGGGATGGTAATCCTACCGAAGCCCTGCTCGATATCAGCGCGGTTTACAAAACTCAGGCAAATCCTTCCATCCTCCTGGAAAACCCTTCCATAAACCGAAAGATTCCGGTTAATGTGATCATCAATCTGGATGGCGAACTCTTGCAACCCGAGATTACGTTTGACTTTGAGTTTCCGAATACCAGTTCTATTGTGACTTCAGAGCTGGCCTATCGTTTAGACAACAGAGCCACACGTGAACTGCAGGCCTTTTCTTTGGTAACGCAGGGATCTTTCTTTAGCCAGAACGGTATTGATGCGCAATCTGCGGCTTACGGGAATTTGATTGAGACGGCTTCTGGTATTTTTAACGATCTGCTTTCAGATGAAGACGGGAAGTTTAATGTAGGCTTAGATTATGTGCAGGCAGACAATCGACCGGATTTACAAACCTCGGGTCGTTTTGGCTTTACGCTTTCCACGCAAATATCCAGCCGCGTGATTATTAATGGTAAGGTAGGTGTACCGGTGGGCGGCGTAAGTGAGCAGGCGGTAGTGGGTGACGTTGAGGTAAACTTTTTACTCAATGAAGACGGTACCCTTAGAGCGAGTATTTTTAACCGTCAGACCGATATTCAATTTGTAGCCCGTAATAATGAAGGCTATACGCAGGGAGCAGGACTATCGTATTCGGTAGACTTCGACACGTTTAAACAACTCATCCGTAAAATCTTTAAAGGAGAAATGCGTGAGGTAGAAGAAGAAATTAAGATTATTCAGCCCGATTCTGAAATTCCTTACGACGGTTTAAATTGATTTTTTAGCCATTTGCACTCTGAGAATATGATATTTTGATCCCGTTTTAATTTTTAAACTCGCAAAAACGAGGTTCTCAGATCAAAATTCCCAAAATTTCACCCCTCAATTGAAAATAGTTATTAACGATAACGATTGAAATTGAGAATACGATTAAATTCATTGCCAATGGCTTATTAAAAGGCAATGAAATTGCTATTTTTACCTTTCATTCTACAGGAAATGACACAAAAAATTAAAAAAATCGGAGTTTTAACTTCGGGAGGAGATTCTCCCGGGATGAATGCTGCGGTTCGTGCAGTTGTACGTACCTGTGCTTATCACAAAGTAGATTGTGTGGGTATATACAGGGGATATGAAGGTCTAATAGACGGTGATTTTCACCCGATGGATGCACGAAGCGTACGCGATATCATTACCCGCGGCGGAACCATGCTTAAGTCTGCACGATCAGATCGTTTTAGAACACCCGAAGGTCGTAAAATCGCTTATGACAATCTTAAAGAATATGGTATTGACGCACTTGTCTTAATAGGCGGGGACGGTACCTTTACCGGAGGACTGGTTTTTAACCAGGAATTTGAATTTCCGGTGATAGGTATACCCGGCACTATTGATAATGATATTAGCGGTACAGATCGTACGCTGGGTTATGACACGGCCTTAAACACCGTGGTCGAAGCCATAGATAAAATACGCGATACCGCCAGTTCGCATAACCGCCTGTTCTTTGTTGAAGTAATGGGGCGCGACGTAGGCCATATAGCACTTAATGCCGGAGTGGGAGCTGGGGCAGAAGAAATCCTGATTCCTGAAGAAAATCTGGGACTTGAGCGTCTGCTGGAGTCTTTATTAAGAAGTAAGGCCAGCGGTAAGAGTTCTAGTATTGTTGTGGTTGCCGAGGGGGATAAAACAGGTAAAAATGTTTTTGAACTCAAGGATTATGTAGATCAAAACCTGGAAGGTTATGATGTACGGGTAGCGGTACTGGGGCATATGCAACGCGGCGGTTCGCCCAGTTGTTATGACCGCGTGCTTGCCAGTCGTATGGGTGTAAAGGCTGTTGAGTCTCTTCTGGAGGGCGAAAGCAATTACATGGTAGGAATCCAACACGAAAAAATGGTTCTATACCCCATCGAAAAAGCCATCAAAGGAAAATCACATATTAATAAAGAGCTTGTGCGTGTCTCTGAAATAATGACCACATAAGCATAATACAAATCCAAACACAATTAAAAATGGGAAATTTAAAATTAGGTATCAATGGTTTTGGCCGTATAGGTCGTATCGTATTTAGAGCAACCGTTAAGCGCGACAATGTAGATGTTGTTGCCATCAACGACCTGCTGGATGTTGAACACCTCGCATACTTATTAAAATATGACTCTGTACACGGAAATTTTGACGGTACAGTAGAAGTTAAAGACGGTAACCTTGTTGTTGACGGTAAAACCGTACGTATTACCGCAGAGCGCGATCCTAAAAACTTAAAGTGGGACGAAGTAGGTGCTGATGTTGTTGCTGAGTGTACCGGTATCTTCACCACTATGGAAACTGCAGATTATCACATTCAGGCAGGTGCCAAGAAAGTTGTTATTTCTGCACCTTCTAAAGATGTGCCTATGTTTGTTATGGGCGTAAACCATAAAGATGTTAAAGCAAGCGATAATATCGTTTCTAACGCTTCTTGTACAACAAACTGTCTTGCACCTTTAGCTAAGGTATTAAACGATGCTTACGGTATTGAAGAGGCTTTGATGACTACCGTACACGCAACTACCGCTACTCAAATGACCGTTGACGGTCCTTCCAGAAAAGATTGGAGAGGTGGTCGTTCGGCATTGGTTAACATCATCCCTGCAAGTACCGGTGCTGCTGTTGCTGTAACCAAAGTTATTCCTGAATTAAAAGGAAAACTTACCGGTATGGCTTTCCGTGTGCCTACAGTTGATGTTTCTGTAGTTGACTTAACCGTACGTCTTTCTAAGGAGACCAGCTATGAGGATATCAAAAAGACCTTTAAAGCTGCTTCAGAAGGTGAGATGGCCGGCGTTTTAGGATATACTGAAGAAGATGTAGTATCACAGGATTTTGTAAGCGATCCACGTACCAGTATTTTTGATGCGGGTGCAGGTATCGAGCTTAACTCAAAATTTTTCAAGGTCGTATCCTGGTACGATAACGAATTTGGTTACTCAAACAAATTGGTAGATTTGGCTGAGTACGTTAATTCACTTTAATATAAGTTTCAACCCTTTAAGCCTGTTACAGGTTTAAAGGGTTTTTTAAACCCTTTCCACATGATATTATTAGTAGATAGCGGGTCAACCAAGACAGATTGGATTGCCCTTGATGCTGAAGGAAATGAGATATTTCAGACTCAGACTTTTGGATTAAATCCACAGGTTTTGTCTGCAGAAATCCTTACCGAGCGAATTATCAATAACTATGAGCTTTACAAGCACCGCCATGATGTAACCCACGTTCATTTTTATGGGGCAGGTTGTGGTACTCAAAAGCCCAGAGAACTTATAAAAGGAGTTTTTGATGAGTTTTTTGATAAAGCAGAGGTAATAGATATTAAAGAAGATACCTATGCAGCACTTTATGCTACTACTAAGAAGGGAGAACCCGGTATTGTTTGCATCATAGGTACAGGCTCTAACTGCAGCTTGTATGATGGCAAAGATATCGAGCAAAAAGTAACCTCACTGGGTTATATCCTGATGGATGATGGTAGCGGTAACTATTTTGGAAGACAATTACTGCGGGATTTTCACTTTAATAAAATTCCTAAAGAATTGGCTTACGAGTTTGCTAAACAATTTGACCTTACTGCCGAAAGCATTAAGAACCATTTGTATAAAATGCCAAATCCCAACACCTATTTAGCGCAGTTTGCACGTTTTGTGATCACCAATAAAAATCACGAATACTGCAAAAAACTTATACGCAAGGGCTTTAGATTATTTGTAGAGCACCAGGTGCTTCAGTTTGAGAATGCCAAAGAAATCCCTGTACATTTTGTAGGCTCTATCTCTTTCTATCTTCAGGATGAAATGAAAGCCGTGCTTGCTGAATACGATCTGAAAATGGGCAAAGTTTTAAAGAGACCTATTGAAGGATTGGTAGCCTATCACAAGAATTATATGCTGGTTAAGTAAACCACTGCGTAAATCAATAAAAAAGGCCTGAAACTTGAATGTTTCAGGCCTTTTTTATGTTTAAAATAGGACACCTTATTTTAAGGCGATCATAGAGATTTCCACATTTACGTATTTAGGCAGGTTGGCTACTTCAACCGTCTCGCGGGCCGGCGCGGTGGCTTCATCAAAATAGCTTCCGTAGACTTCATTAACGGCACCAAAGCTTCCCATATCGCTCAGGAAGATAGAGCTCTTAACCACGTGTTCAAAAGTGAGTCCGGCTTCGGTAAGTATAGCTTGCAGATTTTTCATAACCGTTTCTGTCTCTTCAGCAATAGAACCGCTTACGAGTTCGCCCGTTTTAGGGTCTAGCGGGATTTGACCGCTTATATACAGCGTATCGCCTGCAAAAATCGCCTGATTATAAGGCCCTATGGGCGCCGGTGCATTTGGGGTACTTACTATTTTTTTCATCGCTTTTGGTTTTAGATGTATATGCGTTTTAATTTTTGAACTATAAACGTTGATCAGGTGTACGGCGTTGCTCGTACTTAAGATCGCTGAGTACACTTGATTTGATTCCGATAAAAAAGTTCCAGGAGGCGTAGGTGCCAAAGGGTGTCCAGGCAAAGGTCATATTAAAACTTTCCAGATCCCGGGCAAAGCGTAGCTGGGTTGGAGTAAACTTTCCGGTGGTGACGTCAATACCCGAAGAGGCTCCTACAAACCACTTTTCTCCCAGCTCCACATCACCGCTGAAGTTAATCGCATGGGACGTGATCCTGTTTTGTCTCGCGGTGTTACCGTAATTTACATTGTAATTCACCCTTAGATTCCACGGTATTTTGTAGTTATACAATTCCTGTTCTTCTTCCGGATCTTCATCTGCTCCTTCAGAGTCGTTAAATTTATTCTGCAATTGCCTGCTGTCTTCTCCGAGCAGATTATCCCGTCTGGCGCCATTACGGGCTGTTTGAGTGTCTTCGCCCTCAACATCATCATTTTCCTTTCCAAAGCTTTTGCTGCTAAAGGAGTATCCAAAGTTTGCACTGGCATTAGTGAGTCTAAACAAACTTCCGCCATTGGCGATATTTAGTTTATCGATGCGGTCGTTGTTGTTATTTAGCGCATAAGGATCTAAGGTCATATTAAAATTGACGCTAAGCTTGCTCTGAATAATGGGGATGGTTCCCCGTACGTTAACAGGGCTTAGTTTTAAGCTGTCTGCGAGAAAATTGTAATTGGTTGAGATTGCCAGGTTGCTCAGCAGGTCAATTTTTTTGGGTTCAAGAGCAGTAGAGTCCTTGTCGCGTACTTTAGCTTCAATGGTATTGTTAACGTTAAAGCTGATTCCGCTGGAGCTGAAATTACCCGGAGCGCCGTAAAAGCCTCCATCAAAACGACTATAGGTTACCTCACGGGTAAGCGGGCCATTTGGATCATCGCGTTCGGGAGCCAGGAAGGTTTCATAATACTGGTCAAAAGCCGGATTATAATTAAAGGAAACGGTAGGCTTTACGGTATGACGGATTGCCTGTATCTTTTTGTCATCCCCGAAGTTAAATTGCCCGTATAGTGTAGTTCCCAAGCTGGTGCTGAAATTATAGGTGCTAAACCGGTCAAAACCGCCTATGGTATCGCGAACTATGCCCTGTTCCTCAACATCATAACGTTGGTTAATGGTTTCAAAAACCCAGCTCTCCTGAAAGTTTGTACTGGCCGAAACGCTGAGATAATCAAAGAGTTTAAAGTTAGTCGTAACGGGTATGCTGTGGCGAACGCCCAGTTCGGCATCGCGAAACATTTGAGGAGTGAAAAACAGGCTGTCTGTGGTTTGTATGCGGTTTTCACCACTACCCGAATAGTTGAAGTTGATATTTTGAAATATACCCTTTTTGGTGCCTGATTTTGGCGCAAAGGGATAGATACGACCCACGTTAACCTGTAAACTGGGCAGGGTCATATTTATTTGCTGCGTCTGGGTATTTTGCGAATGCCGTGCCGTAAGGGCCAGATTGACATCGGGTACGGTTTGAAAGGTTTTTGAATACGAAACAGATGAACTCAGCGTGTTGGTCAAACGGCTTGCTACGTTGTCAATATTTGTTGACTGCCTGAAATAGTTACTGCTCCCCAGGTTTACCGATGCCGAAAAACGACTGTTGGGGCTTGATTTGGTATCCTGACTGTGTGACCATTGAATGTTGTAGGTGTTGGTTTCCGAAAAATCGGGTAATCCGCGTTCGCTGGCGAGTAAGCGTTCAAAACGAATGTTCACATTTCCACTGAATTTGTAGCGCTTTCGGTACGAGCTGCTTCCGCGCAACGCGTAGCTTCCGTTGGTGTAATAATCACCCTGTAAGGTGAGGTCTACATAATCATTGATGGCAAAATAATAACCTCCATTCTGTAAAAAATAACCCCGTTCGCGGTTTTCACCCGGCGAAGGCAGAATAAAACCTGAAACACTGGTTTCCTTTTCCATCGGGAAGTAGGCAAATGGTACACCTAATGGGATAGGCACGTCATAGACAAACATATTCACCAGACCGGTTACTATCTTTTTGCCGGGTACAAATTTGACCTTTCGGGCGTAAAAGTAATATTCGGGATCATCCTCATTCTCACTCGTGGTGAAACGTACGTTTTTCATAAAAACAACCGAGTCATTAACCCGTTTACTTACTTCATTTCTGATGTAGAATTCCTGTTGTTGTGTACGTGAGCCGTAGATCAGCGCTTTTTCGGTTTTAAAATTGTATTTGATGGAGTCTGGCTCTACGGTATTGGGTCCCTGAACAAAGACCGGAGCCTGGATATAGGCTCCCGTTGAATCTACAATTCCTTTAGCAAAAACAGTATTTGTAGTGTTGTCTACCACGATCTGCCCGGCCGTGATATTGATATCGGTATAGGTTACCTGAGCCTCATTGTATAGGTAAAGTTTGTTTTCCCTTCTGTTGAAGCGACTGTAGTCTGTGGCATTGTATTTGACAATATCGGTAAGAGATTCTCTTGGGGCCTTGATGCTGTCTTTTGCGGTGGTGTCCTGTAAAGCTTCCGGTTTTTGCTCGCTTAGAAGAGTACCTTTGGGCATTAGCCTGTTAGTCTCAGAGGTGTCTGCGGGTATCGTGTTAAGCGTGCTAACCGGAAGTTCCTGAGACCATACAGACCCACATGTTATAAGGCTTAAGCCTAAAACCAGCAGTACTGAGAGGATCTTTGTTTGCAATGGGATTAATACTATTTTTGTAAATGTAAGGGCAAAATTCAAAGTGCCAAAATTACATCTATTTTTTAGAAGCCCTAGGCAAACCCGGGTAAAATAGAAATGCCTGGATCGCACTGTGTTTTTAACAGTGCAAAAATGAAGCACAGGTTTTAAAATGATTGTAAAATAGCCCAACAAAATTGACGTTACCCAAATATGAGAACGATTATAACCTACTTATTAGTATTTATAGTTTTCGCTTATGCGAAAACAAGTTATGCCAATCTAAAACCCGTTGATCTTAAGAAGTTTGTGGTGGTGATTGATGCCGGTCATGGCGGTCACGATCCCGGAAAAAATACCAAAAGCGGCATTAAAGAGAAAGATATTGCGCTAAAAATTGCTCTTTTGGTAGGAGATAAACTGAAGCGTGACCGGGATATTGAAGTGATTTACACCCGCAAAACCGATGTGTTTATAGGTCTAGAAGAGCGGGGTCATATTGCAAACCGTGCGAAGGCAGATTTGTTTATATCTATACACTGCAATGCCCATAACACGCAGGCTTCGGGAGCAGAAAGCTATGTTTTGGGATTACACCGTAACCAGACTAACCTCGAAGTGGCGAAGGCTGAAAACGAGGTGATCTTCTTGGAAGATAATTACAAAGAGAAATACGCCCAGTATAATTTAAATGCTCCCGAATCACTCATCGGGCTTACCCTGATGCAGGAAGAGTTTCTGGATCAAAGCATTCAGTTGGCAAGTTATGTTCAGGATAATTTCAGGGAAAAACTGAAACGAAAAGACCGTAGTGTGAAGCAGGCCGGTTTTGTAGTCTTACATCAGACCGTAATGCCCAGTATTCTTATTGAAACCGGATTTATTACCAATACGGAAGAAGGAAGGTATTTGAATTCATCAAAGGGGCAGGAAGAGATTGCGGGTTCTATCGCAGATGCGGTGATAAACTATAAAGACAATGTCAGGGCAAATGATTTTTTACCGGTTCAAAATGAATTACCTGTAGCCCAAGTAGAAGATGTAGTGGTTGAAGATGCCGTATTTCGCGTGCAGATAGCTGCAAGCAGCCGTGACCTCGAGCCCAAAGCCTATAACTTTAAGGGGCTTTCCCCCATAGAACGGGAGAAGGAAGGAAAGCTCTACAAATACTATTACGGCAATACCTCTAATTACTCTGAAATTCAACGTAAATTAAGCGAAGCTCAGGCCAAAGGCTATAAAACCGCGTACATTGTGGCCTTCAAAAATGGGATTAAGAGAAACGCTAATGATTTTATAAATAAAAGTTAGTGGGTTAAGTCCCAAGAGATTTTATTCCTAAATTTGAGGCTCATCAAAAATTCACTGCATTGAACATTTCTAGAGAGGTAAAAACAGGTCTTTTAGCGGTTGTTGCCATCGCGCTATTGATCTTTGGTTATAGTTTTCTGAAAGGGAATAACCTGCTCAACAACGACCGTACATATTATGCAATCTATGATAATGTGGAAGGCCTTTCCCCGGGTTCTAATGTAACCATTAATGGTTTGGTTGTAGGTAAAGTACTTTCTATTGATTTTGCAGATACTAAAGGTGATCTTCTCGTGACTTTTAATGTTCAGAACGATTTTCAATTTTCAAAAAACAGTAAGGCACAAATTTACGGCGGCGGACTCATCGGCGGAAAAAACCTTTCGATCGTTCCGGAATACGATCGTGACGAGATGGCAAAGTCTGGTGATACGCTAGAAGGAACCATTGATGAAGGAATATTTGAGTTGGTAAATGAGCGTCTTACGCCATTACAGGCCAAAGTAGAATCAGTCATCAACAGTACCGATTCTGTCTTAACGGGCGTCTCCAATGTGTTAGATGAACCCACCCGCCGAAATCTTAGAGAAACCATCGCAGATATCAGCCAGACCGCTATTTACTTCAAGGAGGCTTCAAAAAATCTCAATACGCTTTTAGCCGATAATGATCAAAAGTTATCCCGTACCTTTACCAATCTAGATAAGATGTCTGCTAACTTCAGCAAAGTGAGTGACAGCTTATCTCAAATAAACATCAATGAACTGGTAGGGAAAATGGAGCGTGTGGTAGCAGATTTTGAAAGCATTACTTCTAAAATTGAACAGGGAGAAGGTTCTTTAGGCCAGCTTATTAACGATAAAGATATGTACAACAATATGGAGCGGGCCACCAAACAGATAGAAGAGTTGCTTCAGGACATAAAACTCAACCCCAAGCGCTACGTACATTTCTCTGTTTTTGGCAAGAACCCCGGTCCGTACGAGGAGCCTAAAGACTCACTTAAATAAAGCTGATGGAGTATTTACCTAATATTTTATTTATTCTGGCACTGGCTGCCGGCGTTGGTTTTTTTGTTATCAATTGCAGAAAACTCATTCGCAATATAAAATTAGGTCGTGATGAAAACCACAGCGACAATAAACCGCAGCGTTTTAAAAACATGGCCAAGATTGCCCTTGGGCAGTACAAAATGGTGCGCAGACCGGTTTCAGGAATCATTCACGTACTGGTTTATTTAGGTTTTATCATTATCAATATCGAAGTACTTGAGATCATCATAGACGGGATCTTCGGCACACATCGTATTTTTAGCTTCCTCGGAGGCTTTTACGATTTTTTGATAGCTGTGTTTGAAATTTTTGCCCTGTTGGTTTTGGTGGGTGTGATTATCTTTTGGATACGGCGTAATGTGTTACATATAAAACGCTTCCTGAATAAGGAACTTAAGGGTTGGCCAAAACTTGACGCCAATCTTATTTTATATTTTGAAGTGGTTTTGATGTTGCTCTTCCTTACGATGAATGCAGCAGATCTTAGCCTTCAATTGCGAGGTGCTGATCATTATGCTCAGGCTTCAGGTGTTGTCGGGTCGTTCCCGGTAAGCCAGTTTATCGTCCCGTTGTTTGAAAACATGGACACGGCTTCCGTAATTTTAATTGAGCGTGCTGCGTGGTGGATACATATTCTGGGTATTTTGGTTTTTCTCAATTACCTATATTATTCCAAGCACCTGCACATTCTTTTGGCATTTCCAAATACCTATTTCGCCCGGCTTAAACCTCAGGGAGAATTTGATAATTTAGAAGCCGTTACCAATGAAGTAAAATTGATGATGGATCCTGATGCCGATCCCTACGCGATGCCTGCTGAGGAAGAAAGCGATGAGGTTCCGGCTAAATTTGGCGCCAGCGAAGCAACAGATTTAAGTTGGGCACAACTGTTAAATGCCTATACCTGTACCGAGTGTGGCCGCTGTACCAGCGAATGCCCCGCTCATCAGACCGGGAAAAAATTATCGCCGCGTCGTATTATGATGGCTACCCGCGATCGTATTGAAGATATCGGCAAAAATATAGATGCTAATAAAGGGGAGTTTAAGGAAGACGGTAAGCAGTTGCTTGACGATTACATCACCCGCGAGGAACTTTGGGCCTGTACAACCTGTAATGCCTGCGTTGAGGCCTGCCCGGTAGGTATCAATCCGCTATCAATCATTATGGATATGCGCCAGTACCTGGTTATGGAACAAAGTGCCGCTCCTTCTGACCTCAATAACGCAATGACTAATATTGAAAATAATGCAGCGCCCTGGCCGTTTAATCAAATGGACCGGGCAAACTGGATAAACGAAATCTAGCAACCAATCCTAATTTTATAATTTGAATCTCATGAAAAAAGAGGAAGTAGACAAAATGTTAAGTGAAAAATTGCAGGACGGCGAACACGTAAGTCCGGTTTTGCCCGAAGGAGTTAAAAACTACCTCATAGATATAGATGGTACGATTACCGAAGATGTACCAAATGAAGAGCCCGAGCGCATGGCTACCTGTAAGCCTTTTCCGGATGCTTTGGCAACCCTTAATAAGTGGTATGATGAAGGGCATATTATATGCTTCTTTACCTCACGTACCGAAGAGCATCGCGAAGTAACCGAAGCCTGGCTTGAAAAGCACGGTTTCAACTACCACAGTTTGCTTATGGGTAAACCCAGAGGCGGTAACTACCACTGGATAGACAATCACCTGGTGCGTGCTACGCGTTATAAAGGAAAGTTTACAGATTTAGTAGAAAAAGACGTTACCATAGAGGTATTTAAAGACTAAAAAAAGAACAGGATTTATGGCAGAAGCGATCAAAGTTCCTACAATGGCAGAATTTATGGCACAAGGCAAAAGCCCTGAAGTTTTATTCTGGGTAGGTTGTGCCGGAAGTTTTGACGACAGGGCAAAAAAAATAACCAAAGCCTTTGTAAAATTACTTGCAAAAGCGGGAGTGGAGTTTGCCGTGCTGGGAACTGAAGAAAGCTGTACCGGAGATCCTGCTAAACGTGCCGGGAATGAGTTTTTATTCCAAATGCAGGCGGTTACCAATATTGAGGTACTTAACGGTTATGAGGTCAAAAAGATCGTAACTGCCTGTCCGCACTGCTTTAATACCATTGCCAACGAGTATCCGGGATTGGGCGGTACGTATGAGGTTTTACATCATACCCAGTTTTTAAAATCATTGATTTCTGAAGGACGTCTTACAGTAGAGGGCGGGAAGTATAAAGGCAAACGCATCACGTTTCATGATCCCTGTTATCTGGCACGAGCAAACCGAATCTATGAGGCTCCAAGAGATCTTCTGGCAAAGCTGGAAGTAGAACTCGTAGAAATGAAACGTTGTAAGACTAATGGCTTTTGCTGCGGGGCAGGAGGTGCTCAAATGTTTAAAGAACCCGAGCCCGGAAACAAAGACGTAAATATTGAACGTACCGAACAGGCTTTAGAAACTAAACCAGACATCATTGCGGCAGGTTGTCCATTTTGCAATACCATGATGACCGACGGGATTAAGAATAAAGAAAAAGAATCTGAAATCGAGGTTTTAGATATCGCTGAAATGATTGCAGCTGCAGAAGATTTATAAGATTATCTAAACATTACTTTTAAAAAGCATCGTGAAAACGATGCTTTTTTTTTACAAGTTTTAAAATACATAAGTACAATATGTGTAGCTAAAAAACCTACAAATAAAGGTGTAAATTCTAAATTATAGAGTTTAAATTGCTTTTATCGATTAAATTAGCTTTTAGACTGAATTATATACTATATTTACAGAAACAAGTAGGATATGTGCCTTTTAAACATAAATCAGAGCTGTGTCCGTATAGTGTTTTATGTTCTAGGTATAATATGCGGCACTTGCCAGATTACCGCTCAGGGAGTGGGATTTGGTACTACAAATCCACAAGCTACGCTGCATGTGGCCGGGGCGATGCAATACATTCCTGATACTTCAGTACAACCTAAGCGTGTAGTAGGTATAGATAATACCGGTTTGCTTGGGGAGATTGGTTTAGGAGATGATTTTGGTATCGTAAACAACCAGCTTACCATTATAAACGATTCGGGTGCAGACCTTCTTAATATAGAAGATTTGTCTGTGACAACAAACGTTCTGAGCAGTGGTAATATTTACCACGACTTCAATATTGCTCTTGACGGGGTACATCAATTAACACCTATAGTAAGGCTTAATGATGTTTCGGGTAATTACAGCATCAGCGGTTTTGAAGGGGGTATCGATGGTAAACATATCTATGTTTTAAATGAATCTGAAGTAAATGTTACTTTTTTAGATAAATCAAATGGTGCAACAGCCTCTAAGATTGAGAATCAAATAGTACTGCCTAACGGAAGTAGTATGGGACTTAGTGGTAAAGGTGTTGCCGAGTTTATTTATGATGGAACCATTGATAAGTGGTTACTGGTAAATCTTAGAGACTAAATCCCTGTGCCTATGACTCGAAAATTACTTTTTCAACTTGGTGTGATTATTTTTGGAAGCGGTCTCATGACGGCTCAGGTGGGTATTGGCACTTCAAATCCACAACACCAGCTTGATGTAGCCGGAAACGTGCGTGTACGTGATTTATCGTCTACCGGTCTCGACCTTACCGGTACCACAACAAACGGTTTACTTCGTAAAACCGAGTTGGGAGGAGGTATCATTAAGGAGAATAATAAAAAGGAAATTCGGCTTACACCTACCAAGCTTTCCTTAGGGGAGTATGATTTAGATACGGTAATTCCCGATAACGATAGTGGAGGCAACCGTTTTTATAACAATCTGGACCTGGATATTCTAGGAACAAACAAAGACATAACCCTTCTAACCGTATTTAATACCGGTGGTAAAGTTTCGATTACCGGATTAAAAGATGGGAGCCACGGCCGTCGTGTGATTATTTACAATGCAGGTACTGCAAATATGAGCTTTGAGCAGGATAGTCCGGAGTCATTGCCCCAAAATCGAATACTTACCCTCGCCAATGCTTCGCGGTCGACTTCGGGACAGGGATTTTGTGAACTGGTCTATGATGAAAACGGTGGCGACGACGCTTTGGGACGCTGGTTTATTATCAAGTTTCAGGAATAATTATAACAACCCCCTACATTATGAAATTAGTTAATCCTCTGCTGATTGTGATTTTCAGTATCCTTACTGCACCTGTTTTTGCTCAGGTAGGTATTGGTACCACAGAGCCCACTACCATGCTTGACGTTAATGGTACAATAATGGTCGAGTCTGCAATTATAGATAAGAACGTAGACGCTCTCGTCGCAGCAGATGAGAACGGAGTGCTAACAACGATTGACTTAGGTCAAAATCTCGTTATGAACGAAGGTAGAATCTCCTACAGGAGTTCTAGTTTTTATTCTATGGGCGTTCAGGATTTATCGGGCATAAGCGTACTTCCGGGTGGAATAACCAGTAATCTGGACGTCAACATTGATCCGGGTGAGGCTAATGAGGGGAAAATCGTCATCAAACTCATCAATACTCCCGGAAATATAAAGATTACAGGTATTCAGGGAGGTTATGACGGCAGACACCTCTATTTGTATCAGGATGATAAAAGCACTCTTACCATTCTTAATATGAGTAACCTATCGCTACCGGGTAATCAGGTAGATACACTCACAGGTTCTTCCTTTAATATTTCAGGGCAGGGTATGATCGAGCTGGTTTACGACGGTCCCACCAGTAAATGGGTTGTAATCTCTCATATTGAATAGTTTTAAATTCCCCTAAATCCTTTTGATTTAAAACATTGGCTCTCTTTTAAAGCTTTGGTTTTTATAGCCTTTTAACACTCTGTTTTCGCGACAACTTTGCGATAAACCTTAAGTTTGTGATCCTATACAAGATCACAATTCATGCTTATACCATTTCAAGATTTAGCTAAAAATTCCCGCCTTTGGATCTACCAGAGCGACCGTAAATTTACGGAGGAAGAATTACCCAAACTCAATCAGGAACTTTCAGTCTTTTTGGAGCAATGGACTGCTCATGGGGCAGATCTCAATGCAGCCTTTGAGATCAAATACGATCGCTTTATTGTAATAGGTCTGGACCAAAGTTTTAACGCGGCTTCCGGTTGCTCTATTGATGCCCAGGTGCGTTTTATTCAAAAGCTGGAGGCAGCCTACGAAGTTTCTCTACTTGACAAGATGAATGTGACCTACATTCAAAACGACCGTTTACATTTTAAACCTTTGGCCGACTTTAAAAAGATGGCTAAAGATGGCGCCGTGGGTAAGAATACCATCGTTTTCAACAATTTGGTGAATACCGTTGAAGAATATGAGGAACATTGGGAAGTTCCTGCAATAGAAAGCTGGCATAACCGTTTCTTTAAATAAAAAAGATATGCTGCATAAATCAGTTTTCCTGATGCTTGTTTTTTTAACCGGCTTTCAGGCTTTTTCACAGAGTAAAAACCCCCTTATAGCAAAAGAAATCTCAGAGCAGCAGGCCTGGGTAGATAGCGTGTACAATGCGATGAGCTTAAAAGAGCGTATTGGCCAGCTTTTTATGGTTGACGTTTTTTCGAGCGATCCCAAGGCAAAAACCGATGCGATCAAATCACTCATTCGCAATCAGCATATTGGCGGAGTGATTTTTTCTAAAGGAGGACCTATGCGTCAGGCTAAACTCAATAACGAGTTTCAGGCTGCAAGTAAAGTACCCCTGCTGGTCGCCATGGATGCCGAATGGGGCCTTGCTATGCGTCTCGATTCAACCTATGCTTTCCCGTGGAATATGACCTTAGGGGCCATAAAAGACAATTCAATTGTTGAAGCTGTAGGGAGACAAATAGGTTTGCACAATAAGCGTTTGGGTGTTCACATCAACTTCGCCCCGGTGGTAGATATCAATGTAAATCCCGAAAACCCGATTATTGGTAACCGTTCTTTTGGGGAAGACCGCACTAATGTTACTCAAAAAAGTATTGCGTTTCTAAAAGGAATGCAGAGCACCGGCGTTTTGGGTAGTGCCAAGCATTTTCCGGGGCATGGGGATACCAATCAGGATTCGCATAAAACTTTGCCAACGATACCTTTTTCGCGCAAGCGTCTCGATTCTATAGAGATGTATCCCTACAAACCGCTTATTGACGCAGGTATTGCCAGTATCATGGTTGCGCACCTCAATGTGCCTGCTCTGGAAAGTCGTAAGGGCTATCCCACTTCGATTTCTAAAAAGGTGGTGACCGGTTTGCTTAAAGACAGTCTTGATTTTCAAGGGTTGATTTTTACCGATGCCTTAAATATGAAAGGTGCCGCCAACTTTAAGGAGCCCGGGGATATCGATCTGGAAGCTTTTTTGGCAGGAAATGATATCTTGCTTATCAGCGAAAATGTACCGAAAGCAGCAGCAAAAATTGAAGAAGCCTACAAAAACGGAAGCATTACCGAAGCCCGACTTTCCCGCTCTGTAAAGAAAATTTTATTCGCCAAGTTTAAAGTAGGACTCAATGCTTACCAGCCGGTTGATACCCAGAATCTCTACGAAGATTTAAATAAGCCGGAAGATGATGTGATTTACACCAAAGCGATGGCTCAGGCTTTGACGGTTTTAAAAAATGACGGTGCAATCCTGCCCGTTAAGGATTTAGACGATAAGAAAATCGCTTATGTAGAATTAGGCGATGACAGCGGTAAGGCCTTCTTTGAAGCGATGCGTAAATATGCCGATGTGACTCAGATAAGCGGTGCCAGTGCCGCTGAGCTTTTACAGAAACTGGAAAAGTTTAATTACGTCATTATTGGTTTTCACCGCTCAAATGAAACTCCCTGGAAGTCCTTTTCTTTTTCAGCGCAGGATGTAGCTACGATTGAAGCCATTGCGGCAAAGAAACCTACGGTGCTTGATGTATTTGTGCGTCCGTACGCCTTGCTTCAGCTTAAGGACCTGACTAAACTGGAAGGGGTTGTGCTTTCGTATCAAAACAGTCGTATCGCGCAGCAGCTCAGTGCTCAGCTTATCTTTGGAGCTATCAGTGCCGAAGGAAAGCTTCCCGTTTCGCTTAACCCGCATTTTAGAATCAACACCAGCTATGAGACCGGAACCTTGCGTCGCCTTAAATACGGCATCCCCGAAGAGGAGCAGATGGACTCTCAAAAACTACAGGGAATTGATAAACTGATGCGCGAGGGACTTACCGATCTTATGTTCCCCGGAGCTCAGGTGCTTGTAGCCCGTCATGGAAAGGTGATTTTTGAAAAAGCCTATGGTTATCACACCTACCGTAAAAAGCAACCCGTTGCGCTTGACGATGTATACGATTTGGCTTCAATGACCAAAATTCTGGCAACCTTACCCGTCTTGATGCAACAGTATGATGCAGGAATGCTCAAACTTGATGATCAATTGGGAGATTTGCTTCCGGTTTTAAAGGGTACCAATAAGCAGAATATTACAGTCAAAGAAGTTTTATCCCATTATGGGCGCTTAAAACCCTGGATTCCCTTTTATACGGCGACTTTTGATGAAAGTGGAAAGCTTTCTAAAAACTACTACCGCACCCGTCCCGAGGACGACTTCAGCATTAAAATAGCCGAAGATTTATACCTGCGTAACGATTACCCGGATAGCATCATAAAAACCATTGCAGATTCCGATTTGCTTTCAAGACGTGTTTATAAATACAGTGATCTTTCGTATTTCCTTTTTAAAAAATATCTGGAAGATACGTTAGGTTCTGATCTCGATACGCTTACGCAAAGACGGTATTACGAGCCTCTGGGCGCAAATTTTATGGGATATAAGCCCTTGTCCCGTCTTGCAAAAGCAAAGGTTGTGCCTTCAGAAAACGATACCTATTGGCGTATGCAACAGGTGCAGGGCTATGTGCACGATATGGGTGCTGCGATGGAAGACAATATTGGTGGCCACGCGGGCCTTTTCAGCAATGCCAATGATGTTGCCAAGATGATGCAAATGTATTTGCAAAACGGATATTATGGTGGTAAGCGGTATTTTTCAGAAAACACCATGAAAGCCTTTAATACCTGTTATTATTGCGATGAGGGTGTGCGCCGCGGGATCGGATTTGACAAACCGCAATTAGGTACTGCAGGACCCACCTGTGGCTGTGTGGCTAAGTCGAGCTTCGGTCATTCGGGTTTCACCGGTACGTTTACCTGGGCCGATCCGGAGTCTGAGATCATCTACGTGTTTCTTTCTAACCGAACCTTTCCGACCGCAGAAAACCGAAAGCTGATTACCTCAGATTTAAGAACCCGCATCCAGCAGGTAATTCAGGAGGCGATCATACTTTAGCGACTTCTTAATTATTTCTAAAAAAAAGCTTTTGTAATCGATGCCGTCTGATTATTGAGTAATTTTAGACGATGAAAATTGCTATAGTTTGTTATCCCACTTTTGGAGGGAGCGGTGTAGTCGCAACCGAGTTGGGAATTGCGCTTTCCAAGCGCGGTCACGAAGTTCATTTTATAACCTACAAGCAGCCCGTACGCCTTGACCTGCTCAATGAAAAAATATTTTTCCACGAGGTCAATGTACCGGAGTATCCCTTATTTCATTTTCAGCCTTACGAACTGGCGCTTTCGAGCAAACTGGTAAACATTATAAAGGCTTATAATATAGATGTGCTTCACGTGCACTATGCCATTCCACATGCCTATGCAGGCTATATGGCCAAAAAAATGCTGGAGCAGGAGGGAATACGTATTCCTATGGTCACCACGCTACACGGTACAGATATTACCCTGGTAGGTAATCATCCGTTTTATAAGCCGGCGGTTACCTTTAGTATTAATAAAAGTGATGTGGTGACTTCGGTTTCTCAAAGCCTTAAAGAAGACACCAACCGCCTGTTTGACATCAAGCGTAAAATTAAGGTGATCCCCAATTTCATTGATTTGGCAACTGTAAAAAATACGTTTACAGATTGTCAGCGCGGGCTAATGGCCAGCGAAAATGAGCGCATCATCACCCATATCAGTAACATGAGGGAAGTAAAATGCATCCCTGATGTAATTAGGACTTTCTACGCGATTCAAAAGAAAATCCCTTCAAAACTCATTATGGTTGGTGACGGCCCTGAACGCGGACCTGCAGAAGATCTGGCTGCTGAACTGGGCATTGCCGCTAAGGTGGTGTTTTTGGGTAATAGCAACGAGGTAGAGAAAATTCTGTGTTTTTCAGATCTGTTTTTACTTCCTTCTAAAGCCGAAAGTTTTGGTCTTGCCGCACTTGAGGCTATGTCGCACGGTGTTCCGGTAATTTCTTCAAATGCCGGAGGTCTTGCCGAAGTAAATATTCACGGGTTTTCCGGTTTTCTTAGTGCAGTGGGCGATGTTACCGATATGGCTGCAAACGCCCTTACTATTTTACGCACCGATGCCGGACTTAAAAACTTCAAAAAGCAGGCTAAAGAACAGGCGCAGAATTTTGCTATAGAAAAGGTTGTGCCTTTGTATGAAGAGGTGTATACCAAAGCCATTAAGCGCATTGCACTTAAGAAGAAATCTTCCCTTACAAAATAAGAACACTTCCTTTTTCAGGTTTAAACTGAAACTTTAAAGCATAAAAAAAGGCCGTCAATCGACGGCCTTTTCAATAGTGTTGATTTCTTATTAGAACTGGTAACGCAAACCTAATGCGATATCAAAATCTAAATCGTCATTATAGTCTCCGAAAGCAAACTCAGGTCTGAAGTCCAAAGAAATTAAAAGCGGAATGTCAAAATTATATTCAATACCTATATCTCCTGCGGCAAATACGAATGTATCATTCTCGTCTCTGAATGGTCCGTCATTATAATCATAACTAGCTAAACCACCACCAACACCGGCGTACCAGTTAAAGCCACCGTCAATGTTCCATACCCATTGGTATAATCCTGCGAGTTTAAATCCATCGTAATTTCTACCATCTCTTAACCCTAAATCTAATTCCAGACGGTTATTTCCGCCTAAAGCACGTTGGTAAGAGATTTCAGCACCAAAACCATCATTATCTCCAAGACGTATACCTAAAGCGTTGTCAGCGATTTCCTGTGCCTGTGAGCTAAATGAAAAGCCGGCGATTAAAACAAAAGCTATAAATAATTTTTTCATAATAAATTCGTGTTTGTTAATACTTGATTGGTGCAAATGTAGTTTTAGAAAATACAAGTTATAATAGCGCACACGCCAATCTTTTGTTAAGCTTATCTAAGACTCTGTTAATATCTGTATCCGTGAATAATTGTACCTTTAGCCTATGATTACAAGCCTTGACGAAGCCCTCGATACCCTTACAGCATCACTCGAAGGAGAGTTGATGTTAGATCAATTGCACCGCAACTTATATGCGACCGATGCCTCGGTATACCGCCGTCTGCCTCTTGCAGTGGCATTTCCTAAAACCGAAGAGGATCTTAAAAAACTCATTCTTTTTGCACACTCACATAAGGTGGGACTTATTCCCCGAACAGCAGGTACATCTCTGGCCGGGCAATGTGTGGGTGAGGGGATCGTGGTAGATGTTTCTAAACATTTTACAAGGATCATAGACTTTAATCAGGAGGAAAAAACCGTTACGGTTCAGCCCGGAGTCATTCGGGATGAGTTAAACCGTTTTCTGGAATCTCACGGTTTATTTTTTGGTCCGAATACCTCTACTTCAAACCGCTGTATGATTGGTGGAATGGTAGGTAACAACTCTTCGGGTACAACTTCTATTCAATATGGCGTAACCCGCGATAAAGTAGTTGAGCTAAAAACCCTTTTGAGCGACGGTAGCCAAGCGGTTTTTAAAGATTTAACTGCGGAAGAATTTGCGCTAAAGCGAAAACTAAACACGCTTGAAGGGAAAATCTACGATACGCTGTATCAGCAATTAAATACCAAAGAAGCTCAGACCGAAATTAAAAGTAACTATCCCAAGCCCGAAATACACCGTCGTAACACCGGTTATGCGCTTGATGCCCTGTTGAATAATGAGGTGTTTTCCAATACGCCCGAAGCCTTCAATATGTGCAAATTGCTCGCCGGAAGCGAGGGAACCTTGGCATTTACTACAGAGATCACCTTAAAGCTTGACGAACTTCCACCTGCAGCAGGTGTGATGGTTGCTGCGCATTTTAAAACCATCAATGCCTGCCTCGAGGCCGTTGTGCCGGTGATGCAGCATAATCTGTATGCCTGTGAAATGATGGATAAGGTGATTTTAGATTGCACCCTGAATAATCGCGAGCAGCAAAAAAACCGGTTTTTCATTCAGGGCGATCCAAAAGCGATTTTGATGCTTGAGGTACGTGCAGCAGATTTAGATACCGCCCGCAGGCAGGCTCTTAAGCTAATAGAAACATTGGATGCATCGGGATTAAGTTATGCGCATCCTACGCTCGAAGGACCCGAAATCAACCAGGCGCTGGAGTTGCGCAAAGCCGGTCTGGGCCTTTTGGGCAACATCGTAGGCGATCGCAAAACCGCCGCCTGTATAGAAGATACCGCAGTAGCTTTAGAAGACCTGGCCCCGTATATCAAAGAGTTTACCGCTCTGATGAGTACGTTTGATCAGGATGCCGTGTACTACGCACATGCCGGTGCAGGGGAGTTACACCTGAGGCCTATTCTCAACCTGAAGAAAAGTGATGATGTGCTGCTGTTTCGTCAAATTACCACTGCTGTGGCGCATCTGGTAAAAAAATACAACGGTTCCCTGAGTGGTGAGCACGGCGATGGGATTGTACGCAGCGAGTTTGTGGAGCTGATGCTGGGTAAAGCCAACTATGAGCGCATAAAAGCGGTTAAAAATGCCTTTGACCCGCAGCATATCTTTAATCCGGGTAAAATTGTTGATGCGCAACCGCTTGATACGCATTTGAGATATACACCGGACCGCGAAGAACCGGAAGTAGAAACATTGATGGATTTTTCAGATTCTGAAGGCATTTTGAGAGCGGCTGAACAATGCAACGGAAGCGGCGATTGCCGAAAACTTCCACTGGCCGGAGGAACCATGTGCCCCAGTTACCGTGCTACCCGTAATGAAAAGGATACGACCCGCGGCAGGGCTAATGCCTTACGGGAATTTTTGACCAATTCGCCCCGAAAAAATCCTTTTAATCATAAAGAACTCAAAGAGGTTTTTGACCTGTGTCTCAGCTGTAAAGCCTGTGCCAGCGAGTGCCCCAGCAATGTGGATGTAGCAGCATTAAAAGCTGAATTTGAATACCAGTATAAAAAAGAGAACGGGAGCTCCCTCCGTACCCGTGCTTTCGCCTTTAACAGCTATCTCAACCGCTTTGCTTCGGTAGTGCCCGGCGTTACAAACGGTTTGTATACCGGTAAACTTACTGGTAAATTGATTAAGAAAACCCTCGAGGTGGCCCCTGAGCGAAGCCTTCCGCCTTTGGCTAAAAAAACCTTGCGCAACCGCCTTAAAAAACTGCGGGCTTTCAACCCCAAAAATCCAATTAAGACTGTCTATCTATTTGTAGATGAGTTCACTAATTTTCTGGATGCACAAATAGGTGAAGATGCCGTGGTGCTCCTGCAACGCCTCAATTATGAAGTGCGTACGATAGACCACGCAGAGAGCGGGCGCTCGATGATTTCAAAAGGCTTTTTAAAGGAAGCTGCTAAGGTTTCCGACAAAAACATCAAGGCATTTAAGAATCTCGTTGATGCAGAACATCCGCTTATCGGGATCGAACCTTCGTCTATTTTAGGCTTTAGGGATGAATACATTCGGCTGAGTGAAGATGTGGAGGCAGCAAAGATTTTGGCCAAAAACGTATTTATAATAGACGAGTTTATCGCAGCCGAAATCAAGCTGGGGAATATCACCTCCAAATCTTTTATCACGCAAGAGAAAAAACTCAAGATTCACGGGCATTGCCATCAAAAATCCCTCAGCGGGATGGAACATACCTTCACGATGCTCAACCTTCCTGAAAATTATAAGCCAACACTTATTCCTTCCGGATGTTGCGGTATGGCCGGGTCTTTTGGGTACGAAAAAGAGCATTACGAACTCAGTATGCAAATAGGGGAGCAGACCCTGTTTCCCGCTGTGCGCAAAGCGCCTTCAGACACGCTTATCGTGGCGCCGGGTACCAGTTGCAGACATCAGATTAAAGACGGGACACAACGCGAGGCATTGCATCCCGTGACCGTTTTGCGGGAGGCTTTATTGTAGTCTATTATTCTACCGAAATTAATTCAAGATTTTGTAGGCCCAGGCGTTTGAAGGTGCCATAAACGAAATCCTGATCTTGTAGTTTAGTCTGAAGTTCTTCACAAAAACTAGTGCAGGTGATGTCAATTTCATTAAGAATTGAGAGTTGCGAAGTACCGGTTACAAAATTTTCGCCGTTGATTTTTAAAGCCAATTTAAAGGAAACATCAGCGTCAATTTCTTCAGTTGACTGTATTCGTATTAATGAATATTGAATAGTACTTGCGTCGGCGGGTGGATTAGTGATACGTTCTTTCTTAACAGTGAGATCATAGGTTTTGCCTGCAACGTAGTCAAAACCAGAAATGCCTTCGTACAAATAGGACCATTCAGATGACCCAATTGCATTGCCTTCCTGAACCATCAAAACCAGTTGGGGTGACAATCCTATAGCAGTGGTCTGATAATGATTAACACGCATTGATACAACCTCGCTTTCGTCTACATCATTGGAGCAGGAATAATTAATAAGACAAAGCAACGTGAGAAACAGAATCTTTTTCATAGTTAAGAGTTTTACTAAACTGAGATGCAGGTAAGCTCAAAAGGTTGCTTCAAGCTATAGACAGGGTAACTTTAAACCGCGCCGGCTCATTGATGAGTTGTCTAAAGCCCTTGTCCAGATTTTTCTGCTCTACTGCGTAGGGATAAAAGCTCACAGGCTCGATGCACAGCATATTGGTGACTTCGGTCCACAACATAAAATTGCCAAATCCCTGCGAACTGATACGCAGTGTTTTGGCGTCCTTAAGTGTGATCTCGGTACAATCTGCAACCTCGTAAGCCCTGCTGCCTACTGCGAGAATATCCTTTAATGGAATTTCCTCTTTTGAAGTAACTACTACCGGATTTTCACTGTGTAATTTAAATGCGGGATGATAACCCAGCATAAATGGCATCCCTTCGGGGCCGGTGATGATAAATTCAATTTCCAGCGCGTCCTGCTTGAGGTTAAACTGCTTTTGAAACCTGAAATCATAAGGCCAGGTCAACCATTCTTCGCTAGATTTTTTCGGGAATTTGGAGTTTTTAACCGGAGTATTGGCCGTGTAGGTTTTTTGAAAAACCGCCTGGGTTTCTGTAGCATCCACGCATTGGTATTTAAGTTCGCGTAACAAGCCATGCTGATCTAGAACCGCATCTCCTTTAGGTGTTTTTACCTTAAAACCGGCTTCATCAGTAGGGCCTATGATGGGGAACATTTCGTCGTCAGACTTGCCCCAACCGGGACTGCCTACCTGGTGTATGTATTCATGTCCGTTAGCCTTAAAGCTCACGAGTGAACCTTCATCTAATTGTACTTTTAATTGGTCAAGTTGTAAGGTGGTCATATTAATCTAATTTTTCAAGTGCATGTATATAGTCTAGCTGCAGATCTTCGTGCAGCGCTTCGATCTTTTTGGCGATGTATTCCTTCTGGCGCAGATACAGGTTTCGCAATACATTATTGTTGCGTATTGCAGGGCGCACCTCCGTCATTTTTTCGCAGAAATACAGCAAAAGCGCGACTTCCGTTTCTTTGTTGCCGGAGTAGCGGGCGTATTTTTTGGTCTCCTTCAGAATCTTACGGATGCCTTTCTTCATCCAGTAATAATTCTTGGTATTGATGGTCTCAAACTGTTCGGCGATCAGCTCCTTGACGCTTTCCACATAACCGGTTTCATAATCAGATTCAAACAGCAGGTAGGTAAGCAATTCTTTGTTTTCTTTCTTGAATTTTGCCAGTTTGAGGCAGATTTCGAGCAGGTCTGCCTCGTCCCGATGCTGCAATTCTTTCTTTAGTTGAGAAACCGTCGCTGTCTTCATACCCGCAAGTTAGCCAAAAAGCTGTTAAAGCCCGTTAATACTGGTGTTTCAAAAGCTAAAATATCATTAAAATGTTGCAGAACCGTCCTGTGCTTAGTAGTTTTAGATATAACCAAAAAAGAAAAATAATACTACTATGAAATTTACACGTAACGCATCTGCAACTTGGAAAGGAAGAATTAAAGCCGGAATGGGAACTATTTCTACCGAAAGTGGTGTACTTGATGCTGCAAAATATGGTTTTGCTACCCGTTTTGAAGATGGAAAAGGTACAAACCCGGAAGAATTAATCGGAGCGGCTCACGCAGGATGTTATACCATGCAATTATCTGCGTTTTTAGGCGAAGAAGATTACAATCCCGAAAATCTGCATACCGAAGCTAAAGTAACTTTTGAAGACGGTGCGGTGACTAAGGTGCATTTAACCTTAACCGGTAAAGTGCCGGAGTGCAGCGAAGACGAGTTTTTAAAGTTGGCCAATAAGGCTAAAGAAAATTGCCCGATCTCAAAACTGCTTAAGGCAGAGATCACGCTTGACGCTACTTTAGAATCCTAATTTCTTGCAGAACGATATAAAATTAAAAGTCGCCAACAGGCGGCTTTTTTTCATTTACGATGATTTGTAAACAGGTTTGCTTTGGCCTTGCGTATATTTGAAAACCATAAAATTGATACGTGCCCTATTCTTTAGCCAATTTACTGCCGCCGTTTATAGCTCTGTTGCTTACCTACGGTTTATGTATGCTGCTTTACAAAACCCGACTGGCAGACCTTTTTAGTGATGCCGGAGGCGGAAAAAAACTGCACAAAAAAGCAGTGCCGGCATCAGGAGGTATTGCGATAATTCTGGGAATTTTTGGAGCCTCAGCCTGGTTTTACCCCGAATTTCTTGTGACCGAAAAATGGCTTTTTCTGGGGCTGACCGGCATATTTATTTTGGGTTTGATAGACGATCTCAAATCTTTAGGCTGGTTACCCAAACTCATTGCCCAGCTCGTTCTTATTGGCTTTGTGGTCGTCGTGGCCGATGTACGTTTGGAAACGGTTTTATTTGAAGATCGTTTTCTGCTGATGCCTTATGCGTTAAGTGTTATTCTGAGTATAGCGATTCTCACCTTTGGTACCAACGCGTTTAATTTTATTGACGGTTCAGACGGACTGGCAGCTCTCGTTGCGCTTACGGCAATTTTAGGGATGCTGTTTTTTCAGATCCCTTTTTTCAATCCGTTTTTATTTGTAGTGGTTGCCGCGGTATTTGGTTTTAGAATGCTCAATAAAGAACCTGCCAAGATCTTTATGGGTGATAGCGGTTCGCTGTTTCTGGGCTTGTTGTGCAGTGTGTTACTCATCAAATTTATTGAAGCAGACCTTTCTACAACTAACTACTGGCTCGAGACCTACAGCCAGCGTCTGCCAGTCGCAATAGCTTTATTTTGGTTTCCCGTTTTTGATACGCTGCGGGTTTTTAGTCTGCGTCTTCGTGCCGGTAAATCCTTATTTGAACGCGATAAGCTACACAGTTACTCCTTGTTGTTGCGCGTGGGTTACCGTCCTGCCTTTATCGCGCTTGTGGTTTTTCTGGCAACCCTTATTCAGGTATTGGGGGCGGTTTATCTGGTTCCCGTAACCGGAATTTATCTGTATTTTGTTTTACAAGCGATGCTTTGGTTTGGGTTTCATTTTTACCTCAGACTTTTGGTAAAGCAGTTTAAAGAAGAAAAGTAATACAGTGTATTTATGACTAAAACGCCCAAAATAGGTCTTTCGCTTCCGTTGCTTAACGAAACGGATACTAACGCAGTGGCGGAGGCTTTGCAGGAGAACTGGATTACAGCGGGTGGTCCTTTTGTACAGACTTTTGAGCAGGATTTAAAAGCGCATTTAAATACCGAAGCTGAGGTTGTTGCTTTAAATTCAGGTACTGCCGCATTACATCTGGCGCTTATTTTGGCCGGGGTGAAACGTGGCGATTTTGTGATTTGCCAGACGATGAGCTATGTAGCTACTGCCAATCCCATCGCATATCTCAACGCCATTCCGGTTTTTGTAGACAGCGAGCCTGAAACCTACAACCTGGATCCCGATGCAGTGCTCGAGGCTATTCAATTTTGTTTAAGTCAGCATAAAAAACCGGCTGCGATTGTAGCGGTTCACTCATACGGTATTCCGTGCAAAATTCAGGAGATCGCAGCGATTGCACAGGAATACGAGATTCCGCTTATTGAAGATGCTGCAGAAGCACTCGGAAGCAGTGTTGCTGGAAACGCCTGCGGGACTTTCGGCGATTTTGGAATCTTATCCTTTAACGGCAATAAAATCATCACCACCGGTGGGGGCGGAGCATTGATTTGTAAAAATGCGGAACAGGCAAAATTGGCACGGCATCTCGCGAGTCAGGCGAAAATCACTCAGCAAGCTTTTGAGCACGACACGGTGGGCTATAATTATGCAATGCCCGGTCTCAATGCAGCTTTAGGAAAAAGTCAGTTGCAGTCTTTGGATGTTAAGGTTTCCGCAAAGCGGAATATACACGCAGTGTATAGCGAAATTTTCAAAGAACAATCAGGTGTTGCATTGTTAAACGAACCACCGGAATGCTTTTCAAACTATTGGCTGAATGTTTTACGTTTTAGTACACCTCAGGAAAACGCTACGCCAAAAGGCCTACTGCAACACTTGCAAAGTGCCGGGATTGAAAGCCGCCAGCCGTGGAAACCCTTGCATTTACAGGGAATCTATAAAGAACAACACTATTTTGGGAATCCCGTTGCCGAAAGTCTTTGGCAAAACGCCCTGTGCCTGCCCAGCGGTGCCGGACTCACAAAAACCGAACTTAACTACATTCAGGAAACGCTAATTGCGTATTTTTCGCGCTGATTATGACGCAACATTCAGTACAGAACGAAATCATTCTAATCACGGGAGCCGCAGGAAGCATTGGCCGCGAACTCACCCTGGGTCTTGCTAAACGCAATCCAAAACAGTTGATTCTGGTTGATTTTGCCGAAACGGCTTTACACGGCTTGTTACTTGAATTAAAACAGGTCGCCCCGAATACCGCGATCAGGTATTTTATAGACAGCATTTGCAATGAAGCTTTCGTTACGCATCTGTTCAATGAGTTCAAAGTCACGACGCTTATACACGCGGCGGCTTACAAGCACGTCTCTATGGTTGAGACTAACGTGTGTGCAGCTATTAATACCAATTTTACAGGAGCTAAGCAGATTCTCGATAAGGCGATAGCGCATCAGGTAGCTCGATTCATCTTTGTTTCAACAGATAAAGCAGTAAATCCTCAGAGTGTGATGGGACGCACCAAAAAGCTCTTTGAAATGTATGCGCTGAGCGAGCAGAAGCAAAATCAAAATATTGAAATTCACATCCTGCGGTTGTGCAATGTGTACGGTTCGTCAGGTTCTGTTGTGCCCTTGTTTGAAGAACGTATTGCTAAAAATCAGCCGCTTATTATTCGCGGAAAGGAGTCCAGGAGGGCTTTCGTGCAGCCCGGGCAGTTGATGCCTATGTTAGCCGTTTTGATGGGAGGTGCAGCTTCGGGAGTCTATATTCCAAAGGATTATGAACTGTTAACCGTACCCGAGGTTGCAAACCGGGTGTTGGAATCCTTGGGTATCAATAAGGAAGATTATCCCCTGGAATACGAACCGCTCTTTTCATCCGAAAAAGAAAATGAAGAGCTTAAAGCTTCCACCGAAATGGAAAGTACTGCGTATACCGGATCATTGGTCTTGGTTAGCAATACCAAAGAAACCCTGCTTGATTCAGCCTTACTGCTGCAATGTATACGTTCCGCCCAGAACTACAGGGTAAAAGAAGCTCAGTCGCTTTTAGAAAGGATTACTTCAGAATAAATTTCAGCTAAATGTCTCAGTAGTATTGCTGATGATGCGTTCCAGAGCCTGCTCGTATTTACCGGGGTATTTGGCGTTCTTCAGGTTTTCAATATGCCGCATATGATGGGTATCGGTCCCAAAGAAGTCAAACATCCCATCTTCCAGAAGCTTGAGCGCTGTTTTGGCAATTCCCGAACCGTAATAGCCGGTGATTGAAAGTGCGTTAAGCTGAAATTTGCAGATGCTTTTCAATTCGGTATAGGTGTCGTATTTGCTGTGGTAAAAGGCGTAGCGCTCGGGATGTGCCAGTACGGGAACAAAGCCGGCGTTGCCTATTTTAAATAAAATTTCGCGCAGGTTTACCGGAGGTTGCAGATAAGACATTTCGACCAAAACAAACTGCTCCTTAAGCGGCAGGATTTTTTTGGCTTCCAGTAAATCGGTAAAGGCACTGTCCATCATATACTCAGATGAAGCGCGTATGTTGAAAGCATCCTGGCCTTTTTCGGCTAAGAACTTCTCCAGTTTGTTTTGGGCTCCACAAATAGTTTCAGGTGTATTGGGGTGAAAATCACTCATGGTATGCGGTGTGCAGATAAGCTTTGTGATTCCCAGTTCCTTAAAATGGGAGAGCAATTCCAGAGAATCTTCAGGTGTTTTAGCCCCATCATCGATTCCGGGTAGTATATGATTGTGAATATCTGTAAATTCGCCTAACCTGGAGGCGAGGAGTTTTTTAGAACTGAAAATAGAAAACATGCTGCCGGTTTATTTTGTGCAAAAGTACATGTATTGACCGGTTTAAGATGTTAAGAACTTCCCTCCACGTTCAAAACAAGCAATTATGAAAACCCTTTTTAGTCTCCTGAGCCTGATGCTCGTTTCCGTATTACAGGCCCAGGACAGTCTGGTAACTTCAATTGAGCTGCGCGGAATGGCCTCAAGCGGCGATGCTAATAACTTCTGGTTTTATGCCAATCAAAAAGGCCGCGTAGATGAGCAGACCAACTTTTATGCTCTGGCAGAGACAAAATACGAAAAGGCTTTAAATGAAGATAACCGCTTTGAATTGGGCGGAGGGGTATTATACAAAGATGGTTTGTATGACGGGGCAATCCTAGACCAGCTTTATGGCACCTATCAGTGGAAGATCATCAGAGCCGATCTTGGTTTAAAGCATCGTGACGAAAAATTAAGCGGAATCTCTAGTGTAGGTGGAGATATCATCTGGAGTAACAACGCACGTGCTTTACCCGGAGTCTATTTACAAATGACCGAACCCTTCAAAATTTTTAAATGGTTTGAAGCCAATGCCACTTTTGGACATTACTTTCTGGGAGACGACCGGGTGGTTGAAAATGCACAGGTACATCACAAAAGCCTCGAGCTGGCACTGGTTTTTTCGCCGGGAGATCGCCTGAGCGGCAGTATGAAGCATTATGTACAGTTTGGAGGGACTTCAAGTAATCCCCGATTTGGAAAGCAACCTTCCGGTTTCAGGGATTTTATAGATGTTTTTTTCGGGCAGGGATCCAGTAATTCTGGTGCATTTGGTGGTGAGCAGGTAAACTCCTTAGGAAATGGTTTAGGATCTTACGAACTTGCCTATGATTTGACCCGCGAAAACTTTTATTTGAGAATGTACCATCAGTCACTTTTTGAAGATACCTCTGGGATTGAACTCAGCAATTTTCCCGATGGGGTCTGGGGCGCGTATCTCGAGCCTGAAAACTTGGGTTTTATCGATGCTCTAATTTATGAATATGTGCAAACTGTTTCGCAAAGCGGGCGTTTTGGAAACGCATCAAATGGTGGAAGCTTTAGTGGTGGCGACAGTTATTTCTGGAACGGCATTTACAATACCGGTTGGCAATACCACAACCGCATCATAGGTTTGCCTTTTGTAATCCCGGATCGGGTTAATCCACAAAGTAAAAATATCAACGATCGCTTTTACATTCATCATCTTGGAGCCGCAGGTACTCTGGGCAAGTTCAATTTTAAGGGTAAAGTGAGTTATGTGAAAAATTTGGGTACTTACGGCAGACCCTATCCTGTAACCGAGGAAGCGATTTATTCCTTTCTGGAGCTTACCTATCCCAGTAAGTTTGGAAGCTTTACCGGTTTGTTTGGAGTAGATTACAGTAACCTCTCCAAAGAAAATCTGGGAATTGGGCTTAACTACCGGTATCAGTTTTAGAAGTTAACTTCGGTTTTAAGTATCTTGCTTAAAAACACCGTCTTGTTGAGATTTCTGTATTTCATTTTTTGCTTTATACTCTTTCTGCCTGCGATGATAGGGCAGGAGTTGCCTCCTGTGCAAAACTTTTCGCCCGAAGAGTATGCAGCAGAGAATCAAAACTGGGCCATCACCCAGGGAGCCAATGATTTTATTTACGTGGCTAACAACTCGGGTCTGCTGGAATATGACGGAGCACGCTGGCGCGTTTACGATTCCCCCAATAAAACCATCATCAGAGCCGTTGAGGCCAGTGGCAATCGTATCTACACGGGAGCCTATATGGAATTTGGCTACTGGGAACCCAACCGGAAAGGACTTTTAGAATATCATTCCTTAAGCAGCCAGAAGGAATTGCAACTGGTCGAGGATGAACAGTTCTGGAATATTTTTACCATCGACAACCTGGTACTGTTTCAGTCTTTAAACCGAATTTACAGCTACGATACCCAAAATCAGAGTCTTGAAACGTTTTCTCCCCGGGGTAATATAACCAAAGCTTTTCGCATTGATAAATCGGTCTATTTTCAACTGGAAGGGCAGGGGCTTTTTCAGCTTCAGGAAGGAAAGGCGGTCTTACTATCAGATGCGGAGTTCTTAAAGTCTGATGTTCTGGTCGGCTTTTTCAAAAGTGAAAGTCGTTATATTATGATCATGGCACGTTCAGGGTTTTTCAGTTTGAAGAATGATGAAGTGTCGACTCTTACCGTACCTCAAAGTGTTCAGGAGGCGGTTATTTACAGTTGCCAAAAGCTCAGAGACGGCTCCCTGATGCTGGGTACTATTTCTTCAGGTCTGATACATTTAGATGAGGCCTTTAATTTTGATTACGTTCTCAACCAGCAGCGTGGCATCACTAATAATACGGTGCTTTCAATTGAAGAAGACCGGGATGCTAACGTATGGCTGGGACTTGACAACGGTATAAGCGTTATCAACAGCAGCACTGCTTTTAAAGTGTTTAGGGACAATGCCGGTAATCTGGGTTCGGTATATACTTCAGCTCGGGTAGGGGACTATTTGTACCTGGGCACCAATCAGGGATTATTTTACCGTACTATTCAGGATAAAACAAGCAATTATCAATTAATTCCCGGAACTAAAGGACAGGTTTGGAGCCTAACTAAAATAGGGGATGATTTGTTTTGCGGTCATCACGAGGGGACTTTTTTGGTGGATAAAGCCCAGGTTAAGCAACTTGCCAGAACACCGGGTACCTGGCAGGTACAATGGCTTTCTAAAGCCCAGGGACTCGCCATTCAGGGAAATTACAGCGGTCTTTATGTCTTGCAAAATACAGCCAATGGCTGGCAGCTTAGAAATAAAATTTCCGGTTTTGATATCTCAAGCAGGTATTTTGGTCTCGGACCAAACCAGACCATTTATGTGAGTCACGAGTACAAAGGGGTTTTTAAGGTTTCGGTAAACGAAAATTTCACAAGTGTTCGCAATTATGAATTGATACCTGAATTACCCCCGGCAGAAAAAGCGGGTATAACACCTTATAAAGACCGCTTGTTCTACGTAAGTAATGCGGGTGTTTATGAACTCGATAAACAGACCGAAGCTTTTCAGCTTGATAGTTTGCTTACCAGGAGTTTTTTTGAAACAGGTACTTACACCACCGGAAAACTAACTTATGACGACGCAAATGATCGCTTGTGGTCTTTTAATTCGCAGGAAATCAGTTATCTGAAACCGGGCATTCTGGCTGATGAGTTTGAAATAAACCGTTTTGCCTTACCGGCGAAAGCTCGCAGGGATATTCCGGGTTTTGAGAATATTACTCCTGTTGGCGCCAACGTGTATTTGTTGGGTAATTCAACCGGATATACGCTTTTTGACCTGAATGAGGCCCGCGAGGAAGGGTTCAGCATACGACTACGCGGTGTCGAGAACGGTACCCGGGATGGAAAGTTGCAATACATCGATCAGGACAACAGGGAGCCTTATCCCAATGAGCAGTCAAATTTTAGGTTTATGTTTAGCGTGCCGCAATACGACAAATTTCGTGCTGTGGTTTATCAGTACCGGCTACAGGGCTATTACGAGGAGTGGTCAGCCTGGTCACCTGAAGCACTGGTTTCTTACGAGAATCTTCCGCATGGGGACTATGTTTTTGAAGTACGGGCGCGTATTGGGGAATCGTACTCAGAAAACACACTTAGCTATCCTTTTCAGATCAAACGACCCTGGTACTTATCTATACTCGCTATTGTATGTTATGTTGTTTTAGGGCTTCTGCTCATTGCAGGAATTCAAATTTATAACCGGCGTTACTACCGGAAGCAAAAACAACGACTCATCGAGATCAATAACCGCAGGATTGAATTGGCCAATTCTGAAAAGCAGCGGGAGATTATCAGGCTTGAGAATGAAAAACTACAGCAGGATGTAGATAGTAAGAGCCGTGAGCTGGCAGCTTCTACCATGAATCTGGTTAAGAAAAACGAGTTGCTCAACACCATTAAAAAGGAGTTGGAGCAGACCGAACAAAAAAACACAAAGACGGTTATTAAAATCATAGATAACAATCTGGATCCTAAAAAGGATTGGGAATTCTTCAAGGAGGCTTTCAATAATGCAGATAAAGACTTTTTAAAGAAGATCAAGCGCCTGCATCCCAAGCTTACTCCAAATGACCTAAAACTTTGCGCATACCTCCGCTTGAATCTGACTTCCAAGGAGATTGCTCCATTACTTAACATTTCGGTACGCAGTGTAGAGATAAAAAGATATCGTTTGCGTAAAAAAATGGATTTAGAGCGCGAGGATGGACTTGTTGAGTATATTCTTTCGATCTAAAAGACCTATACAAGTCTGGTTTAGAACTCAACATTACCTATACAAAAGCCTGTAATGTGGTGTTTTTGAGTGTTTTTTGATTTTACATTCTTAATTTTAACATCTGTCCTTAAGCCTTATTACGAAAGCGTTTGCGTTGAGTTTTTTTCGGTTATGCCGGTTAATACCGGGGTTGTTGATTTTTTGTAAAGGCAGATTTTAAGGAATTGTTAATGCTTGCGGGTAGATTTGATTTCAAATTAAACATGTATGAGATCAATATTATCCTTAATGGTTCTTGTTTTGTTTTCATCGGGGCTTTTCGCACAGACCGGTGATCCCATTCAGGCATCAGGTACAGTGACAGATATGACGGGAATGCCACTTCCCGGGGTTAATGTCATTGTAAAAGGAACTTCAAGAGGGACCAGTACAAATTTTGACGGTGAATTTAGCCTCTCAGTTCTGCAATCAGGTACCCTGGTTTTTTCGTATCTGGGTTTTCAACCCAAGGAAGTAACTGTTACGAGTACCAATCCCATCACCGTTCAACTGGTAGAAGATGCCAGTGCCTTAGAAGAGGTAGTGGTAATTGGTTACGGTACACAAACCCGTAAAGAGGTTACCGGAGCCGTTGCTGTGGTAGGTTCTGAAACTATCGAAGAGCAAAACCCGGTACGCATAGAACAGGCGCTACAAGGGCGCGTTGCGGGGGTTAACATCAGTTCGACCTCAGGTTCTCCCGGTAGTGCTTCAACCATTAACATTAGAGGTATTTCAACCAATGGAGACAACCGTCCTCTTATTTTGGTTGATGGAGCGGTAATTGAAGACTTAAGTGTACTCAACCCTAATGATATTGAAAGTATAAATGTTCTAAAGGACGCAACTGCCGGTATTTATGGAGTTCGTGCTGCCAACGGTGTTATTTTAATCACTACTAAAACAGGACGTAAGAACACAGACTTAAGAGTAAATGTAGATTCGTATGTAGGTGTTCAGGAAACCACACGTAAATTACCTGTTTTAAATGCTACCGAATACGGAGCTATTATTAATGAAGCCTTTGTTGCCGGCAATCAGGCGCCACCATTCCCCAATCTTAGAAATCTGGGTATGGGTACAGACTGGCAGGATGAGGTTTTTAGAAAAGCCTTTTTATCTGATGTAAACGCTACTATTTATGCCGGGGGCGAAAATTCTACGTATTCTATTGGTTTGGGTTATCTCGATCAGGACGGTATAGTAGGAGGCGGTGCAGCAAACTTTGAGCGATTTACCGGTCGCGGAAGCTATAATCTCGATATTACCGATAACTTGAAATTTAAAGCTTCGGGTATTTACACCAATTCTAACCGAAGCACGCTGCTTGAAAACACATTAGGATCAGTACTCTTCAACGCAGTTAATATGGATCCTACCAGACCGGTGCGGGATGCTAACGGCGATTTTACCTTAGCTACCGGTTTAGGAAATGAGGTAATCAATCCCGTTGCGCAAATTGCCAATACCTTCAACGGTACTCAGGTTGATAAAATTACCGGTACTGTGGGTTTGTCCTATGGATTCTTAGACAATTTCAAAATCGAATCGAACTATCAGTTCAACTATTCGGAAGTTCGTAATCGTGCTTTTAACCCATCCGGATTAAATTATGGTGATGGTAAAGTGTTTAATAACCTGGGACGTAACGAGTACTTCGTAAACGATAGTTTCTTCAGGGATTATACCTGGGATAACCTGTTGACTTATACCAATACCATCGCCGATGATCACAACATCACAGCTCTTTTGGGTATGTCGGCCTTTAGAACCAGCGGAGAGTTTTACAACTTCACCGGCCGCGGTGTACCGGGTAATACCTTTGCAGAAGCAAGCCTTGTTGGTGCAGAGGAAGTTATTGATGCACGTACGGTGAGTGGTGGCCCCAATGAATTTGACCAGCGTTTATTATCCTATTTTACGCGCTTGCAATACAACTTTAAAGAAAAATACTTGTTCTCTGCTTTGCTGAGACGAGATGGTTCTTCAAATTTTGGACCTGAAAATAAATTTGGGTATTTCTATGCCTTATCAGGGGGTTGGGTATTAAGTGATGAAGATTTCTTTGATAGTGAATTTATAAATTTCGCCAAATTAAGAGGTAGTTACGGTTTGCTGGGTAATGACCGCATTGGAGCCTTTGGGTTTGTTTCAACCCTCAATGGAGAAGGCACCTATGTTTTTGACGACGAATTGGTCTTTGGCGTTGCACCTGGACAACTATCAAACCCTGAAATTAAATGGGAGCGACAAAAAACCTACGATATAGGTGTTGACCTGGAATTGTTTAGTTCTGCCATAAGAATAACCGCAGATTACTTTAATAAGCGTACTGAAGACTTATTACTGGTGCCTCAGGTTTCAGGATTGCTAGGGGTTACGGCTCCGGGATCTTCTCCGCCTATTGTAAATGCCGGTAGTGTTGAGAACAGAGGTTTTGAATTTTCAATCAACTACAACCAGATCATCAGCGATGATGCCGATTTCAACATTGGATACAACTTTACAACCCTTAAAAACGAAGTGCTTCAGGTAGGAAATCAAAGTGGATTCATACCAGGCGGTTCATTTGGTTTTGGTCAGGAAGCTCCGGCACGTATGGAAGCCGGTTTCCCAATAGGTTATTTCTACGGGTTACAAACCAACGGTATTTTCCAAACCCAGGCTGAGGTTGATGCGCACGCCACGCAGGCAAATGCAGTGCCGGGAGATTTACGTTATGTAGATCAAAATGGTGACGGAGTGATAGACGGTGATGATCGTGTCAATATTGGCGATCCTATTCCTGATGTGACGATGGGCTTGAACATCGGGTTTAATTATAAAAACTTTGACTTTACCGCTTATGCCTATGCATCAATTGGTAATGACATTGTACGGGCTTACGACCGTAATCAAAACCTGACCAACAAGACCAACTATGTTTTAAACCGATGGATTGGTGCCGGTTCTACAGATACCTATCCCCGGGTGACTATTGGGCCTAACTCAAATTTGCTGTTTTCTGATTTTTATGTGGAAGATGGTTCGTACCTGAGACTTCAGAACGTTCAGGTGGGATATAGTCTGGGCAATGACGTTATTGAGCAGTTGGGAATTAGTAAACTGCGTTTTTACGTGGCTGTGGCTAATGCCTTTACCCTAACCAAATACCAGGGCTTTGATCCTTCTGCATCTTCAGGAGCTCCTATTGGAGGCGGTATTGACCAGGGATTCTACCCGGTACCGCGCATTTATACAGCCGGACTTAACTTCAAATTTTAAACGAAGAGCGATGAAAAAATATATAACATACTTTCAAATTTTAGGCCTTTCTGCCCTGTTGCTTTTTACATCTTGCGGGGAAGACTTTATTGATGTAGCGCCTAATAATGAAAATTCTGAGGACTACTTTAATACCCCGGAGGATTACGAACTTGCCCTGGTGGGTGCCTATGATTTATTACAGGCCACGTATCTGAATGTTCTGGTAGGAGAAATTGCTTCCGACAACACCCTTGCCGGTGGAGAAAGCGCTACCGATACTCCCGGAATACAGGAGATTGATAATATGACCCATACTCCGGTTAATCAGCAATTGCGTGATATCTGGGGCTGGATGTTTAGCGGCGTAAACCGGGCGAACTACATTCTGGAGTTTCAGGATAAAATTGATTTTGACGGTAAAAATGAAATCATTGCCCAGGCCCGTTTTTTAAGAGCCTATTACTATTTTGAATTGGTAAAATGGTTTGGTGATGTGCCGCTTGCCGTAGATCAGCGTTTGTTGTTTGGAGATCAGTTTAATGTAGATCGTACTCCGGCTCCAGAAGTCTATGCACAGATTGAGCTGGATTTGATTTTTGCTGCCGAAAACCTGCCGGCCACTCAGGCTCAGGAAGGTCGCGTTACCAGTGGTGCTGCTCGCGCGCTTTTGGGCAAAGCCTACCTGTATCAGGATAAATTTACTGAAGCTGCAAACGCGCTTGATCAGGTAATCGCAGGTCCTTATGATTTGCTTGATGATTATTCTATTTTATTTCTTCAGGAAGGTGAAAACAGCGTGGAGTCTGTGTTTGAAGTACAGTACACCGATAAGGAAGGAGCCGGTTTTGGATGTTTACAATGTAGTGAAGGTAACGTAGCCGTTGGTTTTAACGGAATACGTAATTATTCAGGTCCTGAATTTGACAGCGGTTTCAGCTTTAACGTGCCGGTAGCCGAAGCTTACAATGCTTTTGAACCGGGAGACAGCCGTCAGGACAATGCGATTTTAGATATTGAAGCCTTTGCAGCACGCACCGGCGCAACCTATAACGAAGGTTATGAGCATACGGGTTATTTCAACCGTAAATACTTACCGCGTAAAGGCGATGCCAACCTGGGAGATGCTAACCTTACCAATCCCAATAATTACCGGTCTATTCGTTTTGCTGATGTATTGCTTATGGCTGCAGAAGCGCACAACCGTAAGACCAATCCTAACGATGTTTTGGCACAGGAGTACCTTAACCGCGTAAGACGCAGGGCTTTTGGAGATCTGGACCACGATATCGTGGCAACCGGCGCAGCACTCACCGAGTTTATTTATGCAGAGCGCAGACTGGAGCTGGTAGGCGAAGGACACCGTTTCTTCGACCTCGTTCGTACCGGTCGCGCGGCAGATGAGATACCCGGCTTTACACCCAATAAAAACGAATTATTCCCCATCCCGTCAATCGAAATCGAACTGGCCGGAAACCGATGGGAACAAAATCAAGGATACTAATTAATACACCAGAATACGATGAAAATTTTTAAACTCTTAGTGTTAGTTCTTACGGCAGTGACCGCGTTTACCGCCTGTGAGGAAGATATCATCACCAATTACGCCTTTGAAGATATTTCGGCACCCCAAAATCTGAAAGCCAATTTTGTCGTAACTCAGGATGATTCGGGTCTTGTGACAATTACGCCGGTGGGTGAAGGGGCTTCAACCTTTACGGTGTATTCGGGGATTGAAGGGGACAGTGCAATAACCATCAATGCCGGTGAGTCTGTAAACTTTACCTATACGGAAGGTGAGTATCTGGTACGAATCGTGGCGACAGGAGCTACCGGGCTTACCAGTGAATACAATCAAAACCTGATTATATCATTTACAGCTCCCGAAAATTTGGCCTTTACCACTTCGGTAAGTGGTCTTAAGCTTACCGTAACGCCTGAAGCTACCAATGCAGCACAATTTGACGTGTATTTTGGTCTTGGAGATGAGGAGGAGCCGGTTACGATTATGCCCGGTGAGTCTGCGGTTTATGAGTATGCCGAACCCGGAACCTACGATATTAGAGTAGTTGCACGTGCAGCTTCGGTTGAAACTGTAGAACTTACCAAATCTATTCTGGTTGCGGGTGCAGTTGACCCCATCGTAATGCCTATTACGTTTGACAATCCTGATGTAAACTACGAATTCGTAACCTTTAACGGAGTAATCTTTGAAGTGGTTGCAAATCCAGATCAGTCTGGGGCAAACACTTCAGATTCTAATGTTGGCGCTATTAAAAATAGTGGAGCACAGTTCGAAGGAGGTACGTTCAACCTGGGAACTCCGGTAGACTTTAGCGGTGCAGATAAAACTATTACGATGAAGTTTTGGTCAGATAAACCTACATCAGTTCTGCTGAAATTTGAAGGTGGTGTAAATGGAGAACGCCAGAATGAGATTTCTAAAGCACACGGTGGTACCGGATGGGAAGAGCTAAGCTTTAATTTTGCTACAGAAGCAAATACCAGCTATATCGATCAAAGTGATACCGGAGGGCAGCCTTTTGTGCCTACGGGCCAATACACAGCAATGACTATTTTTGTAGATGGCCCCGGTACCCTGGCCGGAACCTTCTACATTGATGATATCGAGCAAACCGGCCTTGCAGCTCCTAAACTTCCTGTTACCTACGATCAGGCGGCCTTTGATTATACTATGGGAACCTTCAATGGGACTTCTTTTGAAGTGGTTACAAACCCCGATCAAAGCGGAGCGAATACCAGAGCGTCAAAAGTTGGGGCAATCACTAATAGCGGTCGCAACTGGGAAGGTGTTGCGTACAACCTTTCTGAGCCGGTAGACTTCAGTGGAGAAAACAAAACCATTCAGATTAAAGTATGGTCTAACGTATCGGTACCTGTACTGCTTAAGTTTGAAGGTGGTGTAAATGGGGAACGTCAAAATGAAATTTCAAAAGCACATACCGGTTCGGGATGGGAGCTTTTAACCTTTGATTTCGCTACCGAAGCAACAAAGAGCTTCATTGACGGCAGTCAGGGAGTAGGTGAGCCATTTGTACCAACAGGTCAGTATAATACACTGGTGTTGTTTGTTGATGGTCCCGGTACTACTGCTGGTACGTTCTACATTGATGATATCCAGAAGAATCCGGCACCAAGGCTTCCTATAAATTTTGACAATAAGGCCTTCTATTACGCAATGGGAACTTTTAACGGTTCGAGCTTTGAGGTAGTGGCAAATCCTGATCAGTCTGGTGCAAACACCAGCGCTTCAAACGTGGGAGCATTGACCAACTCGGGCAGAAACTGGGAAGGTGGTGCTTACAATTTATCGCAGCCGGTAGATTTCAGTGGTTCTAATAAAACCATTACGATGAAAGTATGGTCTAACGTATCGGTTCCTGTATTGCTGAAATTTGAAGGTGGCGTGAATGGCGAACGTCAAAACGAAATTTCTAAAACCCACGGTGGAACCGGATGGGAAACGATGACCTTTAATTTTGCCACAGAAGCTGTTAAAAGTTATATAGATGGCAGTCAGGGAGTAGGTGAACCATTTGTTCCTACAGGTCAGTACGGCACGTTAGTATTGTTTATTGACGGTCCGGGTACTACAGCAGGTACCTTCTATCTTGATGATATTGTTCAGCAATAAAAAATAATCTATGAAAACTATTTTAAAACTAGTTACGGTAATGAGTTTGTTTCTGACATTTAGTTGTCAGGACGACGACGCGACTCTTGAGTCAGTCGCTGTACCTCAAAATCTTACCGTGTCTACAGATATTACGACAGACGGGTCGGGTAATGTAACCTTTACCGCAACTGCAGATCATGCAATTACGTATCGCTTTATATTTCCTGACGGATCTTCAGACGTTGCGCCAAGCGGGGTGTATACCAAACGTTTTACCAAAACCGGTTTAAATACCTACACCGTAACTGTTATTGCATACGGGCAGGCAGGGGTAAGTACTTCGCAACTCATCGTAGTTGAGGTAGAAAGTGATTTTTCTGATCTTGATGCGATTGAGCTGTTAACGGGATATAATCCCGCGAGCGGAAGTCCTTCCACCAAAACCTGGTACTGGGCGGCAGATGTGCCTAACCATTTGGGTGTAGGGCCAAACAACGATGATCTAAGCCAAAACTACTTTTGGGCATTCTTCTCGTTTACCGATCCTTTCGCGCTGAACTTTGATGCCGCAAGCTGTGCGTACGATGACGAATTCATTTTCAGCACCACAAATGGTGAAAATCTAAATTACCTGTACGACAATAATGGTGCTACCTTCTTTAACAGAAGTTATGCCAGCGTAGCAGGCGGTACTTCGCCAGACGACCAGTGTTATGAGTTTGATACGACTTCAGGTGGTACACAGACCGTTACTTTAGGACCTTCAGAATCGGTTGTTGCTCCGGAGCGCAAGCGCGGAACGGTGATGACCTTTAACGACGGTGGTTTTATGGGCTATTATATTGGGACCACCCGATATGAAATTCTCTCAATTACCGAAAATCGTATGGTTACCCGTGCCATTCAGGGCAATGATGATTTCTTAGCCTGGTATCAGATTTTTACGTCTACTAAACCTGTTCAAAGTACAGGTCCGGTTGCCGAAGAAGATGAGTTTCCAACGCTGCTTTGGTCAGACGAATTTGATACTAACGGTGCTCCAAGTTCAGCAAACTGGACTTATGATATTGGCGTAGGTCAGGCCGGCTGGGGTAATAACGAAGTTCAATATTATACAGACCGTCCGGAAAACGTGATTGTTGAAGACGGAATGCTTAAAATCACTGCTAAACGTGAAGAGTTCAACGGGCAGCCGTTCACTTCGGCGCGTATTAAGTCTGAAGGTTTACAGGAGTTTACCTTTGGTAGAGTAGAGGTGAGAGCCAAATTGCCTACCGGCGTAGGTACATGGCCTGCAATCTGGATGCTGGGTGCAGACTACCAGACCAATGCCTGGCCTGCAGCCGGAGAAATCGATATTATGGAGCACGTAGGCCGTGAGCAGAATACCGTCTTCTCAACCCTGCACTTCCCGGAAAATTTTGGAGCAAATGGCGTAAGTGAAAGCACAACCGTGCCTACTGCTTCAACCGAGTTTCACGTGTATGCAACCGAATGGACCGAGACCCAGATTCGTTTTTACGTAGATGACGAGCTCTACCACATTTTTCAGAATGATGCGAGCAAGCCATTTGATAAGGACTTTTTTATGATCCTCAATGTAGCTATGGGCGGAAACTTTGGAGGTGACGTTGATCCCGGTTTCCAGCAGTCCAGTATGGAAGTAGATTATGTACGCGTCTATCAGCGTGACTGATAAAAATACAGAATCGTAACTGATTCTCTTGTTGTGAATTAAACGAAAAATAGAAAACGCTCCCCAAACGGTTTTTATCTGCTGAGGAGCGTTTTTTTATTGATGAAAAATACTATGAAAACACTAAAATTAACCGCATTGCTAGTCTTGCTTATAGCGTACAGCGGCAATGCCCAAAATCAAAAACTGGTTTGGGCCGAAGAATTTGACGGACAAAGCCTGGATGAGGCATCCTGGAATTACGAATTGGGCGATGGTTGTCCCAATCTGTGTGGCTGGGGTAATAACGAGCGGCAGATTTATACCAAAGAGAACCACCGGCTGGAAGACGGGAAGCTAATCATCACCGCAAAGAAAGATGGTGATACCTATACTTCTACCCGAATTACCACCAAAGACAAGCACGAGTTTCAATATGGTCGTATGGAAACCCGTGCCAAATTACCTGTAGGTCACGGCCTGTGGCCTGCCTTCTGGATGCTGGGGGCAAACATCAGCGAAGTGGGCTGGCCGGCTTGTGGCGAGATCGATATTTTGGAGTATGTAGGTCGTGAACCCGGGGAGATTTTCACTTCCTTGCATACGCCGGATAGCCACGGCAATACCATTAATACCAAAAAGACCCAATTTCCGGGTATTGAAGATGCCTATCACGTGTATGCAGCAGAATGGTCACCTGAGAAAATAGACTTTTTTGTAGACGATCAGTTGGTGTACACCTTTAATCCCGAAGATAAAACCGAAGCCGTTTGGCCTTTTGACCAGCCCTTCTATTTTATTCTGAATTTGGCCATCGGCGGAAACTTCGGCGGACCGGAGGTTGACGATACGATTTTCCCACAGGAATTCAGTATTGATTATGTGCGGGTTTATGAGCTGGAATAGGGCTCACAGAGCCTAAATGGGCCTTGAAAACGGCCAGAAAAACCGTAAATAGAGCGCGGGATAAATTTTAACATTTAAAAGAAACGCACTGGCTACAACGTTTGCACGATGTTTTGATCAATTAACGGGTTTAAGGGCTTTAAAAAACGGCTTAAACCGCTGAAATAAAGGAAATAACACCATTTAAAAGATTAAATTTAAGAAGATAACAGGGCTAATATTACGTATTTATGATTTACAAAAAACTACTTGCGCTGGCTATTGTTTTGTACAGTTCCGCATTAATCAGTCAGACTCAGCGAGTCATGGTTGATAAGAATGCAGGGGGTATGCAATTGCTGGTTGAAGGCAAACCATTTATGATAAATGGGATGAACTGGGATTACTTTCCCATAGGTACTAACTTTTCATACAGTCTGTGGAATCAGCCTGATGATATTATCAAGGCTGCGCTCGATTCAGAGATGGGGCTTCTCAAAAATATGGGGGTCAATGTGGTGCGCCAGTACACCGGTATTCAGCCGCGATGGATTACCTATATCTACGACAACTATGGGATTTATACCATGCTCAACCATTCTTTTGGGCGCTATGGTCTTACCCTTAATGGGGAATGGGTTGCCAATACCGAGTATTCCAATCCCTTAACCCGGGAGTTGCTGCTTAAGGAAGTAACCGAAATGACTGCGAAATACAAAAACACCCGCGGTCTTTTGATGTTCCTGTTGGGTAATGAAAACAACTACGGCCTGTTTTGGGACGGTGCAGAGACCGAAGATATTCCGTTTGAAGATCGCAAGTCTACCATACGTGCCGAAGCTATGTACAAATTGTTTAACGATGCTGCCGTAGCGATGAAGGCGATCGATACCGATCATCCCGTAGCGATGTGTAACGGGGATTTGCTGTTTCTTGAAATCATCAAACAGGAGTGTAAAGACGTGGATATTTTTGGTACAAACGTGTATCGGGGAATGTCTTTTGGTGATGCGTTCACCCGGGTGCGGGACGAACTCAATATGCCAATTATGTTTACCGAGTTTGGCTCTGACGCATTTAACGCAATCGAAAACCAGGAAGATCAGGAAGCTCAGGCCAAATACCTTAAAAGCAACTGGGAAGAAATTTATGCCAATGCTTCGGGTATGGGTAAAGCCGGTAACTCTATTGGAGGTTTTACCTTTCAGTTTAGCGACGGCTGGTGGAAATACGGTCAGACCGAAAATCTTTCGGTACACGACAACAATGCGTCCTGGTCTAACGGGGGTTACGCGTTTGATTTCCGCGATGGCGAAAACAATATGAACGAAGAGTGGTTTGGTATTTGTGCCAAAGGCCCTACTAACGAACGCGGACTCTACGATCTGTATCCGCGTGCAGCCTATTATGTGTTAAAAGAAGCGCATAGCCTGAACCCTTATTCCGGCGGAATGACTGCCGAAAGTATTTCAACCGCCTTTAAGGATATCGAAATCATGGACGCGGTACTGCGTGCCCGTGGCGATAAAGCGGCTTTGGGAGTGGAGCTCAACAGCAAAGCGCGACTCAGCAACCTAAGAGCCGAATTCACGACTTTCAACACCGGCGGAAGCCTCATTACCACGCCTCGTGATGCAGATCCAGACGCGATGATGTACCCCGATGAGCTGGGCTTTGACCATATGCAATCCTATTATGTGGGTGTGGAAGGGAATCCTACTGCCAATATGCGTGCAGAAGTAAATTTCAACATCGTAGGCAATGTGGCCGAAAATCCCATAGACGAGATTTTCTACGAAAACCGGGCACGCGCGAGACGCTTTTTAAGTCCGGACGGCACCGTAGATGTTACCGATGTGAATCGTGTACAGGTGTACAGCGCCGAATACGAGTGGAATGCTGAGTACTTTGACCTACGCGGATTCTACCGTACCGGGCATTACCACTGGGGTTACGAGGGCGACTTCTTCGGTCTGTATCCTGAAGCCAATTACGGGCCCAACCTCGATATCTACAACGGGGAGATTTTAGGTTTTGAAGTTGATGGTAAAAAAGCCCTAAAAGATTTTAAAGTAGCCTTTGGCCCTCAATTGTGGTGGGGCGCAAACCCGGCTGTTTTCCTTAAATATTACAAGCAGTTCAAAAACGTTGATGTAGCTGCCATCTATCACGAAGATATTGACGATTACGGTACTACAGTCAGTTCAATAGCGATTCCCCAGCCTAAAACCAGACGCGTAACCCTTCAGGGTAAAACCACGCTGGGTAAATTCGGTTTTGAAGCCGGAGCCATTTGGGCAGGACAACCGCTTAATGGCCGCGAATTTCAGGTAGTACGCGGCGATAACCCTGATAATTACATCGTGTATACAGACAAGGTAAATTCAATGGATAACTGGGGAGGTAAAGCAAAAATAACGTTCTCAAGTGGTCCCTTAAACTGGTACGCTCAGGGATCGGCCATGGGTCTTGTAGCCCGCAGCGGTTTTGATCAAACCCAGACTTTTACCGGCTGGAGATTAAAAGATGTAGGAGGTGGAAATATTACCAATTTCCTTTCCGGGTTTACCTATCTCACCGGTAACTGGACGCTTGCACCTAATTTCCTGTGGCAAAAACCTTTGGTGGAAGCCATTCCAAACGACGCACCAGCTCCGGCACGTTTGCGTAACATTCAGGACGATCCGTTTTCGGTGCGTGAAAACCGGGAAACGGTTGCAGGTGAGTTCCTGCTAACGTATGACCCTACACCGGGAACCTGGATGTACGCCTGGGATAACGATGAGATGGAAGACGCGAAATTTGCCTTCAACGCCGGTTTTGTGTATTGGCATTTACCTACAACTATGGATGCCGCGATTGGTTTCCTGGGTAACCGTACTTCATTTGCTTTCCCCAATTCCGTACCGGCAGAAGATTTATGGGAATTCAACACCCGTATCGTTTCAAAAGCAGCACCTAATCTGGGTCTGATTGCCAATATGTACTTAGGTAACGCCCAGGCTCGTGGTAGCGATCCACGTTTGATCGAGCGGGTAGGTGGGGACATCCGGGTGATCTATAACAAGTTTAAGTTTATCCATTCCTTTAAGATCAATGACTGGGGGCCTTTTGACTACCACCGCGATTTTAACCTCACTTTTCCGGTGCAGTTGATGCTTGATGTGTCAACAACTCTGGGCAAACCCAGCTGGTTTATTCTGCCCAATACCCGCATCGGTGTTCGCGGCACATGGCGCTCACTTAACGAATTTTCAAACCGCTACGCACCCCTGCAGGGAGAAGAATTTGCTACTCAACCCACAATTAGTCCGGTAGGTTTTCCCGATGGAAACGAATGGGAAATCAGAACATACATACATATCAACATTGGTAACTAGAGAGATGATGAAAACAAATTTATATAAACTCATATGTACAGGTATTTTAATAGGTTTTACCGCCTGTGAACGACCCCTGTCTGACGATGTTGAATTTGCAACCTATGCAAGCAACGGCGATGTATTTCTCGATGGCTTTACCGCCGGCTTAAATTACTTCCCGTTTGAAGGATCTAAACTCGACGCCTTTACGGTCGATTCAGAAGTCAGCTATGATGGTGAAGCTTCTATGCGTATAGATGTACCAAATTTTGGAGATCCCGGAGGGGCTTACGCGGGTGCTGTTTTCCCTACAAATAGTCCGCGTGACCTTTCGGGTTATGACGCCCTTACCTTTTGGGCGAAAGCAACAAAGGCAGCGACTATAAACGAGATTGGCTTTGGCAACAATTTTGGCGAAAATAAATTTTTGGTAACCAAAACCAATCTGCGCATCAGCACAAACTGGGTGAAATACATAATCCCGATTCCTGATCCGTCAAAACTCATTGCTGAAAGCGGCCTCTTTTGGTACTCAGAGGGTCCTGAAGATGGCGACGGCTATACCTTTTGGGTTGATGAAGTGCAATTTGAAAAACTGGGTACAGTAGCGCAGCCCAGACCATCAATTCTAAACGGTGAGGATGTGGAGCAAACTACATTTACAGATATTACCATTCCTGTAACCGGTCTTACCCAAACCTTCAATCTGGCAAACGGGGTAAATCAAACCGTTAATGCTGCTCCGGGTTATTTCACGTTTGAAACATCAAACCCCGGCGTGGCTTTAGTCAACGAGCAGGGTGTTGTGACCACGCTCAATGAAGGTACTGCGGTCATTACCGCTTTAGTAGGCGGTGTACGTGCGGCTGGTTCGCTCACGCTCAATGTGGGAGGTGCTTTTGAACTGGCACCCACACCTACACGCCCCGCTGCAAATGTGATTTCGGTGTATAGTGATGCCTATACCAATGTGAATGTTGATTTCTATAACGGCTTTTTTGAGCCTTTTCAGACCACCCTTGGTGGAGATGATCTAAATATCAACGGCAACAGCATCATCAGTTATACCGACTTTAATTTCGTAGGAATTCAATTTGGCCGTGTAAATGCATCAGCAATGACCGGTTTACATATTGATTTGTACATCCCCGAAGGTATAAATCTGAATGCGAGTAGCTTTATCGATATTGAATTACAGGATTACGGCAGTGACGCTGTAACCGGTGGAGGAGACGACACCGTATCCCGTATCAAAATAACAGCAGACCGCTTACAAACCGGGCAGTGGGTCACGCTAGATATTCCACTTTCAGACTTTACAGCACTTACCACGCGCACCAATCTGGGACTTATTCTTTTTCAGGGAAGTGCAGAAATAAACGAATTGCTCGTGGATAACATTTACTTCTACACCGAATAAAAAATAGGATTATGAAAGATAAGAAACGATTTATACCAATGCTTCGGGTTGCCAAATCGAAACTTGCCCTGCTTGCTGTTGTATTTGCTTTTGCGGCTTGTGACACCAGCGAAGAGCAGACTGTGGCTGTTTTCGAAGATTTGATACTCGAAGATAATTTTGATCAGGATGGCGCGCCAGACGCTTCCATCTGGAACTACGATATCGGAACCGGACAAAACGGCTGGGGCAATAACGAACTTCAGTATTACACCAGTCGCAGTGAGAATGTAAGTGTGCAAAACGGCTACCTGCTCATTACCGCCCGGAAAGAGAATTTTCAGGGTTCAGGGTACACCTCTGCACGTTTGCTTACCAAAGGCAAATTTGAGAATACCTATGGTCGTTATGAAGCCCGCATCAAACTGCCTTACGGGCAGGGAATCTGGCCGGCATTCTGGCTTTTAGGTTCAGACATTCCGGGGGAAATTTGGCCACAAATAGGCGAAATAGACATTATGGAATACCGCGGGCAGGAACCTACTGTGGTGTTAGGTACGGTTCACGGACCGGGCTACTCTGCCGGGCAATCCATTTCGAAGCGTTACGAACTGCAGGGCGACCGTTTTGATACCGGTTTTCACATATTTGGTATTGAATGGGGACCTGAATACATCAACTTTTATGTAGATGACGTGCTTTATAATCAGATCACTCCCGATGATGTTCCCGGCGAGTGGGTCTTCAATCACGATTTTTACATCATTCTCAACCTCGCCGTGGGTGGAAGCTTTGTAGGCTCGCCCAATGCAGAAACCGTATTCCCACAAACCATGCTCGTTGATTACGTACGCGTTTACGAAAGCAATGGACAACGAAACTTTTAAAACCAGTATTATGAGAAAATTTATACAGAACATAAAATTTGCCGGAGTACTGGCAGTAGTGCTAAGCCTTGTCGCTTTCGTATCCTGCGAAGAAGATGATGCAGAATTGCCGGAAGTTTCGGCAGGATTTACCTATACCCTTGATGAAGATACCGGGGCAGTTACCTTTTTCAATACCTCAGAAGAAGCTACGATGTACAGCTGGGATTTTGGCGACGGGCGTACTTCTAAAGAGATCAACCCCATGCGAGCTTTTGGAACAGGTACGTATGAAGTAACCCTGACGGCTAAAAACGCTGCGGGTGGTTCAGATAGTTTTACAGATACTGTAGTGATCAACATTCCATTACCTATGAATCTTCCGGTGACTTTTGACGATCCTAATGTGAATTATGTGGTAAATACCTTTAATGGTACGACTTTTCAAATTGTATCCAATCCTGACGTTTCGGGATCAAATGATAAAGCTTCTCAGGTAGGTGAAATCGTTAATGCAGGTAACCAGTTTGAAGGAATCACCTTCGATGTGGGTATGGCTGTAGATCTGACCACTGAGAAAACCATCACGATGAATTTCTGGTCTGAAACTGCGATTCCGGTTCTGTTGAAATTAGAACAGGGTACCGGTGCAGATGTTGAGGTGAGTGCAAACCATACCGGTAGCGGTTGGGAAAGTCTTCAGTTTGACTTTAATTCTGCAGCGAGTTATTCGCGAGTGACCCTCTTTGCAGATGGCCCGGGCAATACTGCCGATACGTTTTATGTAGATGATATTGCACAGATTGAAACTCCGGTACCACCATTTGATTCAGGCTTGTTGATAAATGGTGATTTTGAGGCAGGTATCCAACCCTGGATAGGTAATGGTGCCAACGCCGTGACAGAAGGAGGTAATACCTATAATTTCGTAAACGTAGAAACTGCAGGGGAACCTTTTAATGTGAATTTGAGTCAGGTTGTTGAAATCACTCAGGGAACCAATTATATTCTGACGTTTAACGCTTCATCAGATCGCGCCAGAACGATTCTCGCGGGTATTGGTCTTAACGAAGCCCCTTTTACCAATACGGCTCCACAAATCAATCTGACCACAGAAACCCAAACCTTTACCCTGCAATTGAGTGCTGCCGACTTTGGCGGTGCAAACAGCCGCGTGCTTTTTGATATGGGTGCAGATACTGGTGTTGTGGTTCTGGATAATATTTCCCTTGTAGTAGGAGGTGACGGAAGTGACAGTAACCCCGGAGGAACCGGCGGAGGTGGCTGTACCGGTACCCCGGTAGCCGCAACAACGCTTCCTTTAAATTTTGAAGGTTGTCAGACCTTTTTAGCTTCCAACAATTTTGGAGACGGTATCACTTCAGGTCTTGCCGATAACCCAAGCAAAACAGGTATAAATACCTCAGATTATGTACTTCGTGTTGACAAGCCTGCCGGTTCAAGTTTCTTTGCAGGTATTCAAAACACCTTCAATCCTAATTTTGATTTAACGACGACCAATACCTTCAAACTTAAAGTGTATTCCACTAAAGCGAATGTGGTCTTTAGATTTGAGCTTGCGGTTGATCCTCAAACCGTTCCGGTAACCGGTAATCCTGCTCCCGTTTTTGTAACGATTCCGGAAGCAAATACCTGGACAGAAGTTCAGTTTACGTTCACCAATTTACCGGCTGCGCCTACGGCTTACAATCAATTGGTTATTAAGCCCGATAACAATCAGGCTAATGATGCAATTACCGCAAACGGCACCTATTACCTCGATGATCTTAGATTGGAAGCTGCCGGAGGCACCGGCGGAGGTGGCGGAAGTGATTTCGATTCAGGATTGCTCGTAAATGGTGATTTTGAAGACGGAGCCAGCCCCTGGACGGTAGGAGTAGGAAGTAACCCTGCGCCCACTACTACCGAAAATGGAAATACCTTTTATTCGGTTAACGTAGAAACTGCGGGTGATGCGTTTTTAGTAAACCTGAGCCAAAAATTAACCATTGTTCCGGACGCTACCTATACGCTTACTTTTGACGCCTGGTCTGATCGCAATCGCTCCATAATAGCCGGGATAGGTTTGAGTGACGGTAATTTTGCCAATACATCAGCAAATGTAGCTATAACTTCAGAGCGTACAACGTATACCTTAACGCTAACAGCAAATGGTTTTGGTGATGCAAACAGCCGCGTACTTTTTGATAACGGTGGCGCAGTAGGCCTTGTAAATATTGACAATGTATCCCTCACTCGCAATGACACCGGCGGCGGAACCGGAGGAACCGGCGGTGGCGGTGGTACTTCTGATAACTTTATCACCAATGGTGGTTTTGAAGCCGGAGAAACCGGATGGACATTTTTTCAAAATGGAGGCAGCTCCATTTTGGATAATTCTTTAGGTAATGGAAGTGCAGCATCTACGAAGATTAGTACTAATGGTCCTAGTAACCCGGCCATTAAACAAGAGCGATTTGGTGCCGGCGTTGTAAAAGCAGGAGATGTGATCGAGGTAAAATTTGATCATATAGGTTCCGTAACTCAGCCCGGAGCGGTATTTAATGTGATTTTATTTGGTGAAACTGCGAATGGTGCCTCATTTACGCAGGTTTTTGATCCAAGGCCCGCCCTAACCGATACCTGGACAACGTTTACAGCGACCTATACCATTCCCGCAGGAACGAATGTGAGTGAAGGGCTGTCGTTGCTTATCGAGTCGGTTTGCGGTGGAGATGCGGGATGTAGTGTTTCTGCTAACGTAGATAATGTTTCTGTGACCGTAAGAAATTAGAAAACTTTAAAAGCAATTAACTATTCAGGAGCTGATCAGGTTTAAAGATCAGCTCCTTTTAATACCTAAATTTTAAGACTATGAATACGACAAAAGCGCTGCTATCCCTTATGGTTTTGGCTTTTGCCACGCAGCTTGCTTCGGCGCAAAAGGGAGTAAACGATCTCGATCCCGTAACCGAGCGGAAAATCGATTCGATCATCAATCTGATGACCCTCAAGGAAAAAATGGGCCAAATGGTGCAATACAACGGGAGTTTTGATCTTACCGGAGCACCCTCAGAGATTGATGGGAATACCAAGTTGCAAAAACTGCGCGCTGGTGAGGTAGGTTCGATGCTCAATGTATTGACTGCTGCCGGTACCCGCGAGGCTCAGGAAAATGTAATGAAGTACAGCCGGTTAAAGATTCCGTTGATTTTTGGGTATGACGTGATTCACGGGTATAAAACCATGTTTCCCGTGCCCCTGGGCGAAAGCGCAAGCTGGGACCTTGAAGCTATTGAAAACGGAGCGCGTATTGCAGCTGTAGAGACCGCAGCTTCCGGGGTGCACTGGACTTTTGCGCCTATGGTAGACGTTTCCCGTGACGCACGTTGGGGTCGTATCATGGAAGGCGGCGGAGAAGATCCGTATCTCAACAGCGTCATAGGCGTTGCCCGCATAAAAGGTTTTCAGGGAACTGATCTTTCTGATGTATTCAGTATTGCAGCCTGTGCCAAGCATTTTGCCGGATACGGTTATGGTGAAGGCGGAAGGGATTACAACACGGTAAATGTGGGTATTTCCGAATTACAAAACTCGATATTGATGCCTTTTAAAGCTGCTGCCGAAGCCGGCGTAGCTACGTTTATGAACAGTTTTAACGAGATTGACGGTACTCCTGCGACAGCCAGTGTGTATTTGCAGCGCGAAGTGCTAAAAAAAGACTGGGATTACAAAGGTTTTGTGGTTTCAGACTGGGGTTCTATTGTTGAAATGATCAACCACGGCTATGCAAAAGATAAGATGCAGGCCGGTGAACTCGCCGTGAAGGGAGGAAGCGATATGGATATGGAAGGTTTGGTCTACGAGGAGTCTCTGGTTCCTTTAGTTGAAAACGGAAGCATAGACGAAGCGCTTTTAAACGATGCGGTACGCCGAATCCTAAGGGTGAAATTTAATCTGGGACTTTTTGAAGATCCTTATAAATACAGCGATGAGACCCGGGAGGCTCAAAATGTCTATACCGAAGCACACCTGGAAGCGTCTGAAGACATCGCCCGCAAGTCTATTGTTTTGTTAAAGAACGAAAATAATGCACTTCCGCTAAAAACCTCTTTAAAAAGTATTGCGGTAATTGGTCCGCTGGCGGCAGATAAAGATTCGCCATTGGGTAACTGGAGAGCGCAGGCCGTGCCTAATTCAGCCGTTTCGGTTTTAGAAGGTATTCAGAATAAACTGGGAGCTGCTGTTGAAATCAATTATGCCAAAGGTGCCGATTTAGCTATCGGGGAGCGTGCATTTATTCAGCCTTTAAAACTTAATCAAACCGACACGACAGGTTTTGCCGATGCCGTTGCCGCAGCAGCAAAATCGGAAGTTGTCGTAATGGTATTGGGTGAAGACGCCTACCAGACCGGCGAAGCGCGCAGCTATACCGATATTACCCTGGCCGGAGTACAGCAGGAATTGCTTGACGCCGTGCACGCGGTTAATGAAAACATTGTTTTGGTACTGATGAACGGGCGTCCGCTAGATTTGTCGAAGCCAAACGAGCAGGTACCTGCAATTTTAGAAACCTGGTTTTTGGGTTCACGTGCCGGTAATGCCATTGCAGATGTGTTATTCGGCGATTATAATCCTTCCGGAAAGCTTCCGGTTTCGTTTCCGCGCAATGTGGGGCAGGAGCCGTTATACTACAACCGTAAAAACACCGGTCGCCCCAGCAGCGATTTGATATTCTATTCAGGTTATGAAGACTCGTCTATTGAAGCTTTGTTCCCCTTTGGTTTTGGCTTAAGCTATACCAGCTTTGAATACAGCGACATCAGTCTGGGTGCAGAAACCTTAAACGCTGATGGAACGCTGACCGCTTCGGTAAGTGTGACCAATACCGGCGATGTTGCAGGTAAAGAAACGGTACAGTTGTATATACGTGATCTTTTCGCCAGCAAAACCAGACCTATAAAAGAATTGCGCGATTTTAAACAGATCGAATTAGAGCCGGGCGAAAGCAAAACGGTAACTTTTGTGATCACGCCTAAAACACTGGAATTTTACAGTGCAAACAACATCTGGGAAACCGAACCCGGAGATTTTGAGGTGATGATAGGTACCAACTCGATGGATTTGAAAAAGGCTGCTTTTAGCTACGAGTAAATTCCAATTTTGAATAAATTAAAAAGGCTTCAGTAGATTACTGAAGCCTTTTTTTATGTCACTTCGAGTGGCTAAAGCAAAGCAATAGCGTAGCTTTAGATGTATCGAGAAGTCTTCTTAGTTAGTATGTCTCTTGCTCACCGGGCTTCTCGATACACCAGTCTCGGTCTCACCTCGTCTGGCACTCGAAGTGACACTCCTCGATAACTTTTACTAAGTTCTTGCTCTCAAAATCACTCGAATCCATATTCAGATCAGAATAAAGCTGACACCTTAGGCAGTAGAAAGACTGGAGCTGAGGCGACTTAAAACCGGTAACTCAAATAAACCCCCTGATAATCATCACCCATTATCGGGCTAAACGAAAGGTTCTCGTACTTTTTCTTATGCAGCTCGGGGACTAATATACCACTGGCGGCTCCCAGAGCATAACCCAGCAGAACGTCGCTAAAGAAGTGGTTTCCGGCCTCCATACGCAGGGTTCCCACCGTTGCAGGGATTAGGGCAGCACCCGTCCAAACCAGCCATTTGTTTTTCATATCGGGATTAAAATCGGTCCATACTTTAGCAGCAAAAAAGGTTGCAGTCGCCGAAGCTGCCACGTGACCCGAGTAAAAGCTGCGGGTATTGGTAGATTCAGTGCGCTCATTCAGCGGAATATTTTCGTTATAGGTACGCGGACGCAAACGATCGGTCAGTCCGGCCGAAAGTGTAAATAAGGCTGCCGTGGTCGACAGCGATTCCAGATACATCACGCTGATCTGCCCGGTGTGGTTGCTTTGATCTTTGGTAAACAACATCGCCAGCGGGATGGCAAACGAAGTGTAAAAGGGCACATCGCTTATTTTGCTGAGGTTTTCATCGTAGTTGCCGGCATTCCAGCGGTCAAAAAACGGAATGTTATCTTCATTCAGGTTCATTATCGTTTCTTCATCGATGCGTTCTTTATCCTGAATGATAAGAAAGCCCGCGGTGGTACCGGCCAGTCCCAGTCCCAGCCAGGTCGCATCTTTACCCCAGCTGAGTTCATAGGGAGATTCGGTTTCCTGAGCAAAAACGCCCGACGTTAAAAGCAAAAAGCAAAGACAAAGAATACGCATAAAGTTAAGATTAGGTTGTTCTGACCAAAATGCCTAATTCTGCCGTTCCTACAATCTGCTTTAACGATTCTATAAGCAAGATTTAGTAGTATTTTAAAGATTACTACTGCCTATATTTGCGCTATGAGTACATTAGTTGCCATTACCATCAGGCCAGAGTTGCTTGAAAATAACGAGTATATCATCAAGCAGGCGCTGCAAAAGGCCAATATTCCCTTTTCGCAGGTGTCAGACTGGCGCATCCGCAAACGCTCTATAGACGCGCGTAAGCGCCCGGTAAAGCTGCAGTTGCAGGTAGAAATCTGGAAAAAAGGGGAGTCTAAGGCACAGCTCAGTCGTTTTATAGCCCGGGATGTGCGCCCGGCACCTGCTATTGCCATAATAGGTGCCGGCCCTGCGGGATTGTATGCGGCGCTCCGGGCCATTGAGGCCGGTTTAAAGCCGGTTGTGTTTGAACGCGGAAAAGATGTGCGCGAGCGCAGACGCGATTTGGCCAAAATCAATAAGGAGCTAATTGTAAACCCGGAGTCGAATTACTGTTTTGGCGAGGGGGGTGCCGGTACCTATTCAGACGGGAAATTGTACACCCGTTCTAAAAAGCGCGGCAATGTCCTCAAGGCGATGGAATGGCTGGTGCATTTTGGCGCAGATGAAGATATCCTGGTAGATGCGCATCCACATATTGGGACCAACAAATTACCCAAACTCATTACGGCTATGCGGGATGCCATTCGCGAAGCAGGAGGGGAGGTACACTTCAACTCCAAGCTCACCGATTTGTTGATCGAAGACAAACAGATCACCGGACTGGTCATCAACGACAAAATCAAGTACGACTTTAAAGAAGTGATATTGGCGACCGGGCATTCGGCACGGGATATCTTTTATTTGCTTCACGAAAAAGGGGTGAAGATCGAAGCCAAACCCTTTGCGCTTGGCGTACGGGCAGAGCACCGTCAGGAAGTGATTAATTACATTCAATACCACGGGGAAACCGATAATCCTTATCTGCCGCCGGCGTCCTACAGCCTGGTAGAGCAGGTAGACGGGATGGGCGTGTATTCGTTTTGTATGTGCCCCGGAGGAATCATCGCCCCCTGCGCTACCGATCAGAACGAGGTGGTGACCAACGGCTGGAGTCCCAGCAAACGCAATAATCCTTATGCAAACTCAGGAATTGTAGTGAGTGTGGAGCCCAAAGATTTGCCGGGATATAAACCGGATGATCCTTTCGTAAGCCTCAATTTTCAAAAGATGGTGGAGCATGCCTGCTGGATAGCCGGGGGTAAAACCCAGCGTGTACCGGCACAGCGTATGACCGATTTTGTAAAGGGCGTTAAATCGAAAGACTTCCCCAAAACCTCGTACCAGCCCGGGATTGTGAGTGCCGATTTAAACGAGGTGCTTCCGCCCTTAATCGCCAAACGCCTGAAGAAGGCTTTTGTGGCTTTTGGCAAAAAGATGCCGGGCTATTTATCAGCTGATGCGGTATTGCACGCGCCCGAGAGCCGTACCTCTTCACCTGTTTCCATCCCAAGGGATGAACGCAGTCTTCAGCATATCGAAATCAAAGGTTTGTATCCTTGCGGGGAGGGAGCCGGTTATGCGGGGGGAATCATGTCTGCTGCTATTGACGGGATCAATTGCGCAGATGCCGTTGCGGTTAAATATGGGCTTTAAGTAAACTACCCCAGGGGCAGTACTACAAAGTATTTTTCGGTAAAAATGTTCAAATTCAACGAAAGTCTTTGGGTGCTGAAGTCCTTTGTTGGTGCCCATAAACACAAAACCCTGCACTCGGCAGGGTTTTGTTTCTAAGCTTTGGGGCTTATTACGTCTTGGTATCTGGATTATTGAACTTCAGGAGCAGCAGTAGTATCAACTACAACTTCCTCAACTTCTTCTACTTCTACTTCAACAGGAGCTTCAACTGGAGCAGCTTCCATAGAAGTTTCCTCCATTACTTCCTCTGTTTTCTCCTCAGCAGACTCTCTGCAAGAAGAAACAGTGATCATTAAACTCAAAGCAAAAACAGCTAAAAAAATGCGTTTCATAGTATAAAATTATTTTGCGTTAAAAATGCGTGCGAATCTAATTTAAATTTAGACTCGTGCAACATCTGCAACTACTTTTTTTTAATTTTTTTAACTGATTTTTATTTCAATTAAAATATTGAAAATCAATTTATTAAAAATAAATGTAGCTCAGAATCAGGCAATTTTTCTTTTAAAACTTCCTGTAAAAGGGCTTTACGACCTCAAAAATCACGCACAGATCTTCTGGCCTAAATTTAAAGGAATGCAAGCCAATAAAAAACTCAGCCTTTTGGGACTGAGTTTTATTCTATAAAAGTGAGTTATTACTACAATTTTTGAAGCCCTTTCACTTCCGCTTTATCGGTCACCGGAACGATACTAATTGCATAACCTCCACCCGGAGCACAAACCTGCTTCAGTTTTGATTTTGAAGTCACCACATATTGGGTAATGGTGTACGCCTGGGGATTGGTCTTGTAATGCGCGTCTGCTGCATCGGCATAAACGGTCGCGATGTATTGGGTTTTGGGCGAAAGAAAATCAAACGCGATAGATGAGGTGCGTTTTTCTTCATCATTGGTACGCCCTACAAACCAGTTCGGCGAATTTTTCGCTTTGCGGGCATAGGTAATAAAATCTCCCGGCTCGGCTTCAAGCACTAAGGTCTCATCCCAATCGATCGCCACATCTTTAATAAACTGAAAGGCATCCAGAAACTTCTCATACGTTTCCGGTAAATCGGCGGCCATCTGTAGCGGACTGTACATCGTCACATACAAAGCCAGCTGATTGGCAATGGTAGCATTTACGTGCGAGTTATTGTCCGGGTTGTATTTGCTCACGTCCATCTCAAAAATTCCCGGCGTATAATCCATAGGTCCGCCAATGAGGCGGGTAAACGGAAGAATGGTCGTGTGATCGGGATTGTTTCCGCCAAAGGCCTGGTATTCGGTACCACGGGCAGATTCGTTTCCGATCAGGTTGGGATAGGTGCGACGCAGACCAGTAGGCCTTACAGCCTCGTGCGCGTTGACCATCACCTGATAGTCTTTAGCCTTATCAATAGCATACAAATAATGATTGTTGGCCCATTGCCCGTAATGGTATTCGCCACGTGGGATGATATCGCCTACATAACCGCTTTTAACCGCGTTGTAGTTGTTTGCTTTCATAAACTGATACGCGGTATCCATATGGCGCTCGTAGTTGCGTATAGCCCCTGAGGTTTCGTGGTGCATCATAATACGTACGCCCTTGTCCTTAGCATATTCGCGAAGCTCCACCACATCAAAGTCAGGATACGGAGTGACAAAGTCAAACACATAATCTTTTGATTTGCCAAACCAGTCTTCCCAGCCCACATTCCAGCCTTCTACCAGTACCTGATCAAAGCCGTGTTTAGCGGCAAAATCAATATACGCTTTCACATGTTTAGTGTTGGCAGCGTGTCTTCCGGTGGGTTTTAGGTTTTCAAAATCGGTTACGCCCAGTTGTACGCTGGGTACGTCCCCGTAGGCCCAGCTGCTTTTACCGGTAATCATTTCCCACCAGACCCCGATGTATTTTACGGGCTTGATCCAGCCGGTATCTTCAAATTCGGTAGGCTCGTTGAGGTTAAGCGTCATATTGGATAGCAGGATGTCTCCGGCTTTTTCCCCGGCTATTATCGTTCTCCAGGGCGTATTTCGCGGAGCCTGCATATACGCCATATTGCCTACCGCGTCCGGGGTAAGATGCGCCTCAAAAGTCATAGCTTCGGTATCAAAATCCAGGTGCATGGCCGAATATTCAACCAAAGCGGCTTCGTGCAGATTGAGGTACATCCCGTCGTCGCTTTTCAGCATCAGCGCGGTTTGTACGGTAGAATCAGATATGGGCGTCATCGAGGCATTGGCGCCGTTGCGCTCGAGCGCGGCCTGTACCGAATTTTTGATCTGCGAGATTTTGGTTTTGGTATAGTTGTATTCCTGGGTATCAAAATCCCCGGGAATCCACCAGGCGGTATGATCGCCGTTCATCGCAAACTGTGTTTTTTCGTCCTTAATCACAAAATAAATCAGATTATCCTGCGCCGGAAACTCATAGCGAAAGCCCAGACCATCGTCAAATAACCGGAAGCGAATGTGCATCATACGAGCGGTAGTTTCCTGCTTCAGCATTACGAGTAGTTCGTTATAGTGGTTGCGAATGCTGCTGCTTTCGCCCCAAACAGGCTTCCAGGTTTCGTCAAAGCTGGCAGTTTCTGATTTTTCAAGGCTAAAACCTTCGGTCAGATCTTCGGCATCTGTAAGTTCAAAGCCTAAACGACTGGGTTTAATCAGAACTTTCCCTTTATACGAAAGAGAATAGGTGGGTTTTCCGTTTTCAACAGAAAAGTCTAAAGTAAAATTTTGATTGGGTGAACTGATTTGCTGCGCGTGTAGCGGTAAGAAGGCCAAGGCACAAATCAGGTAAAGTACATGTTGATATTTCATGAATTTTAATTTAATTATAAAGTTGTAGTATCAGGAAAACAAAGGTACGGGATAGAAAGCCTAATTAAAAAGAGGATCAAAAAAAAGAGTGCTTAAAAAAGCACTCTTTAGGAATTTCAGGTGATTTTAAAGGAGATCAGTTACTTTGATTAACACTTGAACTGTTAGTAACTCCTGTTTGGGTAACCGTACTTAGATGCGCAAGTCCGGTTTGGAAAACGCTGCTTTGGTTGGTGTTTCCATCCTGAAAAACAAGACTGCTGTTGGAGGTCCCATATTGAATAACGCTTGAGATATTTGCGGTTCCTAACTGGTCAACGTTTGAATCGTGATCTGCTCCATCCTGATACACCGAACTCCGGTGAGACGTACCCAACTGATAGGTGTCTGCCTGATTGCGGTTACCCTGCTGGTCTGTTGAGGCGGTATTGTAGTTGCCCGATTGAACCAGATCGGAATTGTTGTAATACCCGCGCTGATCGGTGCCAAAATATCCGCGAGACAGGCCGTTGCTGACATTGCCGTCACCGGTTTGTACAATGGTAGAGATATTGTGATTCCCGCCCTGATGTGTACCCGAATTGTTATTGTTACCCACAGAGCTTGAGGTAGCGCGGTTGTTGCTTCCTACCTGTAAAATGCCCCAGTTTAAGGCAGAACCCCCGGCCCGGTTGCGGTTTCCCGATTGATAGGAGGAGGCGGTATTTACAAAACCCTCCTGTGTGATGCGGAATGCGTTGTCATCACCCAATTGTTCTATGGAAGCGGTATTATCATCATCGATCTGGTCGATATCTGCCGCATTGCGGTTCCCGATCTGCTGAATACCCCAGTTTAAACTCGTTAAATAGGTACCGCTGTTGCGGTCTCCCCGTTGTACCAGAGAAGCTTTGTTATCAGATCCACGCTGAAGGGTTGCGGCACCATTATCGTCTCCCACTGAAGAGGTTTCCGAAAAATTGCGCGATCCTGCCTGGTAGGTACCCCAGTCGTTTCCGCGGCCTCCGTAGTTTCTGCGACCTTCCTGGCGCACCATTGCAAGGTTGTCGTTTCCATTTTCAGCCTGCGTGACACGGTACTCATTACTGCTCCCAATTTGCTTGATATATGTATCCTGATTGGTACCAATCTGATCGATATCGGCATCGTTTGACTTTCCGGTCTGTCTCGAATCGGAAAAGTTAGTCAGCCCCTCCTGGTTGAGGTCTAAAATATGGAGTCTCCCGGCCTGTAGGGCATAGGACTCGTGGCCCGTTCCGGTTTGTGTAACTACACTCGTATTGGTCTGTGCGATTAAGAAGGTACCGCAGAACAGTGTTCCGAGCAAAAAAAACAGTTTCCTCATAACAGGTTGATTTAATTAATATATAGAATGGTTAAATGTCACAATTGTATGCTGCCTGAGTTGGCCGGGGGTGCTTATAGAGGAAAGCAAAGGGTGAGTACTGGGCCAGCTACAAACACCTGTAGCTAATTTACGGGAAAGATTGGGTACATGGCAGCCGATGGAAGCTGTTTTTTAGTGCGGAAGGAGGATATTTGATTAAAACCTGTTTTTAATCGCTGAACGACTGCTCAATACCTTTTCAGGATGCCGAAATGCTTTTTAAAACCATTCCGGATGAATTGGAGTACTGTTTAAGCCTTAGTGTAACTACCCGGTCAGTTGAGCATCATAGCGCCATAAATGTTAAGGTTTTTTTATTCGGAATCTTAAAATCACGGGAATGCAGGAGCTGTATTGGGAAGGCTTTAGCACTTGATGCTAAAGTATGTATAAGACTCTTTAAATAGGCGGTCTTGCTTCTTATCTTAGTGAAACAAAATCGAAAACTATGAAACTTTTAATAAGCATCATCAGCGTCCTAATACTTTCTTTTTCGCCTATAACTTCTAAAGAGGCGAACGCAGAAATCACTAACGATACCTTTGTAAATGCAGAACTTACCTTTGACGGCTATGAAGGCGAATATTACTTTTTTACCGACGCCGATTTACAGGCGGTGGTTCTTGAAAGCTCAAGCGAACTGGCCATTGACCTGGAAAACGGAAACTATGAAGGAAGCCGGGTAGTGGTAGCCTATAAAGCATTAGACCGGTCTGCCGATTCGTCCAGTGAGGGTATCATCAAAAGCATTACGCTTGCCAATGACAAATAAGATCTAAACATCTCAAAGAAATAATATTAAAAGCCAGACAGTTCTTGTTTGGCTTTTCTTTTGGGTACCGGTCAATAGTAGACCGGATTCAAAAATCTCAAAGCCCTTTCAGAAAACCGCTATTTTTAAAGCGCGTAACATTCTTAGAAAGCCTGGTTCGCTTGATTAGAGTTGGTTAGAGGGTGGTGAGGTGTTTTTTTTGGGGAAAAGTTGGGTTTGGTTTAATTATAAAAGTGTTATGAGCAAAGACCAGAAAGGGTTGTATAAGGGTGACAATTTAAATTTAATTAATTCGTCTTGCCATCTTATAAAAAGGAACAGAAATACTTTCTTTAATCCTTTTTTTTACTCTCCGGCTCAATTATATTTCCGTCAATCTGGTTTTTAAATATGCCTTTTCCAATAAGTAATTGAATTGCAACGGACACGAATTTATTTGAGTATCCAAGCTTTGAAGCGATAGTTTTATGAATACCAGTTTCCCAAGGCTGTTTAGGAAGTTCCCTAGCTATTTGCTTCAACATTTCTTCGTTAAGATACACAGGTTTTAAAGGTTCTTGATAATTTGATTTTGTTTTAAATCTACTCAGTTTAATTTCACCTTTTTTTGCACCATCTTGAAGTACCTTTTTATAACTTGATATTTGCTTTTCGGTTCCCGAAATAATTAATTCCAGCGTTTTCTCATCAGTTTTATTTCGGTTTTCGGTGAGGGAACTAAGCATAGTAAATTCGTCTCCAGCCCAGAATTCAAAAGATGGTTTCAAATAATCTTGTTCACCTTGTTTGAGCATTACTACCACCCGGCTTTTGGCCTCAACAATTTTTGGTTTTCTGTTTTTCGTATAGATAAGCTGATTAACCTTATATTTGATTTGATCGTTAATAAGAGCAGCAAAACCTTTAAAGTCTTTAAAACTTTGTTGCAGATACTCTTCTGTAATTGTAATGGACGGATGATCATAATTATATCGCTTTCTATATTGATCATCTGTTTTGCCTAATCTATGAACTAGTAGATGCCGACGATCATGATACTCTTCCATTTTCTTTTTTCCGGGACTGAAATTTCCAAACTCAATTCCGAAGTGTCGCTTATAATATTTAACTATTTCATTAAATCCACCACTGCTTAACTTTCGCAATTCTTTAGTGATCACTTTATTGAAAATTATAGAAGGTGAATCGAGGGATAGTAATTCCGCTTGAGTAAATTCAAGTTTAATATCCTGTTTCTTAAATGGCTCTTTGGTAGCAATAAAAACATCACGAATTAAATCAATGAGAAAAAGTTCTAATGCCGAAATAAGCCTGACGTAAACAATTTCTGATAGGTTCTTTTCATTTTTTAAAAGATCTTTTCTTCTATTGATATAATAATCCGACTCATTAAATTCCACACCGACTGTATTAAAACTAGTTTTATCCTTTTTCCATAAATGGATAAGCAGGCTCGTTTGTTCGTAGGTAAAAAGTGTCGCTTTATAAAACCGCAATAAATTTTCACTTTCAGCTAAGAAATTTTTGTATGATTTCAAGTGTGATATCTCTTAAAATAGCAGCTAACGATCTCAGATAACCGTCAGTTACGGGTTAGTATGCGTTAATTTTCGGTTTAGCATTGGCGTTTGCAATTTCGATTGGGTTTGGATATTGTCGAATCCACACAATTACAGATAAAAATTGTAGACTACAGTTATTTTTATTTAATCAGCCAATAAATTAAAATCGCTGGAACAATAATTAGGACGTGATATAAAAATTGAGTATTCCAATAGTATCTTAGTTTAATAATTCCAATATTCAACCTGAGCATCCCCCAAAAATTAGGACAGTAATTTAAGTTCCAAAATAACTTTAAATTTACTGTTTTATGACACGAAGAAAATTCACACCCAAGTTCAAGACCAAAGTGGTTTTAGAAGCTCTCAAAGAG
>NZ_JAJGMW010000018.1 GCF_020782115.1 Leeuwenhoekiella parthenopeia | reverse complement strand
CAATGACTATTTAGAACATCATCGTCGCGATGGTACTGATAATTCCAATTTTATATTGGAATAAGAAAGGGGACTTTCAGTCCCCAGTAAAATAAACCTCTGCACTTTTAGTGCAGAGTGGTTTAGTTAAAAAATTCAGTAATGAAATACATCAGACTTACTAAAGAACAACTTGATGAAATGCACCAGGAGTTTATAAATTTTCTGGCAACACAGTCAATCACCGCAGACGAGTGGGAGTCTATAAAACGCGATAAGCCCGAGGTTGCAGAGCAGGAACTGGACGTTTTTAGCGATCTTATCTGGGAAGGTGTTTTGAGCAAAGTGCAGTATCTCGAGCATTTTTCGGCCCAGCATATGTTTCTCTTTGAAGTAGGTGCTGTTAAAATAAGTATGATTTCTATTGAAGTCGAAAATAAAAGCATCGACATAACCACAGCTGCCGGTTACAAATGGCTTCAGGAAAATTTCATGAAAGACGAGGTAAATCTGTACACCTCGAGCAAGCTGCTTTCTGATGATCGCAACAATGATATTTTCGTCTTAATACGACAAGGTGCAAATATCACACAGGGCGATCTGTACAAGTGGTTTGAGAAATTTGTTGAAGTAGATTAGCTTACCTAATCTCATTCTTAAATTCAAATTTAGATTACTCGTAGCGCAGCGATTCTACCGGGTCTAATTTTGCGGCTTTAACCGCAGGTAAGAGGCCTGCAATAATCGCGACAATCAGCGTTACTGCGGTAGCCGAAAACATGGCCAGCCAGGGTGTGGTAAAATTAAAATTAGCTACAGAAGATATGAGAATTCCGATGGCTATTCCCAGAATAATCCCAAGTATACCGCCAAACTGACCTATCATAATCGTTTCCATTAGAAACTGTCCTGCAATGGTGCTCTTTTTGGCTCCTAATGCTTTACGTACACCAATTTCGCGGGTACGTTCAGTAACCGAAACCAGCATAATGTTCATAAGGGCTATCGATGAACCCAATATCGTAATCAGGCTTATAACCCAGGCGGCAATAGAGAGATAACCACTTATTTCACTAATTTGATTAATTAGGTCATCACTTCTGCCTATTCCAAAGTCATTTTTTTCAACAGGCGCGAGTTGTCTGATATTTCTAAAGGTGATGATCGCCTCATCGAGAGCTCCTTCAAAAGCATCTTTATTATCTACTTTCACACTTACCGAATAGTTGATGTTGGGTTGTGTAAATAGGGACCTCGCAACCTGAATAGGGATAATTACCCGTAAATCCTGATTATTTCCAAAAGTTGAACCCTTTTCTTCAAGCACTCCTATAACCTTAAAGCGCGAGCCGCGAATGCTGATGGTTTTATTGATGGGATTTACGTTTTTGAGCAGTCCGTTTTTAAAATCGCTTCCCAAAATACAAACCCTATTGTTGTTTTGAATATCAAACTGCGTAAAATCACGGCCCAAAGCTAAATCCAGGCCGGAGTTTTCAAGGAAGTTTTCATTGGCTCCAAGTACGGTGACTTCAGGATCTGTTTCTTCATTTTCAAATTTTACCTCGGCGGTCGAGGTACCGGTAAAGGAAACCGAAACCTGAGACGTGGGAAAAATATAGTTTTCTTCAAAGGCTTTCACCTGTGTGTAGCGTATCACAGGATTTATTTTTTGATCTTCACCGCTTTCGCGTCTGCGGGTGTTAAACTCATACCGCTGTATATTAAACGTATTGGCACCCATAGAGGAGAAATCACTGCTTATGGTATTTTCAAGCGCTTTAACCAGGCTTAAAATGGCTACAAGAGCCGTAATACCTATTGCGATAATCAATACGGTAAGTATGGTGCGCAACAATTGCGTACGTATAGAATCAAAAGCGATGCGCACATTTTCGCGAAAAAGTGAAAACATAAATGTTAGTTTGTGACCATAGGTCTGCTAAAGTTCTAAAAAGTTACCGTTTTATAAAATAAAGAAGCACAAACCCTCATTTTTTAAGATATTTGCAGCCCCCTAAAGGGGGAATTAAATAGTTTATAATTTCAAAGCCTAATAACAACAGATAATATGGCTCAAAAACCCAGTATACCTAAAGGAACCCGTGATTTTTCACCTGAAGAAGTATCGAGACGCAATTACATCATCAATACGTTGCGCCATAATTTTGAGCTGTTCGGTTTTCAGCCTATTGAAACTCCGTCTTTTGAAAACAGCAGCACGCTGATGGGTAAATACGGCGATGAAGGCGACCGGTTGATCTTTAAGATTCTGAATAGCGGTGATTATTTGAGTAAAGTTTCGGAGGAAAACTATGCTGCAAAGGACAGCAATGCATTGACATCAGAAATCTCCGAAAAAGCCCTACGTTACGACCTTACCGTGCCGTTTGCGCGCTATGTGGTGCAGCATCAAAATGAGATTGAGTTTCCGTTTAAGCGGTATCAGATACAGCCGGTATGGCGTGCAGACCGTCCGCAAAAGGGTCGTTTTCGTGAGTTTTTTCAATGTGATGCAGATGCGGTAGGTTCGCAATCGTTGCTTCAGGAAGTCACTTTTGTACAATTGTATGATGCGGTTTTTACCGATTTGGGACTGAAAGGCACCACGGTTAAAATGAACAACCGTAAAATCCTTTCCGGCCTTGCCGAAACCATAGGTGCTTCAGATAAACTGATTGATTTTACCGTAGCGCTAGATAAACTCGATAAAATAGGGGAGGAAGGTGTGATTACCGAAATGCTTTCCAAAGGAATTACTGCTGAAGCCATTGAGCGCGTCAAACCCATTTTTAAGGTAAGCGGAAGCTTTGCGGAGAAACTTTCAGTATTAAAAGAACTTTTAGCAGATTCAGAAACCGGAAAACAGGGAATTGAAGAATTACAATACATCAACGAGAAGATTGAAGCTTTAGGCCTTAAAACCGTAACCCTCGATCTGGATGTCACTTTAGCCCGCGGACTCAATTACTACACGGGAGCGATTTTTGAAGTGGCTGCACCAAAAGGCGTGCAAATGGGAAGTATTGGCGGTGGTGGTCGCTATGATGATTTGACTAGTATTTTTGGATCTAACCAACCACTTAGCGGCGTTGGGATTTCTTTCGGTTTAGACCGTATTTACCTGGTGCTCGAAGAGTTAAATCTTTTTCCTGAACAAGCCATTAAAGGTACGCGTCTTTTATTCCTCAATTTCGGTGAAAACGAAGCGCTGTATTGTTTAAAAGCTGTTCAAAGTTTACGCGAAGCGGGCATCACTGCAGAGCTTTATCCGGACAGTGCCAAGATGAAAAAGCAAATGTCTCACGCCGATAAGCGTAACATCAACTTTGTAGTACTCGCGGGTACTCAGGAAATGGCAGATGGGGTGTATACCCTAAAAAATATGAAAACGGGCGAGCAGCAATCTTTAAATCTGCAGGCACTAATAAAGGCTATATCTTAAATAAAAAAGCGGGATCATTTGATCCCGTTTTTTTATTTTATTGAGCTTCTTCCTGTTCCACAGCCGGTGGCGTGTAGTCAAAAAGCCGCTGATCTTTAATCTGCTGGGCGATTCCGTTAGGTAACATAGCTTCCCATCCCGGCTCACCGGTTGAAATCATTTTAAGTACCTGTCTGGAGAATACATTGAGGATATCGGGGTTGTAATCTTCGATATCTACCACACGACCGTTGTATTTGAAGAATTTGTACAATTCTTTCATACGCGGATGCACCTTCAAGTTTTCGCTGGTAAAGAATTCACCGGTTTCGGGATCACGCATAGGATACAGATATACGCGTAAATCTTTAAAGAATAGCTTGCCAAAAGCCTCCAGAATTCCACCGCTGAGATGGCGGTAATACGACTCGTCAAAAATATCGATCAGGTTATTAACACCCATCGCAAGTCCCATACGTTCTTTGGTGTAACGCGAGAAGTATTCAACCAGTTTATAGTATTCCTGAAAGTTTGAAATCATTACGGTATGCCCCAGATTACAGAGCAGACGCGCACGATCCATAAAATCTTCTTCATCGATTTCTCCTTCGGCCCGAAGGTTTGAAAGGGTAATTTCAAAAATAACTTCGGTATTGTCTTCGCTTACCCGGTTTTCATTTAAGAAGATCTGAAGCGATTTGCGGTACATATCGGTATTCACCTTGGTTACCGGTCTAAAGCTTCCGCGCAGCGCAAGAATATTCTTTTTGTAAAGAATTTTTGCAGCCAGAATGTTATTTCCATCAGGGCCAAACATTACGGCATCTGTAAATCCGTTTTTAACCAGCTGTAAACTCATCAGACGGTTGTCAACCTTTGCAAACTCAGGCCCCGAAAAGTTAATCATATCGATCTCGATCTGATCTTTATCGATATGATCGTAGAGGTAGCGCAGTAATTTTTTAGGAGAGTCATACTTGTAGTAGGCTCCGTAAATCAGGTTTACACCCAGCGTACCCAGTGTGAGTTGCTGCAGCCGTGCATCGGTCTCGTGAAAACGCACGTGCAGGATAATCTCGTTAAAATCGCCACCCGGTTTGGTCTGGTATTTTATTCCTACCCAACCGTGTCCTTTGTATTTTTTAGCAAAATCTATTGTGGCAACGGTGTTGGCATACGTGAAATAGATCTTGTTAGGATGCTTTTCGCGGGAAATACGATTCTCAAGCAAATTGGTCTCGTGAGCCAGCATTTTTTTGAGTCGGGACTCAGTTACATAGCGCTGATCTTCCTCCACACCATACACTGCGTCGCTAAAGTCTTTATCGTAAGCAGACATAGCTTTTGCGATAGTACCACTGGCACCCCCCGCTCTAAAAAAATGCCTTACGGTTTCCTGACCGGCACCTATTTCGGCAAAAGTACCGTAGATGTTTTCATTCAGGTTAATACGTAGGGCTTTATTGTTAATCGAAGGGATATTTTCAAACTCTTTGTCACCTTGAATTGTGATAGGCATATTGCGTAGGTTTTGGGTGAGTACTGGTCATGTTATTGACGGGTTAAAGATACCAAAATGGTAGGGCTTAGAAAAAATAAAGTGTAGTTTTGTGTTAAATTTCACAGGTTTGAAAATCACTTTTCTAGGCACAGGCACATCGCAGGGAATCCCCATTATTGGCAGCAATCACCCGGTTTGCAAAAGTGAAGATCCCCGTGATACACGCTTGCGGGTTTCGGCACTTATTGAAGTAAACGGCTATAATTATGTAATTGATTGCGGGCCAGATTTTAGGCAGCAAATGCTGACTCACCAGGTTGATCATTTGGATGCTTTACTTTTTACCCACGAGCACGCAGATCATACTGCGGGACTCGATGATATACGTCCGTTTTTCTTCAGACAGGGCGATATTCCTATTTATGCGCACAAACGGGTTGTGGGCGAACTCAAAAAACGCTTTGATTATATTTTTAAGACCGAAGACCGCTATCCCGGAGCTCCGGCTGTAGCCATCAACGAGGTTGTGAATAATGAATCTTTTCAATTGAATGATCTTGAAGTAACTCCTGTAAATGTGATGCATGCCAATCTTCAGGTTTTTGGTTACCGCTTTGAAAACCTGGCTTATCTTACCGATGTTAAAACCATTGCCGAGGAAGAAAAGGCCAAGTTGAAAGGTCTTGATGTTCTGGTTGTAAATGCCTTGCGCAAAGAACCACACTATTCGCATTTTAACCTGGAGGAAGCGCTTGATTTTGTTGCCGAAATAAAACCCAAAAGAACCTATTTTACCCACATCAGCCATTTGTTGGGTTTTCACGCAGAAGTTGAAGATAAACTTCCTGAAAACGTACACCTGGCTTATGATGGCTTAACTTTAGAATTATAACTACCATGCGCCGTAGCATTTTTATGTACCTTTTTTTATTTGCAGCATTATGGATTGTTTTTCAATACGTAAACGCCAGCAAATCTTTTGATAGACAACAAGATAAAATTGAGCGTCTGGAAGTTGAGCTTACAGAAGTGAACGATTCTCTTGCTTCAATTGATCTGAATGCCGGTCGTTATTTTAAACTAACCGGTAATGAGAATGCATATGATTACTTTGAGCGTTTTGGTGTAGAGGTCGGCGGTCTTGAGAGCCGAATCGAAACCGCTCTGGTTTCTAAGAATTCAACTTCAGGTAACCCGCTTATTCCCTATGAGAACGCCACCGGAGTTTTTCAAATTAATAAAGTGGAAGTGCTGAATCACAAATGGGTGATCGCCGATTTCAGCGACGGAAAACGTTGGGGCGAATTAATCTTGCTTTATGATGTGGATAAAGACGGAAGCATCAGTTTTGAAACCCTGCAGAGCGTGATTTATCCTTAATGCTTCAGTAGCCAGTCACGCAAATCGTAGAAATTCTGCGGAGCCACCCCGTGTCCCACAGGATATTCGCGTAATCTCCCTTTAATCCCCAGTTTTTCAAGATACGCGGGTACTTTCCGCGCAGCGCTAACCGGAATAACCTGATCTACCGTACCGTGCGAGCTAAAAACCGAAAGATGCTCATAAGCACTCAAATCAGATTTCGGGTCTGTTATGGCCTCATTGATGTAGCCGCTAAGACCAATTAAATTTTTCACCTTTTCAGGATAGGTGAGTGCCACTGCATAGCTCAAAATACAACCCTGACTAAAGCCGAGTAGTGTCACATTTGAAGCATCCAGATCGTAAGCGTCGACTACTTCGTCTATAAATTTCACGAGCAGGTCACGGGCTGCTAAAGCCTCTTCGTCATCAGACCATTTTCCGTCTGTAGCATCCCAGTGAATGGTGTACCAGGCATTGCCATAAGGTTGCATAGCTAATGGTGCTTTCGCAGAAATGATAAAATACGTTTCAGGCAGCTCGGGAGCGAATGAAAACAAGTCCTCTTCATTGCTTCCGTACCCGTGTAAAAGCAGCAAAAGAGGCGGTTTTGAGTCGGTTTGTATTTTTGGTTTTTGAATAAGGTGTTCTAGAGAGAAATTGTTCATGCTATTCTATAAATGTGAACCATTTTTGAAAATATTTGCCCAATAGTGGTACCGGGATGGCATTGCCCTGAAAGGCATTAACCACACCATAACCCCATAACACAAAAATAAACAGGTAAAAGCCGGCGGTTGCACCCCAGTTATTGAGGTAAGAAACCATAAATCCAAGGGCAAAAAAAGTAATAAATATGCCAAATGCCTGCCTGATGTGAAACCGTGCAAAGGGATTCTTGGATTCCAAATTCATGAAAATTGCGATGATCGCCCCTACAATGGTTATATAAGCGACAATTGCCCGGGTTTTACCCTCCTGTATTTCTTCTGTTGTCATGACTTAGGAAGCTATAAATTGATTATTTGCGATTATGCCGTAAACACTTCCCCGAAGTTCTGCACCTAAAAATGCCGCATTTTTAGATTTTGAGCGTATCTGTTCTTTAGTGAAGGTGTTTGTGCCTTCGGTAGTAAATAATGTGAGATTGGCGGTTTCTCCGGTCCTGACCTGAGTTCTGACACCCGTAAAGCGCTCCCTGCCTTTGGTAAGGGCTTTTACAGCTACTTCTGCAGAAACGAGTTGGAGCAGAGCACCCAGCGTTGCTTCCTGAGCAATAGTTCCAAATTTGGCGTGATCAAATTCAAGTTTTTTCAATTCGATATCCAATGGATTGTGGTCACTGGTCACCATGTCAATGGTACCATCTTCAAGACCGGCAACAAGCGCTTTTCGGTCTTCCTCGGTGCGCAGAGGAGGTAAAACTTTATAGCGTGTATCAAAATCATGAAGGGCCGCATCGGTGTAAAACAAATTGGTAATCGCAACACTGCAGGTAACATCCAGCCCTTTTTCTTTGGCTGCTTTAACAAGCGCCACACTTTGTGCTGTAGAAATTGTAGGGATGTGTAGTTTACCCCCTGCATATTCCAGCAGGTATAGGTCACGGGTTATCTGCAAGTGCTCGGCCAGAGCAGGAATTCCTTTAAGACCCAGTTGAATGGCGGTTTCTCCTTCATTTGCCATCCCGTTAATAACTAAATCATTTTCCTGAGGAAATGATAAAACCAGGCCGTCAAAGCCCTGTGTATATTGCAAGGCTAGCTTTAATAAATTGGGATTCTTAATCGCGTGCTGATAATCGCCAAAAGCCACCGCACCGGCCTGCTGCATGTCGTACAGCTCAGCCAGATCAATACCTGCACCGTTTTGGGTGAGTGCACCAATAGGGTAGAGGTCTACCGCGTGACCGGAAGATTTTGTTTTTAAAAAGTTAATAACAGCGCTGTCATCTGCAACTGGTTTGGTATTCGGGTTGACCGCAATGCCGGTAAAACCACTCTTTGCCGCTACCTGAAGTCCATTTTTAAGCGTTTCCCGTTCTTCATATCCCGGTTCGCCCATACTAACACTGGAGTCAAACCAGCCTGCAGATACGTGCAGGTCTTTAAGCTCAATGATTTCTTCGTCTTTTTTAGCGGAGAGGGATTCGGCGATCTCTGTGAGTACTCCATTTTCGATGCGCAGGTCAACTAATTTTCCATTCAAGGAGTGGTTGTCGTCTATAAGCTTTGCCTGGACTATGCGTGCGTTCATTTAAAGAATTTTAGGATAAGCATTTCTGATAGGAATGCAAACAGTGCAAAAATAACAAACCATTTGGAAAGGAGGTTAAGATTTGAGGCTTCCTGCAGTTCATTGATCAGGCTGCCCACTTCATCGTAAAGCTCATGTTCTTCAAAGTTTTGTTCCTGTAATGCGCTTTCTAAGCGGTTGTAATTATAGGCTACCAGAGCTAGTGTGTCATTTTTATGTTTAAGTGCGTAAACGCCTGCTTTATCAAGTCCCGGCGTTTCGGAGATGGTGATTTTTGAGCCGCGTTTCTGCTGTAAGGGAATGATCTGATCGCCCTTATTCTCGAGTACCAGTACAGCATCTTCCGGCAGCGTAGCTTCAATCTCATAAGTAGCATTGTCGCCAAACGTATAATACAACCTGGGCGATTTTAAAGCTTCGACGGCGATTTTATCAAAAGTAGGTACAATAAGCTGTCCGTTTATAAAATTGCTGTTTCCCGCATTCAATGCTCCTGTAAAAACGTAAAGGCCGTTACTTTCAGCGAGGAATACGGCCCCATTTTCCAGCCCAAGTATAGACCCGGTTCCGGTGAGCGGAAAATAAGATTGCAGTATGTGCGATTGCAAATTAGATGTTCTGCCGCTAAATACATTTTGATAGAGTGGGTGATCATAATTGATACTCGTAATGCGCTGCGCAGTCGTGTTCTTTTCGCCGAATGGCAGAAAACCATAAGCACCCAGTAGCGGAGTGTAAATTTCGCTTCGGGCATCAGCAGCAGGAATCAGGATTAACGTGCCGCCTTGCGCTGTGTGTGACTTCAGCTGATTAATAAGAGCTGCCGGAATGTTTGAAAGCTCATTTAGGACTATTAAATTTTGATCTGCGAGTAAACTGTAATCCAGTTCGGCAGATTGAACAATTGTAAGCTCATAGTCGGGAGACCGGTACAGACGCGAAATGAAATCTGAATCGGTATTGGATATAGCCAAAACTTTTAAAGGTCTGGGAGCGCCGGCGGCGAAATAAAACTGATTGTCGTAGTTGAGATTAGGATCTTCAATGCTAAGTTTTCCGGCTATTTGATTTTGTGTTTCCAGACTGAAATAAACCGAGGTCGTATCGCTGTTATTAAAATTTGCGGTAGCCTTAGTGAGCAATTGATCGCCGTTATATACCGAAACCGGAACCTGGTTTTCTAAAGGTGTTGTAGCTGATAACCAAACCCGGAATTTCATTCCGGTTGACTCAAGCTCCGAGCTCAGACTGTCTAAAGCAATGTTGCTGTAATCAATAGGTTTAAGGATTACATTGTATAGATTTAAGCTGCCGGAATCCGGTTTTTTTTCAGGTTGTAAATCCTGAAAATCGCTTACAAGGATTAATCGTTTGTTTTTTGTACGATCTTTTGAAAAGAGGGATTTGAGTTGCAGCATTAAATTTTCCTGCGATAGGGTGGCAGACGTATAATCAAGATCCTGCAAAACCGAGCGGTCTTTAGCCGGATCAAAATCTTTTGACTGGTTGTCCCAGGTAGCCAGGGTAAGGGTTTTGCCTTTAGGCAGGTTAGCGAGTAAATCCTGTTTGACCTCATTAAGCAAAGTGCCTTTGTCGCCCTGAGCCTGCATACTGAATGAATTATCAATAAACAAAACGGTTTCCTGCTCCTGCAGTGCAGCGCCTGTTTCCGGTATAAAAGGCTGGGCAAAGGCCAAAATTAATCCTGCCAGGGCACAGAGCCTCGTAAACAGAATAAGCCATTTTTTTAGGGTATTGCTTTTGCGGGTGTTTTGCACCACGCGTTCTAAAAAAACCACGTTAGTAAAGGCTGTTTTCTTAAATCTCCTTAACTGAAACAGGTGAATGATAACAGGAATAAGCAGTAAAAAAAGGAAGTAAAGAATTTCGGGGTTTTTAAACTGCATAGTGCTGGCAATTAGCTGGCCTAAATTAGCGGTTTTTGATTTAGGAACTTACTTTTTTGATGGTAAAATCAAAAGTAGCTCCCTTTCCTTCCTCACTGCTTACACTGATGATTCCACCGAGAGATTGAACCAGGTTTCTTACCGTAGATAAGCCTATGCCGTTTCCTTTCTTTCCTTTATTATCAGCATCTGTAGCAGTACTAAAGAGGTCAAAAATCATCTCCTGCTTGTCTTTGGGTATGCCTTTTCCGTTATCAGAAACCTGAATGTAATAATACGCGTGGTCCTGAGTACATTTAATATTGATGATACCCGTTTCCTTATCGTTGTATTTTAAACTATTGGTAATCAGGTTCAATAAAATCTGGTTTACCGCAGACTTATTGGTAATCAGTTCCATAGGGTTTTCCGGCAGGTTTATGATGTAATCCTCATTAATATTAAGCAGATCTATAAGTTCTTCAAGTAAATCCTGAAGATCAAAAGCTTCGGCTTTTTCTGCTGACTGCTCTTCGCTTTCGTAATAGGAAAGCAAATTGTCTATATAATCACTGAGCGAAAATGAAGATTGCTTGAGATAAGACAAATAGTCATTTCCCTGCGCATCGAGTTTAGGAGCATATTTGGCCCTTAAAATATCTGTTGTGATTATCATATTGGCTAAAGGCATTTTCATATCGTGTGATACCGTGCCTGCAAACTTGCGTAATTGTTCATTTTTTTTCTGAAGCAACTGCTCGATTTCTAGCAGTTTGAGATTGTTTCGCCGCAGTTCAAAAAGGTTTTCAACCTGACTTGCCAGATCTCTCAGCGATTCGATCTGAGTTGCAGAGAGCGTTCTGGGTTTACTGTCAATCACACAAAGTGTACCCAGCGGATGGCCATTTTTGGTAAGCAGAGGCACACCTGCATAAAAAATAACGGGCGTCTCGAGTCTTGTTAAGGGATTATCCTTAAATCGGGGATCTTTACGCGCATCATTTACAATTGTAATTTCCCGGGGATTCAAAATCGCATGAGAACAGAAAGAAACATCCCTCTCGGTATCACAGAAGTCTGTACCTATTTTTGATTTAAAAAATTGCTTTTCTGCCTTTATAAGAGTTATCAGCGCTATAGGCACCTCACAGATCGCAGAGGCCAGACGGGTAATTACATCATAATTGGCATCAGGCTCGTAGGAAAGCTGAAGCTCTTCCAGTTCCATAAGGCGTTCAGATTCAAAAGTAGGTAAGGCCGGTATTTGCATGATGTTGGTTGGTTAAAAACAGTTGGTCTCTTTCTAAAATTATGCCACTTAAACCAATTAGAGCCATAGTGACACACTTTTCTTTTTAAGGCTTTAATATTAAAAGCTAAAAAAGTTCTTTTTCAAAGGCGCTCAGGCCAAAAAGCGCAAAGTCGTATTTAACGGGATCTTTCGGGTCAAATCGCCTCAGGTTCTTATCGAGCTCGGCTAAAGCTGTCGCATCGTTTTGTTTGCGTTTGAGTAAACCCAGCTGGCGTGCGACTCTCCCGGAATGTACGTCAAGCGGACACGAGAGCAGAGCAGGAGAGAGGCTTTTCCAGATCCCGAAATCCACTCCGGCATCAGCCGGTCGAACCATCCATCTTAAAAACATATTGATGCGTTTGGCGGCTGATTTCTTTAAAGGGTCACTCATGTGTTTACGGGTGCGCGGGAGATGCTCTACTTCAAAAAAGCGTTTTTTGAAATGATGAATAGCAAGTTGCAGATCGCCCTGTTCCAGATTTTTATGAAATACAGCCTCCAGCCCGTTATATTTTGAATAAATATGCTTTAAAGCGACGATAAAGGTTGCAAGATCTTCCCCGTTGAATGTACGGTGAACAAAATGCTGAAGTGTGTTTAAGTCTTCGGCGGAATGGTTGATGACAAAGTCGTAAGGATTGTTTTCGAGAAGTTCAACCAGTTTATTACTGTTTGTAATGATGCTTTTGCGATTGCCCCAGGCAATAGTGGCGACAAGAAAACCAATGATTTCTATGTCTTCCTTTTTGCTGAACTGATGCGGAATTTGAATGGGATCGGTGCCTATAAATTTTGGATTCTCATAGTAAGCGGCTTTTTCGTCCAGAAATTCTTTTAGTTCACTTTTTTTAAGTTTAAGTGATGATTTTGCCATCTACCATAGTAAGTTTACGATCGGCCATTGCAGCCAGATCTTCATTATGTGTCACGATTACAAAAGTCTGATTGTAAGTGTCGCGCAGTTTGAAAAACAATTTGTGCAGATTTTCGGCAGATTCGCTGTCCAGGTTACCCGAAGGCTCATCGGCCAGAATAAGTGCCGGTTCATTTATAAGGGACCGCGCAACGGCCACCCGTTGCTGTTCACCGCCCGAGAGTTGACCGGGTTTGTGCTCAATACGATGCGCCAAGCCTAAAAAACCTAAGAGGTCTTTGGCGCGCTTTTCGGCTTCTGCTTTGCTCTTTCGGGCGATAAAAGCCGGTATACAAACATTTTCAAGGGCTGTAAACTCGGGTAAAAGCTGATGAAACTGAAAAATAAAACCAATATTCAGGTTGCGGAATTTGCTCAGCTCCTTCTGTCCCAGCGCATGCACATTGATATCGTTAATACGTAGTTGTGTACCCGCGTGCTGGTCTGCCTTATCAAGTGTGCCTAATATTTGCAACAGCGTGGTCTTACCGGCGCCGCTGGCACCTACTATAGATACGACCTCGCCTTCAGAAATTTTTAAATCTACTCCTTTAAGTATTTGTACATCTCCATAGGATTTATACAGGTGTTCTGCTACAATCATCCAATACGCGTTTTTAGGAATCTGTTGTTGTTTGTGCTTCTCCTTATTATAAGAGTAAGTTACCACAACTGCATACGACTTAGCCTTGACTGTTTAAGCCGCTTTTAAATTGGAGCCAAAGATACTATTCGGCATAAGAATTACAGATGCAAATGCGGTTTTTATGGTATTTTGTTTAATCTTTTAAAGAAATGTATTAACAAAAGGTTAAACTCGATTTAACCTGTTGATCAGATTCTATCTTTGTTTAGCTATGAAAACAAATTTAATTAAAGCTACGTTTGCCAGTGGATGTTTCTGGTGTACCGAAGCTGTATTTCAACGATTTACCGGAATTTATAATGTGCGTAGCGGTTATACCGGTGGTCAAATCAAAAACCCACCCTACCGTGAAGTGTGTCAGGGACGTACCGGCCACGCTGAAGCAATAGAACTGGAATACGATCCCGAATTGATTTCGTATAAAGACTTACTACAGGTATTTTTTACCACGCACGATCCAACTACTTTAAACAGACAGGGTAATGATGTAGGCACGCAGTATCGTAGCGCTATTTTTTACCATTCTGAATCCCAAAAGCAAGAAGCTCTTGACTACATAAACTATCTTGAAGCTGAGCAGGTTTTTGAAAGTAAAATAGTTACTGAGGTGACTGAAGCCAAACCTTTTTATTATGCCGAGGATGAGCATCATGAGTTTTACAATAACCATCCTTTACAGGGATATTGCCAGTTTATCATAGATCCTAAGATCAATAAAATCAAAAAGCTGTATCAGCATAAACTACTTCCCGAATACCGCTAATCATTCATTCATTTTAATAGTTAAACCCACCCATTATGTCCCCGTACCGAAAATTTGAAGAGTATAATATTGAAGTTAAAGAAGATGTCAAAAACCGTTATAAATCAATCATTACAGATCTGGGCGAGGACGTTAATCGTGAAGGAATATTCAAAACTCCCGAGCGCGCTGCAAAAGCAATGATGTATTTAACCAGTGGTTATGACGTTGATGCTTCTGAAATTTTAAGTGGCGCAATGTTTAAGGAGGATTACAATGAAATGGTAATTGTCAAAAACATTGAACTCTATTCGCTTTGTGAACATCACCTTTTACCATTTTTTGGTAAGGCACATATTGCCTACATACCCAATGGTTACATCGTAGGTTTAAGCAAAATACCTCGTATCGTAGATGTTTTTTCGCGTCGTTTACAGGTGCAGGAACGGCTTACGCACAATATTCTGGAGTGCATTAATGATACGCTAAAACCTCAGGGCGTTGCAGTTGTGATCGAAGCTTCACATATGTGCATGATGATGCGTGGCGTACAGAAGCAAAACTCAACGACGACAACCTCAGGATTTAGAGGACAATTTGAGAATAGCGAAACGCGCAACGAATTCCTTAAGTTGATATCAAATGATTTGTCTTAGACTTTGGCAGGTTTTTTGGTACATATAAACAAAAAACGAGACTATGAGAGTACTTAATTATAACTTATTAATCAAGGGAGTTCTTTTCGATTTAATTGGTATGGCAACGATGGCGATACCGGTTGTGGGTCCTTTTCTTGATCTGGCCTGGGCTCCTTACGCCGCAAAAAAGATGGGCGAAATGTATCCCGGGAGAAATGGAAAAATAGCTTCGGTACTTGTTTTTGTTGAAGAGCTACTACCATTTACTGATATTATTCCTTCGTTTACTTTAATGTGGGTCTATACCTATCTAATCAAAACCGAAAAAGAGGTACGAACGATCCCAATACGCGTAAAAAACTAGTTTTAAAAAGATGTCGAAAGACATCTTTTTTTTATTGGAGTATTTCAAGAGCCCATTTTTTAGCTTCCAATAGGCTGGTAAAAGCTTTAAAAGGTTTCTGAATAAATTCTTGTTCCACAGTAGTACTCGATAGGCCAATCTCAGAAGTCACCACAACAGCCATTGCCATAAAGTTTTGTAGCCTGGACAGCGTATTGTAAACCAAAGGGTCTACACTGTAGGATGCGGTACGTATTGCGATGTATGCAAAGGGAAGTTGCTGAAAATGCTCCAGACAGGCATTAAAAACATCAAGCGCTAAATCTTCATTGATGCAAATGCAGGGGTTCATCGTGCCTAAAGCCAATGAACCTTCAAAATAAAGTTCGCCAAATTCAAATGAAATAATTCTATGCGAGGTAGATAGTACAAAATCGAAGTTAATTCAAAAATCTGATAGCATCGCAAAAAAAAGCTGCCCTGAAGCAGCTTTTGATATAATATTAAATTCAGAACTAGGATTGAGCAGAATTTTCAGTCTTTTCAATTCGGATGCTGAGTTCTTCTTTTCCGTCTTCGATATCCATATAGATGGTATCTCCTTCATTGAGGTTTGAAGCAATGATCTCTTCGGCTAAAGCGTCTTCAATGTATTTTTGAATGGCTCGTTTAAGAGGTCTGGCACCATAATCTTTATCAAAACCTTTATCCCCAATGAAATCTTTGGCTTTATCTGAAAGTTGCAGATTGTAACCCAAAGCTTCAATACGTTTGTAAAGCTTTTTAAGTTCAATATCAATAATCTGGTGAATTTCTCCACGCTCAAGAGCATTGAATACAATCACATCATCAACACGGTTCAGGAACTCGGGTGCAAATGCTTTTTTAAGCGCCTGCTGAATGATTCCTTTTGTATTATCATCAGCCTGCTCCTTACGGGCAGCGGTACCAAAACCAACACCCTGGCCAAAATCTTTGATCTTACGCGCCCCGATATTTGAGGTCATAATGATAACTGTATTTCTAAAGTCTATTTTTCGGCCTAAAGAATCGGTGATATAACCGTCATCCAATACCTGAAGCAGCATGTTGAATACATCCGGGTGTGCCTTCTCAATCTCATCAAGCAATACAACAGAGTAGGGCTTTCTTCTAACTTTTTCAGTTAGCTGTCCGCCTTCTTCGTAACCCACATATCCCGGAGGTGCTCCAATGAGTCTTGAAATCGCAAATTTCTCCATATACTCACTCATATCTATTCGGATGAGCGAATCTTCGTTATCAAACAATTCGGTAGCTAAAATCTTAGCGAGCTGGGTTTTACCCACACCGGTCTGACCCAAGAAGATAAATGAACCAATGGGTTTCTGCGGATCTTTAAGACCTGCACGATTACGCTGTATCGCTTTGGCTACTTTAGCAACTGCTTCGTCCTGACCTATTACTTTAGATCGTATAGATTGCGGTAATTCTGCCAGCTTGTTGCTTTCCGTTTTTGCAATACGATTTACAGGGATGCCGCTCATCATCGAGACCACATCTGCCACGTTATCCTCAGTCACGGTCTCACGATGCAGTTTCGAATCTTCCTCCCAGCTCTGCTGTGCAGTTGCCAGTTCTTTTTCTAAATTTTTCTCGTCGTCACGCAGTTTTGCAGCTTCTTCATATTTCTGTTTTTTAACAACAGAATTTTTGCGTTCGCGAACTTCTTCAAGTTGACGCTCCAGGTCTAATATCTTTTTAGGTACATCAATATTTACAATGTGTACCCGTGATCCTGCTTCATCTAATGCATCGATCGCCTTGTCCGGTAAAAACCGGTCTGTCATATATCTGCTGGTAAGCGTTACACAAGCCTTGATCGCTTCAGGCGTGTAAATCACATTGTGGTGATCTTCATACTTATCTTTTATGTTGTTAAGTATTTCAATCGTTTCTTCTTCATTGGTAGGTTCTACGATTACCTTCTGGAATCTACGCTCCAATGCACCATCTTTCTCTATATACTGTCTGTATTCATCTAAAGTGGTTGCACCGATGCATTGAATTTCGCCACGGGCAAGCGCAGGTTTAAACATATTGCTGGCATCCAGAGATCCTGTAGCACCACCGGCACCTACAATGGTATGTATTTCGTCAATAAAAAGAATGATGTCTGAGTTTTTCTCCAGTTCATTCATCACCGCTTTCATACGCTCTTCAAACTGACCGCGGTACTTCGTTCCTGCAACAAGACTTGCCAGATCGAGTGTGACCACGCGCTTGTCAAAAAGAATACGGGATACTTTACGTTTTACAATACGCAAGGCAAGACCTTCGGCGATTGCCGATTTACCAACACCCGGTTCTCCTATAAGTAGCGGGTTATTCTTTTTACGTCTGCTCAGGATTTGAGATACACGTTCTATTTCTTTTTCACGTCCTACAACAGGATCCAGTTTGTCTTCTTCGGCCATTGCGGTTAAGTCTCTACCGAAGTTGTCTAAAACCGGAGTCTTAGATTTTTTATTGGTTTTATTTCCGGGCGTATTAAAAGGATTTTCTTTTTGCGAATCTGCGGTATTGTCGTCATCGCTGAAGGACTCACTTTTAATAGGCTCTATATAGTCGTCTTCACTAGTCATCATAAGCTTAAATTGATCTTTTACGTTGTCATAGTCTACTTTGAGCTTGTTGAGTAATTTAGTCGTAGGATCGTTTTCATTACGCAACACACAAAGTAACAGATGAGCTGTATTTATAGAAGAACTTTGAAAAAGTTTTGCTTCTAAAAATGTGGTTTTGAGAGCACGCTCTGCCTGTCTGGTGAGGTGCAGATTTTTCTTTTCATTACTTGCCAAACCGGTACCGGGATTCGCGGGACTCAGAATCTCAACTTTACGACGCAGATGGTTCAAATCAACATCTAGTGCCTGAAGTATTTCAATAGCTTTCCCGCTGCCATCACGCAATAAGCCCAGCATCAAATGCTCGGTACCTATAAAATCATGACCCAGCCTCAAGGCTTCTTCCTTGCTGTAGGCGATTACATCTTTAACTCGGGGTGAAAAATTATCATCCATATTCGCTCCTGTCTTTTCTTGGGTTTTTTATAATTAGGTCAAAAACCGTTCCGTTTGCAATGCTGTTAGTAAATTGACAAAATTACTTTTAAAGCTACAATGGAAGTTAAGCATACTTATCAAAAACGAAAACTAATTTTTGTTAATAAAAACCGAGGCAGGTAAATAGGAGATTGCCCGAAAACACTGTCAAAATGCGTATATTGCCCCTCAGTGTTTAAACCAATATTTAAATAGAAATACATATGGCTGAAGGAGAGAAGTTAATTCCTATCAACATTGAAGATGAAATGAAATCAGCCTACATTGACTATTCAATGTCGGTCATCGTGTCACGTGCATTACCAGATGTACGAGACGGTTTGAAGCCTGTACACAGGCGTGTTTTATTCGGCATGCATGAACTTGGAGTTCGGTCGAATACAGCTCATAAAAAATCAGCAAGAATTGTAGGGGAGGTATTGGGTAAATACCACCCGCACGGTGATACATCCGTGTATGATACTATGGTAAGGATGGCTCAGGAATGGAGTCTGCGCTATATGCTGGTTGACGGTCAGGGTAACTTTGGTTCGGTTGATGGTGACAGCCCTGCAGCTATGCGATATACCGAAGCCCGTATGCGCAAGATTTCTGAAGAAATGCTTGCCGATATCGATAAGGATACGGTAGATCACACACTCAACTTCGACGATACCCTTAAAGAACCCACGGTACTTCCTACTCGTATTCCGGGTCTTTTGGTAAATGGTGCATCCGGTATTGCGGTGGGTATGGCAACAAATATGCCCCCTCACAACCTTACCGAAGTCGTTAACGGTATCATTGCCTATATCGAAAACCACGACATCGAAATAGACGAACTCATGCAGCACGTGACGGCTCCTGATTTTCCTACAGGAGGAACAATCTACGGCTATGAAGGTGTGCGCGAGGCATTTAAAACCGGTAGGGGTCGTGTTGTTTTACGCGCCAAAGCGACTATTGAAGACGTTAAAGGTCGCGAGTGTATTATCGTAAGTGAAATTCCATATCAGGTCAATAAGGCCGATATGATTAAGAAAACCGCCGATCTTGTAAACGAGAAGAAAATAGACGGTATAGCCTCGATACGTGATGAGTCTGACCGTAACGGGATGCGTATCGTTTATGTATTGAAAAGAGATGCTATTCCCAATATCGTTCTCAATACCTTATATAAATATACTGCGTTGCAATCCTCCTTCAGCGTAAATAATATAGCTCTTGTAAAAGGAAGACCCGAAATGTTGAATCTTAAAGATATGATTCATCATTTTGTGGAGCACCGTCACGAAGTAGTGGTGCGTCGTACCGAGTTTGAGCTTAAGAAGGCCGAAGATAGAGCTCACATTCTTGAAGGTTTAATCATCGCTTCCGATAACATTGATGAAGTAATTGCGCTGATACGTGCGAGTAGTAACGCCGAAGAGGCACGGGCAAAATTGATGGAGCGTTTTGAGCTTACTGAAATTCAGGCCAGAGCTATTGTCGAAATGCGTTTACGTCAACTCACCGGTCTGGAGCAGGATAAGTTGCGCGAGGAGTATGACGAGTTACTTAAAACTATTGAAGATTTAAAGGATATTCTGGCTAAAAAAGAGCGCAGAATGGAAATTATTAAGAACGAACTCATTGAGATTAGAGAGAAATACGGGGATGAGCGCCGAACCGACATAGACTATGCCGGTGGAGATGTTACCATAACCGATTTGATACCTGATGAAAAAGTGGTTCTTACAATTTCTCACGCCGGTTATATCAAGCGTACTTCCCTGCAGGAATACAAAACGCAAAACAGAGGTGGTGTAGGTCAAAAAGGATCTACAACGCGTAACGAGGATTTCCTCGAGCACTTATTTGTGGGAACCAACCACCAGTATTTGATCTTCTTTACCCAAAAAGGAAAATGTTTCTGGATGCGGGTTTTTGAAATTCCTGAAGGAAGCAAAACCTCAAAAGGTAGAGCAATTCAAAATCTAATAGCGATTGATCCGGATGATAAAGTCAAAGCCTTTATTTGTACCAATGACCTAAAAGATGAGGAATATATAAATTCCCGATATGTCATTATGGCAACCAAAAAAGGTCAGGTTAAGAAAACATCTCTTGAGCAATACTCACGCCCACGTACTAACGGTATCAATGCGATTACCATTAAAGAAGGTGATGAATTACTGGCTGCTAAGCTTACCACAGGCGACAGTCAGGTAATGCTTGCCGTGAAGTCTGGTAAGGCCATTCGCTTTGAAGAAGAGAAGACCCGACCTATGGGTAGAAGTGCTTCCGGAGTTCGTGGCATAACTCTTGCAGACGATAATGACGAGGTTATAGGAATGGTAGCTGTTAACGATCCCGAGTCTAATGTACTTGTGGTTTCAGAGAATGGTTACGGTAAGCGTTCACTGGTTGAAGACTACCGGGTTACAAACCGCGGTGGTAAGGGTGTAAAGACTATTTCAATCACCGAAAAGACCGGAAGCTTAGTTTCTATAAACAACGTTACCGATGAGGATGATTTGATGATCATTAACAAGTCGGGTATCGCTATCCGAATGGAAGTTTCAGAACTTCGGGTTATGGGTCGAGCCACTCAGGGTGTAAGACTTATAAACCTGAAAAATGGAGACACCATCGCTGCAGTGACAAAAGTGAAGAAAGATGAAGATGATATAGAAGATGAAGACGGCATTGTCGCTGAAGGAGATGAAAAAATAGATAACCAAAATATTGAAAAGCCTTCTTCTGATGAAGAGGAATAATTAAAGTTGAATATAAATTAAGTAGATAATGAAAACTAAGTCAATAGTTTTTGCGGCGCTTTCCCTTACAGCCGTAACCTTTGCGCAGAAAAAGGAAATCAAGTCTGCAGAAAAAGCCGTTGAATCTGGAAGTTATGCCCAGGCCAAAACCGAAATTGAAGCGGTTTCCGGGATGATGGGTCAGATGGACGATAAAGAAAAAGAATATTATTACTTCGTAAAAGGTAGAGCATATCTTGGTGGAGAGGATAATAAAAATGCTGATGAGCTTCTAAAAGCAATGGAAGCGTTTACAACAGTAAACGAATTCAATGGCGGTAGCAAATACGGAGAAGAGGCCAAGCAGTTTAAGCAACAGGCGATGAACGCTGTTATTTCTTCTGCTGTGGATGATCAGAATGCAGAGAAGTATGGTGAGGCAGCCAATAAGCTTTATACGTTGTACACGCTTACTCCTAAAGATACCTCTTATCTTTATTTTGCAGCTTCTAACGCAGTAAATGGTCAGGACTTTACCACTGCACTAAAATACTATACTCAATTGAAAGATATGGGGTATACCGGTATTGAGACGCAATACACTGCCGTAAACAAAGAAGATGGTAAAGTAGAGAACTTCAACTCTAAACAACAAAGAGATTTGTTTGTTAAAGCTGGTTCACACGAAGATCCTAAAACCGTTGTAACCGAGTCCCGAGCAGGTGAGATCGCAAAAAACATCGCTTTGATCTATGTTCAGGAGGGTGAAAATGATAAGGCAGTATCTGCAATTCAGGACGCTCTTGCTGAAAATCCCGATGATGATGCTTTATTACGTTCTGCTGCTGATGTTTACCTTAAAATGGATATGACTGAAGAATATGAAGCTGCTATGGATAAGGTTATCGCTAAAGATCCTAACAATCCAGGATTGTATTTCAACCTTGGTGTAGGTGCCGCAAAAGCCGGAAACAATGAGAAAGCTTTGGGTTATTACAACAAAGCATTGGAAATTGATCCTAATTATTCTGCGGCTAACCTAAACATTGCTGCTTTGATGTTAGCTAAAGATAAAGAGATTATCGAGCAAATGAATTCTCTTGGGAATACCAAGGCAGATAATGCCAAGTATGAAACTTTAAAGAAAGAGCGTTTAAAGCTATATGCTGATTCAGTTCCTTTCCTTGAAAAAGCAATTGCAGGTGATGAGCCAAATGTAGAGGCTGTTCGTACACTTTACAACATCCACATTCAGTTAGGCAACACTGCCGAAGCTGATAAGTACAAAGCTCAATTAGATGCTTTGGAAGGTAAATAATCAAAAAGCCTTATAAAATTAAAAGTCCGGTTCAATTTTGAACCAGACTTTTTTTTTGCTTTAAATTTAAATCTGCAATTACTCGGTACGTTCATATTTTTCCATGTAACGCTTCCAGAGTTCGGTTTGATGACTTTCAAGACTTATATCCCGTCCGGAGATCATTGCTTTTGTTAGGTTGTTTCCTTTCATTTCTAAAGCATTTCCGGTACTCACAAATAAGGTAGCATCTTTACCGGCTTCTAAAGTTCCGAGTTGCCCTTCTATGCCTAAAATACGTGCGGCATTGAGTGTGATGAGCTTCAGTGCATCTTCAAAACTCAAACCGTGAGCAGTAGTTTGACCTGCATAAAAGGGTATATTACGAGACTGCCAGTATTCTCCACTGTTTCCCAGGGCAACAGTAACGCCTGCATCAATTAGGTCTTTAACCATTTTGAAACTGATGTCGTAATCATCGTCTTCTGCTCCGGGCAGGCTGTGTACCCGTGTCAAAATAACAGGCACACCCGCTTCCGCAATCTCCTTAGCTACTTTATAACCGCGGTAGGCTCCTACTAAAACAACTTTATCCAGATTCATATCCTTTTTGAATTTCAATACATCCAGAATTTCTTTTTCTGAATCTACATGAACGTACAGATTTTGACTTCCATCAAGAACATCCTGCATGGCCGCATAAGGTAAATTCATAATGTTTTCATCGCCAGCATCAAAAGCTTGTGATTGCTTCATAAAATCTTTGATTTCGAGAATATCTGAAGGGTAATCTTTATTAGGGCTATAGCCCGGATCTTCACCCAGCCACCAGCGACCGCGTCTGTAACTGCTTGGCCAGTTGAGGTGAATACCATCGCCGCGTTTAACAACGGCATCTTCCCAGTTCCATGCATCCAGTTGCACCAGTGAAGATTCTCCTGAGATAGTACCACCCTGAGGAACTGTTTGGGCTAATAAAACGCCATTTGGACGCATACTTTCTACAACTTTGGATTCGGCATTGTAAGCGATAATTGCTTCAATATGCGGGTTGTATTCGCCTATCTCGTCCTGATCTTCTGTAGCACGTACAGCTGAAATTTCAACAAGACCAAGAGTGGTATCAAGAGCAATAAAGCCCGGATATACGTGCTGTCCGTCAATATTTATAACTTCCCCGCGTAAAGGTCTTTTAGTGGTTAAGGCGTCGTAAACACCGGTTATCTTTCCGTCGCTAATGAAAATAAGGCTGTTCTCTATAACCTCACCATTGCCAATGTGGGCAATTCCACCGGTCAGGGTTATTTCACCACTTGCAGAAGGCGCAGGCGTTTGCTGAGCCTGTAGACTCAAAGCAAGCAATAAAAACAGTATATATAAGTTTTTAAGTGTTTTCATAATTAGTTAAGTGTTTCTAAGGTGTCACAATCCAGACGTTGTTTCTCTTCTTTTTTGGCCGGTTGAGTCTTCAGCCCTTTATTTTTATCGCGAAGCATCATCGTTGTGAGTTTATTTTTCTTTTCCTGAACGCTCTTACGTAGTTCTTTATCTTTTTCCAGATCAAAATATACCGCTCCTTCGATAAGCGTTTTTTCGGCAATTGCGCTTACAGACATGGGGTATGTAGACCAAAGAACCAAATCAGCATCCTTACCTTCTTTTATACTACCGGTGCGATCATCCAGATGAAGCATTTTTGCAGGATTTAGCGTTACAAACTTCCAGGCTTCCTCTTCAGGAACTCCCCCATATTTCATGGTTTTGGCAGCTTCCTGATTCAATCTGCGGCTCATTTCGGCATCATCACTATTAATTCCGGTAAGTACACCTTCACTCCACATAATTGCAGCGTTGTAAGGTATGGCATCATTCACTTCATATTTATACGCCCACCAGTCGCTAAAGGTTGAACCGGCTACGCCGTGCTCTGCCATTTTATCAGCTACTTTGTAACCTTCAAGTATGTGTGTAAATGTGTTGATTCTAAAATCAAAATCTTCCGCTACTTTCATTAACATATTGATCTCACTTTGTACATAGGAGTGTGATGAGATATAGCGGTCTGCGTTGAGAATTTCAACCAGTGTTTCCATCTCATAATCCTTGCGAAATGGCTGACCACTATTCTTTGCCTTTTCGTATTCACGCGCCCGCTGAAAATAATCGGTATACATTTGTTGCACACCCATACGTGTTTGCGGAAAGCGGCTGTAACTACCCCAGTTTGATTGCTTGACGTTTTCGCCCAAAGCAAACTTGATAAACCTGGTGTCATCTAAAACCATTTCATCAATACTTGATCCCCACTTGAGTTTCATCACGGCAGATTGCCCGCCAATTGGGTTAGCTGAACCGTGAAGTAACTGGATGGTAGTCACACCTCCTGCAAGATCGCGGTAAATGTCAATGTCATCCGGATTCACGACATCTTTCATACGTACTTCGGCAGAAGAGTTTTGACCTCCCTCATTGATTGAGAAAGCAGCAATGTGCGAATGTTCGTCAATTATACCACTGGTAAGATGTTTACCGGTAGCGTCAATCACTTTAGCACCTCCAGAGTTCAGATTTTTGCCAATAGCTGCGATTTTACCGTTTTTGACCAACACATCTGTTTCTTCCAGGATTCCGGCTTCTTCATTAGTCCAAACCGTTGCATTTTTAAACAGAATCGTCTCCTGTTTAGGCTTTTCATCATAACCATAAGCAATGTTCGGGTAGGTGAGCGGCATTACAAAGGGTTCATCCTCTTCTTTGTCCTCATCTTCCTTGTCTTCTTCGTCTTCCGTTGCACCGGCTTCTTTTTTAGTCATATTAAAAGCAGTTTCACTTCCGTTAGGCTGAATAGCTTTACCACTCCAGGATTGAGCATCAGAAACCTGCGTTACAACACGTGTAAAATCTTTACTTTCAGAATTAACAGCGGTAAACATCAGGTTTAACCAGCCGTTATCGTAATTGATTTTAGAACCCAATTTAGTATCACCACTTTTAACGGTTACTGAAGGTTTTTCGGTTGATTTGGATATACTTACGTCATAAGTAGAACCACCCAGACTCAAGGCATAGGAGCCGTCAATATCCAGTACATTAGAATCTTTAATCACGTGCTGATTTCCCTGCACCCAGTTCTCGTAGAGTACGGTTTCGTCCTCAAATAAAGGACCTGAAGTAACCAGAAAATTCGCCCAGGCATTTTCTTTGAGAGAGCCTAATTCCTCACTTTTCCCCAAAAGCTGAGCAGGAACTGTGGTTAGGGCTTTGAGTGCGGTTTCTTCGCTCAGACCGTACTTAAATGCTTTTTTAAGCATATCCATAAGCTTGTCAGGAGATTTAAGCGAATGGGTGGTGATGGCAAAAGTAAGTCCCGCATCCTGCATTTTTGCCGGGTTGGTAGGCTCCTGATTCCATTCAAGCATTTGACTCAGGCTCACATAATCTGCCTGAAAGGGATCTTCCACATCATAAGCATCCTGAAAATTAATGGGGATAATATAGTGTGCTCCGGTTGCTTTGATCTCGTCAATACGCTTATACTCGTCACCGCCACCTACAATTATGAAGGGTACTCCGGTTTCTTTTGCCAGGTTTGAAATGCGCAGGTCGTCATAAAGATCTTCGCCGTAAAAGATTTGAGGCAGATCCATATTGGCATTAAGAGCCTCCAGGGCAAGGTCTCTGGTTTCTACATTTCCCTGTGCATACCATTCTGCATCTTCAAAAAGCTGACGTATGAGGGCAGTAGCACCCATCTTAGAAGAAGGATAAGCCTGTGCAGAAAGGTTACTTTTGTCAAAAGAGAAAAATTGAGCTGATCTGGTGTCTATTAAACGATCTGCCGTGTTGCCATCTGTATTAAGAGCCACAAGAATACCATTACCACGTGCGATTGCATCTGCTTTATGAGTATTTACGGCGCCAAAACCTGCTTCAAGCATTTCTTTGGCTGCTTTGCTGTCGTAATCAAAATCAGCAAGAGCATCGGTTTCTGCCCGAACGTGATCATTCCAGTAGTAACCTGAGCGAGATGCTTCGTACTCACCACTGCGGCTGCCGCCAGATCGTTCAGGAGTTTTTACCCCAAAAGAGGAATACATTTCAATAAAAGAAGGGTAGACGTGCTTACCACCCAAATCAATTACTACTGCATTTTCGGGCTCTTTGACAGATTTGCCAACGGCAACGATCTTTCCGTCTTTAACCAGCATACTTCCTCCGGTAATTGTTTTTCCGGGAGTGGGATGTAGCGTGGCATTTTTAAAGAGCGTGTAATTAGAATTGACTGTTTTTACACCGTCATTGACCGGGAAGTATTCCTGTGCAGCGAGTGTAAAACACATCAGGAATAACCATCCGGCAAGGAATAGTTTTTTGTTCATAGTTAGCTAAATTTAGACTTTGTCTAAAAATAACTGTTATGACGTTTCTTTAAGAAAATTTAAGATTGTTTAAGAAATGTTTAACGCTTATCCTTATTTCGAAGTATTCTTCGTAAGATTTTCATTAAAAATCCTGAAGAACACTTTATCATTTTTATAGTATTTGTATAGGTCAAACTTTAGATTATAAGTCGTGTTTATTGACTATTGAAACTTCAGCTATTAAAGACAAAATGAGGCTGAGAAATAGCGTTTTGCATATAAATAGCGATTTTTCACAATAGTTTTTTAAAAAAATTCGAAGTGATTTAGAGAGATATCCTCAAAAAAAGGGGGGTATTTTTCCCCTTTTTTTAATTATTAATATTACTTCTTCCAGGAAGATAGTGATTTTCATCGATTTAAATTTCACTCACATCTTGATTTACTGACAAAACTTTCTGGTTAATAGTACAAATTGTCCTGACCTGCTTCTTGGGCAACCTGATCGATGCGTTTCCGTTCGATTTTTACATTACATTTAACTATCTGAAAAGAAGTTGTTTGCAATGTTGATTTTGATTTTTTTTAAGATTTGATAAAGCAATGATGAATTAAGATACCGATTGAGAATGGTCGGTTACTCCTAGTGTATTTATTAACCAATTATATATTATTAATTAAACATTATTTATTATGAAAAAAATGATTTTTACAGTTGGAGCACTGATGTGCGGTGCAATGATTTTTGCACAATCCAACACAAGTGATGTGAATCAGTCAGGATCAGGACACAGTGCTAATGTTACTCAGGCAGGGAGTGCTAATGATTCAGATGTTGATCAGCTTGGTAATTCAAACAGTGCTGAAGTTGATCAGTCAGGGGCAGCAAACAACGCTATAACCTTTCAGGATGGTGGAAGTCAAAGTTCTGAGATTGATCAATCAGGAGCACAGAACACCTATCGTACTACTCAATTTGGTACCGGAAACTCATCAACAGCCTCTCAGGATGGTAATGGCAACTATGCCGGGCCGCCAACGACTACGTGGGGGACATTGCAAAACGGACAGGATAATAGTTCATCAACTACCGTAGAAGGGAACAATAATGGAACAGCAACTTACCAGTTAGGAAATAATAACACGGCAATGATTAACCAGGAAGGTAATGATAACATTGCTATCGGACAAACTAGTTTATTCTGGGGTATTCAGCAATTTGGTGATGGTAATGCTGCCGACATAGGTCAATTTGGAAACGCCAACACTGCTTCTATCGAACAGCAGGGGAATGATAACGATTTTGAAATAGATCAGGCAGGAAACGATAACTTTGCTAAATCCTACCAGGAAGGTGACCGTAACCTAGGAGGTGGAGTAGGTTTAAGATGGGGTATAAATCAAAGAGGCGATAATAATAATGCCACTAATGATGCTTTTGGTAATGATAACAACAGCGGTACCTATCAGAGTGGTACAGGTAATACTTCAACTATTGAACAAATTGGTGATGGTAATATCGCCAATGGTTTAACACCACTTTCCTACGGTACAGAGCAAATAGGTGATGATAACAATTCTGATTTGCTTCAGGTAGGAAATGGTAACAGCGGTTCAACGTATCAAAACGGAACTCAAAACCAGGCTGATACCTATCAATTGGGTGATGGTAACTCTAGCGCAGTATCTCAAACAGGTACAACAAATGACTCTAATGTAGATCAATTGGGTAATGGCAACACAAGCATTGTAGGTCAAGATGGAATGACCAACATGAGTACTGTGCTTCAGGATGGTATGATGAATATGAGTACTGTTTCTCAAACTGGAAGTTCACATATGAGTATGGTTACTCAAGCTGGTAGCTCTAATACTTCAACTGTAACACAAAGCAACTAATTAAATAGGAAAAATCAAGAATGGTTTTTTTGATAGAGCGGGGATGCCTTAGATGGCTTCCTCGCTTTTTTATTTACGGCAAATCGCTTTTATTTTTAAAATAATTGACCAAAAGAGCTACCACATAACTATAACTCTGCATACCCCCGGGTTGGTTATTTGCTTTTAAATAACCTCCATAAAATTCGGCAAGAATAGGCTCTAACGGATTCTGATAGGCAAGCCAAAAATCATTGGATTGCCGGTAATTGGCGAGAATTCCAGGGCGTATTTGATTTTTAAGGAGTTCTCCTGCATCAGGATTACGCATATATACATCGCTTAAACAATAGCGCAGAGCGAAAATATAGCCGGAGTATTTAAAGTAGGGATCCGGATGGTTTGTTGTGGCCATAACAGCGATAAAATTGGCTTCGTTTTCTTTGGCAAAACCCAATTGATGTGCTTCTTCATGACAACTTACGAGGGGCCAGCGATGCGCCGGTTGCATACCATTTACCTGTGCCTCCTGAGTAATGGGGTTGAGATAACCACCAAATCCCATATAGGTAAGTGGAAGCCTGAAAAGCGAGTTTTTAACGCTGGTAGGATTGTAGTTCAGTTTTGGGAAGTTATCTTCCATACTCGCGTAACCTTCCGGCGACTTTTTAAAGATTTCGTGAAGTGAATACCTAAACTCCACCGGCAGGCTGTCTGTTTGCTGCAAATGAGCGTGAAGTATATTCGATTCTTTGATCAGTCGCTGGGTGAGACTGATGAGTTCCTCAGTTGTATACTCCTTATCAATCTCAAGTGCCTCGTGTAATGGCAACCGGTAATAATTCAACCCCCATAAAAGGTGAAAACTGAAATAAATCAGATTGGCGAAAAGCAGGGCTTTGGTAAAGAAATTCAAAAAGGTTCTAAATCGGTTTTTGATCAGCTTATAAACGGAAACAAAGGCGTAAACGATCACAATCGCATACATCACATCTCCAAAAGAAAAAGGAATCCAGCCTAAACTAAATCGGAAAAGCTTTGAGATGTACAGATAAATCCCGTTGCTGTACCAGTTTTCTACAACTTGTGGAAACCGGGCAATAACTCTTAAAACCAGTATCTGAAAAATGAGCAGAAAAACGTATAGTACCGGTTTTTTAAATTTCATAAACTAAACTTTAAAATACCTGAGATTCTGCCAGTACTTCTTCATTGGTTATCGCTAGATGCTGTGGCAGTTTGTTGTCTTTGGGCAAAACCGCCAGATACCGGTCGAAGTTTGAAGTGTACACCATCTTGTATTGGGGTTTAATATTCAGGTTGACTTTGCGCACAATCTCCTGAATAAATTCCTGATGGTGAATAAGGTCATTACTTCCCAGGTGAAAAATGCCGCTCAGCTTCCGGTTGATGATATAGTGTATCTGCTGCCCCAGCTTTTTGTCTGTTGTGGTGTTCATAATCAAGTGTGGAAACACCTCAATCTGCGCGTGCAACAACAGGGCATTTTTGATTTCGCGAACACGTGGCGAATTGGCTCCAAAAACCATGGGAAGCCTGATGATGGCGTATTGGGTTTCGGGCAAAAAGTTTAAAAAGTAATTCTCGCAGCGAATTTTAAGCTTTCCGTATTTACTGTCGGAAAGCGTTTTATCAAACTCATAGCTGGGATAATTAGTAAAGGCATCAAATACATTGGCTGAAGACAGGTAAATCACAAAAATCCCGGTACGTAAAGCAAAATCACACAAATCTTCGTGCGCTTCAACCTGACCTTCAAAATCGCCCCGCAAAGCGGAAATAACCAGCGTGGGACGTACCTGGTTCAGCACCTCGTAAATACTGTCCTGAGTTACATCAAAGTGTATAAAATGCTTGTTGTCTGAGTAGATCTTACCGGTATGATACGTGCCATAGGTGTCGTAGTACCGGTGTAATTCTTTATACAAGGTACCGCCCAGAAAGCCGCTGGCTCCCAGGATAAGGATTCTATGTGATTGCGCCTGTGCGATGTAGCTTTAAGATTATCCTTTATAAAAAGGAAGTTTAACCACTTTAGCCGGTATGTTTTTGTTGCGCACTTTTATAAAAATGTCGCTTTCCGGCTTACTGTATGCAGTTTTGACGTAACCCAAACCAATTCCTTTCGAAAGGGATGGTGACATCGTCCCTGAAGTTACAACACCTATGTTGTTCCCTTCTGCATCTACAATCTCATAATCGTGACGGGGGATACCACGTTCGATCAGTTCAAAACCTACCAGTTTACGCTCAGGTCCGTTTTCTTTTTCGGCTTTTAAAGCTTCAGAATTGACAAAATCCTTGGTGAATTTGGTAATCCAGCCCAGACCGGCTTCTATAGGTGAAGTGGTATCATTAATATCGTTTCCGTAGAGGCAATACCCCATTTCTAAACGTAAAGTATCACGTGCGGCAAGACCTATTGGTTTGATGCCGAAATCTTTCCCGGCTTCAAATACCTTGTTCCAAAGTTGCTCTGCATACTCGTTGTGGCAATAGATTTCAAAACCTCCGCTTCCCGTGTAACCGGTAGCGCTGATGATCACGTGATCGATGCCCGCAAACGGAGCTACTTCAAAATTGTAAAATTTAATGGCTGAAAGATCGGTGTCAGTAAGGGATTGCATCGCCTCAATGGCTTTTGGTCCCTGAATAGCCAAAAGTGAGAATTTGTCTGAAATATTCTTCAGTTCTACACCAAAGCTGTTGTGACTGCTGATCCAATCCCAGTCTTTTTCAATATTGGAAGCATTTACAACCAGCAAATATTCGTTTTCGCGAATGCGATATACGATTAAATCGTCAACAATACCACCTTCGGCGTTAGGCATACAGTTATACTGCGCACCACCCACCTGAATCTTAGAAATGTCGTTGCTGCATACTTTCTGAAGCAGATCGAGTGCCTTTTCGCCAATGGCTAAAAACTCACCCATATGCGACACGTCAAAAACCCCGACGCCTTTGCGTACGGTTTCGTGTTCGGCATTTACGCCTTCATAGGAAACCGGCATATTGTACCCGGCAAACGGAACCATCTTAGCCCCAAGGCTTTCGTGAATTTTAGTAAGTGCAGTTGTCTTCATCTCTGTTTTTTAGGAGCACAAATGTATCAAAACTGCACAGAAAACCGAGTATTCTAGCCTATTAAAAAGGCTTTAAATTCATCGTAGTTCTTAATCGCGATAGCCTGCTTTTCCTTGTGCATCACGGCTTCAATTTGCGGTGGAATGGCAATCTCCGCATCGATCACGGGGTTGACAACCGGTAGAAACTTAACCGGATGTGCGGTTTCTAAGAAGATTCCGTAAGCATCAGGATGGTCTTTCAGATAGTTTTTTAGTCCTAAATAACCCACCGCCCCGTGCGGATCTGCGATATAACCGGTCTCTTTGTAAATGCGCTGCATGGCCTCTTTAGTTTGTGCATCATCATAAGAAAATGAGGATAATTTTTGCGAAAGAGCTTCCAGATCGTTATTAAACAGTTTTTGAATACGGATAAAGTTGGAAGGATCACCCACATCCATCGCGTTGCTTATCGTTGCTACCGAAGGTTTTGGTTTGTATTCCCCGGTTTTGAGATATTCGGGCACGATGTCGTTGCGGTTTACCGAAGCCACAAAATGTTTTACCGGCATCCCCAGTCTATAGGCTACCATTCCCGCACAGATGTTTCCAAAATTCCCGCTGGGAACCGAGAATACGAGTTCTTTTCCTTTTGATTTCGCTTGTTTATACGCAAACAGGAAGTAAAATAATTGCGGTAACCAGCGTGCGATATTGATCGAGTTGGCTGAGGTAAGCTTACGCTTCGAAGTGATTTCTTCATCCAGAAAAGCAGTTTTTACCATGGCCTGGCAATCGTCAAAAACGCCGTCTACTTCCAAAGCGGTGATGTTTGCACCCAGCGTGGTCAATTGCTTTTCCTGGATGTCGCTCACTTTGCCGGTAGGGTAGAGGATCACTACATCTACACCTTCCACATTGAGAAATCCTCGGGCAACGGCGCCACCGGTGTCGCCACTGGTCGCTACCAAAACGGTAACCGGTTCCTGAGTTTCTTTTTGCGCTGAGAAATACCCCAGACAGCGCGCCATAAAACGAGCACCAACGTCTTTAAAAGCCATTGTCGGGCCATGAAACAACTCTAAAGTTGCTACATTTTCTTCCAGTTCTACAATCGGAAAGTCAAAAGACAACACATCGGCGATGATGTCTTTCAGGGCTTCGTCAGGAATCGCACCATCTACAAATTGTCTGATGGCTTCAAAGGCGATTTCGTTATTTGATAGCTGCTCGATGTTTTCAAAAAAGGATGCCGGCATGGGCGTAATTTCTTCCGGAAAGTACAATCCCTTATCAGGGGCGATACCGCGAACTACGGCTTCTTCTAATCCTACATTTGGGGCTTTTCCGTTTAAACTGTAATAGTTCATGATGCTGTATTATTCAGGTTGTTTGGTTGTTTATCGGTTTTCCTACAACTAGGAATTTTTCCGAATCAACAAAATAATGCGATTAGTTTTGTTTTAAAATTTGGTTTCCGTGTTTAGAAACCGGAGAAACATAACTGTCGCTTTTCATATTTTTAATTTTTAAAGATTCTTTAAGTGCAAGTTCAACATTACCAGCGTTTTCCTTTCCTTTGCTTAAGGTAAACATTGAAGGTCCTGAGCCGCTTATTCCAAAAGCTAAACCACCATTTTTTAGGGCAGTTTCCTTATAAAAATCAAAATCTGGAATCAGATTTTTGCGGTAGGGTTCTACCAGAAAATCCTGCGTACTGCTCCCGATCAATTCGTAATCGGCTTCGTAAAGTCCGGCGATTAATCCGGCCAGATTTCCGGTTTGTTTGATCGCATTTTGAAGCGAAACTTCTTTAGGTAAAATTGCCCTGGCTTCTTTGGTCTTGATCGTAATATGCGGGTGAATGATTGTTACATACAATTCTTCGGGCACCGGAAGCGAAACAATTTTTAGCGGTTCATAACCGGTTATCAAGGTAAAGCCACCATAGATACACGGAGCCACATTGTCTGCGTGCTCGTTACCACTGGCAACCGCTTCGCCTTTCATCCCAAAAGCAGTCAGTTCAAGATTGGTGAGTGGTCGTTCTAAAAATTGATTGATCCCAAAAACGATTCCGGCGGCACTTGCGGCACTGCTGCCCACACCGCTTCCCAATCTGATGTTTTTGTAAATTTCGATTTCAAAACCAAAATCCAGATCTAAAGCTTCGATCATTGCAAGACCGGCGACACCCACCACATTTTCTTTAGCTTCGTAAGGCAAGTCTGCGCCTTCAATCCTGGTGATGGTGATTCCTTTTTGCGGAACCTTTCTTAAAACCATCTCGTCGCCCAGACCGTCCAGCGCAAAACCCAAAACATCAAAACCACAGTTTACATTGGCTACCGTTGCCGGTGAAAAAACACGTATTTCGTTCATTGTTAATTCAAGATTGAAAAATCAAAATTTAAAGTCCGTAGCAATGATTAAGTACTACTACCAGAACTTCGTATTTTCTGATTTTGTTTTTTCCGATTTTAATAAGTAGCTGTTCTGATGATGTCTGCAAACAATCCGGATGCGGTAACGTCGCCACCGGCGCCTGCACCTTTAATCTGCATAGGCTGCTCGGGATATCGGTCTGTAAAGAACAACACGATGTTGTCTGATCCTTTCAGATCGTAAAACGGATGACCTTCCGGTACACTTTGTAATCCTACGCTGGCTTTGCCATTATCAAGTTGTGCCACATATTTCAGGCGGTGGTTCTTAGCCTCGGCATCGGCAACCAGTTTTTCAAAATGCGCGGCATCTTCCTTAAGCGTTTCAAAGAAATGCGGAACATCAGTACTGTTCAGGTTTTTTTCGGTTAGGAAAGGCTCGTTGGCAATATCTTCCAGATTTATTTTGAGTCCGCTCTCGCGTGCTAAAATCAAAATCTTTCGGGCAACGTCTACACCACTGAGGTCGATACGCGGATCGGGTTCGGTATATCCTTCGGCTTTTGCAGCCTGCACCACATCGTGAAAGCTTTCGCCCGACTTAAAGTTGTTGAATACGAAATTCAAACTACCGGACAACACAGCCTGAATGCGATTGACGCGGTCACCCGAAGCGATCAGGTTATTTAGCGTGTCAATAATGGGCAAACCGGCACCCACGTTGGTTTCAAACAGCAGCGGAGCGTTATAAGCCTTGCTCAGGCGCTTGAGTTCACTGTATTTGCTGAATTCAGATGAGGCAGCGATCTTGTTGCAGGCCACCACAGCCACACTTTGTTTCAGGTATTTGCCGTACATATCGGCCACATCTGCATTTGCGGTAATGTCCACAAAAATACTGTTGCGCTGATTCTGGTTAACCACGGCCTCGTGAAAACCATCTAGAGTAGCAGGTTCTCCTGCTTCCAGTAGGGCTTTCCAGTTGTCCAGGTCGATTCCGTTTTCATCAATAAGCATTTTTCGGGAGTTGCTAAGCCCCAGCACGCGCAGGTTGATGTTGAGGTGTTTCTTTAAATACTCCTGTTGCTGGTTGATCTGGTTGAGCAATTTTTCGCCCACATTACCCACACCGGTGATAAACAGGTTAAGCTGCTTGCGCTGCGCCTCAAAGAAACGCTCGTGAAGGCTGTTTAGAGCCTTTTTAACGTCTTTTTGCGCGATAACCGCAGAGATGTTCTTTTCACTTGCTCCCTGTGCAATAGCGCGTATGTTTACGTTGTTTTTGCCTAGTGTGCTAAACATCTTCCCGCTGATTCCCTGATGACTCTTCATCTGGTCACCAACCAATGCGATGATGCTCAAACCAATTTCCAGACTTAAGGGGTCAATTTTATTGAGTGAAATCTCATACTGAAACTCCTCGTCAATTGCGTTTTTGGCTTTCCCGGCGTCTTCTTCCATCACGCCCAGGCAAATGCTGTGCTCGCTTGAGGCCTGCGTGATCAGGATGATGTTGATGCCCTGATTGCTCAAAGTTTCAAACAGACGCTTGCTGATTCCGGGTATGCCTACCATTCCGCCGCCTTCAAGCGTGAGCAAAGCGATGTTGTTGATATTGCTGAGTCCTTTTATCGGGTTGTCGCTGATGCCTTCCTTGTTGTGGATTAAAGTTCCGGCATCTTCAGGAGCCATCGTGTTTTTAATGCGAATGGGGATGTTTTTGCTCATTACCGGCACAATAGTGGGCGGGTAGAGGACTTTAGCCCCAAAATGAGACAATTCCATCGCCTCGTGATACGAAATGCTTTCGATGGGTTTAGCCTGTTTTACGAGTTTTGGGTTTGCGGTGTACATGCCGCTTACGTCTGTATAAATCTCAACCTGATCTACGTCGAGAGCTGCAGCAACAATGGCTGCCGTAAAGTCAGAACCTCCGCGTCCTAAGGTAGTGGTCTCACCGGTGGCCGAACTTGCAATAAACCCGGGTAATACGGTGATTTGCTGTTTCGCTTTTGCGAAATAATAGTCCAGCTGACTGTTGGTTACTTTATAGTTAACTCCGGCCTTGGTGTGCTTGTCGTTTGTGGTGATCAAATCGCGGCTGTCTTTACGGGCAGCATCCAGACCTTGCGCATACATGGCGCGGGCAATGATCGATGACGAAAGGATTTCGCCGTAGGCTAAAAGTTTATCTACCGTTTTTGGAGATAATTCGTTTATCAGGTAAATCCCGTTCAGTAGCGAGTTGAGGTCGTTGAGAAGTCCCTGTGTTTCTTCAACAGCTTCCGAGTCGTTGGGAACGAGTTCGCTCACAAACTGAAGATGTTTGGTTTCAAGTTCTTTAAAAACCGGATTATAATCTTCTTTTTTAGCTGCCTGCAGGCCGCATTGCATAAGCATATCGGTTACGCCGCCTACTGCAGACACAACCACACAGATGCGGTCGTTTTTAGCTTCCTGTGAAACGATTTTTATGACTTGATTGATGTTTGCGACGCTTCCTACAGAAGTGCCGCCAAATTTTAAAACACGCATGGCTTTTGTGTTTGAAAGGTTTTAAAAATGAGTTTTTTTCGTGTAAACACGAGCAGTTGAGAAGGTTATATGTTATTACGATACCCCAAAGGGGTAATAATAATGAAAGCAATCGCAAGACCGGTGGCCGCGATGGTAGAAGTAAACGTTGTGTTAATTGCTTTCATAAGTGCTTAACTGTTGGTTTCAAAAGTATTATTTTTACGGGTAAGCACAAGCTTAAACTGTCATTTTTAGGGATTTTACAAGGATATCCATTTAAACCGAATAATCCGTAATTAAATGCAGACTTGCCGCTTATCCTTACGAAATTTTTAATCCGTCACACTTTTCTAGGAAAGCCCGAAGCAGGCAGTTAATAGATTAGCTGTTCATACTAAAATCTTATAAATGAAAATACTGAGTAAAGATCAGGTTTATGAAGCCGATAAAGCAACTATAGAAGCCGAAGCAATCCCGTCAATTAACCTGATGGAACGCGCGGGAGGCTATGCTTTCGAATATTTGCACCAGCGTTTGCAGGGCCAACGGGTTAATATCAAGATCTTTTGCGGAATAGGAAATAACGGGGGAGACGGTCTCGTCATTGCCCGTAACCTCATTGAACACAACTACAGCGTTACGACTTACGTGGTCAATTATAGCGACAAGCGTAGCAAAGATTTTTTGCAGGCTCTGGAAGCTTTAAAAGGAAAGACCAAAAACTGGCCGCAGGTCCTCAAATCTGCCGATGATTTCCCGGAAATAGCCCGTGAAGATCTGGTTGTGGATTGCATTTTCGGGATTGGTCTAAACCGTCCCGCAGACGGCTGGGTGCAGGAGTTGTTTCAGAAAATAAATAGCAGCGGCGCTTATGTGTTGTCTATTGACGTGCCTTCCGGGATGGCGGTAGACCGGCAGTTTCCCGGTGATACAATGGTACATCCCACCGTGGTGCTCAGCTTTCAGACGCCGAAGCTTGCGTTTTTTCTTCCGCAAAGCGGAAAATACATCAACAACTGGGATGTGCTCGATATTGGTTTAGACCGAAATTATCTCAATTCGGTAAAGACCAAAGCCCAATTGATCGATAAAACCGAAGCCCGCCAAATGTACCGACCGCGGCAGAAATTCAGTCATAAGGGAACTTACGGTCACGCACTCATCGTCGCCGGAAGCTATGGCAAAATGGGAGCAGCTGTCCTGAGCAGTAAAGCCTGCCTGCACGCCGGTGCCGGCCTCACCACGGCTTATACCACGCGACAGGGCTTACCCATTTTACAAACTGCCCTGCCTGAAGTGATGGTGGTTACCGATCGTCACGACGGTACTTATTTAGAAGAACTGAAGTTCGATCTGGAACCTGATGTGATTGGGATTGGTCCCGGTTTGGGAACCGAAAAAGCCACGCAAGAGGCGTTCAAAGCCTTTTTAAAGTCGAATAAAACACCCCTCGTTGTTGATGCAGATGCGCTGAATATGCTGGCAAAAGACCGTGATTTGCTGAAATTACTGCCAAAATATTCCGTTTTGACTCCGCATCCTAAAGAATTGGAGCGCCTGATCGGGGAGTGGGATGATGATTTTGAAAAACTGGAGAAGGCCGAAGCTTTTTCTGCGGAATACAATTGTGTTTTGGTGTGTAAAGACGCACATACCATCGTGGTTTTTGAAGGTAACTATTACGTGAACAACACCGGCAATCCCGGAATGGCCACAGGAGGCAGCGGCGACGTACTTACCGGAGTAATTACGGGACTCATCGCTCAGGGATACGATCCGCTTACCGCGGCTATTTTTGGCACCTATTTACACGGAAAAGCAGGAGACCTTGCTGTAAATCATACTGCCTACGAAGCGCTAACCGCCGGGACAATTATTGAATTCCTTGGAGCGGCAGTGCTTGATTTGTTTGAACAACCCGGGAAGGAAAATGGTAAAGGTTAATGGTAATTTGAATTACAGTGGAGAGGTTTGAATGTGAAGTAAGTTGTGAGAGGTGAGAAGTAAAAGGTTAAAAGTTAATGGTGGAATACAGTTGGCAGTAGCAGTGGGCAGGTTTTCAGGGGCTTATTTTTGAAGTAATAAAGCTTAAAATACTTTCTAAAAAACGTTTTTAACATGACAAAGGCTCTTATTTTAATATTCCTGGTATTGCTGATAGGTTGTGATCATAGGTTGAATTCAACTTCTATCGAAGAAGCCGCAATATTTGAGTCCAATGCTATAGTAGGTATAGAGACTCTAGGAAGGCCTGAAATAATTGGAATTTGGTATTCTTCTTTCTTAAACTTAAATGAAAGCCTTACTCTACTTGAAGACTCAGAGTCCATTGAGGGATCGATTTTGTACGAATTTCAATTTAAAGAAAACGGAAATTTAATATTTACGGACCTTACGGAAAGCTACGTTTGTGGACTTGGAATTTTAGAAATAAATAAAGGAACCTGGAAAATGCACCACGATAATTTCCTTACGGTCTTTATTGAAGGCGAGATAACTGGAGAATGTAGTTTTGAAAAGGAGTTACAGTACGAAATAATCCCCTCGAAAAAAGGAGTTCTACACTTGCGTCTTGATAATGTGAATAGAAATTGTGAAATAGGTTATGGAGGAACTGCTTTCGTTGACTAACACCAATGATTAATAAATAATAGAATTTATAAGACTCTCAAAATCGCATTCTCTTAAGTTGAATTAAGAATTCTCCCATTATTAGGTTTGTAGTTTTTTAAATAAGAAGCATAAAATTTGAAGCTCAAAGCAAACTGAAGCTAAGAGCTATAAACTGAAAACCCCAAACGGCAAACAGAAAACAGTAAAACAAATAAGGAATCACAAATCACTTAAAAAGGAACCCAAGCCCCATACGGCTGAGCATTTTCTTTTCAAACTGGTAGAAGAATTTATATTGGCCAAAAATCCAGGCTACGATGAGCAGGAGTATTTGATAGAGGGGGAAAATCAACAAAATGCGCAGAGGCCAGTAGAGCCAACCTGAAATAGCATCTCTGCCCAATCCCAGAAATTGCATCACGGGACTTGAAATGCGGCCTGCAGTGCTTCCGGTTATTGCAAATACCATAAAAACCGCAATAAACTGCCAGCGGTATTCTAAAATCCAGCGGTTTTTTAGTTTTCTAAAACAAAAAAGACTGATTACAATAAATATGTAGGTCAGGACCAACGTAACAACGGCCAGAAAAATGCCTTGCTGAACAGGTTTGCCAACCAAAAAGCCGTCAAAACGAGTGGCGATAAGTAAACCAAACCCCAAAGCGAGCAAGATGCCCAATACAGGATATATAAGTTGCCAGTTTTGGGTAATCTCCCAGTTTTCTTTGAATTTTTTCACGCGGCAAATATACTATTCTGTCTTCGAATAGCCTTGCCTAAATGCGTGTGGGAACTCCAAACCGCTGATTGTACTGCCGGCTGAAATACACAAAGTAATTGTAGAGTTTGTAATTCACTTCATACCCATAGTCAATCTGGCTGTTGTAATCAATTTGCTGCGGATAGAGATTGGGGTCAAAGCGGAAGGGCTGCTGTACCCGTTGGTTGTATTCTATAACGAGGAACTGGTTTTTGTTCTCCAGATAAGATTGCGAATAATAACCTTCCGGCCGAGCGATAGAATTGAGGAAGGTGTTAAAACCGGGTTCTATGATTATGATTTCATACTCCAGACTGTCGTTTGCGATACGTACTGTGTCATTAGCTGTTGCCGCAGGGTCTGAAGAGCCCATTTGTTTATCATTTTGGGTGCTGGCACAGCCGTACACAAATGCTGCTGTTATAAGGAAGTATATAAACGTTCTCATCTCTTTTTCTTTTAAATGTACAAAAATTGGATCTAAAGTCCGGGTATAAAAAAAGCCGCTACTGGAGCGGCTTCTAATAATTCAGATTTTTTATTTACCGAAAAGTCCGCCCAGCATACCGCCCAGGCCGCCTTTCTTTTTGTTAGATCCCAGAACCATATCGGCTACATCATCCAGTACACTGCCATCGCCATCAGCATCGATGAGTTTTTCAATAAGGCTTTGATTTTCGCGGGGCTGACCACCCAGCATACTGCCCAGAATCCCGGTAAGACCGTCTGAGTCGTTTACATTGTTCTGTTTGGTCTGTTTACCGATTATACCCAGAAGTACCGGGGCTGCAATCTTTAAAATTTGTGCCACTGTGCCGGCGTCCAATCCGGTTTTTTGGCTAAGGGTATTTTCTACAACGGGTTGCTTTCCGCCCAAAACGTGACCTAAAATCCCGGCTCCGTCCTGCATCACCTCCTGGTCTACGCTACCACAGCCTAAAATACTTCCCAGATTGTCGAGAATGCTGCCGTCGTGTTTTTTACTGAGCGCACCCATAAGTCCGGAAGCACCCTCCTGAGTAGAGGCATTTTTTTTCATGGCACCCAGTAATACGGGTAAGGCCATGCTGAGTACGTCTGCTGTTTTACTTTCGGAAGCGCCGGTTTCTGCGCTGGCTCCACTGATGAGCTTTTTACCCAGATCGCTATTTAATAAATCTAATAATCCTGACATGTTTTCGATTGGTTTTAGTTACTCTTTTAAAGATACTTATAATCGTTAAAAAATTAACAGAGGCGCATAAAAAAAGCCGAATAAAACTATTCGGCTTTTTGCTTTTATACGTTGTGAACTAGTCTTTTAAGATCGAAGCGATCTGTTCAGCAAGTTCGGTACCAATACGATCCTGAGCTTCGTTTGTCGCGGCACCAATGTGCGGAGATAACGAAATTTTAGGATGCATCAGAATTCTAATTTCAGGTTTGGGTTCGCTTTCAAATACATCTAAAGCAGCAAAGGCCAGTTTACCGCTGTCTAATGCATCGATAAGTGCGATCTCATCAACCACACCGCCGCGGGCAGCGTTTACCAGAGCGGCACCGTCTTTCATCAGTTCCAATTCGGCTTTGCCAATTACATATTCTTTTTGTGCAGGAACGTGTAGGGTAATAAAGTCGGCTTCCTTAAGTACGTCTTCTTTCGATTTGCTCTCAAATTTAAAAGTCACTTCCTGGCCGTCGAAGAAATCGAGTTTTACTTCGGCTTTTTCCATATACGGATCAGAGTAGATCACCTTCATTCCGGCACCTAAAGCTACTTTAGCAGTCGCCTGACCAATTCGGCCAAAACCAATAACACCTAAAGTCTTTCCGCGAAGCTCAACACCGTCAGCATAGGCTTTTTTAAGGTCACCAAACTTAGACTCGCCCTCCAAAGGCATATTGCGATTCGAATCGTATAGGAAACGCACCCCACCATATAAGTGTGCAAAAACAAGTTCGGCTACAGAAGCTGAAGAAGAAGCAGGCGTATTGATCACGCTTAGACCTTTGTCTTTAGCGTACTGTACGTCAATATTATCCATACCAACACCACCACGACCTATTAACTTAAGGTCCGGGCACGCGTCGATAAGATCTTTGCGCACTTTAGTAGCACTGCGCACTAACAGCGCGTCTACCTTATGCTCATTGATATAATTTACCAGCTGCTCCTGTGCAACTTTAGTGGTGATTACTTCAAAACCGGCTGCTTCAAGAGCATCTACGCCAGATTGAGAAATCCCATCATTTGCTAAAACTTTCATGTTTTTATTTTGAAATTAATAGTTGGTTTTTAGGCTTTGCGCTCTAATTCGCTCATCACGTCTACCAGTACACCTACACTCTTAAGCGGTAGTGCGTTGTACATAGAAGCACGATAACCGCCTACGCTACGGTGACCGTTAACACCACTGATGCCGGCTTCTTTTACCATTGCGTCGAAGGTTTCCTTCAGATTGTCTTCGGTAAGATTAAAGGTCGCGTTCATAAAAGAACGGTCTTCTTTAGCTGCAAAACCGGTAAATAGTGGGTTCAGGTCAATTTCGGAATAGATAAGCGTGGCTTTTTTCTCGTTTTCTTCTTCAATCGCGCTGATACCGCCTTTGCTTTTTAACCAACGCATGGTTAATAAGGAAACGTAAACGGCAAAAACAGGAGGTGTGTTGTACATACTTCCTTTAGAAACGTGCTGCGCATAATCGAGCATATTGGGGATCTGGCGGGTTACTTTACCCAAAAGATCTTCCTTGATCACCACAAGAGTAGTCCCTGCAGGTCCCATATTTTTCTGAGCTCCTGCGTAAATGATTCCGAATTTTGAAAAGTCGATGTTACGTGAGAAAATATCACTACTCATATCGGCTATAAGAGGTACATCGGTTTGTGGAATTTCTTTCAGCTGGGTACCAAAAATAGTGTTGTTAGTCGTTACGTGCAGATAATCTAAATCTGAAGGAACGCTGTAGTTTTTAGGAATGTAGTTGAAGTTCTTGTCTTTTGAACTCGCCACTTCTACCACTTCGCCAAAAAGCTTGGCTTCTTTGATGGCTTTATCACTCCAGGTACCAGTGTTTAGGTAACCGGCTTTATTTTCTAGAAGATTGTAGGCAGTCATAACAAACTGCATACTCGCACCTCCCTGTAAGAAAAGGGCTTTATAGCCTTTGCCTTCAAGACCCATAAGCTCAAGAGCGAGTTCGCGGGCTTCTTCCATCACATCCACAAAATCCTTGCTGCGGTGTGAAATTTCCAAAAGGGAAAGATTAAGATTGTTAAAATTTAATACGGCGTCAGAGGCCTGCTTCAGAACTTCCTGTGGAAGTATACTTGGGCCGGCACTGAAATTATGTTTTTTCATGGGTTGAATATTTGGTCTGATCCAATTAGTTTTCAGGTCGAAAAATTACTGCTTTTTGCACACAATGCGTGAGAATTTAAAGGGAATCTCTGCAAACGCAACTGCGTTTTAAAAAGCCATGCAAAGATGTGGAAAAGCTTGTCAAAACAGCTTAAGAAATCAATAAATTATGTAGGCAATTCAATTATATTTTTAATAAAAATGCAACGGTATCCACACCGTCTGCATAATCGTGAAGTTTGGGTTTTTGAGCCTGCCCAAAAGCGATTTCACCGGTGTCAAAACCCGATGCCACAACGCACTGTATTTCTTCGGTTTTAGCTTTTAAATAGGCTTTTAGGCTATCCTGGGATTCGTAGTATTCGTAAAAGACTACCGAGATGGGTGAGGAGAAGTTTTCGTCCTCTTTCAAAACCATAAACTCATTGTCCAGGATAGGGAAGAGGCTCATTAAATACACCGCCTTATTGTAATCGTAATTGTTGGCATATTTGTGATGGTGTATCACCTCTTTATGCTCGTACATCGCTTTAAAGAAGGCATCGAAGTTATACGCTTTTGGCACAAAAAGTTTGGAAACACTGCGGCAACCCATTCCAAAATAGCTGAAAATATCGTTGCCCAGCGCTACGAGTTGCTTGTGAGTCTCATTACCGGTAAGCACGGCTAAGGCGTTTCGGTTTTTGCGGATGATGTGGGGCTTGTCTTTAAAGTAGTACTCAAAATAGCGTGCAGAATTGTTGCTTCCGGTGGCGATCACCGCATCGTGATGGGTGAGCTTTTTGTCGGTAAAGCTTATGGCTTCCGCAAAGGCCGGTTCAAGCTGAATTAAGACTTTCGCCAGAAATGGCATCAGTAGCTTATCGTCGCTTGAAAGTTTGGCTAAAAGATGATGCCCGCTCAGCAAGACGCTTACAAAATCATGAAAACCCACCAGTGGCAGGTTGCCGGCCATAATTACGGCAACGGTTTTGGGATTTTGAGTATTTATAGCATAGGGCTCGAGCCAGTTCTTCAGGTTTTCCTGCTTTAATATATCGGCCCAGGAACTTAAGGCGAGGCTTATATGCTCTGGCGTAAACCAGGAATTGGCGCGGTAAGCCGCATCAATTACCGCCTCAAATTCTTCGGTCAACAGATTGTAATCTGCTAAGTTGAGCTCTGTTTTTTTGTCCTTTGACAGAAAATCGGTTAAAAATTGTCCGAGGTTTGCGAATGCGGTAATTCTTTGTTTTAAATCCATAAATGGTTTGGTAGAGTTCTACTCAGGTCTTAATTTTACACACCTGAAAAAGCTAAAGTCTATTTAATTAGTAGGATTTTAGGTTTACAGGTTTTTAATGCGTCTTGAGACGCCAAAATTACACATTAGAAAACGATTATACTATGGCAATTATAATAACAGACGAATGCATCAACTGCGGAGCTTGTGAGCCGGAATGCCCAAACACCGCTATTTATGAAGGAGCAGATGACTGGCGTTATGCAGACGGGACTGATTTGAAAGGCAAAGTTGTATTGCCTAACGGAAAGGAAGTCGATGCAGACGAGGCTCAGGAGCCTATAAGCGATGAGGTCTACTACATCGCACCAGATAAGTGTACCGAATGCATGGGCTTCCACGAAGAGCCTCAGTGTGCCGCGGTTTGCCCGGTAGATTGCTGTGTGCCCGATGAAGATCATGTGGAGACCGAAGAAGAGTTGCTTGGGAAACAAGCCTTTATGCACCACAACTAGAATTTATTTGAAATTTATATCGAAAGCCCGGTTTTACCGGGCTTTTTTATGCCTGGAGGCATAGCAAAAACCAAAGGATTAAGCAGAGTTCGTATATGTAACACCGGGTATAGTCTCCTCTGACTGAAAGGAAAGATTTGAGAGCGATTTATATGGATATTTTGTACAATGATGTGAAGTACCGAAACCTTTGAAAAGCTTGCTCAAAATCCAACTTCAAACCTCTTAAAACACTTATTAAATTAATAGGGCTGAGTTTTAACGAAGCTTCCTATATTTGCGCCTCAAAAATCGAGCGACATGAAAGCAGGTATCGTAGGATTGCCTAACGTAGGTAAATCAACACTTTTTAATTGTTTGTCTAATGCCAAAGCGCAGAGTGCAAACTTTCCGTTTTGTACCATTGAGCCTAACGTAGGGGTGGTAAATGTGCCTGATCCGCGTTTGTCTAAGCTTGAAGAGCTGGTTAAACCCGAGCGTGTGGTTCCGGCTACGGTAGATATTGTAGATATTGCCGGTCTGGTAAAAGGAGCGAGCAAGGGAGAAGGTCTGGGAAACCAGTTTTTGGCTAACATCCGGGAGACCGATGCCATCCTGCACGTATTGCGTTGTTTTGATAACGATAATATTGTTCACGTAGACGGAAAGGTAAATCCAATCCGCGATAAAGAAACTATTGATATCGAGCTGCAGCTTAAAGATCTTGAAACCGTAGAGAAAAAGCTGGAAAAAGTTAAGAAAGCTTCGCGAACCGGAAACAAAGATGCCCAGAAAGAAGAAGCCGTACTTACCCGGATCAAGCAGGGTCTGGAGCAGGGTAAATCGATTCGTGCGCTGGAGTTTTCAGATGATGATTATGCCGACTTTGTAAAGCCCTTGCAGTTTATCACAGATAAGCCGGTAATGTACGTGTGTAATGTAGATGAAGGTTCTGCCGTAAGCGGAAACGCCTATGTAGAGCAGGTACGCGAAGCGGTTAAGGATGAAAATGCTGAAGTTTTGGTGCTTGCGGTAGGTACCGAAGCAGACATAAACGAACTCGACGATTACGAGGAACGCCAAATGTTCTTACAGGACATCGGTCTTGAGGAACCAGGTTCGGCAAAGCTCATTCGTGCTGCTTATAAATTACTAAAGCAACAAACCTATTTCACCGCAGGTGTCAAAGAAGTGCGTGCCTGGACCATCAACATCGGTTCTACCGCGCCACAGGCTGCCGGAGTGATTCATACCGATTTTGAAAAGGGATTCATTCGTGCCGAAGTAATTGGCTATGAAGATTACGTAAAATACGGGAGCGAAGCCAAAGTAAAAGAAGCCGGTAAAATGGGCGTTGAAGGAAAGAATTACATTGTAAAGGACGGCGATATCATGCACTTCCTGTTTAATGTATAATTCAGTTTGCAGGCTGAAGTCGCAGTTGGCAGTATACTGAAATTGATAAAAATTGAAGAATCCCTTTGGTAGCAATGCCGGAGGGATTTTTTTATGTTTAACCGTTTAAAGGTTGAATCGTGGAATCGTGGAATTGTTTTTTTTCTTCTATTTCCTGATTGTCGATTCCTGTTTCGAGTGATAATTATAGAGGGAAAATAAAAATTATTTGAGATTACTTCATCATCGAGAGTAATGTTTTCCGGAAAAGTCCTAGATTATGACTAATTGAAAAATTAAACAGCTCGATATGGAACCAAAGCAAAAATGGTATAACCGATATATTGTAGGATACTTATTAATATTGGTACCTCCACTTGGGCTATACGGGGTCTATAAAAGTGAAACGATTCCGGTTAAATGGAAAAAAGTCACCTTTGGAGCTTTTGCACTAGCATTGTTTGGGGGTGTTTTAATTCATTCGTTATAACTATTTAGTGATTCAGTTTTTTTGTAATTATGGATAACGCCCAACTTATCAAACTTTTTGATTCTGGTGAGAATCTCAAGTTTCTCTTTTTCTGGGGACATCAGAAATCCGATTCGGTCACCAAGTCTTGTTTTAGTCAGTGGTATGAAATTTCATTCGAGATCGAGGGTGTAACCTATCATAATGCAGAGCAGTTTATGATGGCGCAGAAGGCGTTATTGTTTAAGGACCACGACATCTATAACCAAATTATTTCCAGTACTAAACCGGGTAAAGTAAAAGAATTAGGCAGACAGGTGCGTAATTTTGACCAGCAGGTATGGGAAGACAGGCGCTATGATATTGTGGTACGGGGTAATTACCATAAGTTTTCTCAAAATAAAGAGCTCTCAACTTTTTTGATAAATACGAACGACCGCATTTTAATAGAAGCCAGTCCGGTTGATACCATTTGGGGTATTGGTTTAGCTCAAGATGATGAGCGGGTTTTGAATCCAAATCTTTGGAAAGGTCAAAATTTATTGGGTTATGCTTTGATGGAGGTACGGGATCAGCTTAAAGGATAAATCCTTAATTGAGCTTTTGTTTTTAACTTAGGAGCTAATTGTTAAAATAGATTATACTTTAATCTGTTCATTTTATAAAATAAAAGAAGTGCGAATTTTAGTTTTTTTGCTTTGCGTTCTAGGTACTAATTGCTTTTGTCAATCTTCTGTTGAAAGCTTTGAAATGCGTCAAGACTCGTTACGCAGCGAACTTTTGAAATTCAAAAATGATACACTTTTATTCGGGACAGTTATCGAAGAGCATTACATCGGTGGGCTTGTTAAAAATGAGGGGGATCAACTGAAGTTTGTCCTTCCTTTTGATCTGCACGCTCCTGATTGTGGAGCCCCTGATTGCTACACCACTGAGTTGACATTTCAAATTTCAAATGAATACCCATTAAAGTTTCCCAATCAAATTGAAGTAAAGATATATGAGTATGGTTGTGTGAAAAATCAGGAATGGTCCAGTGGTTTTAGCCTTGCAAAGTTTGATAAAAAGCAGGTAAACTATTATTCTGCAGATTTAAGGAGCAACCTTTACTTTACTAAAGACGGGAGATTACTTTATTTCCCGCACAACGAAAGTAAATCATTAAGCTTGAAAGAGCTGGAAGAGTGGCTTTTTAAAAATGAGTCGGATGGTTTAGAAATCCCACCATACGAATCTACACTAATGAAATCATTTGAGTATATGAACTTTTTTGGAAAAAGATAGCTTAGCAAATAGAATTCCTTCTTTAAAGTCTCCCCAGTGTGACTGCCAACTGAAAACCCCCTTACACCGCCATCTCTTTTTCCAACAGCTGAATATTATTTTGAATACGCTCCTTAACCAGATTCATCATACGTTTGTTTAGCGCAGACGAATTTTGAATGTAGCTGCGGTATTCCTCAACCGTAAACTGGCCAATCACCATTCCCTTTAAACTGTTTCTAAACTTGATGTCTTTCTGAATCGCATTTTCGATGTAATTCATACGGCGCTCAATGGTCAGGTTGTAAAACACATTTTTATGCTTGGCGATGTAGTTGCGAAAAGCTTCCAGAAGCAGGTCGTTTTGCAATTTAACCACCGGTCTGAGTGTACCGTTTTGAAATTGCTCGTCAGCGCTCATCGAGTCGTTTACCTGAGCCGATGGAATTGAAGGTCTTAACGCAAGTAACTGGGTATCCCGGGTTTCCATAAAGTGAAGTTTTCTAAAATTACAATTATATCAAACGCTTCAAGTACGATGCCAAAAGAGTTGTAAACGACTTATAAACAAACTAACCTCCTTGACATTCAATCTGCTTTCTTTTGAAGGGAAGGCCGGGATGGGATGTTCCGTTAAAGTGCTCTTAATCCGCCCCCGGCTTTAGCCTGCGGTTGCTAACTTTAAGGAAAATATTCGCATAAATACTATGATTCAGTCTATAAATCCTTACAATCAGGAGGTTGTATTTGAAACCAAAGAATTCACTAAAAAACAAACCGAAGATGCCATAGATGCAGCACACGAGCGGTTCTTATCCTGGCGGAAAACATCGTTTACTGAACGCAGTAAATTGATGCAGGCTGCGGCAGACGAACTCAAAAAGAACAAACAGGAATATGCTGAAACCATGACGCTCGAGATGGGAAAACCCATCAGCCAGTCAGTCGCCGAGATTGAGAAATGCGCCTGGGTTTGTGAATACTATGCCGAGCACGCTGAAAGTCACCTGGCAGACAAAACCATTAAAACCGATGCTTTAGAAAGCTACGTGAGTTATGCGCCCATAGGTGTGGTGCTTGCGGTAATGCCCTGGAATTATCCATTCTGGCAGGTCTTTCGCTTTGCGGCTCCGGCTCTAATGGCGGGTAATATCGGGGTGCTGAAACACGCTAGTAATGTAATGCGCAGTGCAGATAATATTCAAAAGGTTTTTGAACGGGCGGGCTTCCCTAAAGGTTGTTTTACGCATATGCCCCTAAGTAGTTCAAAGATCGACGACGTGATTAAAAATCCCAAAATCAAAGCGGTTACCCTCACCGGAAGCAAACCGGCCGGTAGCGCTGTTGCAGCAACTGCCGGAAGCGAAATTAAAAAGTCGGTTCTCGAACTCGGCGGCAGTAATGCTCTGGTGGTTTTTGAGGATTGTGATCTGGACGAAACCCTGAAAACCACGGTACAGGCGCGTTTTCAGAATACGGGACAAAGCTGTATCGCGGGTAAGCGTTTGCTTGTACACGAGGATATTGCCGAAGCATTTACCGAAAAATACGTTAAAGCCGTACGCGAACTCAAAAGCGGCGATCCGATGGCGGAAGATACCTTTATCGGGGTGATGGCGCGACCCGATCTCGCTGAGGAACTTGAAGAACAACTGCAGGCCAGCGTTAAAGCCGGAGCTAAAATCCTCATTGGCGGGAAACGGGATAAAGCCTATTTTGAACCTACCGTTGTTACCGGTGTTACTCCCGAAATGTCCCTGTTTAAAGAGGAAACTTTCGGTCCGGTAATTGGCATCACGACTTTTAAAACCGAAGAAGAAGCGGTAGACCTGGTCAATCAATCCGCATTTGGTCTGGGTGTTTCCATTTTTACTGAAGATAAGAAGCGTGCTAAAAAACTCGTTCCTCAATTTGAAGACGGGGCCGTGTTTGTCAACGAACTTGTGAAAAGCGATCCGCGTTTGCCTTTTGGCGGCACCAAGATTTCCGGTTATGGCCGCGAACTTTCCGCAGACGGAATTCAGGAGTTTGTCAATAAAAAAACGGTTTATTTTAAATAGTAATATGAAAGTAGAAGGAGGAGTTATTTTCTCAGGAGAATTAAAGAATATAGAACAAAGAATATAGAACAAAGAATAAGGAAAAAGGAATAAGGAATAAGAAATAAGGAATAAGGAATAAGAAATAAGGAATTCATTTCTTACGATTCAACGATTCAACGATTCAACGATTCAACGATTCAACGATTCAACGATTCCACGATTCCACGATTCCACGATTCCTCCTTTCAACTCTTCCCTAAAAAGTATATCTTTTAACCATTAAACACCCTAAACCTAAAAAGCATGCCCGATATTAACATACGCCGCGTAAAAAAAAGCGATACTGATTTTATTTTGAATTTGTTGCCCAGCCTGGCTGACCCGGAGCTGCCCCATTGGCGCGATCCCGATGTGATGCTTGATATTGATCAGCGAATATTAAAATCGGAGATTCACGACGGGAGTGAAGACAATGCCATTTTTATTGCTGAAGATGTCGCAACCAAACAGCAACTCGGTTTTATCTTTCTGGAAATAGGTACCGATTATTACCATCGCGAACCCCACGGTCATATTGCGGACATCATCGTTTCGCCTGATGCCCGTGGCCGTGGAATTGGTAAAATGCTGATGGCAAAAGCCGAAGAATGGACCAAAGACTGCGGTTACAAACTGCTTACCCTTAACGTCTTTGACGACAACAAAAAAGCCCGAAAACTCTACAAGTCTCTGGGCTTTTCTCCCGATTTAACCAAATATGGCAAAATCCTGGAGTAAAAAATCGAAAATACGAAATTAGAAATACGGAGTTGTTTTTGAGAATTGAGAACAATAAACAATGCATTTATTTGTCCACCTTCCAACTATTCAAACTTCAGCTTTAAACCTAATATTAATAAAAATAGAAATAATAATATTTGAATTTACCACCTCTGGTGCACATCAGCTTTGATGTACTCTTTATAAATGCCATTCATCTTTTTGATTTGCGCCTGAGTCAATTTTTTTCGGTCTAGGGCAGAAAGGTTAGACATCAAATGCTCTTCTTTAGAGGCACCGGGGATGATGGTGCTTACTTCCGGATATTGTAATATCCATTGCAGTGCGATTGGAGCGAGATTGTCAGTATCCGGAAATAGTTGTTTCAATTCATTTACCGCTTCGATTCCTTTCTCGTAATCAACACCTGAAAAGGTTTCGCCTTTATCAAAAGCTTCGCCATCCCTGTTGAAATTACGATGGTCTTCCGCCTCAAAAGAAGTGTTTTTATCAAACTTTCCGGTAAGGAGACCGCTGGCGAGTGGCACCCGCACAATCACACCTACATTATTTTTTTCCGCTTCGCGAAAGAATAACTCCGCCGGACGCTGTCTAAACAGGTTAAAGATGATTTGCACGGTGGTAACGTTGTCGTATTGCATCGCTTTGATACCTTCTTCTACTTTCTCAACGCTAACGCCCAGGTTTGCGATTTTTCCTTCCTTTTTCAAATCGTCAAAAAGACCGAAAATCTCCGGTCTGTAATAGGTATCGGTAGGAGGGCAGTGCAGTTGTATGAGATCGAGACGTTCCAGTCCGGTATTTTTAAGACTGTCTTCCACAAATTTGCGTAGCGCTTTTGGTGTATAACCTGCATCCACGTGCGGATTGATCTGCCGCCCGCACTTGGTCGCCACATAAACGTTTTCTTTTCTGCTGCGAACCACACGGCCTACAGCGGCTTCGCTCATTCCGTTTTCATAAACGTCTGCGGTGTCAATAAAATTAACTCCGCTATCGATTGCACTATGGATTATTTTTTCGGCGTGAGCGTCGTCAAAACCCGAGCCCCATTTACCGCCTACCTGCCATGTACCCAGTGATAGTTCAGAAATTTTAAGGTTGGTTTTACCTAATGTGCGATAGTTCATGAAAATGTGTTTTAAAATTTGCACTAAAAGTACAAAACCACTTCAGTTCTGCTAACAGAATCCTCTTAAAGCGGTCTTAAAATAGTTGATTTTGAAAAATTACGCCGATAGCGCTCTTTTTCGGCTTTTGCCAAGGCTAAACGCCAATTAATAAATAGTTTTACAGCGTATGAAAAAACAAGTGGTAATCATCCGTTCTATTCGTGTCATCAGGCAAGCTTGATGCGGAACGGTGTATATTAACTCAAAACCTTCCGCCGGCCGGGAGGTTTTTTTTTGACCGCTTTTTTTTCAAACCAAAACAAGCTTTTTTGCAGTATTGAACATAGTAGTATTTTGTATTCAAGTATCTGTAAATCAGTTTTTTAATTAGTTTTTAAGATTTTTTGGTATATCCAAAGGTTTTTAAGACTAAAGCTATTAAAATGAATGAATAACTAATTTCGACTTAGAATTATACTAATGGAATTGAATAAATACAGTAAAACTGTTACTCAGGATCCCACATTGCCGGCAGCACAGGCAATGCTACACGCCATCGGTCTGACCGATGAAGATTTGAAAAAACCCTTTATCGGTATCGCAAGTACCGGTTATGAGGGCAATCCCTGTAATATGCACCTCAATGATTTGGCGACTCACGTCAAAAAAGGTGCTGAGCAGGCCGATATGGTGGGCTTAATTTTTAATACAATTGGCGTAAGCGACGGGATCTCAAACGGGACTCCGGGAATGCGTTTTTCGCTGCCTTCGCGCGACATCATTGCAGACTCTATTGAGACGGTGATGCAGGCGATGAGCTACGACGGTCTTGTGACTGTGGTAGGTTGCGACAAGAATATGCCGGGTGCACTGATGGCGCAGTTGCGTTTAAATCGTCCGTCGATATTGGTGTACGGTGGTACCATCGCTTCCGGTTGTCATAATGGAAAAAAACTCGATATCATTTCGGCTTTTGAAGCGTATGGTCAAAAAGTAGCCGGAACCATCGACGAGAACGAATACAAAGAAGTGGTACACAAAGCCTGCCCCGGTGCGGGTGCCTGTGGCGGTATGTACACGGCAAACACGATGGCTTCAGCGATTGAGGCTTTAGGTATGTCGCTTCCGTTTAACTCTTCAAACCCTGCGGTTACAGACAGTAATATTAAAGAGCAGGAATGTGTAAAGGCCGGTGAGGCGCTTAAACTGCTTTTAGAAAAAAATATTAAACCTTCAGATATCGTTACCCGCAAATCGCTTGAAAATGCGTTTAGGCTGGTAACTGTTTTGGGAGGTTCTACCAACGCAGTGCTTCACTTTTTGGCAATAGCCAAAGCAGCACAGGTTGAATTTACGCTGAAAGATTTCCAGAAAATCAGCGATAACACCCCGCTTTTGGCTGACTTAAAGCCTAGCGGAAGATACTCGATGGAAGATTTGCACGGAGTAGGCGGAATTCCCGGTGTGCTGAAGTATATGCTGGATAACGACATGCTGCACGGCGACTGTCTTACTGTAACCGGAAAGACTTTGGCTGAAAACCTGAAAGACGTACCCAATCTGATCGACGGTCAGGACATCGTACGCACTTTAGACAAGCCAATAAAAGATAGCGGTCACATCCGTATTCTTTTTGGTAACCTCGCCACCGAAGGTGCTGTTGCTAAAATCACCGGAAAAGAAGGTCTGGAGTTTAGGGGAACTGCCAATGTTTTTGACAGTGAAGCAGCGGTGAATGAGGGCATCAAAAACGGTAAGGTTAAAAAAGGTGATGTGGTGATCATTCGCTACGAAGGACCAAAAGGTGGACCCGGTATGCCCGAAATGCTGAAGCCTACTTCCTTCATTATGGGAGCCGGTTTAGGTAAAGATGTGGCTCTTATTACGGATGGTCGCTTCTCCGGAGGTTCTCACGGTTTTGTGGTGGGTCACGTATCTCCCGAAGCTCAGGTAGGGGGTAACATCGCACTGGTTGAAAATGGCGATATCATTGCTATTGACGCGGTTAAGAATACAATCAATATTGAAATTTCTGACGAAGAGTTAGAAAAAAGAAGATCAAAATGGACAGCTCCAAAACTTAGATTTGAGCGCGGGGCACTTTATAAATATGCTAAAACGGTCTCGTCAGCTTCTAAAGGTTGTGTGACAGACGAAATGTAGAAGGCTTATGGAAACACAAACAATTAAATTGCAGGACACAGCTGTAGAAGCTACACAGCGCATCACCGGTAAAGAGGCGATCATCAAGTGTTTGCTTGCAGAAGGCGTTGACACCCTGTACGGTTACCCGGGAGGGGCAATCATGCCGGTTTATGACGAGTTGTATAAATACCAGGATCGCTTGCATCACGTGCTTACCCGCCACGAGCAGGGGGCTACTCACGCAGCCCAGGGTTATGCCCGCGTGAGCGGTAAAGTAGGTGTGGCGATCGCGACTTCAGGTCCCGGTGCGACCAACCTGATTACCGGTATTGCCGATGCACAAATAGACTCTACTCCGATGGTATGTATTACCGGGCAGGTAGCTTCGCATTTGCTGGGAAGTGATGCCTTTCAGGAAACCGATATCATCGGTATTTCGACTCCGGTAACCAAATGGAATTACCAGATCACCAAAGCTTCTGAAATTCCAGAAGTGATGGCTAAGGCGTTTTACATCGCGCGTAGTGGCCGTCCCGGTCCGGTTCTTATTGACATCACCAAAGATGCGCAGTTCGAGGAGTTTGATTTCGCTTATAAAAAATGTACTGCGGTACGCAGCTACAAGCCGATTCCCAAGTTGAATCCGGAGTCGGTACAGGCTGCTGCAGCTATGATTAACGCAGCAAAAAGACCTATGATCGTTTGGGGTCAGGGTGTGATTTTAGGTAAAGCTGAGGAAGAGTTTAAGGCAGTTGTTGAGAAATCAGGGGTTCCTGCCGCATGGACCATCCTTGGTGTTTCTGCAATCCCAACCGAGCATCCGCTTAACGTGGGTATGGTGGGTATGCACGGAAATTACGGGCCAAACGTGCTTACTAACGAATGCGATGTATTGATCGCAATCGGGATGCGTTTTGATGACCGGGTGACCGGGAATCTTGCAACCTATGCGAAACAGGCAAAAGTGATCCACTTTGAGATTGATCCTGCTGAGGTGAACAAAAACGTAAATGCAGATATCGCGGTTTTGGGCGATAGCAAAGAAACCCTTGCTGCATTACTTCCTTTGCTTGAGCAAAAAGAATATCCGGAGTGGCACAACCGCTTTAAGGAAATGTATAAGATCGAGTACGATAAAATCATCAAAAACGATTTGAAACCAGAAAAAGAAGGCCTTACCATGGGTGAGGTGCTTGAAGGGATCAATGCCGTTTCAAAAGGTGAAGCGGTTATCGTTTCAGACGTGGGGCAGCATCAAATGATCGCCTGTCGTTATGCCAAATTCAACAAGTCTAAGAGTAACGTGACCTCAGGAGGTTTGGGTACTATGGGCTTTGCGCTTCCGGCAGCTATAGGTGCAAAAATGGGAGCTCCCGAGCGTCCTGTAGTTGCAATTATAGGGGATGGCGGTTACCAGATGACCATTCAGGAACTGGGCACTATTTTCCAGACTAAAGTTCCGGTAAAAATCGTCGTTTTAAACAACGATTTCCTGGGAATGGTGCGCCAGTGGCAACAGTTGTTCTTTGACCGTCGTTATGCTTCCACAGAGTTGATCAATCCTGATTTTGTGGCTATTGCAAAAGGTTATTACATCGATGCCCAGCGCGTGACCAAGCGTGAGGAGCTATCCGGTGCGATTGAAGAAATGATGGCTGCAGAAGGGCCCTATTTCCTTGAGGTTAAAGTAGAAAAAGAAGATAACGTATTCCCGATGATCCCAACAGGAGCATCCGTTTCAGACATAAGATTAGAATAGTGATGAGCGAGACAAAAACCTATACCGTATCTATTTATACCGAAAATAATATTGGTTTGCTAAACCGTATTTCGGCCATATTTCAGCGTAGAAAAATCAATATCGAAAGCCTGAACACTTCGATCTCTGAGATTGAAGGCGTATCGCGTTTTACCATAGTGATCAACCTGACTGAAGAGCGCATGAAAAAAATCATCGGCCAGCTTGAAAAGCAGGTTGAAGTGATCAAAGCTTTTTACCATACTGATGAAGAGACGATTTTTCTGGAAACCTGCCTGTTTAAAATAAAGTCAGACTTGCTTTTTGAAGAACGTCAGATTCAGAATATCATCAAAGAAAGCAACGCGCGCATTGTTACTGTAAACAAAGAGTTTTTTGTTTTGGAAAAAGCCGGGCGTCGCAGCGAGATCGAATTGCTGTACCGCGAGCTCAGTGCTTTCGGCATCATGCAGTTTGTGCGCAGTGGGCGCATTGCGGTGACTAAAGATGAAATGAAAATCTCTGCGCTTTTAAAAGAGTTTGCAGAGTAAATCAATTCCCTATCCAACAGAAATTAACGAATCATAATCAATAAAAACAGAATCAAAATGTCAAATTACTTTAACACCTTGTCTCTTAGAGAGCAATTGGCTCAGCTGGCGAAATGCCGATTTATGGAGTCTGATGAATTCTCAAACGGGATCGAAGCATTACGCGATAAAAAAGTAGTTATCGTGGGTTGCGGTGCACAAGGTTTGAACCAGGGTTTAAATATGCGCGACAGCGGCCTGGATATTTCGTATGCATTGCGTGAAGGTGCCATTAAAGACAAACGCGCTTCCTATAAGAACGCGGTAGATAACGGGTTTAACGTAGGTACTTACGACGAACTCATCCCAACTGCAGACCTGGTATGTAACCTTACACCAGATAAGCAGCACACTTCAGTAATCAACGCGATTATGCCTTTGATGAAAGAAGGAGCGACTTTGGCCTACAGCCACGGTTTCAACATCGTTGAAGAAGGCATGCAAATCCGTAAAGACCTTACGGTAATTATGTGTGCGCCTAAATGTCCCGGTTCTGAGGTTCGTGAGGAATACAAGCGTGGGTTTGGTGTACCAACACTAATCGCGGTTCACCCGGAAAACGATCCACAAGGAAAAGGTCTTGAGGAAGCTAAGGCTTATGCTGTAGCAACCGGAGGTCACCGCGCGGGTGTTTTAGAATCTTCATTTGTTGCCGAAGTGAAAAGTGACCTTATGGGTGAGCAAACCATTCTTTGCGGAATGTTGCAAACCGGTTCGATCCTGTGCTTCAACAAGATGATCGAAAAAGGAATTGACAAAGGCTATGCTTCAAAATTGATTCAGTACGGTTGGGAAACCATCACCGAAGCTTTAAAGCACGGTGGTATTACCAATATGATGGACCGTCTGAACAATCCGTCTAAAATCAAGGCTTTTGAACTGGCTGAAGAAATTAAAGACATCACCCGTCCGCTGTTCCACAAGCATATGGACGATATCATCTCCGGTCATTTCTCAAAAACGATGATGGAAGACTGGGCCAATGATGATGCCAACTTATTAAAATGGCGTGCCGAAACCGGAGAGACTGCTTTTGAGAAGACTCCTGCCGGAAGTATGGAAATCAGCGAGCAGGAATACTTCGATCACGGGGTGCTTATGGTTGCCATGGTTAAAGCCGGGGTTGAACTTGCTTTTGAAACCATGACCGAAGCCGGAATCATCGAGGAGTCTGCGTATTACGAATCCTTGCACGAAACTCCGCTTATCGCAAACACCATCGCACGTAAGAAATTGTTTGAGATGAACCGTGTGATTTCAGACACTGCTGAATACGGATGTTACCTGTTTGATCATGCCTGTAAGCCTATGCTTACCGACTTTATGAAGAAAATAGATACTAACGTAATCGGTAAAGCTTACGCTGCCGATAATGGCGTAGACAACAAAACCTTAATCGCTGTTAATGACGCTATCCGCTCACACACTGTAGAAGAAGTGGGTGCCTGGTTGCGTGAGTCTATGACTGCGATGAAGGAGATTAAGACCGTAGCCGCTGAAGAGGTTACTGCCTAATCAACCCAGAACTGAGTTTAACTGCCGGGCTTTAGTGAAAAGCCTGAAGCCCGTGCAGTCAATCAAAATAAATGCATTTTGAGCGACTTAAAAACCACCTATTTCCCCAGTTTAGAAGACGTTAAAAAGGCTGCACAAACCCTTAAGGGTGTTGCAGCCTTAACGCCTTTATTGCCCAGCCTGAGTTATTCCAAAAGACTTGGGGCAAACATCCTGCTCAAGCGTGAAGATTTGCAGCAGGTGCGATCCTACAAAATACGGGGGGCTTTCAATAAAATTAGTTCGTTAAGCCAGGAAGACCGCGCCAAAGGAATCGTTTGTGCCAGCGCCGGGAATCACGCGCAGGGCGTAGCTTTCGCCTGTGCGAAACTAAAAATAAACGGGACTATTTTTATGCCTGCGCCTACACCCAAGCAAAAGATCGAGCAGGTTGAGATGTTTGGCGGTGAATATGCCAAGATCGTGCTTACCGGCGATACCTTTGATGATGCGTATAAAGCTTCAAAAATTGAGTGCGACGCGCTGGGTAAGGTCTTTGTACATCCTTTTGATGACGAAAAAATCATCGAGGGGCAGGCTACCGTAGGACTGGAGATTATTGAGCAGGCCACCGAAGAGATTGATTATGTTTTTGTACCTGTTGGTGGAGGTGGATTAGCTTCCGGCTTAAGTACGGTTTTTAGCCTGTTGTCACCTAATACTAAAGTAATCGGGGTGGAGCCTGAAGGTGCGCCTTCGATGAGTACCTCGATCTTCAATAAAGAAAACACTACACTTTCGTTAATCGAAAAATTTGTAGACGGGGCGGCCGTGCAGCGCGTAGGGGATCGCAACTTTGCAATTTGTAAAGAAAACCTTCATAAAATGGTAACGGTGCCCGAAGGTAAAGTGTGCCAGACCATCTTAGATTTATACAATAAAGACGCGATAGTGGTAGAACCGGCCGGGGCGTTGACCCTTTCGGTTTTAGATCAGTTTGCCGAGGAGATTAAAGGTAAAAATGTGGTGTGTATCGTAAGCGGAAGCAACAACGATATTACCCGTACCGCAGAGATCAAAGAGCGTGCGCTCTTATACCGCGGCCTAAAGCATTATTTTATCATTCGGTTTCCCCAGCGCGCGGGTGCCTTGCGGGAGTTTTTGAATGAGATTTTAGGGCCTGAGGATGATATTACCTTTTTTGAATACAAGAAAAAGACCTCACGCGAAGATGGTCCTGCCGTTGTAGGTATTGAGATCAAAGACCGTGCAGACCTCGATCCTTTAATCGCGCGCATGAAAAAGCGCAACTTTTTTGGGGAATACTTAAATGATAAACCCGACTTGTTTGAATTTTTAATCTGATAGTTCGTTTGACAACCAACCTAACCATGAAACCATTAACTACAGAAATACCTGCACAGTTTAGCGTGCAGCCCATAGAACAAAAAGCCTATCTCATCAACGGAAAGCTGCTCAACTGGGAAGGAGAGACGGCTGACGTTTTTTCAAGCATTCATACCGAAGTTGACGGAAAGCGTAAACCTACCCGTCTGGGATCCATCCCAAGTTTGGGTGAGGCAGAGGCTGTTGCTGCAGTTGAAGCAGCGCATCAGGCGTATGAACGCGGGCAGGGGCTTTGGCCAACCATGAAAGTCGCAGACCGCATCAGGTGTATGCAGACTTTTGTTGCCAAAATGAAAGAAAAGCGCGAGCTGATCGTAAAACTGCTGATGTGGGAAATAGGTAAAAACCATCCCGATTCTCAAAAGGAGTTTGACCGTACGGTAGAGTACATTCTCGATACCATCGAAGATTATAAGGATATGGATCGCGACAGTGCCAAATTCCATAAGGAAGCCGGTATTCACGCGCACATTCGCCGCGGGCCCTTGGGCGTGGTTCTGTGTTTAGGGCCTTATAACTATCCACTAAACGAAACCTTTTGTTTGCTGATTCCGGCCCTGATTATGGGAAATACGGCGGTATTTAAACCGGCAAAACACGGGGTTTTGTTGATCACACCTCTGCTCGAAGCCTTCCAGGAAAGTTTTCCTCCGGGCGTTGTGAATATTTTATTTGGTAGAGGCAGGGCGGTAGCTACTCCCATCATGAAAACCGGAAAAGTAGATGTTCTGGCTTTAATTGGTCACAGTTCGTCTGCAAACGCGCTGCAGGCATTGCATCCCAAACAAAACCGACTGCGTTTGGTTTTAGGTTTGGAAGCTAAAAATCCGGCGATTATTCTTCCCGATGCTGATTTGGACCTTGCAGTGGCAGAGTGTATCGCGGGAACGCTCTCTTTTAACGGGCAACGTTGTACGGCGCTTAAAGTGATTTATGTACATGAAAATATCGCGGAAACCTTCAACCGTAAGTTTGCACAGGCGGTAGATGCGTTGAAATTTGGTTTACCCTGGGAGGAGGGAGTAAGCCTTACTCCGCTTCCGGAACCCTCAAAGCCGGCTTATATTCAGGGATTGATTGACGATGCAAAAGCCAAAGGCGCTTCCATCTTAAATGAAAAAGGCGGTACGCATTCAGAGAATTTCATTTGGCCAGCAGTATTGTTTCCGGTGACCAAAGATATGGAAGTGTACAAAGAAGAACAGTTCGGGCCGGTAATCCCTGTGCTCACCTTTAAGCATATTGATGAGCCGCTTGATGATATGGCAGAGTCTAATTACGGGCAACAGGTGAGTTTGTTTGGTAAAGAGGTCAAAGCACTTGCACCGCTTATCGATACGCTGGTGAACCTGGTATGCCGTGTGAATCTTAACAGCTCCTGCCAGCGTGGTCCTGACGTGTATCCGTTTACCGGAAGAAAGGATTCTGCTGTGGGAACCCTGAGCGTTCATGATGCCTTGCGTTCGTTTTCGATACGCACTTTTGTGGCTTCAAAAGACAACGCCTATAACAATGCCATTTTAAATGAACTTTTAGACACTAAAAAATCAAATTTTGTAAGTACCGATTACTTGTTGTAATCCGGTAATAATGGAAGATTAATTAAAAAATCAATAGTGATTATTGGAATTTGGAAGAAAATCTGAAGAAATCATAAAAAAAGTAGATTTATGTGATATTTACCTTTAAAAAGGGGCTGTCATTTAAATCTACTTTGTATTTTAGCACAACAAATGAAGGGAATAGTATTACATATGGAAGAATTCAAACAAGCCGTAAGCGCCTTGTTCCATTCTTTATATCCTGTTGCTAGAGAGACCCACAGTTCTTTAGTATTTATCCCCGTGCGTCGCCATGAGCGTCGTCGCCCCTAGTGGGTGCAGTTTTATTGGGAACTTAGGTGAGTCCGGTTCCGTCTTCAAATCAAATTTCAATTTCACTTTTTTTCTAACTTCCAATTCTAAAGAATATGGAAATTACCATTGCTAATAAATCCCATGCGGGATATGCACAATACATTTGCGACACGATCGCAGAATCTGCTAAAGTACGCGGTACCGGTATCGCCAAGCGCACTCCAGAATATGTAATTACCAAAATGGAAAACGGTAACGCTGTTATCGCTCTTGATGGCGATAAGTTTGCCGGTTTTTGTTACATCGAGGCCTGGGGACACGGTAAATTTGTAGCCAATAGCGGTCTTATCGTACATCCTGATTACCGGGGCAGCGGTCTTGCCCGGCAGATTAAAGAAGCCATTTTTAAACATTCGCGCACAAAATATCCCGATGCCAAAGTTTTTGGGATCACGACCGGTCTTGCAGTGATGAAAATCAATTCGGAACTGGGCTATAAACCCGTTACGTTCTCGGAGCTTACCGATGATCCTACCTTCTGGAAAGGCTGTCAAACCTGTCGTAATTACGATATACTGCAGCGAACCGAGCAGAAGATGTGCCTCTGCACCGGGATGCTTTACGATCCGGCCAAGGAGGAAAAGAAGAAAGCAGAAAACCCGGAAGAGCTTAAAAAAAAAGACAAAAAGCTAAATCCGAAGGCTTTTACACGTCTCAAGAGCATCAAGGAACATCTCTTTTTGAAAAAAGAAAAAAAGGAACAAGATTAACCCGGTTTTTACTCAATACATTAAAAACCTCAAATTAATACGTTTTGGATTCAACAACGCATTCACAAGCTATAGACACAAAAATACCGGCGGCTAACCCTGCCGGAGCAAAACTCGTACTGGCCTACAGCGGTGGTCTTGATACCAGCTATTGCGCTAAATACCTTTCTGCCGATAAAGGCTATGAAGTACACGCGGTAAGCATCAATACCGGAGGCTTTTCGCAGGAAGAAATCAACGAAATCGAATCAAAGGCTCTAAAAATCGGAGCTAAGACCTATAAAAACATTCAGGCGGTTGACCGCTTTTACGATAAGGTGGTGAAGTATTTGATTTACGGGAACATCCTTAAAAACAATACCTATCCACTTTCGGTAAGTGCCGAACGTATCATTCAGGCCGTTGAGATTATCAATTATGCCAAATCAATAGGTGCCAAATATGTGGCACACGGCAGTACCGGCGCGGGTAACGATCAGGTGCGTTTTGATATGATCTTTCAAACTTTGGCCCCCGAAATAGAAATCATCACCCCTATACGGGATTTACAGCTTTCGCGCGAAGCGGAAATAGAATACTTAAAAAGCCACGGCGTAGAAATGGCCTGGGAGAAAGCCAAGTATTCGGTAAACCGCGGACTTTGGGGAACCAGCGTTGGCGGTAGTGAAACCCTGACTTCACACAAAGGTCTGCCGGAATCGGCTTACCCATCGCAAGTTCAAAAAAGTGAAGCTGAGCAGGTGACTCTGACTTTTGAAAAAGGAGAACTCAAAGCCGTAAATGGCAAGACCGGAACTCCGGTAGAAAATATTGAAGCCCTGCAAAAGCTGGCTGCTCCTTATGGAATTGGCCGGGATATTCACGTAGGCGATACCATTATCGGGATCAAAGGTCGGGTAGGTTTTGAAGCTGCTGCGCCTCTGATCATCATCAAAGCGCATCATTTGCTGGAGAAGCATACGCTTACCAAATGGCAAATGCAGCATAAAGACTATTTATCTAATTTCTACGGAATGCACCTGCACGAAGGGCAGTATCTCGATCCTGCAATGCGCAATATGGAAGCCTTTTTGACCGATAGTCAGAAAAATGTTTCGGGTGAGGTGTATATCACCCTGCAGCCGTATCGCTTTACGCTGGAAGGAATTAAATCTGAACATGATTTGATGAATGCTTCTTTTGGAGCCTACGGCGAAATGAACAAAGGATGGACCGCCGAAGATGCCAAAGGTTTTATCAAAATCACCGGTAACCAGAATAAGATTTACAACCACGTAAACGGAAACTCATGATCAAAGCCGGAATAGTTGGAGGAGCCGGATACACTGCAGGAGAACTGCTGCGTATTTTGCTCAACCATCAATATGTTGAATTGAGCTTTGTCTACAGTACCTCAAATGCAGGAAATCTGTTGAGTGACGTGCATCAGGATTTACTGGGAAGTACACACCTGCGTTTTTCGGGAACTATTGATTTTGACGTGGATGTGGTTTTTTTATGCCTGGGTCACGGAAATTCGAAAGCTTTTTTAGAAGAAAACCAGTTTACCGAAAGCACTATCATCATTGATTTAAGCAATGATTTTCGCCTCAAACTCGATGCGGAGTTTCAGGGCCGCGAGTTCGTTTACGGTCTCACCGAATTAAACCGCGATGCTATTAAGCAAGCCGGTTCCATCGCAAATCCGGGTTGTTTTGCAACGGCTATTCAGTTGGCTTTGCTTCCTTTGGCCGATGCCAAAAAAATAAAGTCAGACGTGCACATCAATGCGGTAACCGGTGCCACCGGGGCAGGAACTTCGCTTTCAGCAACTACGCATTACACCTGGCGTGATAACAATTTTTCGTATTACAAGCCTTTTACGCATCAGCATATGGGCGAAATCAACCAGACGGTAAAGCAATTACAGGGAGCGTTTGATAACGAAATTTTCTTTTTGCCGAATCGCGGTAATTTTTCACGGGGGATTTTCGCAACGGCATACACCTCTTTTGAGGGCGATCTGGCTGAAGCGAAAAAGATCTACGAGGATTTTTATGCCGATGCACCATTCACCTTTATTTCAGATTCTGAAGTACATATGAAACAGGTGGTGAATACAAACAAGTGTCTGATTCACCTGCACAAGCACGGCAATCAGTTGCTCATCACGAGTTGCATCGATAACCTGCTTAAAGGAGCATCAGGACAGGCGGTAGAAAATATGAATTTGATTTTTGGCCTTCCGCAAACCGAAGGTTTAAATTTAAAAGGGAGTTATTTTTAGGCCCCCAAACCCCCAAAGGGGATTTTAAATCTGTTTTACTATTACAAAAAATAAAACAGAGATATAAGAATTTTGAAATAAGAAATGAACCAAACTCCCTTCTCCTTTGGGAGAAGGGTTGGGGATGAGGATCGAAAGATTTCCGTCTTCACGGAAATGAAAATAGAATTTTAAAAATAAATCCAACTCCCCTCTCTCCCGAAGCTTCGGGAGAGAGGGGCTGGGGGTGAGGATTAAGAGATTCCCGCCTGCGCGGGAATGATAAAAAGACTGTATAGATGAAAATAGCAATTATAGGAACCGGTAACCTGGGTTTGGCAATAGCCAAAGGTTTAATCACCAATAACGCGATCACCACGCTGTATATGACCAGGCGTAATCCGGCTACGATTGAGTCGTATGCCGAGTACAAGAATGTTTTTGTGACTTCAGATAACCTGGAGGCGGTGCAGAAATCAGACATTCTCATTTTTGCAGTGCAACCGGCACAATTGGCAAAGATTCTTCACGATATCAAAGACGAACTTACCGATAAGCACGTGCTGATCTCGACCATTACCGGCTACGCGATTTCGCAGATTGAAGCCATTGTGGGTACCGATCAGTTTATCATTAGAGCAATGCCGAATACCGCGATTGCTGTTGGAGCCTCGATGACCTGCCTGGCCAGTAATGAAAAGGGAATGAAACGCATAAAAGTAGCTGAAGCGATTTTCAATCGTTTGGGAAATAGTCTGATCATTCCCGAAAATCAAATGCAGGCCGCGACTGTGGTTTGCGCAAGCGGAATTGCCTTCTGGATGCGCCTTATACGCGCAACGACGCAGGCTGCGATTCAATTAGGCTTTGATGCGCACGAAGCTCAGGAACTGGCGATGCATACCTGTAACGGTGCGTCAAAATTGCTTATCGAATCGGGTAACCATCCGGAAGAAGAAATAGACCGTGTAACCACTCCAAAAGGCTGTACGATTGAAGGACTTAACGAGATGGAACATAAAGGCCTCAGTTCATCACTGATACAGGGAATGGTAGCCTCATTCAATAAAATTAACGTGATTAAAACCGACCAGAAATAATGAGTTTATTTGATGTTTATCCGTTATACGATGTAACTCCGGTTAAGGCTCAGGATGTTTGGGTTTACGATGCCACACCCACTAAATATCTGGATTTGTACGGGGGTCACGCAGTGATTTCCATCGGTCATGGGCATCCCAAATATGTGGAGAATCTTACCAAGCAACTTCACGATATCGGTTTTTACAGCAACGCGGTGCACAATCCCTTGCAGGAGGCTTTGGGCGAAAAACTACCCGCTCAGGCCAATACACCCGGCTATCAGTTGTTTATGTGCAGTAGTGGGGCAGAAGCAAACGAGAATGCCCTGAAAATGGCCTCTTTCGTAACCGGAAGAAAAAAAGTTGTCGCCTTTAACAACAGCTTTCACGGAAGAACTTCAGCAGCAGTTGCAGCCACCGATAATCCTAAAATTGTAGCGCCTATAAACGCGCAGCAGGAGGTCGAATTTTTACCTCTTGGAGATCTGGATGCTTTGGCAGCGGTTTTGGCTAAGGAAGATGTGTGTGCGGTGATTGTTGAATTTATTCAGGGTGTAGGCGGTCTGGATATCAGCACGGCTGAATTCTACGAAGGTGTTGACAAACTCTGTAAACAAACCGGAACCTGCCTTATCGCCGATGAAGTACAGGCAGGTTTTGGCCGTACCGGAAAGTTCTTTGCTTTTCAGGAATACAACGTAGAGCCGGAGCTGATTTCAATGGCCAAAGGTATGGGTAACGGCTTTCCGGTAGGAGGGATTTTGATTCACCCATCCATAAAGGCTGAATATGGAATGCTGGGTACCACTTTTGGCGGAAATCACCTGGCCTGTGCCGCAGCTTTAACCGTGCTTGAAGTATTGGAAGAAGAAAATCTGATAGCTAATGCCCTGCGTGTTTCCGAGCATTTTAAGGCCAAAACCTTAGATATTCCGCAGATAAAAAACGTAAAAGGCCGTGGCCTGATGCTGGGTCTGGAATTTGATTTTGATACGGCTGCCATCCGCAAAAAACTGATTTACGATCAGCATATTTTTACAGGAAGCGCTAAAAACAAAAACCTGATTCGTATTCTACCGCCATTGACGATTCAAAACGAACAAATCGATCAGTTTTTTGAAGCATTAAAAATAGAATTGGATAAAATGTAAATAGCATGTTAGTCTGTCCCGATAGCTATCGGGACAGTTTGACAGAAAATATAAACAAATTAGTAACATAGTACTACTCAAACCCCCTCTCCTTTGGAGAGGGCTGGGGAGAGGACAAAGCAGAGATTTCGGCTGCACATTATAAACCTGACAGGAATCAACAAATGAAAAAATACACCGGATTAGACGACATTACCGATCTAAAAGAATTAATCGCGGAAGCCCGCGAAATCAAGAAAAACCCCTATGCTTTTGAACATTTAGGAAAACGCAAACGCTTAGTAATGTTGTTTTTCAATTCCAGTTTGCGCACGCGCCTCAGCACAGAGAAAGCCGCCTGCAACCTGGGGATGGATGTTACGGTGATGAATTTTAACAGCGATGCCTGGAAGCTCGAGTTTGAAGATGGTACCGTGATGAACGCAGACACCTCCGAGCACATTAAAGAAGCCGCACAGGTCATTTCCCAATACGGAGATGTAATCGCGGTGCGCGCCTTTCCAACCCTTACCGATAAGGCCAAGGACGAAAGCGAGTATGTGATTTCAAGTTTTGAAAAATATGCTTCGGTGCCTGTTGTCAATATGGAAAGTGCCACGGCGCATCCGCTTCAGGCGCTGGCCGATGCGATTACGATAACCGAACTTTCGCAGCAATCCAAACCTAAAGTGGTTCTCAGCTGGGCGCCACATCCCAAGGCCTTGCCGCACGCGGTGGCCAATTCGTTTATCGGGATGATGCAGAAGATGGATGTGGATTTTACCATCACACATCCAAAAGGTTATGAGTTGAGTGCCGATGTTGTCAAGGATTCTAAGGTTGTTTACGATCAGGATGAAGCTTTGAAAGATGCCGATTTCGTTTACGTAAAAAACTGGAGTAATTATAAAGAATACGGAAAAGTTGTAGCCACCCCGGAAACCCATTCAGACTGGATGATCACTTCCGAAAAATTGGGAACTGCACAATTTATGCATTGCCTGCCGGTGCGTCGCAATGTCATTGTGGCTGATGAGGTTTTGGATGGCGACCAGTCGGTGGTTATTGAGCAGGCCAACAACCGTACGTTTTCGGCACAGGTGGTGCTGAAAAGGATATTGGAAAATTTAGCCCCCCATCCCCCAAAGGGGGAGTTAAAAGCCACTAGTTATGAAAACTAAATCAGTACCCCCTTCGGGGGCTAGGGGGCTTAACGTCGTCAAAGTAGGTGGAAACATCATCGAGAAAGAAGAAGATTTACAGGCTTTTTTAGATGCGTTTTCGGCTTTGCCCGAACCTAAAATTCTGGTTCACGGCGGAGGAAAGTTAGCTACTCAACTGGCAGAGCGTCTCGAGATCCCGGTACAAATGATTAACGGGCGTCGCATTACCGATGCCGAGACGGTTGAGGTCATCACCATGGTTTACGGCGGTAAAGTCAATAAAAGCATTGTAGCCGGCCTACAGGCACGGGATTGCAATGCGATTGGATTTTCGGGAGCTGATGGAAATACGATTCTTTCAGTTAAGCGGCCCGTTAAAGAGGTAGATTTTGGTTTTGTGGGTGATGTGGTAGGCGTAAATGCCAAACTAATCCGTGAGCTCACCCAAATAGGGATTACCCCGGTTTTCTGCGCCATCACGCACGACGGCAAAGGACAGCTGCTCAATACCAATGCCGATACCATTGCGTGTGAACTCGCAATCGGGCTGTCTGAATATTATGAGGTAACGCTCAATTATTGCTTTGAAAAAGCAGGTGTTTTACTGGATATTCAGGACGAAAACTCGGTTGTCAAAGATATAGATACAAAGAAATATGCCGATTTGCTGAAAGACGGTATTATCGCAGACGGTATGCTGCCCAAACTGGAAAACTGCTTTTACGCCCTAAAAGGCGGCGTTCACAAAGTGCAACTGGGCAAGCCGGAGATGCTGCACCATACAACTATTAATTTTACAACCTTACGACTGTAATGAGCATAGAAAGACTTACGCAAGAGGCGATAGAATTATTAAAAAACCTGATTTCAACGCAGTCTTTTTCTTCAGAAGAAGAAGGAACGGCTGCACTTATTGAAAACTGGTTTAAAGCGCACGACATACCCTTTAAGCGCCAGGCAAACAATATATGGGCGACCAACAAGCATTTTACGGAAGGTAAAACGACTTTACTGCTTAACAGCCATCACGATACCGTGCAACCCAATAACGGCTATACCCGAAATCCCTACAGTCCGGATATAGAAGACGGCAAGTTGTATGGGCTAGGAAGCAATGATGCGGGAGGATGTTTGGTATCGCTAATCGCAACGTTTACGTATTTCTACGCGCAGGAAAACCCAAAATACAATCTGATTATCGTTGCCAGTGGCGAGGAAGAAAGCAGCGGGTCTAACGGGCTCAACAGTATGCTTAAGGTGATTCCTCCTGTTGATGTGGCGATTGTGGGCGAACCTACGTTGATGAATCTGGCTATCGCCGAAAAAGGTCTGGTGGTATTTGATGCGAAAGTGCTGGGTACTCCGTCACACGCCGCACATCCTAACGAAAACAATGCGATTTACAATTGCATCCCCGTATTGCAGTGGTTTAAAGAGTATACTTTTGAGAAAGTCTCGGAAGCCCTGGGAGCGGTAAAAATGACCGTGACGCAGATCAAAGCCGGAAAACAACACAACGCAGTTCCGGCAGATGTGGAACTGGTTATTGATGTTCGGGTTAACGATCAATACAGCAATCAGGAAATAGCCGATTTGCTAAAGGCCGAAGCGCCTTGCGATTCGATTGTACCGCGCAGTCTGCGGTTGAATTCATCTTCCATACCAAAAGATCACGAACTCGTAAAAGCCGGTATCGCATTGGGTAGAAGTACGTACGGTTCGCCAACTTTGAGCGATCAGGCGGTGTTGAGCTGCCCTTCACTCAAACTCGGACCCGGCGACAGCACCCGTTCGCACAGCGCAAACGAGTTCATCTACGTCGCGGAGATTGAAGAAGGCATTCAGATTTATATAGATTTGCTGAAAAGCATTCTGTAGGCCCCCTAACCCCCGAAGGGGGAATGACTAGCGGGAATAGAAATAATACTAACACAGGTTCAATCGCTGGCGATTGAATATTAAATTTAATTCTTGGTGCTTTCGTCCCCCCTTTGGGGTTAGGGGGCTCGGGGTCAGGGGAGGACAAGATTCCCGCCTTCACGGGAATGTAAAAATTAGATTATGAAACTTTGGGATAAAGGAGCAAACATAGACGATAAGATCATCCGTTTTACGGTAGGTAATGACCGGGAAATCGATGCGCATATTGCGAAATACGATGTACAGGCATCACGTGCACACGTGAAAATGCTGAATAAAATTGGCATTCTGACTGATCAGGAGCTTAAAGATTTGTTGCCCCAGCTCGATATTCTGGAGGCACATACGCAGAACCCCGATTTCTTTATCGAACCGGAATACGAGGATATTCACTCGAAGCTGGAAGCCGAATTAACGCTTATTCTGGGCGAAACCGGAAAAAAAGTACATACGGCACGCTCACGTAACGATCAGGTGCTGGTGGCATTGCAATTGTATTATAAAGAGCAGTTGCAGCAAATTAAGGCGCGTACGGTTTCGCTTTTTGAAACGCTGATGTATTTGGGCGAAACGCACAAAGATCAATTGCTTCCGGGATATACGCATCTGCAGGTGGCTATGCCCAGCAGTTTCGGACTTTGGTTTAGCGCTTATGCCGAATTGCTCATCGACGATACCATCCTCATCAATGCCACGCAGGATATTGTAGATCAAAATCCACTGGGTTCTGCGGCGGGATACGGGAGTTCGTTTCCGATTGACCGCGAGATGACCACCAAAGAATTGGGCTTTACCACGATGAAATACAATGTGGTTGCCGCGCAGATGGCTCGTGGTAAAAGCGAGCGTACGCTGGCCTCTACTTTAGGAAGTTTGGCGAACACCCTTTCGCGCTTTGCGATGGATGTATGTCTGTATATGAGCCAGAATTTTGGCTTTGTAAGCTTCCCCGAGCAGTTAACTACCGGCAGCAGCATTATGCCGCACAAGAAAAATCCCGATGTGTTTGAATTGATACGCGGTAAGTGCAATAAAATTCAGGCTTTGAGTACCGAAATGATTTTGATTACAAACAACCTGCCCAGCGGTTACCATCGCGATTATCAGTTGCTCAAAGAAAATACCATCAATGCGGTGGAGTCTATGAAAGACATTCTCGAAATCTTTGATTATGCCATCAGTCAGGTGCAGGTTAAAGAGATTGACCTGAATGACGAGAAGTACAAATACCTGTTTACCGTAGACAGTATTAATGATCTTGTGGTTGAAGGCAAGTCGTTTCGCGAAGCCTATCAGGAAATAGGAGGACAGGTGCAGGCCGGTACCTATAAGCCCGAGCCGGGTAAAAAGCATACGCACCTGGGGAGCATTCACAACCCCGGTTTCGATGAAATCAGGGCTAAAATGCGCAAGGTTTCAACCGCTTTGAATATCAAATAAGCGGAAGTCGCTGTCACAGATAATTCAATAAATTCTTTAACAGGCCTTTTTATTATCGAAAAGGCCTGTTTTATTTTGTGCTTTTGTCAATTTGAAACGGTGTATTTTGTTTCTTTAATAAAAATGCTACTCAACCAACTAAATCGATAAACTTTTTTAGTCTGTTCATTGTAGGAGATTATTCCTTCCCATACTTTTGCTGCATCTTTTTCAAGATATTATGAAGGTAGCCCTTTCTATTTTCAGTTTACTTCTGGCCGGAATTCTAAACATTTCCGGATGGGCATTTATACCTCAGGAAGCATCAGATTCGGCCTGTATATTTGAAGAGCAGGTTCAGGAAAATGCCAGTAATGCCGGTTTTCATTACAACCCCAATCATAAAGAACATACCGAATACAAAGTTGCCGAGTTTGAGATCGAGGAAGATTCAGAAAAAGTTTCCCGATCCAAACAGGTTCGATTTACCCAACCGGTCATTACCGGTTCTCAACTGGAAGGGGTTTGTAATTTTCACCTAAACCTTCCCTTTACTCCAACACGGGCCCGTGCAAATCTTGCCGGTGCCGTAAAGCCGTATATCCTTTTTCAGGTATTCAGACTTTGATTTAAAACTTAAGCTCGCGCTCGCGGGCTAAACGCATTTTCTGTAACTGGTTTACCTCACACTATAGCAGACCAGGCAGGGAATTCTGTGTCTTTTCCATTAGGGAAGAGCACCTCACATCAAATCATTTATCGTAAAACTAAAAATCTCATGAAAAGAATTCTCATGATGCTAGGCCTGGGTGCGCTTTTGTTGCACGTAAGCTGCAAATCTGAACACCACAAAGAAGAAGAAAAAACCACTTTTTTAGTCACCAACCCCATTAAATTAGATACGGTAATCACCAAAGATTACGTAGCGCAAATACAATCAAGCCGCCACATTGAACTGCGTGCTCAGGAGCGCGGTTACCTTCAGAAAATATTTGTAGATGAAGGTCAGGCCGTTAAAAAAGGGCAGTTGCTGTTTCAAATTATGCCCAAATTGTATGAAGCCGAAATGCAAAAAGCCAAAGCCGAAGCGCGTTTCGCAGAGATTGAATATGAAAACACCAAGAAGCTTGCCGACAGCAATATTGTTGCGCCAAACGAACTGGCAATGGCTAAAGCCAAACTGCAAAAAGCCAATGCCGAATTGTCCCTGTCTCAGGTACATCTCGAGTTCACGCAGATCAGAGCACCTTTTGACGGTATCGTAGACCGCTTTCACGTAAGACTGGGAAGTCTGGTAGATGAAGGCGAGTTGCTTACCAGTCTGTCTGATAATAATATTATGTGGGTATATTATAATGTTCCCGAAGCCGAATATCTGGATTATCAGAGCAATTTAACCACTGCTGAAAAGCCAGAGGTTAAGCTTTTGATGGCTAACAATGCCTACTTTAAACACCCCGGAATCGTAGAAACCATTGAAGCGGATTTCAATAACGAGACCGGAAACATTCCGTTTAGGGCGACGTTCCCAAATCCTGAAGGTCTGCTGAGACATGGGGAAACCGGTAATGTGCACGTTACCATTCCACTTAAAGATGCTTTGCTGATTCCGCAGAAATCCACCTTTGAGGTACTCGATAAAAAATATGTTTTTGTGATAACCGAAGAAGGCATCGTGAAATCACGGGAAGTACAGATCGCTAACGAAATGCCGCATCTCTATGCAATTGCTTCCGGTCTTTCTCCCAAAGACAAAATCCTGCTGGAAGGCTTAAGACTGGTACGTGAAAATGAGCAGATAGCATTTGAGGTAAAAGATCCCAAGACGGTACTAACCGATTTAGATCTGTACGCCGAGTAATCTCACCCCAAAAACACAAAACATGTTTAGTAAATTCATAAAGCGACCTGTATTTGCGATCGTAATCTCGATTATGATTGTCTTTGTAGGTGCGTTATCTATAAAACAACTGCCTATTTCGCAGTTTCCGCAGATTGCCCCTACCACAGTAAACATCTTTATCGCCTATCCCGGTGCGAGTGCAGATGTACTGGTAAAATCAACCCTCATTACCCTCGAAAATGCGATCAACGGGGTGCAGGATATGCGCTATATGGCTACCGATGCGACCAGTGCCGGTGAAGCCACCCTGCGTATCATTTTTGAACCCGGCGTTGACCCCAACGATGCGGTGGTTCGTGTGAAAACCCGGGTTGACCAGGTTATGCCATTGCTGCCCGAACTGGTGCAGCGCGAAGGGGTGATCATTACACCCATTCAGCCCAGTATGTTGATGTACGTAAACCTGTACTCTAAAGACAAGAGTATGGATGAAAAATTTCTCTACAACTATGCTGATGTCAAGATGATCCCGGAGATCAACCGTCTTAAAGGGATCGCGCGTTCACAGATTTTGGGTAGCCGTCGTTATGCGATGCGGGTTTGGTTAAACCCCGACCGTATGCGGGCTTATAATATTTCGGTGGAAGATGTAATGGAAGCCATGCAGGAGCAGAGCGTGGTAGGTCGTCCCGGGCGTTTGGGACAGAGTTCGGGTATTGAAGCCCAGTCTTTAGAATATGTATTGACCTATAAAGGGCGTTTCAACGAGCCCGAAGAATACGAGAATATCATTTTAAGAGCTAATGCCGAAGGAGAAAGTATTCGTTTAAAAGATGTAGGTACCGTAGCTCTGGGTAGCGAATTCTTCGATATTTATTCCAATCAGGACGGGCATCCTTCCGCAGCGATTGTATTGAAACAAAACTACGGCAGTAACGCGAGTGAAGTTATTGAGGAGGTAAAGGAAAAACTGAAGGAACTCGAAGCCGATTTCCCTCCGGGAATGGAATACAGCATCAGCTACGATGTATCCAAATTCCTCGATTCTTCGATAGAGCAGGTGGTAGACACCCTGCGCGATGCGTTTATTCTGGTTGCCCTGGTGGTATTTATATTCCTGGGCGATTGGCGCTCTACACTGATCCCGATCATCGCCGTGCCGGTATCGCTCATCGGAGCATTCTTTGTGATTCAGTTTTTTGGACTCTCCATAAACCTGGTGACGCTATTTGCTTTGGTACTTGCCATCGGTATTGTGGTCGATGACGCGATTGTGGTGGTAGAGGCGGTGCACGCCAAGTTTGAGCAGTACCCTACAATCACGCCCTATCAGGCGGTGAAGCGGGTTTTGGGCGAAATCACCGGCGCGATTATCGCAATTACCGGGGTGATGGTTTCGGTATTCTTACCCATTTCGTTTATGTCTGGCCCTGTGGGGACTTTCTACAGGCAGTTCTCGATCACGATGGCGAGTTCGATTGTGATTTCGGCATTGATCGCATTGACGCTCACTCCGGTATTGTGTGCGATGTTGCTCAAAAATCACCATGCCAAGCCGCATAAACAAAATATACTCACCCGTTCGCTTGATAAATTCAACCACGTGTTTGACAAACTCACCGGAAAGTATGTGGCTCTACTACGCCGAATTGTAAGTCTGAGATGGCTCACTTTTGCGGTACTTCTGGTATTTTGTGCCGGGATTTACTGGCAGAGTCAGGTATTGCCTTCGGGCTTTATCCCCAGTGAAGATCAGGGTACCATTTACGCAATTATTCAGACGCCTCCCGGAGCGACCTTAGAGCGAACCAACAAGGTTTCTCAGGAACTTCAGAAAATCTGTGAGGACATTGAAGGTGTTGAATCGGTTTCATCTCTTGCGGGTTATGAGATTATGACCGAAGGTCGCGGTTCTAACGCCGGTACCTGTTTGATCAACCTCAAACCCTGGCATGATCGGGATCACGATGTGAAAGAAATCATGGAAGAGCTCGAAGAAAAATCAAAAGGTCTGGGTGCGGTAATCGAGTTTTTTGAACCCCCTGCGATTCCCGGTTTTGGTTCATCAGGTGGTTTCTCCTTACGTCTTTTAGATAAAAACACAGAGACCGATTATCAGGATTTTGACAAAATAAACCAAAAGTTTCTTGACGATTTAAAAGCCCGTCCCGAACTCACCGGTCTCTTTACCTTTTTCGCAGCAAACTATCCCCAGTATGAACTCGAGGTAGACAACGATCTGGCAATGCAAAAAGGGGTGACCATTGGTAAGGCGATGGAGAATCTGGATATCATGATTGGTAGTACTTACGAGCAGGGTTTCATCAAGTTTAACCGCTTCTTTAAGGTTTATGTGCAATCTGACCCCCAGTATCGAAGATTGCCCAGCGATGTACTCAATATGTATGTGAAAAATGATGAGGGCGAGATGGTTCCGTATTCGGCGTTTATGAAGCTGAAAAAGACCCAGGGACCCAACGAGGTTACCCGGTACAATATGTACAATTCTGCCGCAATCAGAGGTTTGCCAGCTAAAGGCTATTCTACCGCAGATGCGATTGACGCGATCAAAGAAGTGGCGGCAACCAGCCTGCCCAGAGGTTATGACATCGCCTGGGAAGGTTTGTCTTATGACGAGGCCGGCCGCGGTAATGAGTCGGTGTTCATATTCCTCATCGTACTGGTCTTTGTGTACTTTGTACTGGCAGCACAATACGAGAGTTTTATCATCCCGATGGCGGTGGTGTTCTCGTTGCCTGTGGGAGTTTTTGGTTCGTTCTTTTTGCTGAAATTGATGGGACTCGAAAATGACATTTATGCACAAATCGGTCTTATCATGCTGGTGGGTCTGCTGGGTAAAAACGCGGTGCTTATCGTGGAATTTGCCGTGCTGAAACGTTCTGAAGGTGCTTCGATACTGGAAGCAGCCATAGAAGGAGCCCGGGTGCGTTTCAGACCTATTTTGATGACTTCGTTTGCGTTTATCGCCGGGTTGATCCCGCTTATTTTGGCAAGTGGAGCCGGAGCGATAGGTAACCATACCATCGGGGCTTCGGCTTTGGGAGGGATGCTGTTTGGAACTATTTTCGGGGTGATTATCGTTCCCGGTTTGTATTTCATTTTTTCTTCTCTTGCCGATGGGCGAAAACTCATCAGAGATGAAGAAGATCATTCGCTTACCGAAGGTTTCGTTCACGAAATAGACACATTCACAAAATCTGAAGATGATAATTATGATAAGTAATCGTTATAAATCCCTATACGTTCCCATCCTGCTTTTAATTTTAGCTTTTTCAAGCTGTAAAGCACCGGGACTGATAGAAAAAGACGTTGATCTGAGCGCGCTTCCGAAGCAATACGCCGGGAAAATGCAGCGCGATACGACCAATACTGCGCTTATAAACTGGAAGGCGTACTTTACCGATCCGTATTTGGCGAAGCTGATTGATTCTGCTTTGGTACACAATCAGGAACTGAATATGATGCTTCAGGAAATCGCGATTTCGAAGTCTGAAATTCGGGCCCGAAAAGGGGAATATCTGCCTTTTGTAGGTTTTGGGGCAGCCGCCGAAACTGAAAAAGTGGGTCGTTACACCAGTCAGGGAGCTAATGATGCCAATACTGAGATCAAAGAAGGTGTTGAATTTCCGGAGCCCTTGCCTAATTATAAATTTGGGCTTCAGGCGACCTGGGAATTGGATATCTGGGGTAAGTTACGCAATGCGAAAAAAGCGGCGGTACTCAATTACCTGTCCAGTGTTGAAGGTCGAAACTTTATGGTTACCCAGCTGGTAGGTGAGATCGCACAGTCGTATTACGAGCTGCTGGCGTTGGATAATCAGCTGGCAATCGTAAACCGAAACATCGAAATTCAGGGCAATGCCTTTCGAATTGTAAAACTTCAGAAGGAAGCGGCTAAAGCGACCGGACTGGCCGTAAGTAAGTTTGAAGCTGAAGTTTTGTCCACACGCAGCCTGCAGTATGAAATTCAGCAAAAGATTACCGAAACGGAAAACCGAATCAATTTTCTGGTAGACCGTTTTCCACAACCTGTGGAGCGGACTGCGGTTTCATTTATGGACATCAGGCCCGCGATGCTAAACGCCGGTATTCCTGCCCAATTGCTTGAAAACCGAACCGATGTAAAACAGGCCGAACTCGCTTTACAAGCGGCTAAACTCGATGTTAAGGTAGCCAAGGCTAGGTTTTATCCTTCTCTGGGGATTTCGGCAGGTGTGGGCTTTGAAGCTTTTAAGCCTCAATTTTTGTTGAATTCGCCCGAGTCGCTGTTGTACTCGATAGCGGGCGAACTCACCGCTCCGTTGATCAACCGAAACGAGATTAAGGCTGCCTATATAGGTGCCAATGCGAAGCAGGTTCAGGCGGTTTATGAGTATGAGCAAACCGTGTTGAATGCCTATATCGAAGTGGCCAATCAGCTTGCAAAAGTTTCCAATCTGGAGAAAAGTTATGATTTAAAGACGCAAGAGGTAGAAGCGCTTAACCGCTCGGTGGATATCGCGGGGCAGCTTTTTGGCTCTGCCCGTGCAGATTATATGGAAGTATTGATGACCCAGCGCGATGCTTTAGAATCCAATTTTGATTTGGTTGAGACCAAAGTCGCCCAGCTTAATGCCTATGTACAGTTGTATCAGGCACTAGGCGGTGGCTGGAACTAAAATTTGATTAGTGTTGAGGAGGTTGTTGACTTTTCACCCCTAAAAATAGAAGTCAATAAACCTGAACCGCCCGGATGTGACGTCCCGGGCGGTTTTTTTTGGCCTCATCCCCAATCCTTCTCCATCCCGATAGCTATCGGGAGAGAAGGGAGCTCAACAGGTACTACTTGTCGTATTTCTGATTTCATATTTCCGCGTTGGTATTTTGTATTTTCAGAACTTGGCTGATGCGATTTCTCCCTGCGGTCGAAATGACGACAACTAAATGAGAACAATCTCAAACTCCTGTCTTCCCGAGCGCAGTCGAGGGGCTTGATTTAGACTATTTTTGTTTGGTACACGTTAGCTTTAAAAATACCCGTTATGTCAAATTTTGTAGCAAAAGATTCTATCGTGCGTAAAATCTGGGGAACCAGTGATACGGTTCTGCTCATTTTTGCTGGTGCTGCTGCCGAATTTGCGTTGAATAAAGCTGTAGACTGGTTGTATTTTACAGGGAAACTTCCGGCAGACCCTTTGGGGCGTTTATTTTCGACGGTGACTTATGCGCGCAGCATTATTTTTGCAGAAGAGACCCGGGCGTATCAAACCATTGATTCCATCTATCACATTCATAAAGCAGTAGAGCAGGAGCGCTCGGCGCAAATTCCCGATTGGGCCTACCGTGATGTGCTGTTTATGCTCATTCATTATTCAATTGCTTCTTTTGAAGTTTTAGAACGAAAACTTACCGCTAACGAAAAGCAGGAGGTTTACGATGTATTTTACCGGTTTGGGAAGCGCATGCAACTCGAAGATTTGGCCACAGATTATGAAAGCTGGTTGCCGCAGCGTGAGGCGCATCTGAAAGAAAATCTCTATAAAAGTGATTATACGAAAGACTTATTCAAACAATACAAGAAACATTTGGGACCGGTGCGTTATACTATTTTAGTGGAAAGTCAAAAGCTTTTAGTACCAGAACCGGTAAGAAAACTGCTGGATTATTCCCGGTTTTCAGCGTTAGAGCCACTGATCCCGGTTTACAAATTAAGCCGAAAATTGAATGCAGATGCCCTGATCAAAACGTTGCTGCTTCCTAAAGACTACAAAGAGCAAATTGATGCTCTGAATGTAGCGGTTTAATAAAGTGTTTTGTGATAGAGAGGATTTTCTTCCAAACGACTGTTTCTGCTTAAAGAATAAAAAAAGAGCGATCTCAGACGAGTCGCTCTTTTTTCTATTCTCTTTTTTCTAAATTCTCACATCTAAATAATTGTGCTCTGCCCCATGTGGATGTTCTTAAAATTGCGATTGGTATCATCAGGATGGGTTAAGAAATCTGCGATAAAATCGCCCACTTTTGAAGTGGAAAAAGGTTTTTCAGGGTTGATATCGCCGGTCGTTATGCCTAATTCCAGAGATTTTTCAACTGCTTTTTCAATCGCGTCTGCTTCTTTATGCAGATCCAGATGACGCAACATCATCGCTGCTGAAAGAATGGAGGCTAGCGGATTAGCCATGTTTTTACCGGTTGCCTGAGGGAACGAGCCGTGAATAGGCTCAAACATTCCTACCGTGCTGCCCACCGAAGCAGAAGCCAGTAAACCAATAGAACCACCTATCACCGAAGCTTCGTCTGAAATGATATCACCAAACAGGTTTTCGGTAAGGATCACGTCAAACTGACTCGGGTTTAAGATCATTTGCATCGCCGCGTTGTCTACAAACAGGAAGTCGAGTTCCACATCGTCGTATTCTTTGGCGATTTCGGTAACGGTTTTTCTCCACAGGCGTGAAGTTTCCAAAACGTTAGCCTTATCAACCAGCGTTAATTTTTTTCTTCGGTTTTGAGCTTCCTTAAAAGCCAAATGTGCGATACGGCTTATTTCTTCTACCGAATAGGAGCAGCCATCAGTGGCTACCTGACCGTCTTCGCTAAGGTGTTTATCCCCAAAGTAAATTCCGCCGGTCAATTCGCGATAGATCGAAATATCAGTCCCCTGAATGATTTCTTTTTTAAGCGGAGAACGATCAATCAACCGGTCAAAAGCCTTTACCGGTCTGATGTTGCAAAAAAGTCCGAGCGATTTTCTAAGCTTTAATAGGCCTTGTTCAGGTCTTATTTTAGCTGAAGGGTCGTTGTCGTATTTAGGATGCCCAATAGCACCAAACAATACCGCATCACTGTTTTTACACAGCTCAATCGTCTCATCGGGCAGCGGATTTCCGGTCTGGTCAATCGCGATAGCTCCCACGGGAGCTTTGGTAAACTTAAACGTATGATCGTAAACGTCTGCAATGGCATCCAAAGCTTTAACCGCCTGATCTGTGACCTCCGGCCCAATTCCATCACCTGCTAAAAGAGCTATATTAAATTTCATAATAGTTACTTATTTATAAAACATTTTGGTTGACTGTCTGAGTAACTTGAGTCTTCGACAGGCTCAGACTGACAACATATTTTTAGAAGCTGCGCTCGCGCTCGAAAGCTTCGATTTTATCTTTTTTACTGATTAAAAAGTCGATGTCGTCATAGCCGTTAATCATACACACCTTTTTATACGGGTCTATCTCAAATTCCAGTTCGCCTGCGGGAGAGCTGAGGATTTGATTTTCCAGATCTACAGTGAGTTTGGTTTCCGGTTTTTCCTTTATGGTTTGAAGCAAATCCTTTAAATATTCGGGAGTTACCTGAATAGGAAGAATCCCGTTGTTTAGCGCGTTTCCTTTAAAGATATCTGCGAAAAAGCTGCTGATCACCACTTTAAAACCATAGCCTGCAATCGCCCAGGCCGCGTGCTCCCGGCTTGACCCGCAACCAAAGTTGTCTCCTGCGACGAGGATTGAACCGCTGTACGTAGGATCATTCAATACAAAATCCGGATTTTTATTGCCTTCGTGATCGTATCTCCAGTCTCTAAACACATTGTCTCCAAAGCCCTGCTTATCGGTAGACTTTAAGAAACGTGCGGGTATAATCTGATCTGTATCTATATTTTCAATAGGTAAGGGGACTGCGGTATCGGTAATTTTTCTGAACTTTTCCATTTTAATTCAATTGTTTGGTAATGTCTGTGATTTTTCCGGCAACGGCGGTGGCTGCTGCCATAAGCGGACTCGCTAAAATGGTACGGGCGCCCTGTCCCTGTCTTCCTTCAAAATTTCGGTTTGAGGTAGAAACGCAATATTCGCCTTCCGGGATTTTATCGTCGTTCATCGCTAAACAGGCCGAGCAGCCGGGCTGTCTGAGGGCAAAACCGGCTTCGGTAAATACTTTATCCAGCCCTTCTTCTACCAACTGTTTAGCAACTTGTTGTGATCCGGGAACCAGCCACGCGTTTACGTTAGCTGCTTTTTGTTTGCCTTTCACGTAGTTTGCCGCAATGCGGAAGTCTTCAATACGCGAATTGGTACAACTGCCTATAAACACATAATTAATGGGTTTATCGATCAGACTTTCACCTTTTTTGAAATTCATATAAGCCAAAGCCTTCTCGAGGTTGACATCATCCTTATCCGGAATTCTTCCGGTTACTTTGATTCCCATTCCCGGATTGGTTCCGTAGGTAACCATAGGCTCGATGTCTGCCGCATCAAAGGAGTATTCCTTATCAAAAACCGCATCCGCATCGGTAGGAAGCGTCTTCCAGTATTCCAGTTTTTGTTCCCACTCGGCACTTTCAGGCGCAAATTCACGCCCTTTTACGTAGTCAAACGTAGTCTGGTCCGGAGCGATCATTCCCCCACGGGCACCCATTTCGATACTCATATTACAGACGGTCATACGCCCTTCCATAGACATTTCTTCAAAAACGTTTCCGGCGTACTCGCAGAAATATCCGGTACCGGCGTTGGTTCCTATTTGCGAGATCACATAAAGGATTACGTCTTTAGGCAGTACATTGGGTTTTAATTTTCCGTTTACATTCACCCGAAGACTTTTCGGCTTGGTCAATAACAAGCACTGGCTTGCAAAAACCTGCGCCACCTGGCTGGTACCAATTCCAAAAGCAATCGTACCAAACGCCCCGTGCGTAGAGGTGTGGCTGTCGCCGCAAACCATCGTCATTCCGGGCTGGGTGATCCCAAGCTCGGGAGCCATCACGTGTACAATTCCGTTGTATTTATGTCCCAATCCGTAAAGCGTGATGCCGTGTTTTTCGCAGTTTTCAGTAAGTTGTTTCAACTGATTTCTAGAAAGCAAATCGCGCACGGGTAAGTGCTGATCTACTGTAGGGGTGTTGTGGTCTGCTGTTGCCACAATCTGATCGGGACGTGCCACAGGGATACCGCGCTCTTCAAGCTCTGAAAAAGCCTGCGGACTCGTTACCTCGTGAATAAGATGTTTGTCTATATACAATACCTGCGGGCCGTTAGGCACGGTGTCAACCACGTGCGCGTCCCATACTTTGTCAAATAAAGTTTTTCCTGCCATTTTAATGCAATTGGTTCTCTCGAACTTTTGGTGTTTATTGGCAAAGTCAAAGGTTTTAATACCTCGAGGGTTGCCGCTAAATTGAAAAATTTGTTTTAATGAATTCCTTTTGGGCTTGTCGCAAGGTTTCTATTCAAAAAATAAGGATTCTAAACGAAGAATCCTTATTTAAACTATTAATTTATAATGTATTAAGCTTCTACCTGAGCCTGAATATTTGCGACTTTCATAATCTCGTGAATGTCTTCATCATGAATTTCCTTCTGTTTGTCTGCAAAGCTAAGAAAGACATCGTAAACTTCGTCTAATTGTAGCTTGGTTAACTCGTATCCTACTTTTTTAGAGCGGTAAGCCAAAGCAGCGCGGCCACTACGCGCAGTAAGAACAATCGCGCTTTCGGTTACACCTACTTCTTCAGGATCCATAATTTCGTAAGTCTCGCGGTTTTTGATCACGCCGTCCTGGTGAATACCCGAACTGTGAGCAAAAGCATTTGAACCTACCACAGCTTTGTTAGGCTGTACCGGCATTCCCATCTTGTCGCTTACCATCTTACTGGTATCCCACAACAAACGCGAATTGATACCCGTATCCAAACCTAAATCGGGGTGCTGACGCAGGATCATCACTACTTCTTCAAGAGCCGTGTTACCGGCACGCTCGCCAATACCGTTGATGGTACATTCAATCTGGCGCGCACCATTAATCACCCCTGCAATGGAGTTTGCAGTTGCAAGCCCCAGGTCGTTATGACAATGGCAGGAAAGAATCGCTTTCTCAATGCCTTTTACGTTCTCTTTAAGGTATTTCATTTTTGCCCCGTATTCTTCCGGAAGGCAATATCCCGTTGTATCCGGAATATTCAATACCGTAGCACCGGCCTTAATAGCAACTTCGCAAACACGAGCCAGATATTCATTGTCGGTACGACCGGCATCTTCTGCGTAAAACTCTACATCTTCCACAAAAGTTTTGGCGTAAGCCACCGCATCATAAGCGCGTTTAATAATCTCCTCGCGGTTAGACTTAAACTTGTATTGAATGTGTGAGTCACTGGTGCCAATACCGGTGTGAATACGCGGTCTTACAGCATATTTGAGCGCTTCTGCAGCTACTTCAATGTCTTTTTTAACGGCGCGGGTAAGGCCACAAACCGTAGCATTTTTTACTAAACGGGCGATTTCTTCAACAGATTTAAAATCCCCGGGGCTTGAGATCGGGAAGCCGGCCTCAATAACATCGACGCCCAGCAGGTCGAGACGTTCTGCAATAATCAGCTTTTGCTGGGTGTCTAATTTGCAGCCGGGAACCTGTTCCCCGTCTCTTAATGTGGTGTCAAAAATCTGGACTTTGTTATCAGTCATAATGCTTTTTTTCTCAATTTAAGTGTGAATATAGATATTGGTAGTACTTTTGATGTAACCTACGGCAGAAAACCTACGATGTTTAATTAATTTTGTCGTTATTCAAATTGTTGATATTCAGTTTTTTATGCGTAAAATCATTACAACAGCAAATGATTCAAAAGATTCACTTTATGTTTTGATCAAGTCGTTGTCCAAGTCCGAAAAGCGTCAGTTCAAGCTTTACGTGGGCCGTCTGGATGGAAATGCAGATTCTAAGTATTTGCAGCTTTTCAATCTGCTCGACAAAATGAATTCGTATGATGAAAACGAGATTTTTAAAAACAACATCGTTAAGAAGCAACAGCTTTCTAACCTGAAAGCGCACCTCTATAAACAGATTCTCATTTCGCTTCGCTTAAGCCCTGCGCATCAGAATATACGCGTGCAAATACGGGAACAGCTTGATTTTGCTACTGTTTTGTACCAAAAAGGACTTTACCAGCAAAGCCTGAAACTCCTCGAGAAGGCTAAGCATATGGCAATTGAAAACGAAGAGAAAAACGTTGCCTATGAGATTGTCGAGCTCGAAAAGGTAATTGAGACGCAATACATCACACGCAGTATGAGTACGCGCGCCGAAGAATTGGCGCAGGAAGCTAAATCCTTAAGTCGGCAAAATCTCATGACCAGCAAATTATCCAATCTGTCTTTGCAGTTGTACGGATTGATGCTGAAAACCGGTTATGTGCGTAGTGATGCCGAAAAGCAGGAAATCACGACTTTTTTCAACAAGTCGATGCCCAAATACGATTTAAACGAACTCGGTTTTCGCGAAAAATTGTGGCTGAATAAAGCCTATTTGTGGTACAGTTTTTTGGTTCAGGACTTTTTATCCTGTTTTAAATACGCCACGCGCTATGTAGAGCTTTTTGAGGAAAGTCCGGCGATGATTGCCCGAAACCCCGTTTTTTATCTGAAAGGGAATCATTATTTGCTCGAATCGCTGTTTTTTCTGAAACACCATACTAAATTTCAGGAAAGTCTGGAGCGGCTTGAAGCGCGTCTGGCTTCTGATGATTTCCCCACTAGCGATAATCTGGATATTCTGGAGTTTCTTTACGTCTATTCCCACAAGCTGAATCTTAAATTTATGGTGGGGGATTTCAGTACCGATGATGGTCTGATTACCAAAATTGAGAAGTACCTCAAGCAAAACGGTCAGCGTATGGATGAGCATCACATTATGGTGTTTTACTATAAGATTGCCAGTTTGTATTTCGGCAACGGACAGCACAAAAAATGCATCGAGTATTTAGGGAAAATCATCAACAATAAATCGCTCAAGATGCGTGAGGATTTGATGTGCTTTGCACGAATTCTGAACTTGGTGGCGCATTATGAAGCGGGTATGGATTATCATTTGGAAACCCTGCTGAAGAGTACTTACAAATTCCTGATTAAGATGGATGATCTGCACGAGGTTCAGAAAGAGATGATCAAATTTTTAAGGAATTTGGGCGAAATATTCCCCGGAGAACTTAAAGCCGAATTTAAAAAGCTGCGGAGCAGACTCGAGGTGTATGAGGAAGATCCTTATGAACGTCGCGCTTTCCTGTATCTTGATATTTTATCCTGGCTTGACAGTCGTATTGAAAACCGCCCGGTAGCTGAAATCATTCGGGAAAAGGCCTTGTTGTTGAATAGGTAGATTTAGATTTTAGAATAAAGAGTAGAGAATAAAGAAAAAAGAGCAGAGATGAAAAGTGAAAAGTGAAAAGTGAAAAGTGAAAAGTGAAAAGTGAAAAGTGAAAAGTGAAAAGTGAAAAGTGAAAAGTGAAAAGTGAAAAGTGAAAAGTGAAAAGTGAAAAGTATTTTTCATATTCAACGATTCAACGATTCAACCTTTTTAAAGCTTAAGAAACCAGAAACCAGAAACCAGAAACCCCTTCCTTTTGCCAAACCATTCCAACTCTTTTGTAAAAAATTTGCTTCAACTCAATCTGGCCATGCTTCTGGTAAGTACCAGTGGTGTTCTGGGCAGGGCGGTGACTTTGACTCCAGTGGTGACTATTGGTCTGAGAGCCTTACTGGCGGTAGGATTTCTTGTGCTGTTTTTAAAGTGGAAAAGCATCTCGTTTAAAATTGAAAAGGAAGACCGGTTACAGGTAATACTGGGCGGAATTTTAATGGGAATTCACTGGGTGGCATATTTTAAAGCGCTGCAGCTGAGTAATGTCGCTATTGGCATGCTCACTATTTTTACCTATCCGGCTTTGACGAGTATTCTCGAACCCCTGATTCTACGATTACCTTTTCAAAAAATACACTTGTTTCTGGGTCTTTTGGTTCTAGCCGGAATCGCGTTTTTAATCCCCGATCTGGATTTTGAAAATCAATACACAGAGGCCGTTGCTTATGGTTTGGGTTCGGCATTGGCCTATGCCTTGCGGAATATTTTGATGAAAAAACAAGTAGCCCGTTACCACGGCAGTTTGTTGATGATGTATCAGGCCTTGATTATTGGGGTGGCTCTGCTTCCGTTTAGCACTCAGGTTTCTTCTGAAGCTTTATTGGAAAATAGCATCTGGATTCTGGCTTTGGCTTTGCTGACTACAGCTTTAGGGCATACCCTGTTTTTGCTTACGTTCCGGTATTTCTCCATCACAACTGCAAGTATCATCAGCAGCGTTCAACCGGTTTACGGGATTTTGCTGGGTATCTTATTCCTGGGAGAAGTGCCACAGGTAATGACCATTGTAGGTGGATTACTGATTATTAGTGCAGTGGTTGTAGAGAGTTTGCGCAGCGCAAAGAAAACGGGATAAGCCTTTGATCTTCTTATTCTTTTTATTCATTCTAAATTCAAATAGCTTATAGTCAGTAATTTAATTTCATTCTTTGTTTAGTTGTCTTTACATTTAAAAGAACTCTTAAAAAAATAATGTTATGGCAATCAGACTCGGAAATAGCTGTTCAAATTGTGATAATTTGACGGCATCAAGCGAATGTAAATTACACGGCGTACACGTAACGGCCGGGTATACTTGTGACAGCTTTGAAATGAAAGCAGCACTGAAAAATGATCCTAATTGTGCAAATTGCGCACGCTTTCACGGACCCACCTGTGCAAACCCCCAAAAGGCAGCACCAGAAATGCTTTGTTCACAATGGGCTCCTAATAACAATATGGCTTAAATCGTAGGTGTATTTCAGAATAATAAAAGCCCGCTATTGAGCGGGCTTTTTTATTAGCTGACGCAGGCCTTCCAGATCGCATCGTCTGCCGGAGGCGGGGCCACAAAGATCATCTCTTCTTTTTGAACCGGGTGGGTGAGCACCAGTTTTCGGGAGTGGAGGTGTATACTTCCGTCCGGATTGCTTCGGTCGAAGCCGTATTTTAAATCGCCCTTGATGGGGCAACCAATGGCCGATAATTGCGAACGAATCTGATGATGTCTGCCGGTATGCAAGTCTATTTCCAGCAGGTAATAATTATTCAGTTCCTGGATAACCTTATATTCTAAAATGCCTTTTTTACTGTCGGGCACCTCATTAATGTGACTATAGGATTTATTCTGCTTGGGATTGCGTTTTAAATAATGTACGAGGGTATCCTGAAGTTTTGGCGGCGCATTTTTCACCACAGCCCAATAGGTCTTTTTAGCTTCCTTTTGCGCAAACAATTTATTGAGTCTGGGCAATGCTTTTGATGTTCGTGAGAAAATCACAATCCCACTGGTAGGGCGGTCCAGCCGATGCACAACACCCAGATAAACCGCTCCCGGTTTGTTGTATTTCTCGCCGATATAGCTTTTGACCACCTCGCTTAACGGCTTATCGCCGGTTTTGTCACCCTGCACAATATCTCCCGCCCGCTTGTTGACCACAATGATGTGGTTGTCTTCGTAAAGAACCTGCAGGTTGTCTTTTGTACTATGGTCGGATGAATTCAATGGTATTGTTTAAGCGATTATCAGATAGTCATTTTATACCTCGAAACACTATTTGGTATTTTGTATTTCACATTTTGTATTTTTCAATACTGTTCCTCTTCATTCGGGAAGTCCACAGCTTTTACATCGGTAATGTATTGCTCAAAAGCGCCGGTCATCAGCGTATGCAAATCGAGATACCGTCTTAAAAAGCGCGGACTAAACTCCTTACTCATTCCCAGCATATCGTGCATTACCAGTACCTGCCCGTCAACCCCATTTCCGGCACCAATGCCTATAACCGGGATGGTAAGACTCTCTGCGACTTCTTTGGCCAGGGCGCTGGGCACTTTTTCAAGCACCAACGCAAAACAACCCAGTTTTTCGAGTAACAGGGCATCTTGTTTTAGTTTTTCGGCTTCTGCCTCTTCCTTAGCGCGTACGGTATAGGTGCCAAATTTATAAATAGATTGCGGAGTAAGACCCAAATGTCCCATCACCGGAATACCTGCATTCAGAATGCGTTTTACCGATTCTTTGATCTCTGAACCGCCTTCAAGTTTTAAGGCATGGCCACCGCTTTCTTTCATAATGCGTATGGCTGAGCGTAAAGCTTCTTTAGGATCACTCTGGTAGCTCCCAAAAGGTAAATCTACCACCACCAGAGAGCGCTTTATAGCCCGTATTACCGATGAAGCATGGTAAATCATTTGGTCTAAAGTAATAGGAAGTGTGGTCTCGTGCCCGGCCATCACATTAGAAGCCGAATCACCCACCAAAATCACGTCAATACCGGCACGGTCTACAATTTTGGCCATGGTGTAATCGTATGCGGTGAGCATCGCGATTTTTTCACCGTGGCTTTTCATTTCGGTAAGGGATTTTACCGTTATTCTTTTGTATTCTTTTTTTGCTGCAGACATATGCCAATTTTAAAATGCGGGTAAAAGTAGTAAATTACTCACGCATTCACCATAAAACTACACATACAGATGCGTACCGGCTTTTTAACTTTAGCATTGCTTTTTTCACTTGTTCAGGCGCAGGCTCAGTTCTTTTCTGAACCTGAGGAAGTTGTCATTGCATTCTTCAACGCTTTTCACCAGCAGGACACGCTGGCGATGCGCGAGCTTGTACACAGTCGTATCAAAATGCAATCGCTTGGTGTAAAGGACGATGCGGTACGCTTGAGTACAACAGCATTCGATGATTTTCTAAAATCTATTGCTTCCATCCCCGAAGATATGGTTTTTGAAGAGCGTATTCTGGATTACAAAACCCAATCAGACGGTCTGATGGCCAATGTGTGGACACCTTATGAATTTTACATCAATGATGAGCTGAGTCATTGTGGTGCTAACAGTTTTCAAATGCTGTTTGAAGAAGACCGCTGGAAGATTTTTTACATTGTAGACACCCGCAGGGGCGAAGGTTGCGAATAAGTTTTTGCATTTTAGAACTATTCCCTATCTTCAAACTCCCTTAGCAAGTTCCCCTATTTTAATAATTTTTAAAACCAACTTTAAAAGTGGGGCTACGCTTGTGTTTCTTTATTTTTCTGGCTGTCTGTTCAGTTTCAGAGCTGTTTTCGCAAGAAGCGAAAGACTTTACATCCTTACAGCTCGGTTTTACGGTTGACATTCGGTTTACAGATGGTTTTGACCTGGATAAAAGTTCAGTGATTTCAGACCGAGGTTTTTCGGTTTTTACCGAGACTAAAAACCAGAAACTTTCAGCATTAAAATTAAAAACTCAAACACCTTCAAGTCTTAATTACTACCTGCTCAACACAACGCAGGAGTTTGAGCAACAAATTCTTCAGGTCGATACTTCAGACCGGGCTTTTTCGGCACAGTATACCAAAGCTTACAACACCAATGTTGATGCTGCCCAAAAAGACAAACTCCTTTTTGTTTATACCCTGCGGAAAGTACCGCTCTACGATTTACGTCTTTCAAACACTACGCTTTCAGAAGCTTTTACAGATGCGGTGAAACGTTTGGGCAGAGATCTTTCGCCCGAAGGTTTTATCTCCTGGTTTGGCACGCATTACACCGATCATGTGACCTATGGCGGAATTTTTCTTACCCGAAACTTCGTTAGCAATGCAGATTTTATCAATTCGCCCTATACCGAAGACGCATTTAAAGAAGAACTTTTAAAAGAGGTTGGGCGGCAACAACGCGGCGATTCGCTTACCAATCCGTATATCAACCTGGGTCCTCCTCAGCGATTTACCCGCGGGGGTGATGTCAATGAAATCTGGGATGAGCGCTGGGCGCAGACCGTGACCAAAGCCAATGCTGTGATTTTAGATGCCAATCTGGTCGAGCTTACTAATTTGCTTTCTACTAAAAACTTTCCCGATGTTCCAGATCTGGATCACCGGCGCTACCTGCTTCAGGCTGCGATAGATCGTGCTAAAAAGCAGTCTGTTTCCTGGCAGGCGCAGGAAGAAACCTCAGATTTTTTTAAAAAATACAGTCTGCAGTTTCGGCAAAAGGTACATACGATTGTTAAAGCCAGCGAAGGCAAGGCTGAACAGCAGCAAGGCACAGACTACATCGGCGATTTGTTCTACGGCAGTTTTAATGCCCGTGGCGAACCTATGCGTACTGCAGCTTTGATCGAATATCAGGGTATTGACCTTAACACCCTGCTCACCGATGAAGAAATTACATTAAATAAAGTATTGGATTTTACGATTTCACCGGAAGAATTAAAAGCGGCTTACGTAAGCGTTTGGGACGATACCAAAAAGCTCGAGAAAGGGCAGGGGCGCACAAGGCTTTTTGTCTCCGGTCCGCCCGAAGCCCACGCGTATTTTAAAGATGCCCTGGTGGGAGTGGTGCAAAAAGAAGTGGAAATTACAACCATTGACGGCGATGTGTTTAAAATAACCTACAGTCTTGAGCAGCAAAAAGCACAGCAGCCTCTGGGCTCGCGACCCAACTCCTATAATTATGCGTTGAGTTCAGAAGTAGTGTCGGCTGCGGCCCGCGGAGATCTTGATTTGTTGCGGGATTTGTATTTTCAGGGGGTTTCTACGCGAACTGAGGCCGTGGTAAAAGCGGCTGTTCAAAATTTTGACGATGCGCAGGTGCTCAATACCATTTTTGATTTTGGAGTACAACCCACCACCGAAGATCTGGATGTGGCTTTTGATCCTGAGGTATTCAGCAAAGCGAAAGCACTCACCTTGCTGGAGCGGGGCGCTAAGCCAAAAAACAATATGATTTACAAGGCGGTTGCTTATCAGGAGCCCGAGGTGATTTACGCACTGCTGCGTGAAGGTGCAGAACCGCGCAATAATGATGTGGCCTTTGCTGTAGAACTCAACAATTATGAAGTGACTAAAGCATTGATGAGTCTGGAGTATGCCGAATTTAAAGCAGATGGCGAAATGCTCGCTCTGGCGGTTACCAACGCAGACACCTCCCTTACCGAAAAGTTTATTGATTATGGGGCTGTTGCAGACCCGCGCATTCTGAAGCTGGCTACCGGGACTAAAAATCAGGAGGTAATTGACCGCGTTAAAGCGGTAACCCCGGCTTCTGCCGAAGCGCTTGAAGTGGTTGCAGATGCCAGTGACACTTCTTTATTCCGTTATTTTCTGGAAAAGGAGAAAGTGCCTGTTACCGATGCGGTGTTAAGCAGTTCGATCTTAAATGACAATCTGGAGCTTTTAGGGTTGGCTTTAGACGCCGGTGGTTCGGCCAATTTCGCGCTATCGAAATCTATTTTAGAAAAGAATACGCCGGCCGTAAGGCTCAGTCTTAAAAAAGGAGCGCAGGCAGACCCTGTTTTTGAGTATGCATTGAATACCCAGGATTTCGATCTGTTTCAAGATGCTTTGGATGACTTTTCCGGGAATCCGCAGCTTGCGTTGAGTAAGGCGGTAGCGGCTAACAATCTGGATTTTTCGGCTTATGTGCTTAAAAAGAATAAGAATGAGGTCGATGCCGATACGCAGGTGGCACTGGCTGCAAGTAATGAAAACCTTGAGCTGGTTAAGCTTTTGGTTACCAATGATGCGAGGCCACAAACGGCACTTGAAGAATCTGTGAGTATTGGCAGTGTGCCCATCACGCAGTTTTTAATAGGGCAGGGGGCTTCGGTTAAAAACCCCGAGCTCATACGCAGGGCTGTTAAGGCCGAAAATGTTGCGCTGGCCGGAGTGCTTTTAGATACCAAAGAAATTGATCCTGATGCGATTATGCTCGACCTTATTCAGCTTAAAAATCAAAAACTGATAGATCAAAATCTATCCTATGGCGCCCGCGTGGATGCTGCTGCTTTGCGTACCGCTTTAGACACCAAAGAGGACAGTTTGGCACTCAATCTCTTACAACAGGCAGATGCAGAATTGATTACCAAAAGCCTGTTGTTCAACGCTGTTAAGAACGAGCTGACGGCGGCCACACGTTATTTGATAGTACAACTTCAAAATCCTGATTATGCTTTGCAGGCGGCTTTTGAAGTAAAAAATACTGAAGCTTTAAAACTGGCCTTAGAATTGGGTGCCAAACCCCAAAATCAGGATCTCATCACCGCGGTAAAAGCCCATTTTAACGAGGCGTTGCAACCTCTTATTGAAGCGGGACTCGATCCTACGGTGACCGATAACGAGGCCAACTCGCTTCTGCATTTTGTAGCGTATCGCTATGATGACGGTGATGTGCGTCTTATTGAAAAGCTGGTGGAAGCCGGTGTTGATGTAAACGCCAGGAACGAGATCGGAGAAACCCCATTGCATTGGGCTGCAAAAGCAGGAATGGATGGTGCGGAGTCGGTTAAAACCCTTTTGCGTCTTGGCGCCCTGCCCGAAGCGCGAACCTCAAAGCGTCAAAGCGTACTCGATTATGCTGAAGACCGCGTGATGCGTCAATTGCTGAAAACTACAAGTGTGCGCTAGCAATCACTCATGGCCACATTAATCGCCAGGCCACCCTCACTGGTCTCCTTATATTTAGAATTCATGTCTTTGGCAGTCTGCCACATGGTCTCAATCACCTTGTCCAGAGGTACTTTCGCATTACGGGCATCGGTGTCCAGAGCCATTTCGCAGGCGTTAATAGCTTTAATGGCACCCATCGCATTGCGTTCAATACAGGGAATTTGCACGAGTCCGCCAATAGGATCACAGGTAAGCCCCAGGTGATGCTCCATCGCGATTTCGCTGGCCATAAGCACCTGCTCGGGAGAACCTCCCATCAATTCGGTGAGTGCACCGGCTGCCATTGCACTCGATACGCCAATTTCGGCCTGACAACCGCCCATCGCTGCCGAGATGGTCGCTCCTTTTTTAAACAGGCTACCAATTTCACCGGCGACGAGCATAAACTGGCGTACATCTTCAAAATTGGCATCGTGATTTTCGATTACCATATAATACATCATCACGGCAGGAATCACCCCGGCGCTACCATTTGTAGGCGCCGTAACCACACGGCCCAGCGATGCGTTTACCTCGTTAACGGCAAGTGCAAAGCAGGAAACCCATTTCAGAATCTGTCTGAACTTCACTTCGGTGCCGCGAATGGCGGTAATCCACTCTTCGGCGTTGGAGTAGGACGAGTCGCCAATAAGGGTTTTATGTGTATCAAAGGCTCTGCGGCGTACGTTGAGACCACCCGGAAGCTTTCCTTCGGTGTGACAACCCGTGTACATCGAATCGAGCATCACATTCCAGATGTCTTTCAGGCGTGAGTTGATTTCCTCCTCACTGCGCAGGGATTTTTCGTTAGCCAAAACCAGCTCCGAAATTTTAAGCTTGTGTTCCGCACAAAACGCCAAAAGTTCTTTACCCGATTGAACAGGATAGGGAAACTCTTTCAGTTTTTGCTGCTGCTTTTTACTGTTTAAACGTTCTTTCTGAACCACAAAGCCGCCGCCGATGGAGTAGTAGGTCTCTGAATTGCGTTTTCCGCTGGAAAGCTGTGCGCGAAACGTGATTCCGTTAGGGTGAAACTCTTTAAATTTTTTATTGAAAACGATTTGCTCGGAAGGATTGAATGCAATTTCCCGCTCCGAATTGAGCAGCAACAGATTTTTAGTTTTAATGCGTTCGGTAATCTGGGGAATCTCTTCCACCGGAAACTGTTGCGGGTCTAAACCTTCAAGACCCAGTAAAACGGCTATGTCTGTAGCATGGCCTTTACCGGTGAGCGAGAGAGAGCCGTAAAGTTCTACCTGGATTTCGCTTACCTGATCAAAGTGACCTTTGTCTTTTAGCTTCTCAATCCACCGCATTGCTGCCCGCCAGGGACCGAGCGTGTGAGAGCTTGAAGGACCAACGCCTATCTTCAACATATCAAAAACACTGATGCTTTCAATCTTACGCATAACTTCAATTTGGGTCGCTAAGTTAGGTTTTTTTGAAGAGCTCAGCGCTGTTTCTATGGGCTGTTAATTAACAGGATTATTTCCAATAAAATGGATTATTTCCATATTTTTGAATTATGGAATTTGATTTTGTAGCCCCAATAACAGTACCCGATGAGGTTCATCAGGCCGGAACCTCAGATCAGACCGGTTTTCCGAGTCCGGCAACGCATTACCTCGAAAGTCGTATTGACCTTAATCGTATACTTACGAAAAACCGGGATGCCACCTTTTTTATTCGGGTAAAGGGCGATGGGTATCGCGAGCACCACATCCTGGATCGGGATGTGCTTATCGTGGACCGCTCGCTTACCTCACGCGCAGGCAAGTTGGCCGTTGTGGTCGAGGACGGAAACTTTAAAATCGAACGTCTGGCCTCATACCCCAAAGACCGCAAGGAACTCACGCTTTGGGGAATGATTACGTTCATCATTCACGATGTCGCATGATTGCTTTAGTAGATTGCAACAGTTTTTACGCTTCGTGCGAACAGGTTTTCAGGCCTGACTTGTGGGGCAAGCCTGTGGTTGTGCTCAGCAATAACGACGGTTGTGTGATCGCGGCTAATAAGGAAGCCAAAGCCCTAACCGAAATACCGATGTTTGAACCGGTTTTTAAAATCAAAAAACTGCTGATTGAAAACCGGGTTGAGTTCTTTTCGTCAAACTATACCCTGTATGGCGAAATGTCTCAGCGGGTGATGAATACACTGAAACTCTTCTCGCCGCAGGTAGAGATTTACAGTATTGATGAGTCTTTTGTAGATCTGGCGAATATGCGTTTTGTAGATCTGCGCCAGCACGGTGTAAACATCAAGGAAACTATTTTCAGGCATACGGGCTTACCCGTAGGTGTAGGGATCGCTCCCACCAAGGTTTTGGCAAAGCTGGCCAACAAGATGGCTAAAAAAATAAAGAAGTACGACCATGTATGCGTTTTGGATACGCAGGAGAAATGTATACAGGCACTCCAGGCAGCCGAACTCAAGGATGTTTGGGGAATCGGGAAAAAGCACCGGCAGCGATTGCACAACAGGGGGATTTTTAAGGCCTATGATTTTGCTTACGGCGTTTCGGTAGACTGGGTGCGTAAACATATGACTGTGGTTGGTGAGCGCATTTGGCGGGAATTGCGGGGCGAATCCTGCCTATCACTCGAGATGCTGCCCCGGGCTAAAAAGGCCATTGGTACTGCAAAATCCTTTGGATCTAAACTGACCAGTCTCGATCTGATTGAAGAAGCCTGTGCCTATTATATTGCTGAGGTAAGCGAAGTGTTGCGCAAGCAGCATTCGTGTGCGCAGTACGTTCAGGTGTTTTTACAAACCAATTACCACAGCGAGCGCGACAAGCAGTATTCTAAGAGTGTGACGGTCACTTTGCCTACTGCCTCAAACAATACCTATATACTTACCCGGGAGGCCAAAAAGGCCCTGCACAGCATCTACAAACCCGGTTACCGCTACAAAAAAGTAGGAGTGAATCTGTGCGGACTCATTCCTCAGGAATATGTACAGACCAGTCTTTTTGATGCCGAAATTCCGGCCTTCCGGTCTGATCTGATGAAAATCATAGACAAGATCAACCAGAAGTTTGGGAAATCAACGGTGTCTTCAGCTTTGGTAGGTAACCGAATGAATCAGTGGGAATTGATTAAAAAGGATCGAAGTCCGCGGTACACGACGCAGTGGGGTGAGCTGCTTACGATTGATGCGGGTTAGATTTTAGATGGTAGAGGTGAGACTTTAGACTAAAGAGAAAAGACGAAAGACAAAATTGGAAATTAGAAATACAAAATCTGGAAACTTAAAAGAAGACCTTGAATTTTGGACTTTAAATTTAGGATGCCGGAGTCATTTCGACCGTTAGGGAGAAATCGCATTAGCCGGTTTGCAATACGAAGTACAATTAGAATCAGGAATACAAAATCTGGAAGTTTGAAATAAGACCTTGAATTTTGGACTTTAAATTTAGGAAGCCGGAGTCATTTGGAGCGTTAACTTTTGAAAATAGGAGGTGCGAAATCACAATACAAAATACAAAGTACGAAATGGGAAATGAGAAATGAGTATTACAGAATTCATCTTGAATTTTCAATTTTGAATGCTCTAGTCATTTCGACCGCTAGGGAGAAATCGTATTAGTCGGTTTGCAATGCGAAGCACAATTAGAATCAGGAATATAAAATCTGGAAGTTTGAAACTAGACCTTGAATTTTGGACTTTAAATTTAGGAAGCCGGAGTCATTTGGAGCGTTAACTTTTGAAAATAGGAGGTGCGAAATCACAATACAAAATACAAAGTACGAAATGGGAAATGAGAAATGAGTTGTAAGCTTCCCCTAAAACCGAACTGTTTAGAAGTATAATAATTCTTAATTTTAAACAGTATGAGACGCAGTAAATTCACACCTACACAGATTGCAAAAATTTTAAAGGAGTTCGACAACGGTAAGA
>NZ_JAJGMW010000017.1 GCF_020782115.1 Leeuwenhoekiella parthenopeia | reverse complement strand
CAATGACTATTTAGAACATCATCGTCGCGATGGTACTGATAATTCCAATTTTATATTGGAATAAGAAAGGGGACTTTCAGTCCCCAGTAAAATAAACCTCTGCACTTTTAGTGCAGAGTGGTTTAGTAAAATTTAATCTAAAAATCGGCTTTTCAGCTCAGGTGTGGGAATCATACAGCTCTCTTTTTTACCAAACCATTTGTACCGGTTGGCGGCGATAAAGTCGTAAACCGCGTTTCTAATAAAACCCGGAATGATCATAAAAGCGTAGAGCAGGGGATAGCCTCTGTTCAAATATTTGGCAATGCGCAGGGCTGCCGAAGATTTTACAGAAACGCGCTCGGGTTCTATCAAAACGATAGAATCGGTTTCTTTGGGATTGATGTGATGCTGCGCAAGAAGTCTTTGCCCGTTTTCACCCTGAAGGGATGCGAACTTAAACTGTGCTTTGGGATCATGCTTTATGATGAAATTGATAGCGCCATTGCACAAATTGCAAACTCCGTCAAACAATATGATTTTTTCGGCACTCATCTTTTGGGTCTTAGCACAAATTCGAGCGTATCGAGATCTACCTGCGTGGTAAACATACCGTAATTTACCGTTGCTTTACCTTTTTCAATTTTATCTAGCGTTCCTGTGGCGCGGCCATCCGGCAGGCGTACGCGATCTCCTATTTTAAGTTCTATTTTGGGCTTTTCGGCTTCAATTTTTACAGCCTTTTGCTTTTGCTCTTTTTTCTTCTCGCGGATTACTTCAACCTTTTTCTCAGCTTCCTGTTTTATTTTCTGTTCTTTGGCTTTTTGCGCTCTTTTTTCTTTTGCAGATTGCTTGGCACGCTTCGAATTTTCGATTTGTACCACTTTATACAGCTCGTCCATAAGCTGTTTTTTGTTTTTGTTGGTGAAAAACTTATCGCTCAGATCATCCAGTTTTTGGCCCAAATAAATGAGACGCTGATTGCTGTCGTAGAGTTCCTGATAGCTTTCCAGTTTCTCCTGAATGCGCGCATTGGTTTTATCGAGTTCCTGCTGCTGTTTTTGTGCCTGCTGCTCTTTAGTTTTAAGCGCATTAGTGGTTTTGGCCAGCTTACTGCGCTCTTTCTGAAGATCGGCGATACTCTTATCAAAGCGTATTTTACCACGCTCTACTTTCTTTTTAGACCGGTTGATCAGCGAATACGGAATACCATTTTTCTGTGCCACCTCAAAGGTGAATGAACTTCCGGCTTCCCCCACATACAATTTATATAAGGGTTCTAGTGTACGCGAGTCAAATAGCATGTTTGCATTAGTGATGGCTTCGGTCTCATTTGCCATCATCTTTAAGTTGGCATAATGCGTCGTGATAATACCATAACTGCCACGCTCGTAAAATACTTCAAGAAAGGTTTCCGCCAGCGCGCCACCCAACTCCGGGTCACTACCGGTACCAAATTCATCGATGAGAAAAAGTGTATTTTCATCGCATTTCCGCAGGAAATAATTCATATTCTTCAGGCGGTAGCTGTAGGTGCTCAGGTGGTTTTCGATACTTTGATTGTCGCCGATATCGGTCAGTATTTTTTCGAAAAGGCAAAACCGCGAATACTCATGTACGGGCACCAGCATGCCGCTTTGCAACATAAGCTGAAGCAAACCAACGGTTTTTAAGGTTATACTTTTTCCCCCGGCATTAGGCCCACTTATGATAATAATTCGGTTATCGTTGTCGAGACTGATGTCCTGCGGGAAGGTTTTCTCACCACGTTTGCGGTTGTTGAGCAAAAGCAGGGGATGGTAAGCCTCTTTTATTTCGAGTTCGCGCTCTGTCGTGATCTTGGGCAATACCGCATTGAGTTTTTTGGCATATTTCGCTTTCGCGGAAATCACATCAATGGTACTCAGCAGTTTTTGATAGTCTTCAAGCAAAGGTGCAAACGGCCTTACATAATTGGTAAGCGCTTTGAGAATGCGCTTTACCTCTTCCTGCTCGTCGTAAAGCAGGTTGTTAAGTTCGCGTTGTGCATGTTGAGTAGCTTCCGGCTGAATGTACACAATGCTTCCGGTCTTGGAATTACCCATTATCGAACCCTTCACCTTGCGGCGGTGCATTGCAGTTACGGCTAAAACCCGCACATTGTCTACGATAGATTCTCTGATCTCATCGAGATAACCGTAAGAAGCATATTCTGAAAGTGCTTTGGCAAAGCTGCTGTTGATTTTTCCTTTTTCGATATTGATGCTTCGGCGCGTTTGCTGAAGCAGGGGAGAGGCGTCATCTTTTATTTCGCCAAAACGATCTATAATTCTGGAGATTTCGTCAGTAATTACCGTGGTATATTCGGTATCACGAACCGTTCTGTAAAGAACCGGAAAGGTCTCCTGAAACTTTTTAAAATACCTGAGGTGATTGTTTGCAGTTTCTGAAAGGCTCCCTATTTTTCTAAAACTGCCCAGCTCTAGCGTGGTATCTTCGATACTCAGCATTTTGAGTTCGTGATCAAGCGCGTCAAAGCCGTGATTGGGTATTGGCGTTTCGTGGGTGTCTGAGTTGATGTATTCCTTGGTTTGATCAAGTGCAAAAAGCGTCTTTTTAAAGCTGCGCTGAGGATGCAGTTTAAGGGCTTTCACTTTACCTTTTTCGGTAACGCAAAGCGCACTAACCTGAGAACAAACGGTGTGGAACTCTAAATCTGCAAGGGTTTTAGGATGAATTTTTATCATAGCAAATGCCTAATTTTAAGGCGTAGCTGAATTTTAAACTTATATTCATTCAGCCCTGTAAATTTAAGATATTCATGAACGTTGACATACACCCCAGCTGGAAAGCTGTTCTGGAACCTGAATTTGAAAAAGATTACTTTAAAACACTTGCGACTTTTGTGCGTGAGGAGTACACCTGGCATACCTGTTACCCAAAAGGGAAAGATATTTTTAAGGCCTTTGATTTTTGTCCTTTTGATGCCGTTAAGGTGGTTATTTTAGGTCAGGATCCGTATCACGGGCCCGGGCAGGCGCACGGCTTGTGCTTTTCGGTGCCCGAAGGTATTGCGATGCCGCCTTCTCTGATCAATATTTTTAAAGAACTGGAGACTGATTTAAATAAGCCTTTTCCGAATAGCGGAAACCTGGAGCATTGGGCTAAACAAGGCGTACTGCTTCTAAATGCTACACTTACCGTAAGAGCCCATCAGGCAGGTTCACACCAGAATAAAGGTTGGGAAACCTTTACCGATGCGGTAATACGCAGAATCTCTGAAGAACAGCAAGGTGTTGTGTTTTTGCTTTGGGGTGGTTTTGCTAAAAAGAAGGCCTCCTTGATAAACACTCAAAAACATACGGTTTTAACCAGTGGTCACCCGTCACCTTTAAGTGCTAACCGGGGTTATTGGTTTGGTAACAAACACTTTAGTGAAACAAACCGAAAACTCGAAAACGCAGGAAAAACCAAAATTAACTGGTAAACCTACAAACAAAAAAATGCCTTGAAATTTTCAAGGCATTTTCTAGAGGTTTTGGTTTTAAATCTGTTTATGATGCTTTGTTAAGCGCATAGGCAGACTCGTTAAACGCTGTTTCGATAGGGGCTACACGTTTTTTCGGTTTTTGAGCGGGACCTCCTGCTACACTATATTTGAATAATAGCACGTTAATCAACAGGAGGATACCTAAAATTGTAAAAAAGGTAACCATGTTTGAATTATTTAAGTTGTTTAATTACTTCGGTACAAAAGTGTGCAATATTTTTCTATGAATGAGACAATTAAATGTAAAAGTTTCATTAAATCTTAGTTAATTACTATTTATAGTAATAGTTTATTTCTACCATATTTAATTGTTTTAAAAAGGATACAATTTGCTCAGATTCAGCCTCCGGGAGCTTCTCTTGTGACCAGTTTGTAAGAGATAACCACTTTTGAATATCCTTTAGTTTTTGATCATAGCGCTCTGCAAGAATAAGATCAATTCCTTCAATATTTTTGAAAATTTTGGTTTTTGCATTCACAACTTTTAAGAATGCCGAAAGCTCCTGACTTTTGTTTTTTATAGCAGTTTCGGTAGCTGCAAAAACAAAACTGGACCAGGGGGTAGGGAAATCTGCAACACGACGGAAGATGCCCCGATCTACCAAAGGTTTTGTGGTAAAATGCTCCCACATAAAATAATCTGCTTCACCATTTTGTAGCGCTTCAATCGCATTGTCCAGATTATTTACCACCACGCACTCCAGTTTTGAGGTGTCCCATCCCAGTTGATGTGCCTGAATAAAAGCCATCACGTGAGAACCTGAGCCAAACCTGCTAATGGCCGGCCTGGCATCTTTTAAATCGTCAATGCTCTGAAATGCGCTTTCAGCGGCAACGTGAACACCCCAGATCAATGGGCTCGATACATAATTTTGAATAATTTTTGACGGATTCCCGTTTGCAATGTCGCGTATGATGCCTTCGGTCAAAATAACGGCCACGTCGATTTCTTCATCTCGTAAAGCAGCATTCATCGCTCCGGTTCCTCCCGGAAATTCTACCCATTCCACCTCAATTCCTTCAGCCTTAAAAAGACCTTCTTCAATACATAAATGTATGGGGAGGTTAAAATGCTCGGGCACTCCGCCCACTTTTAAAGTTTTCATGGTTTAGTTTTTGGCCTTTAAAAAATCATAGATCGCATATTGCGAGCGTACGACAGATTCGCCGGGCTTTTGAGGCATATAGGTATTGGTTTCTTCGGCATCCTGTATACGTGCCTTTACATTGTCCTGAAGCTGAATGAGCAAAATTGCTCTTAGCTCTTTAAACAAATCTTCGTCATAAATAGGGGTCAATACCTCAATGCGCCGGTCTAGATTACGCGTCATCCAGTCTGCCGAGCCCATAAACATTTGCTCGTCGCCACCGTTGTGAAATAAATAGATACGACCATGCTCCAGATAACGATCTACAATTGAGGTCATTTCGATATGCTCGCTTAAGCCTTCAACTCCGGGTATCAGGCAGGTAAAACCGCGAACGATAAGACGTATTTTAACTCCGGCCTGGCTCGCTTTGTACAGCAGCGCAATGATATCAGGGTCTTCAAGGCTATTCATTTTTGCCGTAATGGCCGCCGGTTTACCTTCAAGAGCAGTGTCAATCTCCTGTTGTATCAGCTTTTCAAAAATACGACGGGTGGTAAATGGAGAAATGAGCAAATGCTTGTTTCGTGGGATGATCAATTCACCTTCCAGAACTCTAAAAACCCGGTGTATTTCTTTGGTGATTTTTGGATGCGCAGTAAAAAGACCGTGATCGCAATAGATTTTTGAGGTTTCGCCGTTGAAGTTTCCGGTGCCTATGTAGGCGTATCTTCTAGCTTTATCGTTTTCATTGCGTATAATCATCAAAATTTTAGAATGCACCTTGATACGCGGATAACTGTATATCACGCGACCGCCCTTGTCTTCAAACTTTCGGCCCCAGCTGATGTTGTTTTCTTCATCAAAGCGCGCTTTAGCCTCAATAAAGATCGTGACATCCTTACCGTTGTCAATGGCCTGAAGCAGCGCTGTGGTTAATACCGACTCGTCTGCAACACGGTATAATGAGATTTTGATATGCGTTACATCGGGATCTGTAGAGGCTTGCTCTACAAGACGTTCAATGTAATTAAAGGTCATAAACGGAAAATGCACCAGCTGATCTTTCGCTCTGATCGTCTTAAAGTAATCCTTTGATTTCTCTAAAACCTTATGTGGGATGAAAGGTTTTTCGGCATAATGCAACTCCGGGTTTTCAGTAGGATCAGGGAATTTGAAGAAATCATTAAAATTATGATACCTGCCACCGGGCATCATGTCTATTTTGCCCAGATTAAGCAGCTTGCGAAGCTTTTTGGCCTCATCTTTCGGCATAGCCGAATCATAAAGCAAGCGTGTAGGTTGACCTTCCTGACGCTGCTCCAGGGATTTATAAATGCGCTCAGCTAAAATTCCGTCGAGTTCGTCATCGATGTACAATTCGGCATCCCGCGAAAGTTTCATTTCATAAACACCTTTAACGGTATGATCAAAAAGGCTCTGAACCTTGTAGCGTATGATATCGTCAATAAACGTGATGTAATAGTTGCCCTGATGCCTGCCCAGATCTACAAATCGCGAGTTGCTGTCTGTGGGTATTTTTACAAAACCAAACTGCTTATCATCTTCAAACGTCACGCAGAAATACAGCGTTTGGTTTTCAATAAAGATCGAATTGCCTTTTGAAGGGACAACCAGCTTCGTTTCCAGGGTATTTTTAAGATGTGTGGTGTACCAGATGTCTGCTAAATCTCCGTGAACCGAAGTAAAATCGGTATCGCTTACCAGCCTGATGTTGTTTTTAGCAAGATCGGGAATGATTTGATCTTTAAAAATGGTGCCAAAACGTTCCTGCTGTTCTTTTACCCGGGCCAGGATTTTTTTGACCGTTTTGTTAGGTTGCAGTGAAAGTTTCTTGCGTATACTTTTTTCGATACGCTTCATTTGTCTTAACTGACTCACGCGTACCCTAAAATACTCATCCAGATTTGAGCTGTAAATCGCAAGGAATTTCATACGCTCGTAAAGCGGATTGCGCTCGCGGTCTTCCGCTTCCTGTAGCACACGCTCATTAAAACTCAGCCAGTTTAAGTCTCTGTGCTTTAAATGTCGGGATTGGTCAGTTTCCATAGGTTAGGCTTGTATTTTGACCAAAAATACGAAAGCCCGTCTCGCGCAAAATTAAGCTTTTGTTAAAAAGCCTTTAGAGTTCTGCTATGCGTTCCAGGGCTTCAGTAATCATACGTTCGACGATTTCAGAAGGATTTTTGCTGAATTTCCCCGTGGCGCGATTGGCCAGAATTGCATTTACAGATAATGCCCGGTGATCCAGAAGTTTACTCAGCCCATAAATGCCTGAAGTTTCCATCTCCAGATTGGTTATTTTTTCAGAATTAAGGCGAAAGGATTGCAGTTTTTCATTAAGAGCTACATCTTCAGTCTGAAGGCGTAGGGTACGACCTTGCGGACCGTAGAAACCCACGTTAGTTACCGTGGTTCCTTCAAAATAGTTGGGATTTTTGAAGTGATTAAGCAAAGCGGAATCGGCTTCGACACAGTACGGAGTGCTTTTTTCAGGATTTAATTGCAGGTGTGCTGAAAATGCCTGTTCAAATGCGTGGTCACGTACCGAAGCACTCTGATAAAAATGCAGTAAGGAGTCAAATCCCAACGCACGTTTGCTTAAAAGAATAGAATCTACCGGAATGTCTGACTGAATGGCTCCACTGGTACCAAGTCTTATTAGTTGCAGGGATTTTTTTTGCTCTTTAATTTCCCGGGTTTCAAAATCGATATTGACTAAAGCATCCAGCTCGTTGAGAACGATATCAATATTGTCTGTGCCAATTCCCGTAGAAATTACTGAAATGCGTTTGCCTTTAAATGTTCCCGTTTCGGTTTTAAATTCCCGCTTCTGGGTGCTGATTTCAATATGTTCAAAATGTCTGCTAACTTCAGCTACCCGGTCTGGATCTCCTACAGTTATAACAACATCAGCAAGGTTTTCAGGCTTAAGGTGTAAATGATAAATACTCTGATCTTCGTTTAAAATAAGCTCTGAAGAGGCTAAAGGCATAATTAGTGTGATCTTACCAGTTCGTGATTGTTTGAATTGTAGAGGAAATCGTATTTCTGTGTGCCACCATAAAAGGACTCATCTTTTAAGGTGTCGTAAAAATTTTGAGACCCCTCAAGTACAGCCTGTACCTTGGTGTTTAAAACCAGCTTGCCTTCTTTCATTTTGAAAAAAGGTTTTAAGGCTTTGATCATCCTTTCGATTTGCATATCGCCATAACCGTAATAGCCCTGGTACTTCAATACATAACCACAAAGTTGATGTGTTGAGGAAACTTCGTGTAAATCTATAAGCTTAAGAATGTTGGTTTCCAGCGTGTTCAGACCGGTTTTGCTGTTGGGAAAGCGTTCTACATGGGCGCGTAAGCAACTAGACAGGTATTTGAAGTTAGAGCTTTTGGTAATTTCGGCTTTAAGCTCTATGGGTTTTTCATCGCAGTACAACTGCCAGATGTGGTGTGCGACCGCAAGGTCTTCAGGGGCAAGTTTGAGTTTGTTTTCGTAGTGCTTAATAAATTGTTCATCGGTAAGCTCCGACAAGCCTTTAAGCTGTAATTCGCCATCTACCCAGCCGCTGCACACGACGTAGATAGGCATTATTTTCTTATTCTGTATGAGGTAACTTATTGCTGCAAGTATATTAACATGGCAGAATAAATCAAATTCAAACCAGAGCACAATCTTTTCATATCCGTTAATGGCAGCCAGTTTATTTAGTTCTGAAACAAACTTGTCCTCGTAATCTGCTTCGGTAATATTGTAATTCTCTTTTAAAAAATGCTTTCGGGCTTCGATAAACTGTTCTGAACCTACCTCTTCAACGGTGGGGCCTTCGCAGAGCATTTCGCGCCAAACGATTCGATCTCCATTAAAATTTAGGGCATCAAGGCGCTTTAGTACCATATCGCCGTTGGTGATATGCAAGGTATTTGAATTCATATGAATAGGGTTTTAACCACCCACGCGTTTTACCCGAAATCCCTTGTCTTTTAAAAAAGTCATGATTTTATCGCGGTAATCCCCCTGGATTAGAATGCTTTCTTTTTTAAAACTTCCGCCCACACCCAGCATGGTTTTAAGCTCTTTTGCAAGAATTTTGAAATCAGAATCAGCGCCCGTATAGCCTTCTATGATGGTTACCGGCTTGCCTTTTCGTTTTTCATATTTGCAGATTAGTGGATCATCCTGCATCCATATTCCTAAATCATTGGCATCTTCAGCCTCTTGTTGAGGCTCCGGCTCATGATCGGGAAATAAGTTTTTGAGTTGGTCCTGTAAATCCATAAACTATTTTTTAATAAGTCCTATTTCCACCAGGCGTTGATGTAGAAATTCGCCGGCAGTAATATCTTCATAGGCTTTAGGATGTTCTGCATCAATACATTCCTCAAGACAATTTAATGGCATTTCGCTACGCGGATGCATAAAAAACGGAATTGAGTAGCGCGGAGTGTCCCATTCTTCCCTTGGCGGATTCACGACACGGTGAATAGTAGAACGCAATTTATTGTTGGTGTGACGCTCCAGCATATCGCCCACGTTGATCACCAGTTCATCTTCATTAGGTATGGCATCAATCCACTCTCCATCTTTACGCAGCACCTGCAAACCACCGGCAGAAGCACCCATAAGAAGGGTGATTAAATTGATATCACCGTGAGCCCCGGCGCGTACAGCACCTTTTGGTTCTTCGGTGATGGGAGGATAGTGTATGGGTCTGAGAATACTGTTTCCATTTTTGACCCATTTGTCGAAATACATTTCGTCAAGACCAATGTAGATAGCAAGAGCACGCAGCACATAAATTCCGGTTTTTTCAAGCATTCTATAGGCCTGCATCCCGGTTTCGTTAAAGTGCTCCAGTTCTTTTACGTGAACATTTTCCGGATATTCTTCAGTCAGGTTGGCATCAGGTTCAGGATCCTGACCAAAGTGCCAGAACTCTTTAAGATCGCCTTCTTTCTTTCCTTTAGCATGCTCTTTCCCAAAAGAAATATAGCCCCGCTGACCGCCCAGACCTTCAATTTCATAAGCTTTCTTGGTATTTTCAGGTAAGTCAAAAAATGCTTTGACTTCTTTATACAGATCGTCTACCAGATTGTCGTCTAAAAAATGGTTTTTGAGCGAAACAAAACCAATTTCCTCATAAGCGCGACCTATTTCATTTACAAATTTTTGCTTTTTTGAAGAGTCACTGCTTAGAAAATCAGAAAGATCTACACTGGGGATGTTATTCATAATTAAGGAATACTGAAAATTTATTAATACGTAAATATATCAAATTTTAAGAGGGGGTGATTTTAAACTAAACTTAAAAAACTGTCTGATGTTTAGTTTTCATTGGAAATGTAATTTTGCTTTAGTGGCGTGTTCATCCAATATCCTGATAGATTATCACCTGAATTTATAGGTTGATTTCCAAAAATTGGCTTTGAAGGATCCATTACATAATCTTGAGGAGGTAGTGAATAATCTGTTATTTCCTGAATAAAGAATTCTCTATATTGATTGTAAAATTGTGTATTTGATTCGTTTACTCTGTTTCCAAATACGTCTTCTATATTTTTTACCCCAATGTCTACAAAATTATTTTCTGTTATATTCTCGAAGTAATCAGCATATTCCTTAAACAATTCATCCGGATTTTTAGGGTATAAATGAGCAATGTTACGTTCAATTCTAACTTTATCTAGCCGGATACGCTTATCATTCACTGTTAATCTGTAATTATTAATTCTATCGGCGTCCGTTTCGTCAATATTATTGTTGAAAACTAGAGAAAAATATTGATCCTTCGTAAATACGCGCATTTCAATAGGCCTGAATTTCGGTGTTGCCTGTAGTTTAAAAACATTATTGAATGAGATATAACTTGGGTACATCTTGGTATTGATTTTTTGATATTCTTCTGTTAATGAATAAATAGATGTTTCCTCCTCATCCCTACCGGCATCGCTTAATGATGGACTACCATAACTATTGTGTTTTTGCGATTCCTCATTGCTAGCTCTCAAAACAGTATATTCTATTTTATGTATTGCAAAGTTTTCTTTTTCAATATAAATTTTTCCTCTCACTATAATACCATTAATGTTTCTGTATATATTGATTTGATAAAGTAGAGAGCTTCCATTTGTTGTCTCCCTCCCCAAGGTGAAACTGTGATTGCGCAAAAAATCGGTGTCCAAGCGGTTAATGAAATCAAAACTATTTGTCCGGTGGTTGCGAATTGGGTCGTGTACTCGTAAAAGATAAAATTCGTTTATGTCAAGCTCGCCTATTTTGATATCGTTGTCAACAATTTTTCTTTGAGTAAAATAATCGTATTTCCTTTCGGCATCTCTATTTCGCTCAAAATCAGTGTTTTGTTTTAATTGATAAATCACCGTTTTGGTAGTAGGTAGATCTCTTGCATAAAAACCCTGATCATATACTTTCAACAAGGCCTCATTTAGATTTAAATAGGAATCATTTCGCATCTGATAATCCCGATAATAACCAACACAAGAAAATGGTTGATTAGGGTAGTTGTTTGGGATTCGCTTAATGGCTTTAGCTATTATTTCAGAGGCAGATAAATTTAGTTCCTCGCGATCTTTGGTTTTTGCTGAAATGATACGTATTTCACCCAAGTCTTCTACTGCTGGAACTAATTTAACAAGATTTAATTCTCCTATTTTCAAATTTGCCAGAGCAATATTTTTTTTCTCATAGCCGATGCTGGTAAAAGAAATGGAATCAATTCTATTTTTTACATCGTATGGGATTTTAAATCCACCATCCGCGTTTGAAATTAAGCCGGAATTTGTTTTCAAAAGGCGAATTGTTACAAAGGCGATTGGATTACCTGTTTCAAAATCAACTGTTTTTCCAGAAATATAATCCTCTTTTTGAGCCCCTACTTCATTTGAAAATAAACTTAAAATTATAAGAAGTAAGACTTTACTTGCTATCCACTTTCGCATATTTACGCCTTTAAGAACGGTTTTTTTAAATATAATTGATTTTGAACAGTAAAGAATAATAATATTGATTAGATCAAAGAGATCTTTTAATTTACAGCTTTCATTTACATGCGTTTTGATGCTTAATTATTCGAATTATAGAATTGACCACGACAAATTTTTAGGTCTATATAAACAACTACTCAAACCCCGTTTAGTAGAAGAAAAAATGCTTGTGCTGCTCAGGCAGGGAAAAATCTCCAAATGGTTTAGCGGCATAGGTCAGGAAGCCATATCGGTAGGAGTGACGGCAGCCCTTCATGAACATGAGTACATTATGCCTATGCATCGCAATCTGGGGGTGTTTACGAGCCGAAATATTCCGTTGCAGCGCTTATTTAGTCAATGGCAGGGCAAGCGCAACGGCTTCACAAAGGGTCGCGATAGGAGTTTTCATTTTGGCACTCAGGAGTACAAAATCATTGGGATGATCTCGCATCTGGGTCCTCAGCTAGGCGTGGCAGATGGTATCGCACTGGCTCATAAATTGCGCAAAGAGAAAAACCTTGTTGCCGTGTTTAGCGGCGAGGGAGGGACCAGTGAAGGCGATTTTCACGAAGCACTCAACATCGCTTCGGTCTGGGATCTGCCGGTCCTGTTTTGTATTGAAAACAACGGCTACGGCCTTTCAACGCCCACATCAGAACAATACCGTTGCGAGAATCTGGCCGATCGGGGAGTGGGTTATGGGATGGAAAGTCACATCATAGATGGTAATAATATTTTAGAAGTCTACCAGCTCGTCTCAGAACTGGCACAATCGGTACGGGAAAATCCACGACCTGTTTTGTTAGAATTTAAAACCTTCAGAATGCGTGGTCACGAGGAGGCTAGCGGAACAAAATATGTTCCGCAAGAACTTATGAATCACTGGGAAAAACGCGATCCGGTTGAAAACTACCGTATTTATTTAAAGGATTCGGGCTTGTTGTCTGAAGAGGAGGATATGCAGATGCGCGCAAAAATTCTGGAAGAAATTGACGCAGCCCTTGCGGAAACTTTTGCTGAAGAACCTATATCCTCAACTGCTGAGCAGGAGCTTGACGATGTTTACGCGCCTTTTGATTTCGTTCCCAAACCTCCCAAAGGATCTGTACAGGAACTTCGGTTTATTGATGCCATTAGTCAGGGTCTCGACCAAAGTATGCAGCGCTTTGAAAACCTGGTTATACTGGGACAGGATGTTGCTGAATATGGCGGTGTCTTTAAAATTACCGAAGGCTTTGTTGATAAATACGGAAGAGATCGGGTGCGCAATACGCCTATATGTGAGTCGGGCATTATTGAGACTGCGATGGGACTTTCGATAAATGGATTTAAATCTGTAGTAGAAATGCAGTTTGCAGATTTTGTAAGCAGCGGATTTAATCCTATTGTAAATTATTTAGCTAAATCACATTACCGCTGGGGGCAATCTGCAGATGTGGTTATTAGAATGCCCTGTGGGGCGGGAGTGGGTGCGGGTCCCTTTCACAGCCAGACTAACGAAGCCTGGTTTACGCATACTCCGGGTTTAAAAGTGGTGTATCCTGCATTTCCTGAAGATGCTAAGGGTTTACTTGCTACTGCAATTGAAGATCCCAACCCGGTTTTATTTTTTGAACATAAAGCCCTCTACCGAAACATCAGAGGTCAGGTTCCTGAAGCCTATTACAATCTGCCCTTAGGTAAAGCGGCACTATTAAAGTCTGGCGAAGAGATTACCCTCATTACTTATGGAGCAGCGGTTCACTGGGCGCTTGAAGCGCTTCGGGATAAACCGGACTTCAAAGTAGATCTTCTAGACCTGCGGTCATTGATGCCATTAGACCGGGATGCTATAAAGCAGTCTGTTCAGAAAACCGGCAGGGTTTTGCTTTTATGTGAAGACAGCGCTTTTGGTAATATTATGGCAGACATTGCGGCATTTATTGCAGAAGCGTGTTTCCGGTATTTAGATGCGCCGGTAAGACGTTTAAGTAGTTTAGATACCCCCATACCTTTCGCTCAAAATCTGGAACAGCAATATTTGCCCAAACAGCGCATAGCCCAGATTTTACAGGAGCTAAGAGCCTTTTGAAAGTTGTAAATGTTAAAATTTTATTGAATTGTTTGTTTGTGGTTTTTTTCGTTAACGCATTTTAACAGCGGCGAGTTAAACACTATTAATAAATAACATCGATCTCCATATCGCTGCTATTTTTGACTCATTACTAACCAATAAAATTTACAACTATGCTTAAGTGGACAGTTATATTTATCATTATTGCAATTGTAGCAGCAATCTTTGGATTTGGAGGAATTGCTTCCGGTGCAGAATCAATCGCTAAAATTTTATTCTTCATTTTTATTGTTCTTTTCCTGATCAGTTTACTGTCAAGATTGTTCAGATAATTTAGATCTTTTAAACCCTAATAAATTATGAGAAAAGTAATCAGCATTTTAATTTTGAGTGTCATTCTGGTTTCTTGTGGAGGTACCAGTGAAGTTGTTAAGCAATCGCGTAAAACACTTAAAGGTTATTGGAATTTAGATAACATCAATTATAACAATGCAACCGGAATTTATGATGTAACTCTTTTTGGAGATGTTTCATCAGAATGTATGGTAGGAAGTACCTGGAGATTTATACCGAATAACAACTTCGGTAATTATGAGATTACCAGTACCACCTGCAACCCCGGAAAGCGTTATTTTGTATGGAGCATTCCAGATCAGGAAAATGCCATATCCTATGACATTTTGTTGAAGCCAACCGACGAGAAAATGAATTCGACTATGAATGATGCTGGATTTAGATTAAATATCAACTACCTTTCTGATAACGAATTGACATTTACTCAGACCGTGCAGGTTGATGGAAAACCGTTTAAGATTGTAATGAATTTTTCAAAAATATCTGAATAAATAAAAGTTCAGAATGGGTAACCCCTTAATTTAATTAAAACAATTTTTATGAAATCTATATTGAAACAAGCTGCTGTAGTTGCAGTAGCCTTAACGATGCTAACTTCTTGTGAGGCAACCCGTAATGCAAATAATCAACAAAAAGGTACTGCTATCGGTGCAGCCGGTGGTGCCATTATTGGTGCCGTGATAGGTAACAATGTGGGTACTAAAGGTGATGGTGGTGCATTGGGTGCTGTAATTGGTGGTGTTGTAGGTGGTGCTGCCGGTAACGTAATCGGTAAGCGTATGGATGAGCAGGCCAAGCGTATTGAGCAGGAAATTCCCGGAGCTGAGGTAGAACGAATTGACGACGGTATCGTGGTTAATTTTGACGAAAACAGTGGGGTGTATTTTGCTACAAACCAGTACAACATTAACGCCGCTTCTCAGCAAACACTTAATGGTTTGGCTAAAGTTATGACCGAATATCCTCAAACTAACGTTCTTGTGGTGGGTCATACAGACAGCACCGGTTCTGCGGAATACAATATGACTCTTTCTAAAAATCGCGCTCAGGCAGTTACTAATTATTTAGTAGGTCAGGGTATCGCTTCCGGAAGATTTACAACGCAGTGGTATGGTGAAGAACAACCAAAATACACCAACGAAACCGCTGAGGGACGTTCTAAAAACCGCCGTGTAACTCTAGCTATCGTTCCGAATCAGGAAATGGTAAATGAGGCTAAGCAACAGGCAGGCGAGGGTCAATAATAAATTAATTTCCTTTTGACAGGATTTTAGAAAACCTCCTGGCAGTCTTTACTGTCAGGAGGTTTGTTTTTTTAAACATCTCAGGGCTATGTTTCAGTCTCAAAGAAGCCTTGAATTAGTAATTGAATGAGTATCTTGAGCCTGCATTGAAAAAGAACTTAAAAATAGCTATAGCAGGTGCCGGTCTGGCCGGGTTGACCGCAGCAATACATTTGCTTCGCGCAGGTTTTGAGGTACACCTAGTTGAGAAAGACGCGTATCCTAAACATAAGGTTTGCGGTGAGTATATCTCCAATGAAATTCTGCCTTACTGGCAATCTCTGGGTATCAACCCTTTCGATTGGGGCGCTGTGCAAATTGAAGAATTTGAACTCAGCTCTCGCTCCGGGAAAACCCTTAAAACCGCATTGCCACTGGGTGGTTTTGGCATCAGCCGTTATACGATGGATTCTAAACTGGCTGAATTGGCAAAAGAAAAAGGCGGTACGTGGATGCAGGATACTGTTGAACGCATCGAATATAAAAACGCCGGTTTTGAGATTTTTTGCCGGTCCGGTGAAAGCTTTGAAAGCGATTTGGTCATCGGGAGTTTTGGTAAACGTTCGGTTTTAGATGCTGCGCTTTCGCGAAAATTCTTCAGCAACAAAACCCCCTGGATGGGCGTCAAAGCCCATTACGAGGCAGAAGTTCCCGAAAACGTGGTAAGCCTTCACTCTTTTAATGGCGGTTATTGCGGGATTTCAAAAGTTGAAAACAATCGGGTAAATGTGTGTTACCTCACACATCTCGATGCTTTTAAAGCTTCCGGCAATCTGGAAGGTTTTCAGCATGATGTACTTTCGCAGAACCCACAACTTAAGACCTTCTTCAATCAGGCAACACCGGTGTTTGAAAAGTCGCTTAGTATCAGCCAAATTTCATTTCAGCCTAAAGAATTGATCACGAATCATATTTTGATGTGTGGTGACAGTGCGGGGCTCATTCATCCGCTTTGCGGTAATGGGATGGCAATGGCGGTTCATTCGGCTAAACTCTTAGCAGAAAGTATTGTGGAGTATCACTTCAAATCCCAAGACCGTGAAGAGCTTGAGCAAAGCTATATCAAACGCTGGAACAGCACATTCTCCGGTCGTTTACAGACAGGCCGGGTTTTGCAGCGTATTTTGCAGCACGAAACAGCTACCAATCTGGGCATAAGCAGCCTGCAACGGATACCCGGAGTGCTGCCAAAAATCATCAGTTTAACCCACGGTAAACCTCTGGAAATTTGAAAGAACGAAGCCTCCTTCCCGAATTGATGGACGATCCCTCGCTTGACGCGGTTACCCTGCAGCAGGCGCTTAACGAGGTTACTCTGGTGAACCGCATTTTGGGAGGAAATAAAGTTACCACTCACGGACTTGATTATTTTTTTGAAAAGTTTCCGAAAGAACAGTACAGCATCGCAGATATGGGTTGCGGTGATGGAGCCACGCTTAGAACTGTAGCCGATTACTGCCGTAAAAAAGGAATTTCCGTGAGCCTGTGGGGTTATGATTTTAATCCCAAGAGTATTGCGTTAGCACGTGAAAAATCAACGGATTATCCCGAGATTCAATTTGAGGTTCAGGATATTTTAAAGTTGGATGCTGATCATTTTTCGTGCGATATCATCTTGTCGGTACTTACAATGCATCATTTTACCAATGCCGAAATCGACCGGTTTTTAAATCAGTTTTTACAGTTATCCCGCTTGGGGGTTGTGATCAATGATTTACAGCGCAGCCGTTTGGCTTACGTGCTTTTTAAGGGCTTCAGCCGGGTTTTTATGCGCAGTCACATTGCGCGTTACGATGGTTTGATCTCCATCAAACGGGCATTTACAAAAAAGGAATTAGTAACTTTCACAAAAAAGCTTCCGGTTACTCGCTATCAGTTGAGTTGGCGCTGGGCTTTTCGCTATTTATGGATACTAGAAAAACAGCATTGAATTCCCCAGAACCAACTAAAAATCCGGTAAAAATTTGTGAGGTGGCCAAAGCTATTCCGCAATACCACCGCGAGACTCACGAAATATTACCCCTTGTAGATCTTTGGCTTGAAGGGCAGGATGAACGCTTTCGCCGTAAGGTCAAAAAAATATTCAGCAATGCAGCTGTAGACAAACGCTACAGCATTATGGCGCCCGAAGAGGTGTTTACCGCAACTTCCTTTGAAGACAAAAATGATATTTACACGCGTGAAGTGATCAAACTGGGTGAACAGGCGCTTACCGATGCTTTGCAGAAAAGCGGTTGGGATGCGCAAAGCCTAGATTACATCATCACGGTGAGCTGCACCGGTATTATGATCCCTTCGCTGGATGCCTATCTCATCAACAAACTGCATTTGCGGCAGGATATCACCCGTCTGCCGGTTACGGAGATGGGTTGTGCAGCGGGAATTTCAGGGATTTTATATGCCAACGATTTTCTTAAGGCCAATCCCGGAAAACGGGCGGCTGTCATCGCGGTAGAAAGCCCTACGGCCACTTTTCAGCTCAACGATTACTCGATGGCTAATGTGGTGAGTGCTGCGATTTTTGGCGATGGCGGTGCCTGTGTATTGCTTTCGTCCAAAGCAGAAGACGAGGGGCCAAAAGTGGTTGATACGGGGATGTATCACTTTTTTGATGCCGAGCATATGATGGGTTTTAAACTTACCAATACCGGACTCAAAATGATTTTAGATCCTTCAGTCCCCGAAACCATTGCAGGGCATTTTCCGCAAATCATCGATCCGTTTTTGGCGAAAAACAACATAGATATCGATGCGGTAAATAATCTGGTATTTCATCCCGGAGGCAAAAAGATTGTGCAGACGGTTGAAGCCCTCTTTGGGGAGCGCGGTAAAACTATTGACGATACTAAAGAAGTTTTACGCCTGTATGGCAATATGAGCAGCGTTACGGTGTTGTATGTTTTGGAACGCTTCTTAAACCGGGAAATTCCTGATGGAGATTACGGTCTGATGCTTAGTTTTGGACCCGGATTTTCGGCACAACGCATTTTAATACAATGGTAAAAACATTTGAATTTAACACCAGCCCTGAAGCGAACTTATGGGCATTAATCCTGGGGGGCAGCAGCGGCTTGGGACTGGCTTCGGCAAAAAAACTGGCTGAAAAGGGCCTGAACATCTGCATCGTGCACCGCACCCGGCGGAGTAAATTGGGTGATTTTGAAGACGAACTTGAAGCTATGCGGGCCTTTGGCGTAGAAGTAGCCGAATTCAATACCGATGCCTTGAGTGCTGAAACCATTCAAAAACTACTTGATTTTTTTAGGGCGAAAGAAGTCCGGCTTCAATTAATGCTGCACAGCATCGCAAAGGGAAATTTAAAACCTATTTATACCGATAATCCTTCGGAAGCGACTCTGAGTGGGAAAGATTTTATGCTTACTGCGGAAGCTATGGCGGTTAGCCTGTACGATTGGGCAAGCGCTTTCGCGAATGCGAAATTATTTGCATCCCACGGCAAAATCCTTGCGTTTACCAGCGAGGGTAGTAGCAAACCCTTGCCTAACTATGCCGCGGTATCCGCCGCAAAAGCAGCGCTCGAGGCTATTGTGCGCAGTCTCGCTTTTGAGCTTGCACCCTTGCAAATCACGGCAAACTGTATTCAGGCGGGAGTGACTAATACCGAAAGCCTGCGGCTGATACCGGGAAGTGAACTTTTAATTGAGCAGGCGATGGCCCGCAATCCCAACCGACGACTTACAACCGCCGAAGATGTCGCTAATGCAGTCTACCTGCTTACCAGACCTGAAGCAAACTGGATTAATGGAGCCGTGATTCCGGTGGACGGCGGAGAGCATTTGAGATAAACAGATACAACATAAAACGGATTTTTTTAGCTTTAAAACCGTTTAGAATTTGAAGGAATTTATGATTATAGATTTAAGGAGCGATACGCTTACCAAACCCACCCCCGAAATGTTGCAGGCGATGATGCAGGCCGAAGTTGGGGACGATGTATATAAAGAAGATCCCACGGTTAATAAACTCGAGGAGCATATCGCACATCTTTTTGGGATGGATGCGGCGCTGTATTTTCCTACGGGAAGTATGACCAATCAGGCTGCGATTAAAATTCATACCCAGCCCGGCGAACAACTCATCGCCGATAAATATGCGCACGTGTACAACTACGAGGGCGGCGGGGTTTCATTTAACAGCGGGGTTTCGTGCAAGCTGGTAGACGGTCATCGCGGGATGATCACCGCAGAGCAGGTGGAGGAAAACATCAATCCGCCCGATTTTTACCACAGTCCGCTGACATCACTGGTCTGTCTTGAGAATACGACCAATAAAGGCGGCGGGGCCTGTTATGATTTTAGGGAAATTGTCAAAATCAGAAAAGTTTGCGACGAGCACGGTCTGGGTTTACATCTGGATGGTGCCCGCCTTTGGAACGCGCTGGTTGCTACCGACGAATCTCCAAAAGATTACGGGGAGGTTTTTGATACGATTTCGGTGTGCCTGTCAAAAGGCCTGGGTGCGCCAATGGGCTCGGTGCTCGTAGGTAAACAAAAATTTATGGACAAGGCGATGCGCGTACGCAAAGTTTTGGGTGGCGGGATGCGTCAGGTAGGCTTTATGGCTGCCGCGGGTATTTATGCCCTGGAACATCACTGGCAGCGTATGGCAGAAGATCATCGCAAGGCTCAGGAGCTGGCTACAGCACTGGCGGCACATGCTAAAGTCGCTCTGGTAGAGCCGGTAGAAACCAACATCCTTATTTTTAAATTGAGACCTGAAGTTGATGAGTTGAAGTTTATTCAGCAGCTAAAAGAAAAACAGATTTTCATCAGCGCTTTGGGTAAAGGCAAGCTGCGTATGGTGACCCATTACGATTATACCGATGCGATGCATGCGCATCTGCTCGATCTGCTTTCGTCTAAAAATCTGTAGAAGTCATTTTTAAAAAATGATTTAAATCCCTGTTTAGATAGCGAATGAGATATTATAAACCCATCTCATTAGCGATTTTCTAAAAATAGAGGGCATAGCCGGAGTTTTTGACCAAAGCTTCGGCTTTTTAAGGTTTGGAACACTATCTTAGTAGAGGTTGTACCGCATCATAAACGCAGCACAACCCTAACCAAAACTGTCCATTTATGGCTCTCAAAGTCGTTATTTCACATAAAACGAAATATAAATACGACAAGCGCATCTCGCTGTCACCGCATATTTTTAGATTAAGACCTGCACCGCACAGCAGAACACCCATTGAAGCGTATTCGTTAAAAATCAAGCCTGAAAATCACTTTTTCAACTGGCAGCAAGATCCTTTTGGGAATTATCTGGCGCGCGTGGTTTTTCCGGAAAAGACCGACGAACTCTCTATTGACGTAGAAATTCTGGCCGATCTCAAAACCATCAATCCCTTTGATTTTTTTGTGGAAGAAGCGGTTGAAGAGTTTCCGTTCACCTACAAAGAATCGCTTAAAAAAGAATTATTGCCCTATCTGGAAGTGACCGATGACGGGCCTTTGCTACAGAAGTTTCTAAAAACTGTAGATACGAGCAAGCAAAAAACCATCTACTTTTTAATAGGGATCAACCAGCACATCAACCAGTACCTCAATTATACGGTGCGTATGGAGCCGGGTGTGCAAACCTGCGAAGAAACACTTGAAAGGAAACTGGGTTCCTGCCGGGATTTTGCCTGGCTTTTAGTACAGTCGTTGCGTCATCTGGGGCTTGCAGCCCGTTTTGTTTCGGGATATTTGGTACAGCTGAAGTCTGACGAAAAAGCTTTGGATGGTCCGTCTGGCCCTGAAGAAGATTTTACCGATTTGCACGCCTGGGCTGAGGTTTATGTGCCCGGTGCAGGATGGATTGGTCTCGACTCGACTTCCGGATTACTGGCCGGAGAAGGTCATATTCCGCTGGCGTGCACGCCTTCTTTTGAAAGTGCGGCCCCGGTGACCGGCTTTTCAGATCCTGCAGAGACCGAGTTTGAGTTTGAGAATTCGGTTACACGAATTTTTGAATCGCCACGGGTTACCAAGCCCTATACCGAAGATCAATGGGAAGCCATAGATGCGTTGGGTAAAAAGGTGGAGCAGGAGTTACAGGACGGCGATGTGCGGCTTACGATGGGTGGTGAACCCACATTTGTTTCTGTTGACGATATGGAATCTGAGCAGTGGAATACCGAAGCTGACGGTCCTGAAAAGCGCAAGCTGGCAGAAGGTCTTTCAAACCGCTTACTGCATAAATTTGCGCCAGGGGGTATGTTTCATCACGCTCAGGGTAAATGGTATCCCGGCGAACCCATACCGCGCTGGTCGATAGGAATTCACTGGCGAAAAGACGGTAAACCCATCTGGAAGGACGAAAGCCTGATGGCCTCTTTTACCAAAGAATACGATCTGCCGGAAGGCATTTCTAAAAAGTTTCTGCAGGAACTCGCGATAAATCTCGGGGTGCGTCTGGAATACATTATGCCCGCTTACGAAGATGTGTTTTATTTTATGTGGGAAGAAGGCCGCTTGCCGGTAGACGTTGATCCGCTTGACAGCGACGACACGGTTACATCAGTCCGAAACCGGCTGGCGCGAATTTTACAGCAGGGTCTTGATAAAAAAATAGGCCATATTTTGCCGCTGGCGAACATTCAGGGAAAATGGGTGACCAGCCCCTGGCAGTTTAGACGCAAGCATTTGTTTTTGATCCCCGGGAATTCACCTGTAGGGCTTCGGTTGCCGTTAAACTCACTCATTGAGGAACCTGATGTTCCGTCGCAACCCATCACAGATCCTGATCTTTTTGATAAACGCAAACCTTTTGGTGACTACGCTGAAGCGCTCGAGAAACGTAAAGCTTTCGCGAAAGCGAGAAAAGGAAAAATAGATTATAACGCCGATAAAAAGGAGAAGAACCCCTTTGCACGTACCGCTTTGTGTGCCGAAGTACGCGACAAGAAATTATACTTATTTCTGCCGCCTCTGGATAATGCCGAAACCTTTCTGGATCTGATGGCTTCTATCGAAGCTACGGCGAAACAGTTAAACATACCCGTGTTGATTGAAGGCTATGAGCCGCCGCGCGATTACCGTCTTGAAGTACTTAAAGTGACTCCAGATCCCGGTGTGATCGAGGTGAATGTACATCCTGCAAAAAGCTGGGACGAACTTTCTAAAAATACCTTTACGCTTTATGAGGAGGCCAAAAAGAGCCGCCTGAGCACCGAAAAATTTATGCTTGACGGTAAGCATACGGGTACCGGTGGCGGTAACCACGTTACGCTGGGAGGAATCACTCCTGCTGACTCACCGTTGTTGCGCAGACCCGATTTGCTACGCAGTCTGCTTACCTTCTGGCAACACCATCCGGGATTGTCGTATCTGTTTTCGGGGTCGTTCATTGGCACTACGAGCCAGGCACCGCGTATTGATGAAGGCCGAATGGAAAACCTGTACGAACTGGAAATCGCTTTCAGTCAGATTCCCGAAGATGAGGATGTTCCCTTTTGGCTTACCGACCGTTTATTCCGTCACCTGCTTACCGATATTACCGGAAACACGCACCGCGCGGAGTTCTGTATAGATAAATTGTACTCACCCGATTCGTCCAGCGGTAGATTGGGAATCCTTGAGTTGCGCGGCTTTGATATGCCGCCACACGCACGCATGAGCCTTACGCAGATGTTGCTCGTGCGTACCCTTGTAGCCTGGTTTTGGCGTGAGCCTTACAAACATAAACTGGTGCGCTGGGGTACCCGCCTGCACGATAAATTCCTGATGGAACATTACGTGAAAGAAGACCTTAAAGATGTGGTGACTCAGCTTAATGCTGCGGGATATCCGTTCAAATTAGACTGGTTCGATCCGTTTTTTGAGTTTCGTTTCCCGCTTTATGGGCAGGTTGAGGTCAAGGGTATTAAGATTGAATTGCGCTCTGCCATTGAACCCTGGAATGTTTTGGGAGAAGAAATGACCGGAAGCGGTACCTCGAGGTACGTTGACTCGTCGTTGGAACGCGTACAGGTTAAGGTGACCAACTTTAATCAGGAGCGTTATGTGGTAACCTGTAACGGGGTTAAGGTCCAAATGAGCAATACGGGCGTGGAAGGCGAGTATGTTGCCGGGGTACGTTACAAGGCCTGGCAGCCCTGGTCTGCCCTGCATCCTACGATAGGGGTAGATACACCTTTGGTTTTTGATATTGTCGATCTGTGGAACGAGCGTTCGGTTGGCGGTTGTACCTATTTTGTTGCGCATCCGGGCGGAAGGTCTTACGAGACGTATCCTATCAACAGTTTGGAAGCCGAATCGAGACGTATTAACCGTTTTTGGGAGATGGGTCATACACAGGGAACGATAACGCATTCAGAGTCAGAGCCTAATCCGAAATTGGTAGGGCGTACGCTCAAGACCAATACTGTGGAAAAAACCTTTGATTTTAAAGAGATACCTGTGAACCCGGAATTCCCACATTTATTAGATTTACGTAAGAAATACTAAGCTAGCTCCCCTAACTATGACCGTTGCCACAAACGCCTGGTTTACCCGGTATTTTACAGACAATACGTATGACGAGATGTTTTCTCCCGATCTTTCTGTGAAAGGAAACTGGAAACAACTGCTTGAGAATTTCAAGCGCATAGGTACAGACGGTCTCAATCAGCGGCAGAACGATATTGACTGGTTACTCGAAGAAAACGGGGTTACCTACAATGTCTACAATGATCCTAACGGACTCAACCGTCCGTGGAATCTTAATGTGATTCCTTTTTTACTGCACGCAGACGAGTGGCAGCAAATTGAAAAGGGATTGAAACAACGGGCAGAGCTGCTCAATTTGGTGTTAAAAGATATTTATGGCGAGCGGCGCCTTATAAAAGAAGGGGTGGTGCCGCACGAGGTGATCTACGGGCATCGTGGTTTTTTAAGGCAGTGCGACAAAATTCAATACAAACTCGATAAACATTTACTTCTGTATGCGGCCGATCTGGCCCGTGGCAGTGATGGTCGTATGTGGGTGGTGAACGACCGCTCCCAGGCACCGTCCGGTATGGGATATGCGCTAGAAAACCGCTCTACCACAAACCGGGTTTTGTCTGATATATTCGTGGATATGAATGTCAGACGCCTGTCTGAATTTTTTAAAGATTTTAATGATCTTTTGGTTGAGGCTTCGCCAGAAAAGATCGAAAACCCGAACATCGTGATTCTCACGCCGGGATCGCATAACGAGACCTATTTTGAGCACGCGTATCTGGCTTCCTTTTTAGGGTATCCGCTGGTGCAGGGGAATGATCTGGTGGTGCGGGAAGGCAATCTGTATATGAAATCCCTGAAGGGCTTAAAACGGGTACACGTGGTACTGCGAAGGGTAGATGATATTTTTACCGATCCTTTGGAGCTTCGGGAAGATTCACATCTGGGTGTTGCCGGTTTGCTCGATGTGGTACGCAGGCAAAATGTGACCATTGTAAATCCCATAGGCAGCGGAGTGCTTGAAAACCCGGGGTTAATTCCCTTTATGCCGGCTATTTGCAGATTTTTCCTCAATGAACCTTTAGTGCTTCCGCAGATTGCTTCATGGTGGTGCGGACAGGAAAAGGAAAAAAACTATGTGCTCGAAAACCTGCACAATTTGGTCATAAAACCTATAGATCGTACCAATAGGGAGCATATTCATTTTGGTTCGCTGATGTCCAAGGCAGAGCTCGAAAAGCTGAAAAACGAAATTCAACGCAAACCCTATCATTTTGTAGCTCAGGAGCGCATCAGCTTTTCTACGGCACCCAATTTTACTAAGGGAACCTTTGAGCCACGCAATATGGTAGCGCGTACCTTCACCATCGCCGGTAAAAAAGGCTATAATGTGATGCCCGGTGGCCTCGTACGCGTTGCACCCGACCGTAATACCCTAAGAGTAAGTAATCAGCGTGGGGGTACGAGCAAGGATTTTTGGATTATTGACCCCGATCGTAGTGAGGAAACTCCAAATTTTAACTGGAACCGGCGATCGGCGATTTCGGTTAGCGGTCTTGCCGATTTGCCCAGCCTTACGGCCGAAAACCTCTACTGGGCCGGCAGATACGTAGGACGTACTTTGGTTAACGCCCGCTTTTTACGCATGGTTTTAAAGCAAACCAGCGCTACTGAAACCATTCTTCAGGAAGAATGCTCGGTAAAACTGAATATTCTCTACAAGGCCGTAACCCAGATGACCGGTACCTATCCCGGATTTATGGAAAAACGGGAAGATGGTACCTATGCGATGAGCAATCCGCTAGAGGAGATTTTTGATGTCATTCTCAATCGGGAACGGGTAGGAAGTTTGGGGCATACCATGAGTATGTTTAGCAGCTCGTATTATTCCATTCGTAATTTGTGGAGCAGCGATATGTGGCGTGTTTTTGAAACCATTCAAAAACTGTGGCGCAATCTGGAAAACGAAAAAGACCTCACAGTTACCAAGCTTATTAAAGGCCTAAACCAACTCATCACCCGTCTTATCGCTTTTATGGGACTTATTGAGGAAAGTATTATGGTAGAGCAGGGGCTTTTGCTCTATTTTATAGGTTTACAGCTCGAACACAGCAGCCTTACCATCACCAAATGCCGGGCACTGTTAGTAAACAAACAGGCCGGTCAAACCGAATATGAGATTCTTGAAGCTTTGCTGAGCAGTCACGAAAGCCTGAATATATACCGCTACAGCTACCGCTCGTTTATCCGGGTAGAACCGGTGATTAACCTGATGTTAATGGATTTGAAATATCCACGATCCCTTACTTTTTTATTAGGTCGTCTGCAGAAGGATATCGCCAGGTTACCACATTCGCAGCGATCTGATACGCTTACGCAGTACGAGAAGAATGTTTTTGAGGCATTCAGCAAGTTGCGTTTAGCGAGTTCAGAAGCTCTCGCGATGACTGCCAACCCCGAAAGTTATGTGCGTGAAGATCTGGATGACCTGCTCGAAGAGTTGAGCGAATTGTTGTTTCAAACTTCACAATCTATCACCAACACCTATTTCAATCATACCTATAAGCAGAGTCAGCTGGTAGATCAAAATTTTTCCATTTAATGTTATACGCTGTCTCGCATACCACGACCTATAATTACGATGCTCCGGTAAGTTACTGCCACAATATTGCGGTACTCAAACCCCGAAAATCACCGGGCCAGGAACTGCTGGAATATAAAATGCAAATCAGTCCCGAAGCTGATGAAATTTCAGAACGGGTAGATTTCTTCGGAAATTATATCACCCGTTTTTCGATACAAAAAGAGCATAAGCAGCTCAAGGTTACCACGGTGAGTAAGCTGAATCGGGATTATGAATCGCATCGGGCATCTTTTCGCACGGAAGCCTGTACAGGAATCACGTTGGAGCAGGCGCGTAAAACCCTTCAAAAAACAGAGGCAGATATTCTGGAAGCCAAACAATTTGTCCTGGAGTCTATTTTTATAAGACATTGGGGCGAAAACATTCGGGAATATGCCAATAAGAGTTTTACACCGGGACGTTCAGTATTTGAAGCCGCCGAAGAACTGATGCAGCGTATTTATGTGGATTTTGATTTCGTATCGGGTTTTACCAGTGTTTCCACACCCATAAATGAAGTGATGGAAGAGCGTAAGGGGGTGTGTCAGGATTTCGCTCAGATAGCTATCGCCTGCATACGCTCTATAGGATTACCGGCGCGCTATATCAGCGGGTATATTGAAACGCTACCACCTCCCGGAAGGGAAAAGCTGGTGGGCGCAGATGCCAGTCACGCCTGGTTTTCAATTTTTATTCCCGGTTTTGGCTGGGTAGATTTTGATCCCACTAACAATCAGATTCCGGGCAATCAACATTTAGTAACCGGCTGGGGACGGGACTATTACGATGTTCCGCCACTTAAAGGAGTGGTTTACGGCAGCGGAAGAAGCAAACTTAACGTCGAGGTTGATATCGCCCGAATACCCTAGAGCCTTTCCAGTTTAATTATTGCGGCCCCAGGTATTTTAAAAAACACATACTGCCACCAATGCCGCTGTATTGCCCGTAGTTTGGGATGATATCGTATTTACGTCTCTTGTAAAGCGCAATTGCAGGAGGCTGAAAAATTCCGGTTTCCAGGATGCATTTGGTATAGCCTATCTCGTGGGCCCAGTTTTCTAAAGCTTCAAGAATAGCGCTGGCGTAGCCTTTTTTGCGGTGAATAGGCTTGGTATACATCCTTTTGATTTCGACACTTTTAGGGCCGTACTCCCGGAAAGCACCACATGCAACGGCAAGCCCGCCGTCGTAAGCCACAATCACATTTTTTATACGGTCAAGGGAGTTAAACTGATTGTAAAACTCATGATCGTCACCATCTGTAAGTTTCAATGTCTCGTCAAGTTCTTTTACCATTTTCAAGAAATCCGGATTCTTTGAATCGGTACGTACAAGATTTAGCATAGTTGAGGTCTTTGGTTGATGTGTGGCTGCGCAGGCAGCGAACTGCGCTTAAACACAATTTTATGAATTTGAAAAAAATACTGGGTAAAACTAGGCGCCTATGATAATAAGCAGTGTTAAATTTAGTTAATTTCTGAGAACTTGAACAGTTATAGGGTGTTTTTAAGGAAGGAATTTTAGTTACACAATGTTGTTTAGATTTACCTCTTTTTAAGTGTTTGAATATCAGTTATTTTAATTTGATAAACAGAAAAAAATACCCGTCATAAGACGGGTATTTAAGTATAATCTATACGAAAATCGCTGTATAACCGGCCTTGTAAAGGCTTTTAAACTTCGCGGGAAGTCGAAGAAACAGCGAAAGGATCGGGCACTATTTTTTTTTCGTTAATGCTTAAACCCAGACGTTCAATCTCTTTTTGAATTTTCTGAAACACCTTGGGACCTGTAAATTCTACAAATAACACTCTCTTGTTAAGATTTAAATCAAGAATGCGTACTTCCATAATACGGTTCAGGCAACGTACGATTGCCTCTTGTTGAAATGAGCTTTTAGCTTCGGTTAGTTGTAATTGCGCCCTCATGATGTACTGGTATTATAGCGTTAGCAGAATTTTAGTTCGCTGTAGGGGGACAATAAAATAACGCCATCCCCAATTATTTTGCTAGAACTGTACTGTTAAAGTTAGCTTAAAAACACATTGAAAATGAATTAGTTACGAGTATTTTTTTGCTAAATCGGTTTAGCCTTAAATCTGTTTAAGTATAAAAGGAACGGAATATTTTGAACAAAAAGACGGTTTTCAAGCCCTTGTCAGACATTTAAAATGTATTTATTAATTGACAATCAAATCTTTAAACGGGCACTTTTCGATCTTTAAAAAAAATTGCAGCACGTTTTGGAAGTATTGATTTCTAAAATCAACCTGCCTGAGAAAAGAGGTACTTTTTAGATTTCGATTTGCATTTAAAAACAAAAAAAGCACCCTAAAAGGATGCTTTTTCAAATAATTAAAATGAATTTTATTCTTATTTAGAACGCGTTTGCAACGATTTGCTCAAACAATTCCTGCTTACCGCTAAATTGTTTTGGCTCCCCGGTTTGCTTCCCGATCTCGCTCAATTGCTCCAGTGTAAGTTCTCCTTTTTCAAATTTAGCACCATTACCACCGTCAAAAGACTCATAGCGTGTTTTACGCAAGTCACTGTATTTAGTGTTCTGAAGAATGTGATCTGCTGCGATAAGTCCGCGTGCAAATACATCCATTCCTGAGATGTGCGCAATAAATTTATCTTCCAGGTCGGTAGAGTTACGACGTACTTTAGCGTCAAAGTTTACACCACCACCTTGAATACCGCCGCCTTCTAAAATGATAAGCATAGCCTGGGTGATTTCGTAAATATCAATCGGGAACTGGTCTGTATCCCAACCGTTTTGGTAATCACCACGGTTAGCATCTATACTTCCCAGCATACCGTTATCTACAGCAACCTGCAGTTCGTGCTCAAATGTGTGACTTGCCAGTGTAGCGTGATTTACTTCCAGATTCAGTTTAAAGTCGTCCTGTAAACCGTATTTGTTGATGAATCCTAATGTTGTAGCTGCATCAAAATCATACTGATGCTTGCTGGGCTCCATAGGTTTAGGCTCGATCAGGAAGTTTCCTTTAAATCCTTCTTTACGCGCATAGTCTTTTACCATAGTAAGGAAACGACCCATATGGTCAAGTTCGCGCTTCATATCGGTATTCAAGAGGCTCATATAACCTTCACGACCTCCCCAGAACACGTAGTTCTCACCACCTAAAGCGATGGTTGCATCTACGGCAATTTTCAGCTGAGCTCCTGCGTAGGCTACCACGTCAAAATTAGGATTGGTAGAAGCCCCGTTCATATAGCGTGGGTTACTAAACAGGTTTGTGGTTCCCCAAAGCAGCTTGATTCCGCTTTCTTTTTGCTTCATTTGCGCATACTCCACCATTTGGTGCATGCGTTTTTCAAACTCATTTAATGAAGGTGCTTCATCTACCACATCAACATCGTGAAAACAGTAGTAAGGCAGATCCATTTTGGTCATAAATTCAAAAGCAGCATCCATTTTATCTTTTGCACGTCCTACCGGATCGGGATTTTTGTCCCATTCAAAAGTTTCGGTAGGTGCACCAAACGGATCACCTCCTTTGTTATTAAGCGTATGCCAGTAGGCCATAGCAAAACGAAAATGCTCCTTCATGGTTTTTCCTGCAACAACCTTATCTGCTTCATAATATTTAAAAGCTAACGGATTGTCACTGCCTTTTCCTTCAAATTTGATTTTATCAATGTTCTTAAAATAGGTACTCATAGTTTTTGAATTACTCGTTTATTTTTATGTTGTTTTTCCAGATTTGATACCAGTCTGAATAGATTTTTCCCTGATCCTTTTGAGGTTCCTGCGTGCTTATCAGACTTAATCCCTCGTTGGCTTCGTTTAGCGTCTTGTAATGCCCAAAACCGTATGCAGCGCCACGTGCAGCTCCTTCAGCCCCATTGGTTTCATACAATTCGAGCGTGGTTTGGGTAGTGTTGACAAAAATCTCGCGAAACACCGGACTCAAAAATAAGTTGGCGTGTGTGGCTTTTACGCGCTGGCCCCCGGCACCTATTTTTTGCATGATTTCGAAACCGTAATTCATAGCAAAAACAATCCCCTCACAGGCAGCTCGCACCAGATGCGAATTTTCGTGACGGTTAAAGTTGAGATTCTGTAAGCCGCTGGTAGCATCTTTGTTATTGAAAATGCGTTCTACACCATTTCCAAAAGGGTAAAAACGCAAACCATCGCTACCGGCTTTTACTTTTGAAGCCTGCTCGTTTAAGAATTCGTAGGAAACCAGATCTTTAGAACCGGCTGAAACGGTTTTGCGAAGCCATTGGTATAGAATTCCTGAGCCGTTGATACACAGCAGCACACCGTTACGCTTCTGTTGCTCTTCATTATTCACGTGTAAAAACGTATTTACGCGGTTTTCGGGATCAAACGAATCCTGATCGGTCACCGAATAAATAACGGCCGAAGTTCCTGCTGTGGTAGCGATTTCTCCCGGTTGGTTAACATTTAATGACAAGGCATTATTAGGCTGATCGCCGGCACGGTAGGTAATTTTGACATCTTTAGAAAGTCCCAGATCAGCAGCGATATCAGCAGCAATTTGAGCCTGATGTCCAAAATTAGAAACGATTTCAGGAATCAGGGATTCAGGTAGTCCCATAGCTTCCAGAACATCTGTTGCCAGAGTTCCTTTTTTGAAATTCCATAAAGCTGCTTCAGAAAGGCCCGATTTGCTGGTTTGGGCTACGCCCGAAAACTTCGCGGCAAGATAATCTCCCGGAAGCATCATATAAGCTGCCTTTTCAAAAAGTTGCGGCTCATGTTGCTGCACCCATTTCAGCTTGGAAGCTGTAAAATTCCCGGGACTTCCCAAAATGCGGGAATGGAAAAAGGCACTTCCTTTTTGTTCGTAAATTTCACGGCCTACACCGGCAGCTCTACTGTCGCACCAAATGATTGAAGGTCTTAAAACCTCAAGATCTTTGGTAGTAAGAACCAGACCATGCATTTGATAGGAGATACCAATAGCTTTTATACGTGAAACGTCAAGGCCGTTAGCTTTTAATTTTTTTATACCGTCGCAGGTGTACTGCCACCAGCTTTCCGGGTCTTGTTCTGCCCAGCCCGCTTGAGCCGCGTGCATCTGCATTTCGTGGTCGGGTACCGTCACATGAGCAATACCTTTACCGGTATTACCGTCCAGCACAGCAAGTTTGATGGATGAACTGCCCAGGTCAATTCCTAAAAAATACATAGGGTTAAATTTGGTTTAACAAGTTACTTATAGTAATATTGACTACAAGTATACGGATAAAAATCTGAAATTTATCAATTTTTTATACTTTAGCTGTACATTTTTAACCCTATGGATGCTCAATCGACCTCAATGCAAATACCCGAAGATGAAAAATCTGTTATTCTGGATAGTATTACCATTGATTGCGTGATTTTTGGTTTTAAAAATGAAGAACTCGAGGTTCTTCTGGTTAAGCATAAAGAGGGGATAAGTAAAAATAAGTGGGGTTTACCCGGAGGGTGGATCTACGAAAATGAGGGTATTGACGATGCTGCAAACCGTCTCCTACTCGAACTTACCGGGATTAAAGATGTTTATCTGGAGCAGTTGCGGGCTTTTGGTGCACCCGATCGTTTTCCGCTTTCGCGGGTAATCACTGTGGGCTATTATGCACTGATTAAAGAAGAAGATTACGATTTGAAAGCAGGTTACACCGCTGCCGAAGTTGCCTGGTTTAAAGTCTCTGAAGTCAAAGATCTGATTTACGATCACCAGCAAATTCTGGAAATCGGTCAAAAACGCCTGCGCAGACGCATCAAGCAGGAACCTATAGGCTTCAATTTGTTACCCGAAAAATTTACGTTACTCCAGTTGATGCACCTGTACGAACAGATTTTGGGTTATGAGATGGACAAGCCCAACTTCAGGCGTAAAATTCTTAAAATGGATTTGCTTACGCCCCTGGCCGAAAAGCAAAAAGATGTTTCGCACCGCGCAGCAAAACTGTATCGCTTCAATCCTGAAACCTATAAGAAGTTGCTGGAGAAAGGTTTCAACTTCGAATTTTAAACTTCAATTTCATCTTAACTTTTCCGATTCCGGCACTCAACCGGTTTAAAAAAGTTAGGGAAACTCATTTATAATTGCTAAACTTGTAGTCAATAATACTATAAGTTGTTTTTTCAGCTTTGAAGAAACCCATACTTAAGACTAAACACTAAATTAAATCCTATGAAAGAACCCAGATATCTGGTGGATCATGCGTATATGGCAGATCCTTCGGCACATGTTTTTAACGGCAAAATTTATATTTATCCTTCTCACGATGTAGAATCGGGCATTCCTGAAAACGATAATGGTGATCACTTTGACATGCGGGATTATCACGTCTTTTCGATGGAATCTATTGATGGGGAAGTTACCGATCATGGTAAGGCACTTGACGTAAAAGACATTCCGTGGGCGGGTCGCCAGCTTTGGGATTGTGATATTGCCCATAAGGACGGGACGTATTATTTGTATTTTCCGCTGAAAGATCAAACGGATATTTTCCGCATTGGGATTGCGACCAGCGATAAGCCTGAAGGGCCTTTTAAGCCGCTTGACGCGCCTATGAAGGGCAGTTTTTCTATCGATCCCTGTATTTTTGAGGAAGATGGAAAGCACTATATGTATTTTGGTGGACTCTGGGGCGGACAGTTGCAGCGTTACCGTGATGGCAAAGCCATCGAGTGCGGTTCAGAACCGGCAGAAGATCAGCCTGCATTACCGGCACGTATAGCCCGTTTGGCCGATAGTATGATCGAGTTTGCAGAGCCTTCAAAAGCAATTGTGATTTTAGATGAAGACGGAAAGCCGCTAACTGCGGGAGACCACGACCGTCGCTTTTTTGAAGCTTCGTGGATGCATAAATACAACGGCAAATATTACTTCTCGTATTCTACCGGAAACACGCACCGCCTGTGTTATGCAACGGGAGATAATCCATACGGACCGTTTACCTACCAGGGAGTGATTTTGACTCCGGTGGTGGGCTGGACCACGCATCATTCTATAGTCGAATTTAAAGGAAAGAGCTATTTATTTTTTCACGACAGTGTGCCTTCAGGCGGAAAAACGTGGTTGCGCAGTATGAAAGTGGTCGAGCTTGAATATGATGCTGAAGGAAAAATCAAGACCATTGAAGGTCAATAAATTTTTTAGTCTATAAAATTTAAAAGGCTGTCCCGGGTGTTCTTCAACTAACACTTAAGACAGCCTTTTTTTTTGCTTATTGAGCTTTTGTTATTCAGCCGAAATCCGATAGGTTTCTCTGGTATTTGTTTCAAAACGGGTGAGGTAATACATTCCTACTTTTTGGCTTTCAGCCGAAACCCCTTCAATCTCTAAAGGCAGCGCGGTGCGTATAACCAGATTACCACCGGACTCTGAACGTATTGTTGCAGCTTGGAGCTCGTTTTCTTTCCATTCAATATGCACTTCAAAGTTTCCACGGGCCTTAAGACCTTTAACGGAACCGCTTTTCCAGGCACCGGGCAGGGCAGGAAGCAGGTGCAATTCACCCAGATGGCTTTGCAGTAACATTTCGGCTATGCCGGCAGTGGCTCCAAAATTCCCGTCAATCTGAAACGGCGGATGCGCATCGAATAGGTTGGGATACGTCCCGCCTTTATGCTCTTTGGAGTAGGGGTCAACGTACTGCATCAATTCGCGAATCATCTTGTACGCGTGATCGCCATCCAGCAAGCGGGCAGCGAAATTGATTTTCCAGGCTTTGCTCCAGCCGGTTCCTTCATCGCCGCGCAGTTCAAAGGTTTTTTCGGTAGCCGCAGCAAGCTCCGGAGTGGTGAGCGGCGAGATGGACGTGCCGGGATGTAAGCCAAACAAATGCGAAACATGGCGGTGATGCGGATCTTCTTCTTCAAAGTCCAGATTCCATTCCTGCAATTGGCCTTTGGCACCTATTTGATACGGAATCAAACGCTCCCGGGTAGCGACGAGCTTTTCTCTAAATTCGGCATCGATACCCAGTATTTCTGAAGCTTTAATGGTATTGTTTAACAATTCGCGTATGATGGCCATATCCATGGTGGCGCCTTCCGTTAGGGCGTAATTTTTACCATCAATCTTAAAGAAATTTTCAGGGGAGGTTGAGGGCGCAGTAGTCAATTGCCCATTGCGTTCTACCAGCCAGTCTAAGGTAAACAGGGCCGCTTCTTTCATTACGGGATATACGTTCGACAGATAATCCTCATCCTGAGTAAAAGCATAGTGCTCCCAGAGGTGTAGCGTAAGCCAGTTACCACCCATATACCAGTTTGCCCATAGCGGGTCGCCATTACCACGATCGCCCACCGGGTTTGCAGTCGCCCAGATATCTGAATTGTGGTGCAACACCCAGCCGTCTGCATCGTAAAACTCTTTAGCCACACGGCTTCCGGTCACCGAAGCATTTTGGATATAGGCCAAAAAGGGCTGGTGCATTTCGCTTAAATTGGTGGTTTCTGCCGGCCAGTAATTCATTTCGGCATTGATGTTTGTGGTGTAATTTGAACTCCACGGCGGACGCATTTCGTTATTCCAGATTCCCTGAAGATTGGCTGCGATTCCGCCCGGTCTTGAGGAAGAAACCAGTAAGTATCTACCATACTGAAAATACAGAGCTTCCAGATTGGGATCGTTAGCTCCCTGGGAATAGGCTTTTAAACGGGCATTAACAGGTTGTTTTAAAAGGTCTTCCGGAGTTGTGCCCAAATCAAGCGCGACACGGGTCATATAGGCCGAAAAATCGGCGATGTGATCTGCTTTGAGTTGGTCATAAGTTTTAGCCGAAGCCGCCTGCATAGATTCACTCGCGAGTTTTGCTTCGTCGAGTCCATCTTTATCCGGGCATTTGTCAAAACCGTTAAAACTGGTTGCCGCGGTAAGCAGTACAACCACTTCGGAAGCATCAGCGATAGCCAGACTGCTATTTTCCACACTGAGATTACCATCGGTTTTAAGCACTTTGATGCGGTATTGAAAGCGCATTCTGTCACATCCTTCAGGATCTTCGTAAGTAATAGGTTCTACGCCTTCGGGATTGTAATAATTGGGATTTACTTGTGCCGGAGCCTTCCCGCTGACCACTAATTCCTGATCTTCAGTTACCGAAACTTCAGCGTGCAGTTGGCTTGCTGCCGAAAGATTCAGATTTAAGGCTTTTGCGGCATCTGCGGTAAGTTTTATTACCAGAACATTATCGGGTGCTGAGGTAAACAACTCCCGGGTGTACTTAACGCCATCCGCTTCAAATACAGTGGTGGTAATGGCATCGGCAATGTCCAACGTACGTTTGTAGTTTTGAACCGAATCGTTTTTCAACTCCTGATGCAGTAACAAATCGCCCATAGGCATATAAGACTGGGTGTAATAGCCCTGCATCTTTTTGGCCAAAAGGGTTGCCTGCTCATAGTTTCTGGTGAAAATGGCTTCACGTAAAGGTTGCAGATAGGAAGCTGCATCGGGATTGATACTTTGGGGTACGGGACCACCGCTGTAGAGCGAACTTTCATTAAGCTGAATCAATTCTTCACTCACACGCCCAAATACCATCGCGCCAATTCTGCCATTTCCCAGCGGCAGGGCTTCTACCCATTCACGCGCAGGGGCGTCGTACCAAAGTTCATGAATATTGGCTTCGGCAGTATCAGATTCCCGGTTTTTGTCATTTTTACAGGAAGCTAAAGCTAAAAGTACAAAGATTATAAAACGAGGTAGGCTAAAAGAAAATGTCATAGGTGAGGATGAAGTCAAACAAGGAGTTTTAAAGGTATTGATCATTTATTGAAACGAAATTAGATCTTGACGTAGATTTTCTTTTTGTCCATCCAGTAGCCCAAAGCCCAACATACGAGCATAAAGACAATAGCGGTCATCAGTGCCCCGAAGGATCCCGGGAAGATGCGCTGAAAGATTTCTTCACTTACCCATTCAAAAGCATCCTGATTTTCGTTTACCGGTATCAGACGCAGCGTGATGTAAAACAATTCAGAAAACAGGTAAATCACCAGCGGATTCTTCCCGAAGGTGTTGAAAAAATCACTGCCGAATTTGATGTTCTTCAATTCTACCGCAAATATTAGTGCGGCCAGCATAGACAGGTTAAGGCCTATGGTTAACAGCGCAAAGGGACTCGTCCATAATTTTTTTGATATGGGGAAAATCAAGCCCCACCATTCGGCTAAAGCAAAAATGATAAACCCGGCCAGCATCAGTTTGGCAATGGTTTCAAAGGATTTCCCTTTTCGTCTGATAAACACGCCGGCGAGATAACCCGCAAGTACATTTACAATACTGGGCAGGGTGCTCAAAATACCTTCCGGATCAAAAGGGATGGCGTCTTTTTTATAGATATGGCCTTCGCCCAAAATGGTAAAGTCAAATTTAGCGGCGGCATTGGTTGCCATTTCGAGTTCGCGTCCCGGTTCGCCAAAAGCATACAGAATTCCCCAGTAGGCGAGGAGCATCACAATACACGCGATGAAAATGGCTTTGACTGAAAAATACCTTACCAGCACTGCACCAAAAAAGTAGCACAGGGCAATACGTTGCAAAACACCCATAACCCGGGTTTCAGAAAATGGGGATAACTGCAGTTGCCCGTCATTGAATTCAAAAAAGGGAAACCAATACATCAGGAATCCCAACAGAAAGATAATTGCAGTACGCTTCAGTACTTTTTTCCAGAAATCTGCAGGTACAGCCTCCTGAAAGCGGCGCATCGAGAAGCTCATCGCATTACCCACGGCGAATAGAAATGAAGGGAAGACTAAATCTGCCAGTGTAAACCCAAACCATTGCGCGTGCACCAGATAGGGGTACATCTCCGCACCGGTACCCGGCGTGTTTACCAAAATCATCAGGGCGATGGTAAGCCCTCTGAATACGTCGAGCGATAAAAAGCGTTCTGAAGTTTTTACGGTCATAAGCAGCGGTTAATAGTTGTAGTCAATAGGCGGCATGATCTTCGTGATCGGGGTGATTTTGCTTCGGTATTTGGTGTGAAGTGCTTTTGCTATTTGGTAAGCGTCACCGCTGGCCTCAGTGGGATACGATTCTTCTTTGTTGACCCATTCCCATTCCCATTGTTTGATTTTTTCATCAAAAGCTTCCTGATCAAAATTGCCCCATTCGGCTTGAACATCGGTGATGAATTGTTGCCAGCGTGGTTTGTAAAAATCATTAAGCACCCCGCTCCATTGGCGGCAGGAATACTCGTGCAGGGGATTGTCAGGACCGCCCCAAAGCGTGATGAGGTCGCGCGCATTGCGCTCGTAAAGGGCTTTTTCTTCAGGTGTGGTGCCCCAGCTTCGTGCATCAGCAATCCAGGGCCCCAGCAGGAAGTCTTTTCGCGTAGCGAGCAATTGATCTAAATCGCTGATGAGCGTCAACAATTCTTCGCTGTGCTTTTTAAAAGCTTCCTTATCGTTGTTGCGATAGGCTATCGCCATTTGTTGCTGCACGGGCAGCGCATAGTTGGCAAGCACCTGACGGGTAAGATCAACCAGATCGTACTCAAAACCATCAGCATTTTTAAAGGTATCACTTGCGCCAATAAACAAATCCCAGGCGGGCAGCAGGTCAAGCTGATCATAATTCATCTTGGTGCGTGCCCAGCGGCGGTAGCCCTCAAAAGTAGGACGCGCAGCGATGATAGACTCGGCACCATCGCGTATCGTTGTGCCGTTGTAAGCCGTTTCTACCAGAATATCCCAGGCTTTGATGATGCTGTCGTTTACCGCACCATAACGGTTGCGGGTGTACTGCTTCAGCCAGGGCTTGAGCTCAATAGGTGCGTCGCGCCAGGTATTATCGGTCATCAGTTCGTAAAGCACCGGGTTTTGTTCTATGGCTTCCATCGTAAGACCTATTCCTTTTAAATTGCCCGAAGTGCTGTCGTTTAAAGCTTTTGCGGGTTCCTGTGCCACAGTCTCGATGCGGCCAAACATGCTGATGTTTCCGCCAAAATTGTGCAGCATATTCCAGATCCATTGTTTGCCGTAGAAAGCTTCGGTTTGTTTCCAGACCGGTTCAATTTCGGTAGCCAGATCGAGAATGATCATACGATCATCGGGCACGGTGCTGAGCAAACCTTTGATTTGAGGGGTTTTCCAAAAGTCTTTGTGACTGTAAAACAACCAGCCCTGCATCACCCAGATTGCCTCGGGATCTGCGGCTTTCATGCCTTCAAAAATCTTTTCGCTCAACTCACCCAAATACTGCGGATCGTCTAAAGGCGGCTCATTTTCGTTAAACGTATCTGCCGTGTAGAGGTGGTCTGTGCCAAAAACTTCTTCCTGTTTTTCTAAAAAGCGTTTTCCTATTTCTGCGAAAAGCGGATCGCCTGCATCCAGGATGTAGGTGTCGCCAAAATCATTGCCCCAGTTGGTCTTTTTAAGGTTGGCATCGGGGAAGAATTTTTTGAAGGAAGCCGGAACGTGACCGGTAAACGCCGGAAGCACGGGCTTCATTCCCAGTTCGCGTGAGCGCTGCAAAATCTTTTTCTGCAGATCGCGATGGCTTTCTTTCCAGCTTTGCGGAAGCGGGCCGCCCCAGCCGTCCAGATTTCCCATCCAAAACCAGGAGAAATACGAAGGACCGCTGAAAAAGTCGTTGAGGTCTTCATCGGTAAAGCCGTACGACTTGTAAACTTCGTCCCAAATGTATTCTTCACCGGTTATGGCTAAAGGCATATTGATACCGTGAAGCGCCATCCAGTCGATTTCCTTTTCCCAGCGTTCCCAGTTCCACCAGCTCATCGAGTAGTTGAAGGTGCAGTAGTTGAGGTAATAGCGGTACTCGTAAGGCGATTCTTTGCGTACCGGTTGTTCAGGCAGGGGCAGGGTTTCCGGGAAGTTGAGGTTGGTGCCATTCCAGGTAATCTGCCCGTGAGCATACTCTTTGATATAATAATACAGGGCCGAAGCAATAGCCACGCCGTTATTTCCCTTCAAACTGATTTTACCTTCCTGAGCTGCAATTTCAAAAGCCTGATCGCCGGCACCGGGTAGCGAATCAATACTAAATTGGTCTGCATACTCGGGTACCACCCGTTTTAAGAGACTCGTGTAGGGCGTTTCTTCCTGAGCCTGAATTTCTGCTTCTTTTTCTTTTTTACAGGAGTTAAGCCCTGCAAGTATAAAAAGGCAACAGGCAAGCTTTAAGACAGATTGGTATTTCGGTTTAAGAATCATAACAGGTATTATAAAAATAATCTAAAACTTCAGGGTGTCCGGCAGGAATTTGGCAGCCAAATCCTCATAATAGGGACGCAGTTCTTTTACGTTTGGCGGGGTAGGAGCCTTGGAATACAAATCATACGGATTGAATTTATCAACCCACTTAAACATCTCGTGATCGTGTTTGCTCATCAGGTGATCGTAAGCGCCCTCGCGGTGCTGCGAGTAAAACGAATGATAGCGTATCATATATAAAGCCGGCTCGGGCAAATAGTCTTTCATAATGTGGTAGAGGTACTCATCGTGACCCCAGGACATGTGCACGTTATCTAAGCCGCAATTGGGTTTGTAAACCCCATATTTGGTATTGAGGCGCTCATTAGTATAATCGGGGTTTTGCTTAAAAAATTCCGGATACACGATTTTGTCTGAATAGGCACAACCTACGGGAAAGGTATCGCCCACAACAGCCCACTGCGGTTCGCCAAAAAGGCACAATACTTTACCCAGATCGTGTAAGAAACCGGTAAGCACAAACCAGTCCGGATGCCCGTCTGCGCGTATGGCTTCAGAGGTTTGCAGTAAATGCTGGGTTTGATCGAGGTCAATGTCCGGGTCAGAGTCATCAACAAGCGTATTTAAAAATTCGACTGCATCCCAAAGCGACATCTCACGACGGTTAAATTTGAGGAAGTCGTTTTTCTTTTCGAGCACAAAATCATACGTCTGGTTGATGTGATTGATGCGGTAAAACTCTTTTACCGTATCACGAGCCGGAGCCTCGTAATTGCGAAATTCTTCCTTGGCTTTATGTGCCTCTTCAGGATAACGGCGCACCACATCATCTTCCCACTCGTCAAGACTACCCAGCGGTTGCGCGTTTTGATTGCTATCTTTCATAACTATAAATTCAGGTTAAACAGTTTTTTTTAGTTCTTCATTTTAATGGCCTCTAAGCCTATTCATCAATTAAGACCCGAGGGAGACCATCAGGTAGAGTAGTCCAATAATTAGCAGAACAATGAGGCAGGCGAGCAGGAAGCCCGTGCTGTCCTTTCTATTCCATGTGTACAATTCCCAATTGCTGTTGGGGAATAAGAGTTTTTCGGTAACCGGTTGATTTTTTAAGGTACTGTTATCAATCGCCCGGGTGCGCATCTTCTGGTAGAAGAACTTTAAATGTTCGTCGGGATCAGGTTTTGTTGCCAAAGCGATGAAGATGAGTATCAAAAACGGAAACAGCAGGCGTATGCCCAGTCTTATGGTTTCGTTTAAGGCATAGGGATTCCTGGAAAGATCCCAGCCCAGACGGTCGAGCAGGTACAATTCCAGGTAAATGTAGCCGCGGCCGTAGCGCTCATCAGCTTTATTTACCGAAACTCCTTTAGACCAAAATATAGCCTGTTGCGGCATCGCATAGTCTACGGCGTTAGTACCGCCCAGCACAAGTGCTTCCGGTTTTTTGATTTGATCTTTTTCGCTTTGTGGAAGTTTTTCCCATTGCGCGATATCGTACTTTCGGTTTTCAAGATCTACTTCTTTTACTTCGTAATTTCGGGTGACGATGCGTGATTCGGTGAGCTTTGTCAGGCTTTCATCGGTACGCATCTCCGGAAATACTATGGGTAAAAGCATGGGGATAAAATAAAAAAGCAAAAAGGTAAGTAGGATCGAATACCAGGCAGCAATTCGATTGGCACGTCGCCATTTTAGTCCCAGCCAGAATGCGGCTACAAACACCACAAAAAACTCCCAGATAAACTTTAAAATCTGCAGAATGGTGTCAAACTGAGTCGTAATTACCGCAGCCCCGATGAGAAAAATAGCGCCCGATATTCTCCCGGCCCAGATGTAATGTCTGGCAGACTTATCGGGGATGAAGTATTTGTAAAAATTGTTGACTACCAGTCCGGAAACGGTAATCATCAGGCAGTCTGCCGTTGACATCAAAGCCGCCATCAGACTGGCCAGCATCAATCCTACCAGACCTAATCCCAGCGGTGCCAGTAATTGGGTGGTGGCATGACCCCAAACAAAATCGGAGTTCATGATTTTACCCCCATAGAGCAAAATGGCGCAAAGCCCTACCATTCCCCAGAGGATGGTCACAATACGTTTCATAAACGTGCCGGTCACAAAGCCGGTGCGTGCCGCGTCTTCACTTTTTGCGGCTCCTGCTGTTACCAGCTGGTTAGGCTGGGCTACAACCGTCATCCCCGAAACCAATGCCGCCATAACAATAAAATACCAGGTAAAATCTAAAGTTGCAGGCGAACCAAAAACTTCAAAAGTGCTTTCGGGCAGTTGCTCGTGCAGGTTGGTGAGCGCCTGCATCATGCCGCTGCCGCCAAATTGCTGATTAATCGCCTGCCAAGCGAAGGGTATGAGAATGATTGAAAGCAGAATGATAAAAATTCCCTGAAGCAAATCGGTGTAAAATGCGGCTTCGAGTCCTCCCAATGCCGTATAAAACAGTACGATAAAACAGATGGTCCAGATGAGTACATCTTCAGAAAAATAACTGAAAAGCGCTCGTGGATTTTCCTGTCTCAGTTCGGTTAATTCCTGTTTTTCGGCCTGTGAGAGGTAGGTGAAGTTTTCGTTGGAAAGTTCAAAAAGGCGATCTGCTTTTTCTTTTTCGAGCTTTTCGGTTGCAGTTAGTGCAGTTTCCGGCTTTCCGGTCATTGCCAGAGCCGTGGTGGTCACCGCCTTATAACCTACCGAAAGCAAACCCATCATCCCAATGGTTCCCACTAAAGCATAGGTGGCGGCCATTTTTCGCGAAGCGTAACGCTCCTCATAAAAATCGCCCATCGTGGTGATGCGCAGGCGTCGCAACCAGGGTGCCGTAATCCAAAACAGGGGGGTGGCAAAAAGCATTAAAAGCGAACTCCAGATGCCGCTGGCGCCGTTTTTAAAGGTTGTGGTCGCGACACCCGCAGGGCCATCGGCTGAGGTGGCCTGCCCAAAACTGGCAAAGGTTGAGAAGAGTTTTCCAAATTTTCTGCCTCCCAGAAAATAGTCTTCTTCCTTTTTAATTTTCAGGCTAGACCGTATGCCGATATAAACAATGACACCAAAGTAAAGCGCCAGTACTGCAATATCCAGATATGATAAGCCTAAAACCATGATTAATTTGAAATTTTTTCGAGTTGTGTTTGTCCCTGTTTAACGATGCTTTCCAGATGATCAAATGCGGCCTCCCCTTTAAAATTATCGAGCACCAAAGAGGTTATATTTTCGGCATAAAGCGCGTTACCGTAGTAATCTGGTCTTTGAGTTCCCCAGTTTACCGTGGTGTTTGAGATGTAAACATTGCTGGCATTTACCATATAAAAACCGGCGGTTTGCTCGCCGATGAAATCAGCATCCTTGCAGGGTCTGCAATCGTAATACCCTCCCGGATATTTGGTGGTTTTTGAAATCTCGAGGTCAATATCGTTAAAGCGAATGTTATCCAGAAGATCTGGCGATGCTGCTCCCAGAAAAATCCCGTTTTCGCTCTTGCATCTGATGTTTGCAAAGGTGATGTTAGAAACCTTACCAATACCGGCTTCGGCAGCTCCGGGTTTCAATCTCCAGCCCGCGTCTTTGTGATCGTGCGAGGCACGTGGATAGGCCGTGATGTAAATAGGCTCTGCCATTCCCCACCAGACGTCAGAAAACTGCTTACATTCGACCATAATATTCGAAAAGATGATGTCTGACACGGTGCCTTCATCGCGGTTTTGAATGCCGATACCCCTGCAACTGCCTGTAATAATGCAGTTATTAAAGGTAACGTGGCTGATGGCATCCATATTTTCGGAGCCAATTTTTATGGCGCACGAAGTGCTGATCAGGGTGCAGTTTGAAATTACGATATTTTTACAAGGGCCTAACTCTTCGTATTCCCTTCGGCTTTTAAGGCAAATGCAGTCGTCACCAGACTCGATATGGCAATTGCTGATGCGCACATTTTGGCAGTGATCGAGATCAATGCCGTCGCTGTTGCGCACTTTAAGATCGTTATATATCGAAATATTTGCGATAGAAACGTCGTAGCAACCTATAAAATGCAGGGCCCAGTAGGCAGCATTGCTTACCGTAATGCCGTGCATTTTTACATTTTTACAGGATACCAGTGTGAGTATGTGCGGTCTGGGATCGATGGTTTCAAAAGGCTTCAGTTCGTAGGAATCGTGAAGCTCATCACCCATAAAAAAGATTCCGTTGCCATCTATTGTTCCTCCACCGGTAATAGAAATCTGGTTGAGGTTTTCTCCACCTATCCAGATGGTACCTTCGCCCAGATTTTGTCTAAATGCACTTTTAGTATAAGCCCCTTCGTCCGGGAATGCTTTAAGCACAGCGCCCTGTTCCAGATGCAATTCAATATTTGATTTGAGGTCAAAAGGTCCCGACAGGAAAGCTTTACCGGCAGGAATAACGACTTTTCCGCCCCCCAGGCCGGCGCAATGATCAATTGCTTTTTGAATGGAAACCGAATTATTTGTAAAATCGTCACCTACGGCTCCAAAATCGTGTATATTCGTTATGTTCATTAATTTTATATGTAGGACATAATTTAAATAGCAATATATTTAAAATATGTGTTAAAATTACATTTAGAATGTCTTAAGTTTTAGTTGTTTTATCAGAAATTTACCACCAACCATCAAATCTATGTCTACTAAAATTAAACCGATTAAATCTGTATCTCTGGTCGAGCAGGTAGAACAACGTATTCTTGAATTTTTAAAAGAGAATCGTTTCAAATCTGGCGATTCACTACCCGGAGAAATTGAGCTAGCCGAAAATCTGGGCGTTAGCCGTAACATCGTGCGTGAGTCTCTTAGCCGTTTGCGTATGCTGGGCGTTGTTGAGTCTAAAAAACGCAAGGGGATGTTTATAGCAGAACCCGATATTTTAAGCGGAATAGAGCGCATTATGGACCCGGACCTGCTTGGTGAAGAAGCTATGCAACACATTTTTGAGCTGCGTCTGGTGCTTGAAGTAGGTATGAGTGAGTTGCTGTTCATTAGAAAAAAAGATTCTGATGTTGATAATTTACAGGAGATTGTAGACCGGGAGGCTAATGACCCGCTTTGTAAAACCGATCTTCAAACCCGTCTGGCTTACGAGATTGAATTTCATTCCTATCTCTATAAAATGTCCGGAAACGGGACTTTAAACCGTTTTCAATCTATGCTTTTACCCGTTTTTCATTATATGATGCAGCAGGAATCTAAGTCTGCCGCAGAACCCAAGCGGGGTAGTATCTCGCATAATGATCTGGTTGAAACGCTGCGTAGCGGCACTGCTTATGAATTCCGAGAAAACATGCGCAATCACCTTACTCCGCACTTTAGCAAACTGAGCTAAACGCTCAATTAATAATTGAATAAAAAAATCCGTCAATCTTAAGGCTAAGCCCGGGATTGACGGATTTTCTAGTTTTAGTAACCCGGGTTTTGGCTTATTGTTTTTCCGGAAGCATCAATCTCAGACTGGGGTATGGGTCTCAGACGGTGTTTTTCGGCTATTGCATTGTTAAGCGCTGCGTGCGGGTTGTATTCTAAAACTCTTGATATCAAAGTACCGGTACGTTTTAGGTCCATCCAGCGGTTTACTTCGCCAATCAATTCACGGGCACGTTCATCTAAAATAAGAGCCAGATCTACATCTCCTGCAGTAAGCGGGGTTGTGATACCGGCACGTGAACGTACGGCATTAAGATAAGTGGCAGCAGCACCCGGATTATTGTTTTGCAATGCAGCTTCAGCAGCAATCAGATAGGCTTCAGCTCCACGCATAATAACCATATCGCGATCACCAAAGGCACGCTCGTTGGCATACGTAAATGGAGCGCCCGGGTCGTCAAATTTCTTAAACATTGGCCAGTGAACATTCGTAACTCCATCATTAACCAGATACTGATCTGGATTGATTACCGCGTAAGGCTTGCTGTCTATACGTTCCTGAGTCCACGCCGTTTTTGGGAAATAAATTGCCGTATCGCCTACTTCGAGGCCGTCTTCAGCTACGTCTGCGTAAATAACATATCTCAGGGTTTCTTCATCACGGGTATCTTCCTCATCAAACATATTGAAGAAAAACGGAGTTGGCATTCTACCGATACCATTTTGATATAAGCTACCACGAGCTAAACCGGGATAGTTGAAGTATTCAAACTTGTACAATAAGTGTTTGGTATTACCCCAGCCCAGGCTAGAGGTTTCGGTACCAAACAGGAAAGAGAAGACCACTTCGTCATTGCGTTGGTTTTCAATATCAACCACATCGGCAAATGTAGGCTCAAGCGGGTGATTGTTGATCACCGTTTCGGCCAGGGCAATTGCACGGGTGTAATCGTCTGATGCCGCAAAAGACTTGTAACCACGGGTCAGGAGAACTTTAGAAAGTAAGTGGCGTGCGGCATCTTTAGATACACGGCCAAATTCTTCCGGATTTTCATCAACCGCACTGATGGCATCGTTAAGGTCGCTAACGATCAGCTCATAAACTTCCTCTTCTTCGGCACGGGTAAAATCAGATTGGGCTGTAGTGATAGGTTCGGTGACAACGGGTACATCGCCATAGTTTTCAACCAGATTGAAATAGGACCAGGCTCTGAAAAATTTGGCTTCGCCGACCCCTCTGTTTTTCAGACTTTCTTCAACACCATCAATCAAATCAGCGTTTGCAAGCAAGGTATTTGCCGCTGCGATCTGCTCATATTGATTAGCCCAGTAGACCTGCATCACATAATTGGAAGCGTTCATATCCACATAGTCGTTAATCGCATCTGTCCCTGTAAGAGGAGAGGCGCGGGTCACGATATCGGTACCCAAATCTTCCAGCACATAAAGCATATTAGGCTGATAGTGGGTGGTGTTTTCTCGGGTTATTTCGTAGATATAGTTCACGAGTTGGATGAAGCTTTCTGTATTCTCTCGTGAAGATGGAATACTGATTGCCTGTCTGTTTGTTTCCTCCAGGAAATCATCGCAACCGGTAAGCAGCGTACCGGTAAGCAGTAAAGCGAGGGCTGAAGTATAAATTGATTTTTTCATAATACTAATATTTTTTAGAATGTAAAGTTTATACCGGCCATATAGGTGCGAGCCATAAAAGAGGCACCATAGTCGTTTCTACCGGCGTTTTCAGGATCCCAGCCATCATAATCTGAAAAAGTGAATGGGTTTTGAACCGTAGTGTATAAACGTAGTTTTTGAATTCCGAATTTTCGAATAGTCTCCTGAGGAAGGGCGTATCCCAAAGTCATAAAACCAACTTTTACGAAAGACACATCCATATTTTTAATGGCTTGCTGATACGGGCCACCATTACCGGGCTGAAACCAGTTGTTAGTGGGGTTGGTTGGTGTCCAATAGTCAGTGTCGTAACCATTCCATAAACGGGCGGGTTCTCCATCATAGGAGAAAGCGCGGGAATTGTGAAAATTACTGGATATCGTCACACCCTGACTCGTATACACAAAGAAGGAGAAGTCAAAATTCTTATAGTTCATCGTACTGGTAATACCACCGGTCCATTTAGGAAGTGGGTTTCCAAGAATTACGCGGTCTCCCTGCTCTGTGATTTGACCGTCACCATTTACGTCAACAACACGTACCTGACCCGGCTTTTGACCGTAGGTTGCAGCTTCTGCAGCTTCATCCAGTTGCCAGATTCCGTCAAACTTGAAGCCGTAAAGTGATCCTGTAGCCTCACCCACACGATGAATAAAGGTACCGCCCTGTGCTCCAAAAATGATTTCATCACTATTACCGTAAAGATTTACAATCTCATTGCGATTGCTGGCAAAGTTGATGTTTGTACTCCAGGTAAAGTTTTCATTGTCAATAATTTTGGCATTTAGACCTACTTCAATACCGCGGTTACGGGATTCACCGATGTTATCAAAAGTTCCTCCAAAACCGGTTACTGTAGGTAAAGGTCTGTAGAAGATGATATCTTTAATATCTCTGTTGTAGAGGTCAACACTACCGGTAATTCTGTTGTTTAGGAAGCCGAAATCAAGACCAAAGTTAACCTCAGAAGTACGCTCCCAGCTTAGATCCTGGTTTGCCAGGCCGTTCACATACAAAGTAGGTACACTGGCATCTCCAATATTAGTATAGCTTGACTCAAGTAACGAAAGGGTACCTAAAGGATTTAATCCTCCACCAATACCGTTATTACCGGTCTGACCATAACTTAAGCGCAACTTCAGATCTGAGAATACGTTTTGGTTACGCATAAAATCTTCACGTATCACACGGTAAGCGAATGAAGCGGAAGGGAAAAAGGCCCATTTGTTGTCGTCAGATAATACAGATGCCCCGTCATATCTACCGGTAAGGGTAAGAATGTAGCGATCCATCAAGTTGTAATTAACCCGAGCGGTGTAAGATTCCAAAGTTTGTCTGCTAAACCCACTACCGTAGGAGTTTACGTTAGAACCGGCTCCCAGATTATAGAATAAGAAGTTGTCTGATGTAAAATTTCGTACCTGAATTCTATACGATTCATTGTCCTGTAAAAACCGTGAATAAACCAAAGTAGCGGCAAGACTGTTGTCTTTATCAATATCAAGGCTGTAGTCAACAATGTTATCCCAGGTATAGGAGTAATCGAGATAGTTATTTACTTCAGCACGCGTATTGCTTTGGTTGCCGATGGTACTTTTGGTTAATAAACCACGGTATTCCCCTAAACGGGTGTATTTTACGTTAGGAGCAAATTTTGTAGTGATACTCAGACCCTCTACCGGTTTTACGCTAAGCGAAATATTACCGATAAAATTGATGTATTTGTTCTCCAGTTTCCAATTTTGTGTATCGAAAATAGGGTTGCTTACCTGAGTTTCCTTTTGGGTTGGTAAAAAAAGTAAATCACCATTGTCGTCGTAAGCTCTACCTATTGGTTTTAGACGGTACGCACTTCTAAAGGCTTCCAAACTACCTTCATTGGTCGTAGCCAAAGTGATGTAATTGTCATACCCAAAGGTCAGCCAGTCTGTAATATCACTTTGAATATTTCCTTTTAGGGTATAACGCTTAAAGTCTTCCCCGTAAATGGTTCCCTGATCTTCAGTATACCCTAAACCGGCAGCATAAACGGTTTTATCGTTCCCTCCACTCACATCAAGTGTATGATTTTGTTGGAAACCGTTACGGGTGATGAGGTCTACCCAGTCTGTACTTACGCCGTTTGCGATGTTTTCGCGTTCTTCGTCACTCAAATATTCATTGATGTCAACAGTATCTGCAGAATACTGGCTGAAGTTTCCGTCTTTATTAGACGCAAATTGATTACCTACTATAACATCTCTTAGGAATGGAATATAGGTTTTGCCGTTAAAAATTGGAGGCAGATTGTATATTTCTTTAAAACCGATGTAGTTGTTGTAACGTACGGTGAGCTTGCCTTCTTTACCTTTTTTAGTCTGAATAATTACAACCCCGTTTGTACCACGTGAACCGTAGATCGCAGCAGAAGCCGCATCTTTAAGTACATCCATACGTTCAATATCTGCAGGGTTCAGGAATGAAATATCATCAACAAAAATTCCGTCGACTACAAATAACGGGTTTTGTCCCGGGCTATAACCTCCGTTGTCTCCGGCGGTATTAATGGTATTAGCACCCCGTACACGAATGTTGAAACCCCCTGCACCGGGCTTGTTGTCTGTGCGTTGCACAGTAACACCGGCAACCTGCCCCTGAATAGAAGAAACCGCGTCTACCTTGTTAGTTTGTTCAAGTACTTCACTGCTTACGGTAGATACAGACCCGGTAAGATTAGATCGTTTTACCTTACCATAACCAATGATTGCCACCTCTTCAAGTGACTGAACATCGGTTTGCATATTTACGGTGAGCGAAGTTTGATCGCCTACAGGTACTTCCTGCTTCATATAACCTACATAACTAAAAACCAAAACGGCGCCGGGCTCAACCTGTAGTTGAAACGAACCGTCTAAATCTGTAATGGTACCGGTGTTGGTGCCCTTAATACTCACACTTACACCGGGAAGAGTCTCTCCCGATTCGGTGTCGTAAACAACTCCCGAAATCGTTTTCTGATCATAGTGGTCAAAAATTTCTCCCAAAGCCGGAGAAGCCATAATTGTGGTTGTTCCCAGCAATGCCAGCATCACGAGTGTGATCTGTTTAAGCATCCTGAGTGGTAAAAATGTTCTCATAAATGTTGTTTTAGTTTTGATATTCAAATCATTATGTATTTATGTAATTATGTAGTACATAACAAGATTAAGAAAATATTCTGATACTTTCAGCTAAAGGCTTAAAATTTTAACATTTGTCTGGGATTTGCAGTTTTTGGGTTGAGTTCTTCAAACTGTTTGGGATGAAAATATGCGGCCCAGATACAGAAAAAGGTCTAAAAAGTATACAACTGAATACTTTTTAGACCTTCATAAATTAAAGATGCTTAACCGTTTATCGCTAATAGGCGCGGGCTGTTTGTCTGGAGGTTCCCAGACCTTCAATACCCAATTCTACCACATCGCCGGGTTTTAAATAGCGTGGCGGTTTAAAGCCCATTCCCACACCAAAAGGAGTACCGGTAGAAATAATATCTCCCGGAAGCAGGGTCATAAACTGGCTGATGTAACTCACCACCTGCTGCACATTAAATACAAAATCTGAGGTGTTGCTGTTCTGCAATTGCTCCCCATTCAGCTTTAGCCATAAATTGAGCTTGTTGGGATCTTTGATTTCATCTTTAGTAGCGATAAACGGACCTAGAGGCGCAAAGGTGTCGCAGCTCTTCCCTTTAACCCATTGCCCGGCACGCTCAATCTGAAAAGCCCGCTCGCTGTAATCGTTGTGCAGGGTGTAACCGGCTACATAATCTAAAGCTTCGGCTTCACTCACATAAGAGGCTTTTTTGCCTATAACCACTGCAAGCTCCACTTCCCAGTCGGTTTTCTCACTGCCTTTAGGGATGATCACATCGTCGTTAGGGCCCACGATGGCCGAAGTGGCTTTAAAGAACAAAATGGGTTCTTTGGGTACTTCCATTCCGGTTTCTTTGGCGTGCGAAACGTAGTTAAGACCTATACATACAATTTTGGAGGGTCTAACCAAAGGAGCGCCAAGTCGGGTTTCTGCGGAAACTTCCGGACAATTATCCTGTTCTTTGCTCAACCACGATTGTAAGCGGTTAAGACCGTCAGTTTCAAAAAAGGCTTCGGTGTAATCTTCTCCAAAAGCCGATACATCTATGCGTTTACCGGAGTCGAGTTGTACTCCGGGTTTTTCTTTTCCGGCTGCGCCGAAACGTATTAGTTTCATAATCTTCTAGTTAAAAAGTTATCCATTAAGTTTTATAAATCCGCCATCAATCGGGAAGTCAGTCCCGGTGATAAAGGAGGCTTCATCAGAGGCGAGGTACAGCGCTAAATGCGCGATTTCTACAGGTTTACCCATACGGCCCAAAGGTTGGGTTTTGGAGAGTTTTTCAAACATTTCCTCCTGATTGTCGGGGTAATTTTTGGCAATAAACCCGTCTACAAAAGGGGTGTGTACGCGGGCAGGGGAGATGCTGTTGCAGCGAATGCCCTGATCTACATAATCTTTGGCAATCGAATAGGTCATCGTAAGCACCGCTCCTTTAGACATGGAGTAGGCAAATCGGTCTGAGATCCCCACCGAGGAGGCAATAGACGCCATATTGATGATGACTCCGTTGTTGCCTTTCATATGTTTGATTACCGCTTTGGCACAATTGTACACTCCTTTTATATTGATCGAATAAATACGATCGAGGTCGGCTTCGGTGGTGTTTTCGATATTTCCCACGTGGGCTACGCCGGCGTTGTTTACCAAAATGTCAATTTTATTTTGGCTAGCGATATCATCAATAATTTGCTGTACTTCTTCGGCTTTTGAAACGTCGCATATTCTATACTGAAGCTCTAAACCTTCGGCCTTAAAAGCTTCAACAACTTCTTTAGCCTGGGTTTCGTTAAAGTCCAGAATAACTACCCGGGCGCCGTTTTTGGCAAATGTTTCCGCGATAGCGCGGCCAATACCGCTGGCGCCACCGGTGACTAAAGCTGTTTTATGTGTTAGTTGAAATGGTTGCATAATCTTAGTTTTTTTGAGCGATTTCCTGCCAGATTTTACCTTTTGGAAACTCGTAATCTTTTAACGAATCGGGTTTCATCGTGATGCTGTAACCCGGTAACTGCGGCGGCATATACGCTCCGTTTTTTATCACTACGGGATCAAAGAAATGTTCGTGCAGGTGATCTACATATTCAATAATGCGATTTTCTAGCGAACCGCTTATCGCAATATAATCAATCATCGATAAGTGCTGTACATACTCGCACAGGCCTACACCACCGGCGTGCGGGCATACCGGAATCTCAAACTTGGCCGCCATCAGCAATACCGCAAGCACCTCATTTACACCGGCAAGCCTGCAGCTGTCTATCTGGCAAATCTCAATAGCGCCTGCCTGCATCAGTTGTTTAAAGATCACACGGTTTTGACAGTGTTCTCCGGTGGCAACTTTAATGGGAGCAACGGCTTTGGCAATGGTTGCGTGGCCCAAAACATCGTCTGGGCTTGTAGGCTCCTCAATCCACCAGGGATTAAATTTTTTAAGTTCGGCCATATTTGCGATGGCTTCGGTCACATCCCATTTTTGGTTGGCGTCCATCATCAGCTTCAGGTCATCACCTATTTCTTCCCGAATGATCTGAGCCCGGCGCATATCGTCTTTAAGGTCTTTACCTACCTTGATTTTCATATGCTTAAAACCTTCGGCTTTGGCCTCGCGGCACAATTTGCGCATTTTCTCATCGCTATAGCCCAACCACCCTGCAGAGGTGGTGTAGGCCGGGTAACCCTTTTGAAGCAAATTATCGATACGTTGCTGCTTTGTGCCTTCCAGCTTTTTGAGCATCGCTATCGCTTCGGCCGGAGTAATGGCATCTGTGATGTAGGTGAAATCAACACACGACACGAGTTTTTCGGCACTCATATCGGCAAGCAATTTCCACAGAGGCTTTTCTTCCGCCTTGGCGTATAAATCCCAAACGGCATTGACCACAGCTCCGGTTGCGAGGTGAATCACTCCTTTTTCGGGCCCTAACCAGCGCAACTGACTGTCACCGGTAATCATTTTCCAGAACGCACCCATATTAGCCGTAAAAGAAGCCAGGGATTTGTTGAGAATAAGAGGCATTATCGAGTCGATAGCCGCCACACACAGCTCGTTACCGCGCCCTATGGTAAAGGTAAGGCCGTGCCCTTCGAGTTCTTGCTGCGAAGTTTTTAAAATGACGTAGGCGGCAGAATAATCGGGGTCGGGGTTCATCGCGTCTGAACCGTCGAGAAACTGACTGGTAGGAAACCGAACGTCTACAACCTCATAGCCGGTAATGATTACCTCTGTTTTCATAGTATTAAAATTAAAGTGAAGGCTTCAAATTTAACCCGGGCATTCTTGATTTACCGACCGTTTTTTGGCTAAGAATGATACTATTTTTGCATTACAACCAAATCAGGAAAGTTTTGAGTGAATTTCTGCGTACTCTTTTGGAGTTTTTCCGGTTACTTTTTTAAACTGCCGGTTAAAATTAGAAAGACTGTTGTAGCCCGAAGCAAAACCAATTTCGCTTACGCGTTCGTGCGGTTCCATCAGGAGTTTGCAGGCATAGCCAATGCGAATCTCGTTGAGGTAGCGCATCAGGCTTTTTTTGTGAAACTTGCTAAATAACCTGCTAAAGGCCGAAGGATTCATCGGGATAAGTGCTGCCACATCTTCAAGGCTTATGCTTTCCCTGAAATTTTTGTAGAGGTATTCATACACCTTGTCAAAATTCCCCGTGCCGGTGTTATAGGCTTCGCTCAAATAGCCCGCGCTGGTGAGCGGTCTATAGTCTAGCATAGCAAGTTCTTTTAATAGCTGAAGCAGGCTCAGGCTGCGTTCAAAAGCTTCGAGATTTTCGAGATTTTTAAGCTGGCTCAGGATCTCTTGCGGAATGTTTTCAAATACGAGTCCGCGTTGTGCTGCCTGCAACAACCGGGCAGGAATGCGCATTTCGGGTCTGCTGAAAAAATCTGCTCCCAGAAAATCCTGTTTAAAATGTATGGCAAGGGCACTGGCCTGAAGCTTCTTATTTTCTTCAAAATAAACCGGATCGTTAAGCCACATATGTGGCAGATTAGGACCCAGCAGCACGAGTTGGGCGGGAGTGAATTTGGCAATCGAATCCCCAATAAAGCGGGTTCCTGTACTTTCTAATAGGAGCACCAGTTCGAGCTCGGGATGATAATGCCAGATTTTCAGAAAATGCCGGTCGTGGGTGTGATTGATGGTAAAGGAGCAATCATCGTGGCTTTGCCTGTCGAGTTTGATGAGTTTCATGGCGGCGGGTTAGGTGATTTGCAGGTTCTGTTTGCGGTAAGCGCCCGGCGTGCTGTTGAGGTGCTTTTTAAAGACTTTGGTGAAATGGGGCAGGTTATTAAACCCGGTTTCGACGGCGATATCCAGCAAGGTCTTGTTTGTGGTCACAATAAGGTATTGCGCGCGCTCGATGCGTTTTTCGTGAATGTAGGCCAGAGGCCGTTTACCCGTATGTTCTAAAAATTCCCGTGAAAAATAGTCCCGGTTTTGATTGGCTTTTTCGGCGAGTTCGGTTACGGTAATGCTCTTATTTAAGTTAAGCTGAATGTAATTCATAGCATCAAGAACCACCGAAGGTATTTTAGGGTTTTGAATTGCCGAATAGCGTATCGATTCAATAAACCGGGAAAGCAAAATCAGAATGATTCCCTGGGTTTCAAACTGTACCGAAGTTTTCATGTTTCGGTTTAAGTTTTGGTATTCCTTGTAAAAAGCTTCTTTTTCATAAATTTCCGGATTGTCAGACCGGTTTATCCCACGACCCGGATTCAGTTTAAGCAATTTTTTAAACAGCATCACATCGGTTTCCGAAGCTTTAAGTTCTATAATCTGCCGGTTGTCTTTAAAAAGGGCTCCGGTATCTGGCGATTCCTCAAAAAACTGCACAAAATACTGCTGCATATAACCATCGCATTTAAAATCACAAAGCGTAAAACTGGGAATCAGGTAGAGGTAACCGGGTCTTAGAGTTACTTTTTTTGACAGGCTTGAAAGCGAACCGCTGCCGGCCTCGATGTAGTAAATGCGGTAATAGGGGCTTATCACGTTTTTGTAGTTCCAGCGGCTTGACAATTCTACAGCATCTACGTTAAGTAAAGAGAAAGTCTGCGTGAAGCGTTTTGAATTCAAAATTGCTGATTTAGGTGATAGCACCGGTTCTTAAACAGATAAAAATAAGTCGTTTTTGTATAACTGTAAAAGGGAAGACTAAAATATCTTTGGACGTTTATCCTTATGAAATTTCAATCGAAATCGTTGTAATTGTATGGTTTGAGGGAAATATTTACAGGAACACTATTAGGTAAAGACGGAAATATATAACTTTTAGAAGACCATGAAACGCAGAGATGTTATAAAAATAAGCGCAGCAGCGGCAGCAGGATTCTACTTAAAACCCTGGACTGCCCGTGCAAATTATTTGTTTAATAATCCGCAGAAGGTCTTTGAACCCAACTGGGATTCGCTTTCGAAATATCAGGTTCCTGAGTGGTTTCGCGATGCGAAATTCGGCATGTGGGCTCATTGGGGGCCTCAGTGCGAGCCCGAATCTGGAGACTGGTATGCCCGTGGGATGTATCAGGAAGCTTCCTGGCAATACGATTACCACGTCAAAACGTATGGGCATCCGTCAAAATTTGGTTTTAAAGACGTGATCAACGTTTGGAAAGCAGACAAGTGGAATCCGCAGGAACTCGTAGATCTCTATAAAAATGCAGGCGCCAAATATTTTATGGCGATGGCCAATCATCATGATAACCTCGATTTATGGGATAGTACCCATCAGCCAAACTGGAATTCAGTAAAAATGGGTCCAAAAAAAGATATTATTGCCGGCTGGGAGCAAGCAGCACGCAAGGCAGGCTTGCCTTTTGCGTTAAGCGTTCATGCGGCTCACGCGTGGAGCTGGTATGAGCCCTCACAACGCGCAGACCAAAACGGACCCTTAGCCGGTGTTCCCTATGACGGAAACCTCACTGTCGAAGACGGCAAAGGTACCTGGTGGGAAGGTCTGAATCCACAGGAATTGTATGCTCAAAACCATCCTTTGAGTGAAGACAGCCTTGACAATGGGAAGATTCACAGCCAATGGAACTGGGGCAATGGCGTTACTCCGCCCTCAAAAGAATATTGCGAGAAATTCTACAAGCGTACGATAGATCTGATAGATAAATTTAATCCTGACCTGCTCTACTTTGATGACACCGCACTGCCCCTGTGGCCGGTAAGTACTGTAGGGCTTGAGATTGCAGCGTATTTGTACAACAAGAGTCTTGACAAAAATGGCAACCCGCAGGCTGTGGTTACCGGTAAAATTTTGGATGAAGAGCAGCGTAAGGCCCTGGTTTGGGATATTGAAAAAGGTCAGAGTAATGAGATTGAACCCTTACCCTGGCAGACCGATACCTGTATTGGCAGCTGGCATTACGACCAGGGGATTTATCGCGATAAGCGCTATAAATCGGCCAAACAGGTCATACACAGTCTTATTGATGTAGTAAGCAAAAATGGAAACCTGATGCTGAATATTCCGGTTAAGGGCGATGGAAGCATTGATGAGCTGGAGCGGGCTATCGTTGAAGAAATAGGAGTGTGGATGCGTCTTAACGGCGAGAGTATTTACGGCACGCGTCCCTGGAAGATTTTTGGAGAAGGACCGCAGCAGGCCACTACGGCTGAGCTTTCACATCAGGGCTTTAACGAGGGTAAAGGCAAGCCTTATTCGTCTTCCGATTTTAGGTTTGTAACCAAAGGGGATACGCTCTATGCGACGGTTATGAGCTGGCCAGAAAACGGCAAAGTGCTTATTAAAGCGTTGCGTTCCCATTCTCCTTACCGAAGCAAATCCATCAAAAAGGTGAAGCTCGTGAGTACCGGTAAAAAATTAAAATTTAAGCAAACCGCTGAGGGACTTGAAGTGTATTTTCCGCAGGAAAAACCGGCTGTTTCCTATGCAAATGCTTTAGAAATCAACTAACAGATAGAACATATCATGAATTATATAGTTTGTGAAGAACCCGGAACCTTTTTATTAAAAGAACAGGATATTCCGCAGCCTAAAGCGGGAGAGTCGCTGCTGCTCATCCGTAAAATAGGTATTTGTGGTACCGATATTCACGCTTTTGGCGGAACCCAGCCGTACTTCAATTACCCGAGAGTTTTGGGTCACGAGCTTGCAGCCGAATATGTACAAGGTAATGCCGCCGGTTTTAATACAGGCGATGCGGTGAGTTTTATCCCATATTTCAACTGCGGAAGTTGTGTCGCCTGCCGCAACGGGCTGAGCAATTGTTGTACCTCGATTAAGGTTTTTGGGGTACACATTGACGGCGGTATGGCTGAATATGTAGTTGTGCCTGATGGGTATCTGTTGCACGGCGAAGGTCTTGATTTTGATGAGCTCGCGCTTGTTGAACCTCTGGCCATCGCAGCTCACGGGGTGCGAAGGGCAGGAGTGCGTGAGGGAGAGACGGTTTTGGTCATGGGAGCAGGCCCTATTGGTATTGGCTTGATTCAGTTTGCACAGCAGGCAGGAGCACAAGTCATTGCCCTCGATGTGAACGAGCACCGTCTTGATTTTTGTAAAGACGAATTGGGTGTCTGGCAGACTTTAAACCCGATGAATACTGATGTTACGGAGCGTTTGGCAGAAATCACAAACGGCGATATGCCTACCGTAATAATTGATGCTACCGGTAATCGCAATGTGATGAACAGCGCATTTCAATATCTGGCCCACGGTGGCCGCTACGTTTTGGTAGGCTTACAAAAAGGCGAACTAAGCTTTAGCCATCCCGAGTTTCACAAGCGGGAATCTACCCTGATGAGCAGCCGCAATGCTACCCGCGAAGATTTTCAGTATGTCATTGAAAGTATCAGGAGCGGTACCATCAACCCGAAAAAATACATCACACACCGTATCGCTTTTAAAGATTTGCCATCGGGCTTTGAGGCTTTGTTGGCCCCTGAAAATAACGTGATTAAAGCTTTGGTTGAAATCAATGACTAATCTGGCATTATGATTATAGACACCCATCAACACTTTTGGCAATACAACCCGGTCAAGCACAGCTGGATTGATGACGAGATGGCTGTGATACGCCGTGATTTTAGGCCTCAGGATTTAAAACCGGTTTATGAGGAACACAATATCACCGGCTGTATCGCAGTACAGGCAGATCAAACCCTTGAAGAAAACACATTTTTACTGAATCTTGCTTCTGACTATGATTTCATCAAAGGTGTAATCGGCTGGGTTGATTTTCAAAGCGATTCGGTGCAGCAGGATCTGGAGTATTATGCCGAAATGCCTCTGATGAAAGGCTATCGCCATGTTGTGCAGGCCGAGGCTGACAACTCGTTTTTACTGCGAAAAGCTTTTTTAAATGGAATCTCAAAGCTGAAAAATACCGGAGCGGTGTATGAAATTCTTGTTTTTTCGCATCAGCTTCCGGCAGTGCTCGAATTTGTAAAGCTTTTTCCCGAGCAGCAATTTGTGATCGACCACATCGCAAAGCCCTACATCAAACAGGGCTATATTGATTCATGGGCTTTGCTGATGAAAGCCATTGGCAGTTACGAGAACGTAAGCTGTAAAATATCGGGTTTGATTACCGAAGCCGATTATAAAACCTGGAAACCTATAGATTTAATGCCCTATATGAACGTGGTTTTCGAGGCTTTTGGTCCCAATCGAATCGTTTACGGTTCAGACTGGCCGGTATGCCTGGTTGCCGGAAGTTATGCTCAGGTTCTTAATGTAGCCAAAGCCTTTTCAGGTCAACTTTCTAAAGACGAACGCGAACTTTTTTTCTATAAAAATGCCCAGCGCATTTATACAATTTAATCGATGAACTTAAACTTAAAAGATAAAATTATTGTGGTAACCGGTTCTGCCGGAATGCCCGGAAGCATTGGTCACACCATCATTTTTGCACTAGCTGCAGAAGGAGCAATCCCTGTTTTGTTAGACCGAAATGCCCGCGGGTTTGAGTATGAAGCCCGGTTGCGGGAACAGGGATTGGATAGTACATTCTATCAAACCGATCTTTCCGACGCTGAACAAATAAAAAACTCCATAGAGCAACTTTCGGCTAAATATGGGCGAATAGATGCTATTATCAATAATGTGGGCGTAAATGACGGCGTTTCGCTCGAAGGTTCGCTGGAAGATTTTATGTATTCGCTGAAGCTAAACCTCGTTAGTTTTTATGCCACCGTAAAATATGCGCTGCCCTTGCTGAAAGCAAGTAAAGGAAACATTTTGAACGTAGGCTCTAAAGTGGCAATTACCGGGCAGGGTGGGACTTCAGCTTATGCTGCCGCTAAAGGAGGCGTACTGGGATTAACCCGCGAATGGGCGGTAGATCTCATTAAATACGGCATACGCAGCAATGCACTTATCATTGCCGAAAGCTACACACCGGCTTATGAAAACTGGATTGAAACACTTGACAACGGTGCCGAAAAACTAGAGGCTATTCGAAACACCATTCCGTTAGAAAACCGAATGACTACCACTCAGGAAATAGCAGACACGGCTTTATTCACCATCTCTGAAAAATCATCACATACCACCGGGCAGTTTCTATTTGTCGACGGTGGTTATGTACATCTGGATCGCGCTTTGCTTCCGGCTAAAAACTAATTTATGAGTACCAATCAATCAAAAGTGACGGTAGTGGCCAAATCGGTTTTACTACCGTTTATTCTCATCACCTCGCTTTTTGCCTTGTGGGGTTTCGCAAACGATATCACAAACCCTATGGTTTCGGCATTTAAAAAAGTGTTGGAGCTCGACAACTTTCAGGCTTCGCTGGTTCAGTTGGCCTTTTACGGCGGCTACTTTACGATGGCCTTACCGGCGGCGATTTTTGTAAACCGCTATTCCTATAAAAAAGGAGTGTTGCTGGGTCTTGGCCTTTATGCATTGGGAGCATTGCTGTTTTATCCCGCCGCAGCTTATGAAGAGTTCGGCTTTTTTCTCGCGGCGCTATATATTCTGACTTTTGGTCTGGCGTTTTTAGAGACTACGGCAAATCCGTATATCCTTTCTATGGGAGCCGAAAAAACAGCAACTCAGCGTCTCAATCTGGCTCAGGCCTTTAACCCGATGGGGGCTCTGCTTGGTCTGATTGTGGCTCAAAAATTCATTTTGGCCTCGTTGCAATCAGATGACTTATTACCTGATGGAACCACGGTCTATTCGACACTTGGAGAAGAGGCCAAGGCTGTTGTGCGTACCGCAGATTTGGCGGTGATACGCGATCCGTATGTGTTACTCGGGATTGTGGTTATTGGTTTTCTGGTCGTAATCAGTCTGGTGAATATGCCACAAAACGCGCATCAGGAAAGTAAAGTGAAAATAGGACCATCTATAAAACGGCTTTTCAAGTCCCGCAAATTCACCGGCGGAGTAATTGCACAGGCTTTTTATGTGGGTGCACAAATCATGTGCTGGACCTATTTGTATCAGTATGCAGAATCTTTTGGTATTGAAAATACCGAAGCTGTAAACTACGGGATCGCTGCTCTGGTGGTTTTTCTCATCGGCAGATGGGTGGGTACCGCATTACTAAAATATATAGACTCGGGTAAATTGCTGCTGTCTTTTGCCATAGGAGCAGCGCTCGCTACTCTGATTACGATTATGGTACCGGGAATGACAGGCTTAATCGCTTTGGTAAGTATTTCATTTTTTATGTCCATTATGTTTCCTACTATTTACGGAATTGCTTTAGAGGGGCAGGGGGAAGACGCGAAGTTTGGCGCAGCATTTCTCGTTATGGCTATCGTAGGCGGCGCCCTGATGCCAACCCTTCAGGGTTTGATTCTTGATCTAGGAGGAGCAGGTTATACCGATATCAGCATTTTAGGAGTGCCTGAAGTCAATTTTTCTTTTATTCTGCCTTTTATTTGCTTCGTGATTATTGGGATCTACGGAAGAGACGTATATAAGAAATACAATATGAAACTTCAAGGATGAAAACAACCCGATATTGTTTTGCCTGTGATCTCAAAGATGATCAACAGCTCATTGCCGAATATGATGCCTATCATAAGGCGGTTTGGCCCGAAATACTTAAGAGCATCAAAGATGCCGGAATAAGCGATATGGAAATTTACCGCTGCGGCAACCGTCTCTTTATGATTATGGAAACCACGCCAGAATACAATCCCGAACGTAAAAAGCAGATGGATTTAAGCAATCCTAAAGTTCAGGAATGGGAAAACCTGATGTGGAACTATCAGCAAGCGCTTCCATTTGCCAATCCGGGTGAAAAGTGGATTGCAATGAAGCAAATTTTCAAATTGGCCAATTAGGCCGATCTAATTTCCGGTTTTTCAAAAGGATAATCCCCGAAGCGAATTGGTCTTCGGGGATTTTTTATTTTAAGATACAGGATTCAATTTTCAAAAAGGTGGATAATGAACATCTCGCTTCCGGGTCCCGAAACCTTTTCGTTAAAAATTTCACACTTGTTTATACCAGCTATGGGTTTATTTTCTTAAAAATTTAAGAACTCCCTGAGCTCATTTTCTTCCCTTTTTAGGAGTGATTTTTTTTATTAGGTAACAAAAAACAGGCTTTTACGTGTACATGTAACCTACGCCAAAGTATATGTAACACCCTTGTAATAGCGCTTCAGCATTAGCAGATACATTTGTTACGTGTTGTTGTGTTGAGAATATGACAATTATCAACATACGATTTTAGACATTCTATAATAGAGCGTCTTTTTTTAGAATAACCTTAACAGAGTTGAGGAGATCTTGAAAGAAGGCTCAGCTTTCAAAACAGATTAAATCCATTTGTTTTGAGGTGTAGCGAAAAGGGATGTTATGATCTGAATAAACATTTAAATAAATCATAAGAGCCTATTTACGAAATCGATTTCTTAAATCAAAAACAGGAAAGCTAAACTATAATATGAAAATACCGTTGATTAAAACTGCTCACGTTTCAAAGACTTTGATTTTAGGGATTTTGTTCCCATTATTTGCTGCAGCGGCAGAAGAAAGGTCTAATGCCTACTCACCTTACGAGACGAATATAAGTGAACAACAGGTAGCCGTTTCGGGTACTGTTGTTTCTGCCGATGATGGTTTACCATTACCCGGTGTAAATGTTATTGTAAAAGGGCAGTCCGGCATGGGTGCCGTTACTGATTTTGATGGTAAGTATACTATTAACGCGCCTTCATCAGAAAGTGTTCTGGTTTTCAGCTTCGTAGGTTTTAAAACTGCAGAGCGTCGGGTGGGTTCCAATACTACTATTGATTTGCAAATGGCAACCGATGAAAACGCACTTGAGGAAGTTGTAGTTGTAGGTTACGGTCAGCAAAAGAAAGAAAGCGTCGTTGCTGCAATAGTACAGGCTAGCGGTGAAGACCTGGAGCGTGCCGGTAACGTGCCAAATATTGGTTCTGCATTAGCAGGTAACGTGCCCGGTGTTATTACTACATCAAGTACCGGTTTGCCTGGAGCTGAAGATCCACAGATATTTATACGGGGTTTGAGTACATTCAATGGTGGAGAGCCTTTAATATTAGTAGACGGTATAGAGCGGCCTATGAATACCGTAGCAATAAGTTCAGTTGAGTCTATATCTGTACTGAAAGATGCTTCGGCTACCGCAGTTTATGGGGTTAGGGGAGCAAACGGTGTAATTCTTATTACAACCAAACGAGGGAAATCGGGTAGAGCTGTGTTGCGCGCACGATTAAATACTACCGTAAAGGCTGCATCTAAACTTCCCGGAAAAAAGGATTCCTACGATACCTTTTTAGTGCGTAACCAGGCTATTGAGAATGAACTTTCTATTCGTCCGGAATCCTGGGGAGCATATATGGATCAGGAAATTATTGATAAATATCGTTTTCCGGCAAATCTTGCAGAGAGTGAGCGCTATCCTAATGTAGACTGGGATGATGCTTTGTTTCGTGATTTTGCACCCTCTTATAATGCTAACCTTAACATTAGTGGGGGTTCAGAATTTGTAAAATATTTCGCCGGGGCAGATTTTCAGTATGAAGGCGATTTAATTAAAGAATATAACAACAGCAGGGGATACCAGCCCGGATTTAATTTTAACCGTTTTAACGTACGAACAAATCTGGATTTCCAGCTTACACCAACTACGGTTCTTAAAGTAGGTCTGTCAGGTTCTTACGGGGTGCGTAAAACACCGTGGAATTTTAATGGAAACCAATATGTTTATTGGATTGCTGCCTATTCTACTCCACCAGACATTTATTTGCCGCAATATTCTGACGGAACCTGGGGTTACGATGCGCCATCCGGTGGAGGTGAAGGAAATGCAATTAGAAATTTGGCAATTAGCGGGGTACAATATCTTACGACCACTCAGTTACAAACCAATTTTACTCTGGAACAAAAATTAGACGTTATAGCAAAAGGATTAACTTTTAATGGGACAATCGCTCTTGATAACACCTTTGTTGAAGCCAACCGTGGAGTTAATGACTTGTTTAACGATCCTCAGGAAAAATGGATTGATCCCACAACCGGAATTGAAACCTTTAGAAGAACGTATGATGCAAATACCGGTTTTGATTACGCACAGGGCGTACGCTGGACAGCTCAGGGTGGTGGCGTAAATAACGGAGCTTCCTACCGAAGATTATTCTATCAAACACAGCTTAATTATACCACTACAATAGAAGACAAGCACGATGTAACCGCGATGGGTCTTTTCAATAGAAATGAATATGCTACCGGTAGTATTTTACCTTTTTATCGTGAAGACTGGGTATTTAGAACAACATACGGTTATGATAACAGGTATTTAATTGAATACAACGGAGCCTATAACGGTTCTGAGCAGTTTGCTGCAGACAAGCGCTTTGCATTCTTTTCTTCAGGAGGTATCGGATGGAATATTATGAATGAAAGCTTTATGGAAAAGGCTGACTTTATAAATAACCTCAAGCTTAGAGCATCTTATGGTCAAATAGGGGATGATAACATCGGTGCCCGATTTTTATACCTCACGGCCTGGGGATATGGTGGCAGATCCCGTCTTGGGGTTACCGGAGAACAGGCGGAAGAAAGCCCGTACGTTTGGTATTATGAAGATTCTGTAGGTAATCCTGAAGTAAGCTGGGAATCTGTTAAGAAAACAAATATTGGTTTGGATTATGGCTTTTTTAATAATGCCATAAGCGGAAGTATAGATTATTTTAGTGATGATCGTGTTGATGTGCTTATTAGAGACAGAGCGATACCAGATTATTTTGGTACCGAAGCACCGGTAGCTAACCTTGGGCGGGTAAAAAATGAGGGTTACGAATTGGTACTTAATCTTAATCACAATTTTACACCAGATTTAAGGGTTTGGGCAGATTTAAACATGACTCATGCCGAAAATGTCACTATAGATCGTGATGATGCAGAGTTGGCACCAGCATATCAAAAGCGTGAAGGTTATGCCATCAACCAGGCCCGTACCTTTATTGATAACGGTTTTTACAACAATTGGGATGAGTTATACGGAACCACCCCACATAACACAAACGATAGCCAAAAGCTTCCCGGAGGTTATCAAATTATAGACTTTAATGGAGACGGAGTTATTGATGATTTTGATCAGACTCCATATGGTTTTGCCGGAGCCCCGCAAAACACCTACAACGCTACGGTTGGTTTTGATTGGAAAGGCTTTAGTGCTTTTGTACAGTTTTTTGGAGCCAATAATGTTACCAGACAGGTAGTTTTTAACAGTTTGGGTAACCAAAACAACATTGTTTATGATGAAGGTTCCTACTGGAGCAAAGACAATACAAATGCCGATGCACCGGTGCCCAGATGGGTATCTACGCCTAACGGAGCGAGTAACGGATCGCGTTTCTTCTACGATGGTTCTTATGTGCGGCTAAAGAATGCTGAAGTAGCATACACCTTTACTGCAGATTCTAAACTCCTTAAGACATTTGGCTTTGATAGCCTGCGCCTCTTTTTGAATGGAAATAACCTGTATATCTGGACAAAAATGCCTGACGATAGAGAATCAAACTTTGCAGGTACGGGATGGGCTTCCCAGGGAGCATACCCAACTGTAAAGCGATTCAATTTCGGATTGAATATCACCTTTTAAAAATTGTTATTATGAAAACGTTTACTAAAAATTTAATTAACTATTGCCTGGTGATTGTTTCTGTTTTGATGGTAACCTCGTGCGAGGAATACCTTGATAAGGAACCTGAATCAATCATTTCAGAAGAAGAAGCATTTAAGAACTTCAGAAATTTTCAGGGATTTACAGAAGAGTTATATCACTGTATCCCCGATTTTTCTAACGCGTACTGGACCAATTCCTGGAACTGGGGTGACGATGAGATCACTTCGGCAGACATGAACTTTCACGTCATCCACAAGTTTGATGATGGTAATTTTTGGGGATGGCAGAGTGAGTATGACGGTTGGGGTGCATCCTGGTTAAACCAGGCAGATGCCTCAAGAAATAACGACCGTTTCCAAAAGGATTTATGGAGAAACGGCTGGTACGGTCTGCGTAAGGCGAATTTAGGATTGGAAAATCTTGATTTGCTTGTTGATGCAACACCTCAGGAGCGTGATTATATTAAAGGACAACTCTTATTTTTTAGAGGATGGTTCCATTTTCAAATGATCCAGTATTTTGGAGGCTTACCGTATATAGACTATGTACTGCCTAGTGACGAACCCTTACGTTTACCTCGCTTAAGTTATCAGGAGTGTGCAGACCGTGTTGCCGCAGACCTGAGAGAGGCTGCAAATCTGTTACCGGTAAACTGGGACGGTACTCAGCCGGGTGCTGCAACCAGTGGTAAAAATGACCTGAGAATCAATAAGATCATGGCGCTGGGTTATTTGGGTAAAAATTACCTATGGGCTGCAAGTCCGTTGATGAATTTAGAATCTACAGGCTCTCGCCAATACAACTCAGATTATGCTAAGAAAGCCGCAGATGCTTTTGGTGAATTGCTATCTCTTGTTGAAAGTGGAAGTACTCAGTACGACCTTATTCCATTTGAGCGATATAGCGATAATTTCTACACTACCGGTCAGGGATGGAGAATTCCGGGAGGTACAGAAGCTATTTTCAGAGGACCTTATTTCGGTGCAAATGGTTCTAACTGGGGTACCAGTAAGCAATATCAGCCGGCAATTATACAGGACGGCAGCAACTTTATGCCTACTGCAAACTATGTCAACTTTTACGGTATGGCCAACGGTTTGCCTATTGCAGACATAACTAAACCAGATGACGTATCCGGTTATGATCCCGAATACCCATGGAAAGATCGTGACCCCCGTTTTTACCACGACATCATTTTTGACGGCGTTAAGGTTGTGCAGGGTGCTATGCCCGCAGACGTAGAGCAGCATCGATTTGCCAACTTATATTCTAAAGGTAGTTATCGGGATGTAAGTACCGGTAGTCGCTCCGGGTTTTTGAACTACAAGTTTATACCGATTACGGCCAATAGATATGATGATGGTTTTAATTATGGAGCAAACCTAAACCTGCATTTACCCTGGATGCGCTTGTCTGATGTATACCTGATGTATGCTGAAGCTGCTGCTCAGGCTTATGGAAGCCCCAACGGGAAATCAGGAAATTTTTCAAAAACAGCTATCGAGGCGGTAAATGTTGTGCGTAATCGCGCGGGTGTTGACCCTGTAAGATTGGGTGTAGGTGCTGTACCGGCCGGCATAGACGGCTTTATGAGTGAGGTGCGCAGAGAGCGTGCTGTAGAACTTTCTTTTGAAGGTCACCGTTTTAATGATTTAAGAAGATGGTTGCTACTTATCGAAAAACCCTATACGCTTAAAACAGCCCTGGAGTTTGACCGTGCCGGTAACTTCGACGCTGAAGATCCAACCGCAAACCGTGTACTAAATATTAGAGAAGAAGTAATTCTGGAGCGTGATTATTCTACAAAGCATTACTGGCTTCCTCTGAAAAATTCGGATGTAAATATTTATCTGGAGTTTAGTCAGAACCCGGGATGGTAATTTCATAAGACCGCACTTTAATTAAAATAATCCAAACGAAATACTAAATGAAATACTTACGAACAAAAATTGTCTTGTTTGCTTTAATTGCTTTGACTTCGCTTAACCTAACCGCTCAAAGCGAAGAGCAAATAGTCGTTGAAGCCCGTATTTTGGATGCATCCGGTGAGCCGGTTCAAGGCGCTATAGTTCAAAATAAGCAAGAAGATGTTTTTGCAATAACTGATGAAACCGGGCAATTTACAATTTCCGTAAACCCGGGATCATTTCTCCAAATAACTGCAGAAGGTTTTAAATCTATTTCCATAACTGCAGATGAATATCAGGAAGACATTGTTCTGGTTAAAGGATCAAACAGTGAAGTGCAGATTGCATTTCAGAAGGTCGAAGAAGGTGAGATTGTTGCAGGGGGTACTTCACACATTAATCTTCCGGAAATTCTGGACAAAAATTACACAACGTATAGTTTGGATGGTTTAAATGCCTTCATAGGAGGCTTTAATGGCGGTAACATCTGGGGAATGGGAAACTATCTCGTTTTGGTAGATGGAGTGCCGCGAAGTGCGGGAAGTGCTTTACCTGTTGAAATTGAACAGGTTACTTTTCTGAAAGGGGTAACGGCAGCTGCCTTATACGGTAGCCGTGCCGCTCAGGGTGTAATTCTTATTACCACCAAACGCGGAGAAATTGGTAAGCAACAGATCAGTGCGCGTGTAGATGCAGGTTTATTTGTTCCGAAGCGATACCCGCAGTATCTGGGTTCTGCAGAATATATGACTTATTATAACGAGGCCAGAGCCAATGATGGGATCTCAGCATTGTATTCAGACGAGGAAATATTTAATCACGCATCAGGTAGTAATCCATTTAGATACCCCAGTGTCAACTTTTACAGCGATGAGTATTTAAAGCCCGTTTATGAACGTTACGATGCTACCGTTGAAATTTCAGGCGGAAATGAATCAGCACGTTATTATACCGATATCGGCTTTTTTAGAACCGGAAACCAAATTGATTTTGGTGAGGCCGTAAACAATAAGACAGAGCGGTTTAATGTAAGGGGTAATGTCGATTTAAAATTAAATGACTGGATCTCTGCATCATTAGGGGCTAATGCCATTTACTATAGTGGTAGAGGCGTTAATGCAAATTATTGGGGAAATGCAGCAACGGTAAGACCTAATCGTTTTTCACCGTTAATTCCTTTAAGTTTTATATCTGAGGGTAACGAAACCGCCAGAATCCTGGCTCAAAACAGCTCAAATATTATCGACGGCAGATTTTTGCTTGGAGGTTCTCAAATTGATCAGACCAACGCTTTTGCCTCTATTTATGCAGGGGGTTACAATACTTTTACCAGCAGGGAATTTCAATTCAATACCTCTATAGATGCAGATTTAAACCGGGCTTTAAAGGGATTGACTCTTAACACTACCTTTGGTGTAGATTATTCAACTTCATACAATCAGTCTTACAACAACCAGTATTCGGTTTATGGAGCAAATTGGATAAATGTAAACGGACAGGATGAGATCGGAAGCTTAATTCGATATGGTGAAGATGCCAGAACCGGTATTCAAAACATAAGCAATAGTTTCTATCAACAGACTATCTCATTTTCCAGTCAACTGAATTATGAAACTGAATTGGCCGAAAATCACAATCTTTCAGCAATGTTGGTGGCAGGAGGATGGCAACAGACCCTCTCCGGACAGTATCACCGCATTAGCAGTGCTAATTTAGGTTTACAGCTGGCTTACAATTACAAAAACAGATATTACGTACTCTTTAATGAGGCAGTTGTACATTCTGCCCGATTTGCTAAGGGCCAGCGCACAGGGTATTCACCCACAGCTACAGTCGCGTGGAAAATAGGACGCGAGCCGTTCCTCGAAAATTCTTCAATCGTAAATGACTTAGAGCTTTCGGTTTCTGCAGGGGTATTAAGCACCGATTTGGGATTTGGGGCTAATCAATATTATGCTCACGAGACTATTTATTCTCAAACGGAAGGAGCCTGGTTCAGCTGGAGGGATGGAGCGCTTACGCGTTCAACCAATTCGCTTCAGGCAGGAAATCCCGAACTTACTTTTGCCAGAAGAAAAGAAATCAATGTAGAACTTAAAGGTTCACTGTTTAATAATTCGATCAGCTTTCAAACCGCATTTTTCGCAAACCGAATGAAAGGAAACATCATTCAGCCCGGAGTGTTGTATCCCAATTACTTTCAAACCGGTTTTCCAGCAAGTTCGTTTGTTCCTTATATAAACTACAATAACGATGATCGTATTGGTTTTGATTTTGATATTACCTATTCTAAAACTATTGGTAGCATCGACTGGACTGTAGGTTTAGCAGGTATCTACTACGATACAAAGGCATCGCAGCGAGCAGAATTATTTGAAAATGAGTATCAAAACCGGGAGGGGAAACCTATCGATGCGATGTTTGGTCTACGCAGTGATGGCTTCTTTAGTTCAGACGACGAAGTTGCAAGTGCTCCCAATCAGGATGCCTTGGGAGGTAGAGGTACAACTGCTGGTGATATACGTTATATAGATCAAAACGGTGATGGAATCATTAATAATGAAGACGAGGTTTATCTGGGTAAATGGGGCTGGAGTGGCGCACCGCTTTCAGCAGGAATTCATCTGAGTGCCAAATGGAAAAACTTAACCTTCTTTGCTTTGGCGACCGGTCAAACGGGTGCACACGCAATGAAAAATGGTTCGTACTTCTGGATAGACGGTGAAGATAAATACTCAACTGTGGTTAGAGATCGCTGGACACCGGAGACTGCTGCAACAGCAACCTATCCCAGACTTACTACACAAAATGGGGAGCGCAACTTTAGAAATTCAGACTTCTGGATGTATAGTACAGATCGCATAGATCTTGCTAAAGTTCAGGTAAGTTATGACATCCCAGCCGGAATCCTGGGTAGCGATTCGTTTCTAAAAAACCTAAACATTTATGTAAGCGGAGCAAACCTCTTTACGTTCTCATCAGAGCGTGAGTTGATGGAGCTCAACATAGGTAATGCTCCACAAACGCGATTTTACAACCTTGGCCTTAAAGCGCTGTTTTAATTAATTCTATATGTATCAAAAAAATATGAATACTAAGATCTTACTTTTTCTACTCGCTATTTTAACACTTACAGGCTGCGATGATTTATTTGAACCTGCAATTGAGAATAACCGGGATTTAGATGATGCGTATAATGACCCGACGTATGCCGAAGGATTGTTGCTTAATGCGTATTTGAGAATACCTACTTTAAACTGGTCTTTTGATGATGTAGCCACAGATGATGCGGTTTCTAACGATATCGACAATAACTTTCGTAGAGCAGCTACAGGGCAATGGGCTTCAAACTTTGATCCGTTTACTCAGTGGCAGCGTTCCCGATCAGCGATACAATATTTAAATATTTTCCTTTCGGAAGCAGATAATGTAGAGTGGGCAACAGATCCAAATATTAATGCCTTATACAACCGAAGATTAAAAGGAGAGGCATACGGACTTAGAGGCCTGCATATGTATTACCTGCTACAGGCTCACGCCGGATTTGCTAACGGTGAGCTATTGGGAGTGCCCATTATTCTCGAGCCGGAAAATCCTGAATCTGAGTTTAATCTTCCCCGAGCAACATTTAACGCCTGTATGACGCAATTGATGAATGATCTCAATCAGGCAGATGAAATGTTGGCTTTAGATTATGAAGATATAAACGACCCCAGCTTACTGCCTAGTGGTATCACAAACACAAATGACTTCAACCGGGTTTTTGGTGAGCGTGGGAGACAACGGGTAAGCGGCAGAATTGTCAAAGCTTTAAAAGCACAGGCAGCTCTAATGGCAGCGAGCCCGGCTTATAGTGATATAAGCGATATTAGCTGGGAAATGGCCGCAAATTATGCCGGTGACGTACTTACACTTAATGGGGGAATAGGCGGCATTGCATCAAATGGTCATACCTGGTATACAAATATCGCAGAAATAGCAGCTTTAGGAGGAGGATCAAATCCTCGTGAAATTTTGTGGAGAGGGGATGTTAGCAATAGTAATAACCTGGAAGCAGATCATTTTCCGCCTACATTAAATGGACGTGGAAGACTTAATCCAACTCAAAATCTTGTAGATGCCTTTCCTACGGTTAATGGATATCCCATCTCAAATCCTGCAAGTAATTATGATCCTGCCAATCCCTATACTAACCGCGATCCAAGATTGCGTGCATATGTTCTGGTAAACCGTGCAACTGCAGGTGTAAACGCATCGACTATTATAACAGCTGCAGACGGTGGTACTGATGATGCTTTAAATGAAGAGGCGACTTCTACGCGTACGGGATATTATATGAGAAAATTATTAAGACAGGATGTAAACTTAAGTACGGCAACCACCACACAACAGTTGCATTACAAACCCCGCATTCGGTATACCGAACTTTATCTGATCTATGCCGAGGCTGCAAATGAGGCCTGGGGACCTACCGGTACAGGTTCTTATGCATTCTCTGCTTATGATGTAATTGCCGCAATACGCAGACGTGCCGGTATTACTCAGCCCGATGCTTATCTAGAATCTATTCGCGGGGATAAGAACGCCATGCGCACGTTAATACGCAATGAGCGCCGTCTCGAGCTTTGCTTTGAAGGTTTCCGTTTTTGGGATTTACGTCGCTGGGGTCTGGACCTCACAGAAACTGCTGATGGTGTTTCTATTGTTAACGGCATTTTCAATAGGATTGATGTAGAAGAACGGCAGTACCAGGATTATATGCAATATGGTCCTGTACCTTATCTGGAAACTTTAAAGTTTGATGAACTGGAACAAAATCGGGGTTGGTAAAACTCACTTAAAAAATAATTAGATGACAATGAAAAAAAACATTTTTATAACTCTTTTACTTCTTATCACCCTTTTCAGTTCTTGTGAAAATGGAGAATGGGACTTTCCTGACTACGACTATCAGGTTGTGTATTTTGCCTATCAATATCCGGTGAGAACCATTACGTTAGGTGAAGACATATTTGATACCACTTTAGATAATGAAGGTAAGTGTATGATCATGGCCACGCTTGGAGGGCTTTACGAGAATGAGTCAAATGTGACTGTAGATTTTCAGGTAGATAATGCAATGGTAGATGGTTTTGTATTTGAAGGATCAGGTGAGCCTGTTCTGGCGCTTCCATCAACTCATTACACGTTAGCTGATAACCGTATCGTAATCCCAAATGGTGAAATTGCCGGAGGTGTTGAGGTGCAGTTAACAGAGGCTTTCTTCGCAGACCCTAAATCTTTAGGGCGAAACTACGTGATCCCCTTACGTATGACTAATGCTACTGTGGTAGACACTATTTTATCAGGAGAGCCACAGGTGGCTAATCCACGCCGGGGTGTAGCAACAGACTGGGCGACACAGCCTAAGGATTTTATTTTTTATGCGGTAAAATATATAAATCCTTATGAAGCATTTTACCTGCGTAGAGGTGAAGATGTTATTGTTGGTAAAAATGGTAATACGTCTTTGAATGAGACCATTACCCGTCAGGAGCAGTATGTTAAGGATGATGAGGTGGTTAAGTTAACTTCCACTAGTAGAAGACAGGTACGCTTCCCATTGTCATTACAGGATGGGGCTGGTGTTGATCGAAATATTGTACTGCTTGTAAATATTGATGATGAAGGTAATGCTACAGTAAGCTCCTCAGAACCGAATGAATACACCGCTACAGGGAGTGGCTCCTTTGTAAAGGATGGCGAGAAAAACAGCTGGGGCAGTCAGGACCGTGACGCTCTATACCTGAATTACGAGCTTGATCTGGACGATGTACGCGTGACTTCTACAGACACACTGGTAGTACGAAACCGTGGTGTAACTATAGAAACCTTTACACCCATTTTAGAGTAGGACTTTTTTGACTTTAAAAAATTTGAAATATGAAAAATATACATTTTAGAATCATTCCCGCGGCTGTTTTGGCACTTTGCATGGCAAGCTGCGCAGACATGGAAATGCCTGAATTCGATGTGGAAAAACCTCTTAGCATTCAGAATCAGGAAGCAATTAACGGTTTGCAAAATCTCAAAACCTATGTTGCTAATCCTAACTTTAAATTAGGAGCTGGTATAGGTATAGGTACCTATAATAATCTTGGGCCCATGTATTTGCTGGCTAATACAAATTTTCAGGAGCTTACAGCCGGTTACGCTATGAAGCATGGTGCTGTTGTGCTCAACGATGGTTCCCTCAGCCTTGATGCTGTTTCACAATTTGTTGAAAATACTGCCAGAAATGAAGTCTCTATTTACGGTCATACGCTCGCTTGGCATGCCAATCAGAATGCTACTTTTTTAAACAGTACAATCGCTCCTGTTGAAATTCCTTCACAGTCATTACCAGATTGGGAGGTTATTCTTGATAAGTCGTTTGAGACAGATGATGCTTCAGGTTACCAAAGTAACGGAGCTAATGCTATACTTGGGTTTACTGCAGATGGTGCAGGTTTTAATAATACCGGGCGAGCGCTGAAAGTTACAAACCCGGCGGTACAGACAGACGATTGGAGATCGCAACTCTTTGTGACCTTTTCTCGAAGAACAGCTGTGGGAGATAAATACAGATTGGAAGTGGATGTGCGAGCAGACGCAAATGCCAATATGGGGACTCAGGCTCAAACCAGTCCCGGAGGTTATAAGCACTGGAATTTCTTTGGTGCCGTAGCTGCACAACCCCAATGGAAACATATTTCGGTTGAGGTGACAATTGCAGATAATACTTCAAATTGCAATACAATCGCATTTAATTTAGGAAACACAGCCACAACTTATTATTTCGATAACCTTAAAGTTAGCTGGTTTAATGATGAAGCAACAGGCAGCACTTTTATAGAGCGTACACCCGAAGAAAAACGAGATACGCTTACCTATCACCTTGATAAATGGATATCAGGTATTATGGAGGTATCCAAATCCAACACACACGCCTGGGATGTCGTTAATGAACCTATGGATGATGGTAATCCCTACGAATTGAAAACAGGAATTGGCAAAACAAAGGCTGCTGACGAGTTTTACTGGCAGGATTATCTCGGAAAAGATTATGGCGTTGTGGCTTTTAAGATGGCCGAAATGTATGGTAACCCTGATGACATTTTATTTATAAATGACTATAATCTGGAGTATAATCTTGATAAATGTAAAGGAATTATAGAGTACGTAAAATACATTGAAGAAAAAGGTGCCCGTGTTGACGGAATAGGAACACAAATGCACATAAGCCTGGACTCAGATAAAGGCAAGATTACCGAAATGTTTAAACTCCTGGCTGCAACCGGTAAAATGATAAAGATATCTGAATTGGATATTGGCGTTGGTGTTCAAACCACAGAGGCTACAGAAGAATTGTATCTGGCTCAGGAGGAGATGTACCGCTTTGTATTAGAGCAATACTTTACTTTAGTACCTCAGGCTCAGCAATACGGTATTACAATCTGGAGTCCTACAGACAGTCCCGCAAATTCTTCGTGGAGAGCAGGCGAACCCATTGGACTCTGGACACAGGGCTTTACCCGTAAACCGGCCTACAGAGGTGTGGTTGAAGGACTTGGAGGAAACGTTGTGAATTAGTTAGTTTTTTGAAGGCAAAACCCAATGTATAACATGCATTGGGTTTTGTTTTTTTTAATGTGCGGCTTTAAACCAATAGCCATTTTAGTAACTATACATTCCCTTTTTAATAGCATGTCTGTAAGCTCCCACGATCCAAATCAAAAAAAGAAAAAAATGTTTTGGGGTAATAGTAAATCGACGCAATCGATTGCTTAAATTAGCAATGTTCTAATTTTGAGAACTCCAATAGTTTAAAAACAATCTAAAACAGGTAATCTTTTAGAAGTAGGAATATCCCTGAACCTTTTATGTATAAAATTTAATTTAATTTAATGAAAAACCTAATCTACCTTTTTTTAATCGCCACGCTCATTTTAAGCTGCAAGCAAAAGGCATCTGAAGCTGATACAGCCATGCTCGAAGCTGAAAAACCTTTAGTCTTAAAAGACGCCCTGGCCGGTAAGTTTTTGTTGGGCACTGCCCTTAACGAACGCCAGATCAATGGCTACAATCCCGAAGAAATCGAGGTTGTAAAGGCTAATTTTAACTCAATCGTTGCAGAAAACTGCATGAAAAGTGAGCGGCTTGTACCCGAAAAGGGAAAATACCAATGGGACACTGCAGATAAATTTGTAGCCTTTGGGGAGGAAAATGGTATGGTCATACACGGGCATACACTAATCTGGCATTCACAAACACCTAAATGGTTCTTTAAAGACGATGCAGGAAATGAGATCGATAAAGACGAACTTATTAAACGCATGAAAGAGCACATTACAACTGTGGTTACCCGCTACAAGGGACGCATAAAAACCTGGGATGTGGTTAATGAAGCGGTTTTAGACGATGGCAGCCTTCGTGAAAGCAAATTTTATAAATTGCTGGGAGAAGACTTTATTAAGCTGGCTTTTGAGACTGCACACGAAGCAGATCCTGAAGCAGAACTTTACTACAATGATTATTCTACCTCAGTTCCCGAAAAAAGAGATGGAATCGTGAGAATGATCAAAAAATTACAGGAACAGGGTGTGCCTATTCATGGCGTTGGAATGCAAGGTCACGTGGGTATGGACTATCCCGAACTTGAAGAGTTTGAAAAAACCATTGAAGCTTTCTCAGATCTTGGACTTAAGGTTGCTGTAACCGAATTTGATATCACCGTACTGCCTTCTCCCTGGAAAAATCAGGGCGCAGAGGTATCTGCAAATTTTGATTATGAAGATCGTATGAATCCCTATCCGGATAAATTGCCCGATAGCGTAAGTATCGCTTTTAATGCCCGTTGCCTTGACTTCTTCAAACTTTTTCTAAAGCACGAAGACAAATTGGACAAGGTTACATTTTGGGGAGTTAACGACGGCAATTCCTGGAGAAACAACTGGCCTGTTGGCGGGCGTACCGATTATCCTTTACTTTTCGACAGACAAAATAAACCAAAAGGGGTAGTAGACTCTATTATGCTGCTGGCTCAAAAGTAATCATCCATGTTAAACAGCTTTTTCAAATCTGCCTTTCTGTGCGGGGCTTTCCTTTATTGCTCATTTTTTACGGTCAGCGCTCAGGAAGTAGCACAAAACCCGCTGATACACGCAGACGTCCCTGATATGTCAATCATTCGCCGGGGCGATACCTATTATATGAGCAGCACTACGATGCACATGAGTCCGGGTGTTCCTATTATGAAATCTACAGATCTCACAAATTGGAAGCTGGTTAATTATGCCTACGATACCTTGGTAGATAACGATGCAATGAATCTTGATAACGGAGAGCAAACCTACGGGCGGGGTTCCTGGGCTAGCTCCCTGCGCTATCACGAGGGGATGTATTACCTCTCAACTTTTGCCGCAACATCAGGGATGACTCATATTTATACCACAAAGGATATTGAAAACGGTCCCTGGGAAGTACACGAGTTTAAACCGGCGTATCATGATCACACGCTTTTTTTTGAAGACGGAAAGATTTACATGATCTGGGGTGCGGGTGAGCTCAGTATGGTAGAGCTAAAAGAAGACCTGTCTGGCGTAAAAGAAGAAACCAAACACGTGCTTATCAAGAATGCAACAGATCCTATAGGTTCTAATTACATCCTGCCTGCTGAAGGTTCTCAGGTGTTTAAGCACGACGGTAAATTTTATTTATTCAATATCACCTGGCCACGCGGCGGAATGCGCACCGTAGTCGTACATCGTGCAGACCAGATCACGGGACCTTATGAAGGCCGTGTTGCCCTCCAAGACAAGGGTGTGGCTCAGGGCGGACTCATCGATACTCCAGATGGCGACTGGTATGCCTATCTGTTTCAGGACAGTGGGGCAGTGGGTAGAATTCCTTATCTCGTTCCTGCAGAATGGAAAGACGGCTGGCCGGTACTAGGTGTAGATGGTAAAGTGCCGGAGACCCTTAATTTACCCAAAAACGAGAGTATTATTCCCGGTATTGTGCATTCAGACGATTTCAGCCGGGAAAAGGGGGACCCGGCTTTGCCTTTGGTTTGGCAATGGAATCACAACCCGAATAACGACCTGTGGTCTGTTGAAGAGCGTCCCGGTTTTTTAAGACTTAAAACCGGAAGAATCGATACCGCTTTTATTCAGGCTAAAAATACACTCACGCAGCGAACGTTAGGACCGGTTTCCAGCGGTACCGTAAAACTTGATGTTTCTCAAATGAAAGCCGGTGACCACGCAGGCCTATCGGTTCTTCAAAAAAAATACGGGATTATCGGAGTGCGGTCTAAGGCCGACGGAAAAGAAATTTACATGAGTAAAAATGCGGAAGACGGCGGTGTTATAGCAACCTTACCCTTCAATCAAAATGAAGTATTCCTTAAGATCGAATGCGATTTTAGAGACCGCACCGATAAAGCCTATTTCTATTACAGCCTTGACGGACAAACCTGGAACGAGCTGGGCAGCGTTTTACAAATGCAATACACCTTGCCTCATTTTATGGGCTACCGCTTCGGCCTGTTTAACTATGCTGCTGAAACACCCGGAGGCTGGGTAGACTTTGATTATTTTGAGATTGAAGATACCATTAAGCATTCCCAATAAAAGAACGTTCACTGATGCGTATCCCTTCAAAAATCACTTTTTTTACACTTTTGGCGATCTGTTTGAATTCCTTTTCAATACGGGCACAAAATCCGTTGATTTTAGATCAGTATACAGCAGATCCAACGGCCCGGGTTTTTGACGGCAAGCTTTACGTGTATCCCTCGCACGACATTTTATGTACCGAAAATAAAGGACGCGTAGGCTGGTTTTGTATGGAAGATTACCACGTATTTTCTTCAGATAATCTCACAACGTGGAAAGATCACGGAGCGATTTTAAGTCAGACCGAAGTGGCCTGGGCAGATCCTTCGGGCTACAGCATGTGGGCTCCGGATTGCGTGGAGCGCGACGGCAAATATTATTTTTACTTTCCTACCAAACCGAAAGATGCGAAAGGTTTCAAAATAGGAGTAGCGATCAGCGATTCGCCTGAGGGGCCTTTTGTTCCTCAGGAAAATCCCATTGCCGGAGTAGACGGTATAGACCCAAATGTCTTTATAGATGCAGACGGGCAAGCCTACTTATATTGGTCAGGAGGAAACATTTTTGTGGCTAAATTAAAGCCTAATATGACCGAACTGGCCTCAGAACCTCAGGTAATTGCCAATCTCCCGCAGGAAGGACTTAAGGAAGGGCCTTTTGTTTTTGAGCGAAACGGACTCTACTATCTTACCTATCCACACGTGGAGAATAAAACCGAACGTTTAGAATACGCTATGGGTCCCACGCCGGAAGGTCCCTTTACCGTAACCGGTGTCATTATGGATGAAAGCCCTACGGGATGCTGGACAAATCATCAGTCAATAGTAAACTTCAAAGATCAATGGTATTTGTTTTACCATCACAACGACCTGTCTCCCGATTTTGATAAAAACCGCTCTATTCGCGCAGATAGTCTTTCGTTTAATCGGGATGGTACGATCAGAAAAGTACAGCCTACCTTGCGTGGTATTGGCATAAATAAGGCCACCGAAACGATACAACTAGACCGTTACAGCAGTAAGAGCGACTCGGCAACAATTCAGTTTAACGATCCCGAAACGCCTTTTAAAGGTTGGCACGCAGTTTTAAGTGCAGGCGACTTCATTCGCTACAATCAGGTTGATTTTGAGAGCGGACGCTCTGAGATTGTTCTTCACGTAAAGGCGGAAGGAGGAGCAGTACTCGAACTTTCCTTCGCAGATACTAATCAGCCCATTACAAAACTGAATATTCCCGATAGTACAGGCTGGAGAAGCCTTGATTTTAAACTTGCTAATCCGGAGGTTGGGATACACGACCTTGAAATCAAAGTGATTTCCGGCGCAGCCGCAATAGACTGGCTTCAGTTTAAGTAAGAGTACTTTTAGGAGCTTAGCGGGTGCGTCTGGCGTGGGTTTTATATTGTTATCATTTAAACCAAATCTATGTTCAGACGTATTCAGCGTGGTCTCATTTTCACCGTTTTCGTACCTCTTTCGTTTTACAGCCAAAACACTTCAGCATTAAGAGACAGTATAAACCGCTCTAGTTATGCCGATTTTCTTCAAATGAAAAAGACTTTGGGGATTGATCAGGAAAACCGGCCCGGTCCTTCCGGTAACCCGAATGATCCCAACGCTGCTAATTTTGATGAAAATCAAGTGGGTGCGTATAGATTACCCTCTTTATTGACCACTCAATCAGGCAAAACAATCAATTCGGTAGCAGACTGGGAAAATCTAAAACGGCCCGAGTTAATAGCGGCTTTTGAAAGCGAAATGTACGGTGCCTTACCTGATGCTATTCCGGCAGTTTCCTGGATCGTCAAATCGGAAAAAGATACTGTGATTGGCGGTATTCCGATACTGGAACAACATCTGTTGGGAACTGTAGATAACAGCAGCTATCCTAAGCTTAGCCTGAGTATCGAAGCACTTTTGGGTATCCCTAAAACAATGGGAGATTCAGCGATTCCTGTTGTAATTCAGTTTGGATTTTTAAACGCTCCTTTTGGCAAGACAGAAGAACCCCGCAGTTATTTTAGCTCTCCTTATGAGCCGGGCTTTAAACAGCAACTGGCATATCAGGGCTGGGGTTATGCCATTTTAGACGTTTCTTCCATTCAGGCAGATCACGGTGCCGGCTTAAACACCGGAATCATTGGTCTGGTCAATCAGGGTAAATCCAGAAGTCCTGAGCAATGGGGTGCTTTGCGTGCGTGGGGCTGGGGTGCGAGCAAATTAATTGATTATTTCGAAACCCGAACAGATCTGGATACCAAACGGCTTGCAGTTGAAGGTACATCGCGATACGGGAAAGCCGCTTTGGTAGCGATGGCCTTTGACAGACGTATTTCACTGGGTTTTATTGGTTCGTCAGGAGCCGGTGGTGCGTCTTTATTACGCCGAAATTTTGGTGAGATGCTCGAAAACCTCGCTTCTCCTGCCGAATACCACTGGTTTGCCGGGAATTTTCTCAAGTATGCCAGTATCAAAACGCTAACTGATTTCCCGGTAGATGCACATCAGCTCATCGCGCTCTGTGCACCCAGACCTGTCTTTATAAGCGCGGGCTCTCCTAAAATAGAAGGACAGTGGGTAGATGCCAAAGGCATGTTTGAAGCAGCGGTTGAAGCTGCACCGGTTTATGAGTTGTACGGCCTAAAGGGGCCGGGAACTACCGATTTTCCGGTTATGGGAACTGCACTTACCTCCGGCGAACTGGCTTTTAGACAGCATGGCGGTGGCCATTCTACGGGGCCTAACTGGAGTACCTGGATTGCGTGGACACACCGGTATTGGGATTAACCTTTTTCAGTCTTATTCTTTAAGATGGGTCTCCTGGTACTTTTTAGGGGGAATTCCGTAGAGGTTTTTAAAGCTGGTGGAGAAGGTTGATAAATTGGAGAAACCTACCGCATAAGCTACTTCAGCCACACTTATAGATTTTGCAGCCAAAAGATCTGCCGCTTGTTTTAAACGAATGTTTTTCATCAGATCGCTAGCCGATTGATTGGTCAATTCTTTTAGTTTGCGATACAGGTGCACGCGGCTAATACCCACAGCATTGGCGATCATTTCCACATTCAGGTTGGGGTTATCTAAATTATCGTTGATATAACCCATTACCTTTTTCAACAGGATTTCATCAGAACTTTCCAGCTCTACCTGTTTAACCTTATCTTCCTGCAATTGACTGCCGTCGTAGTTATTCTTAAGCAGCTTGCGGTTTTGAATGAGATTCAGCGCTGTTTTTTGTAAAATGGCCACGTCAAAAGGCTTGGGGATATAGGCATCAGCCCCCAGATTCAAACTTTCCAGATTGCGCTCCTGTGTTGATTTAGCCGTAAGCAGTATCACCGGAATGTGGTTGATGTTGATGTTTTTCTTGATGCGTCTGCACAGTTCTAAACCGTCCATTTCGGGCATCATAATATCGCTGATCACGAGATCGGGAGCTTCTTTCAATACATAGGCCAGCGCTTCTTTTCCGTTAGCAGCCAATGCTACTTTAAAGCGGTCGCCCAGCTCTCTTTTGATGTATTTGCGTATTTCGAGGTCATCGTCAACAACCAGGATTTTAGTGCCGCTTTGCGTGACTTCTTTCTCCGGAAGTGCTTCAGACCTGGTGATTTCCTGTGGTGCAGGCTCATTCCCGGAATGCTTCAATTCACTTTCATACAACTGATGCGGAAGCAAATGTGCATCTCCAAGAGGAATGCGGGTTACAAACTTACAGCCTTTGCCATCTTCGTTATTTTCGGCATAAATGGTACCATGATGCAATTCGGCGATAGAGCGGGTAAGGTTAAGCCCTATACCTGTTCCTTCCAGATGATGCGGAGTTCCCTTAACCTGGTAGAACCGGTCAAAGACTAAATTTTCCATACCTTTCTTAATGCCGATACCATCATCAATAACACAAACTTCAAAGAAGCCCGGGTGATTTGCCTGCTCTTCGTTGGGTTTGGTTTCGAGCACTACCTGAATTTTTCCGCCTTTTTTGACAAACTTCAGGGAGTTTGCAACCAGGTTTTGAATGATCTTATCAAAATAATTGGGATCTACCCAGGCAAAAAGCGCATCCATTTCGTGTTTAAATTCAAACTCAATCGCTTTGGCTTCAATTTGATCCTCAAAAATGGCACAGATTTCTGCTATATAAGAAACCATTTCGACCTTCTCAAAACGAAGTTCGAGTTGACCGCTGTCAATTTTGCGCACATCAAGAAGCTGGTTTGCCAGATGGTAAATGCGATCTGTATTGCGCATCATCGTCTTGTATGATTTGCGGCGTATGGGATCTTCATCAGTGTGCAGCAACTTTTTAAGCGGATTGATGATCATCGTAAGCGGCGTGCGAATATCGTGCGAGATGTTAGTGAGAAATTGCAGTTTGGCCTCGTTGATTTGTCTTGATTTTTGATATTCCCTCAGTCGGTTTCTGCTTTCCTGACGTTGTTTTAACTGGTAGATTACAAAGGCAATGATGATTACAAACACAATAAAATACCCCAGTTTGGCGGCAGGCGATAGATACCAGAGCGGGTGTATGATGGCCGTAAAATTCTTGATTTCCGAAAACTGGTCGTAGTCTTTAGCCCGCAGTTTAAAATTATAGGTGCCGGCTTCCAGATTGTCAAAAGCCACGGTATTAACCCCCTGCGTAAGATTAATCCAGGGACCGTTATTTATCGCATAGGCATAGGAGATGCGTTTGGGATTCCGGTACTCCATCGAAGAAAATTCCAGACTGAATGAATTATCCCGATAGGCAAGATTGATGGTGTCTGCCTCGATAATGGCTTTATCTAAAATTTCATAGGAGCCCGATTTCATCCCTTTGCGAATGGGCGTATTTTGCAGATAGACATCTATAATGTAGATATCCGGTTTCTTGTCTGTTTCTAAAATGGTTTGTGGGTTGAAATAGGTGACCCCGTTAATTCCGCCAAAGATCAACTGATTTTCTTCATACAGATAAGAAGCATTTTTGCTGAACTCATTGCCCTGTAAACCATCGTTGAAGTAGTAATTGAGAAAGGTTTCCTTAGCCGGATTAAATTCTGAAATTCCCTGATTGGTACTTACCCACAGCATCCCGTTGCTGTCCTGTTCTATAGCGCAAATGGTGTTGTTTGGCAGGCCGTCTTCTATGGTGTAGTGGGCCAGTCCATTCAATTCCCCGTCTATTTTCTTCAAACCGTTTGCGGTACCAATCCAAAGATAAGCTTCGGCGTCTTTGAGAATGGTGTACACGATCTCACCGTCAAATCGGCGAATACCGGTTTCAAAAGACAGGAATTGCTCTGTTTTGAGATGAAACCTGCTGATACCGTCATACGAAGCTACATACAGGATATCCTGACTTTCACTAAGTAATAAATCATTTATCCATCTGTTGTTGAAAAATTTAGGTCCTAATGGCGCATCTGCTATTTGTACATTGCACGCTGTGATGGCATTGGTGTTGAGACTGAGTTTAAAAAGACCCGAACCCATAGAGCCCAGCCACAGATTTTGCCTGGAATCTTCCACGATACTGTAAATACTCTTTACGGGATTTCCGTATTCATCCATCAGATCGGTAACAAAATCAATGGTTTCAGAGTTTTTTTTGATTTTCGCCAGGCCATTTAAATAGGTGCCAATCCAAATGGTATTTTGGCTGTCTTCATAAATAGAGACTACCGTGTTGAGTTTGCTGCCGAGGTAGTTTTGGTCTTTATAATGTTTTAGTACTTCATTTTGGGGTGAAATACTATAAAGGCCGTCTCCATCGGTCCCCACCCATAAAATACCTCTTGAATCTTTAAAAACAGACATCACGCAATTAGAACCTATAATGTCCAGTTTGCTCGACTCGTAACCGATGTAATTAAAATTGTTTTCCTTTTTAGGAAGCAGAACTACGCCTTTTTGATAAAGACTCAGCCAGGTGTTTCCTTCGTTATCCTCAACGATATCGTGAACTTTTGATCTCGATGAGTCAAAACTGGATATGATGATAGGATAGGGTTCCAGCTTTTGTGTGGAAGGATCAAATTTATAAAGTCCGTCCCCGTCTGTTCCAACCAGCATTTCATCTTCTGAGTTGAGGTGCAGACTGTGAATGACCAGGTTTTGAGTATTGGGAATCGATTCAAAAACCTTCTTTTTTTCGTTGTATTTAAACAGGCCTTCGGTGTAAGTGCCTACGTAAATGCTACCGTTTTTACCTTCTGCCACGGTAGACACTGTGGCGCGCACCTTACCATTTTGTAACAGAGGGGTTACGGTATTATTTTGATCTACGAGAAAAACTCCTGTTTCCGGGGTAATAAACCAAAGCCTGTGCCGGCTGTCCTGATAAATATGATCAACAAAAGCAGTGGGTAAAAATCCCGGAAGATTTTCGGCCAGATAATCATCACCCTGTTTCTGTAGCCGGAATACCCCTCGGCCCGAGGTACCTATGAGAATTTCACCGTTCTTGCGCTGGGTCAGCGACGTGACGTGCGCATCGTAAGCATATTCTAAACCAATAGAAAGCGGAATTTGCTTAAACGCGTCTGTAGCATGGTCATAAATCTGTAGCCCGTTAAAAAGGCCGAAATACAGATTGTTATTTCGGTCTTCAAAAATGCTTTTTACGTAATTATTCAGGAGGGAAGTAGAATCGTTTGCATTCTTTTTATAGGTTACAAATTTAGCACCGTCGTATTTGTTAAGCCCGTCTTCGGTAGCAATCCAGATGTAGCCTTTATGATCCTGATAAATAGCATTGATTAAACTACTTGACAATTCTGAATCTGAAGAAAAAATCCTTCCGTTTTGGGCATAACTGCCCAGGACAAAAACGAGTTGAAAGAGTAGATAAATTCGTATTTTTTGATTCAAGAGAAACAGTTTATAATGGGTTGACGCGCTTTCCGGGCTGATGATTCATTTTGGCTGTCAGAACTTGATTAATATACAGATTTTCAGGTTACAAGATATCGAATTGCTTGCGATATACTGAATTTTTCAGGGCTTTAAAATGCGTTTCCACAAGTTAGTCTTTTAATCCCGCAATCGTTACAGGAGCCAGGTAGAAAGACTGATTATTCGTTTCTGACCGGATGATGATGTGCTGCAGTACAATTGCAGGATCTACCCCGTAAATTTTAAGCTGATGTGCACCTTTTTGAAGACGTACGGGAGCTACAACGCGGGTGGTGTTATTGGCTACGCTGCTGTTCCAGTTGTCGGGGGTGTCTTTATGCATATTGAGCGTCTGTACAGGCTCGTCGTCAATCTGATACTGAAATTTGAGTCCGCCCTGATTTTTAAAATCGAGGGTGGGAGAAAGGTTAAAGGTTATGGTTCCATCAATTGCCTCGTTTGCGTAAAGCTCGTAGGTAAGAGCGGTGTTTTCAGGTGTTATATCTTTTGAGAATTTAATCTCAGGTCGCAGGGCGATGTCCTGTCTGCCCAGATCGGGAATTTGCTCCCAGCCTGTGTTTGCTGTAAATGCTGTAGCCGGTATGCTGATCAAGCCGGCGTAGGACACAGTACCTTCAGCACCGGCAGGATAGGGATTGTAGCTTACCTGTAGGTCCGCCATTCCGTGATCTGACTGAATACTGATGACGCCATCCTGATCTGAAGCAGGTAATTTACCGGGAATTAAACTCAAAGTAAGTTGCTGTTCGGTTTTTACGGCTCCTTTTTTCTGATCAACTTTCAGCCATTTTGGTAATTTCTTGATTTTGTAGTCAACCTCTTCCTTTCCGGTATTGAACAGGGTGAGTTGCTGATGCTGATGCGACTGGTCAAAGGGCAACACATTTAAAACCTGATCTTTCGGGAAATAGGCTTCGGTTCCTGCAATGGAGATCCCCAAATGTCCTTCCTGCGGAATTTCAATCTGTTTGGTTTCAGGAATGACGTTTTGCCTGGGTTCCTGCCAGTACGTATAACCTATGTGAGTCTGATCCATAAAATGATTCCATTTTGAATCATTCAGACTGTGATAGGCCTGGGTGAGTTCTTTGTCTTTTTCAAAAAATTCGGCTACCTGTTCCGCATAGGCGTTTGCGGTATTTCGGCCCTGCTCAGCATATAAGTGGTTTTTTGCAGCCGCGATATACAGTCTGTTTAGGTTTGCCATCGCTTCAATGGGAAACAAAACCAATTGATAATAAGCCGATTGATACGACTCGTCAAGTTTTTCTTTGATTTTTTTTGCCTCCTGCTCCAGCGTATTATATTCCTGAAGTATGCGCTCCGCTTCATTAAAATGATTTAGGCTGAAAGTTTTCGGACTCAAAAGCTCGGGTTTGCGACGGCTTGCCAGCGTGCTGTAGGTCTGAATCAACCCGGCAATTTCAGAAGCGTAGGTGTCGCCAAATTGTCCCGCAGCCCATTGCTCAGGATATTTTTTTAAATCAGCAAGGTCGAAGCTTTCCGGATTCCAGGCATAGTCCAGAAAGAAGCTGATGGGATATTCCATCGGTTTAATGTCGCCCACGTTTACAATCCAGATTTTGCGGGCGTTATATTCGTAAGCCAGAGACATCTGCTCGTAAACACGGGAAATCTGATTGGTGTTGAGCCATTTGTAGTTGCGCGGTCCGCCCACGTAATCAAAATGATAGTAAATACCGTAACCACCGGTGCGCCCGGCATCTTCGGGATTGGGCAGTTTGCGGATATTTCCCCAGTTATCATCGGCCAAAAGCAGCGTAACATCATCAGGAACACGCATCCCCTGATCGTAATAATCCTGCACTTCTTTATAAAGCGCCCAGATTTGCGGCGTCTCGCTTGCCGGTTTTCCGGTAACGTCTTCAATAATTTGGCGTTGGTCTTTTACAATCCCTTCCAGCAGTTCGATAGCTGTTCCTTCGGTCATGGGTTCGTCGCCATCGCCACGCATTCCTACGGTTACAATACTTTCGTTATCGCCCATACGCTCAATGCCCGCTTTCCAGAAGTCCCGTAAAACTTCGGGATTGGTGGCATAATTCCAGTCGCCTTTCCCGTAACGATCCCATTCTACGTGAGCGCGCATCAGGGGTTCGTGGTGTGAAGTACCTATGACCACGCCGTATTTTTCGGCCTGTACGGCATTTTCAGGATCATCGTCGTAAAAGGCGCGTCCCCACATCGCCGGCCAGAGGTAATTGCCTTTCAATCTTAAAATCAGTTCAAAAACGTGCTCGTAAAACTCGTGGTTAAAACTGCCGTAATTTTCACCCACCCAGCCCGATAGGGCAGGGGCTTCATCATTGATGAAAATACCGCGGTAGTGCACTTTAGGTCCGGGGTTGGTGTAGTTTGCAGCATTTACATAAAGCTGCTCCGATTTCTTAACAGGTACGTCTGCCCACCAGTACCAGGGCGATACGCCTATGGCTTCCGAAAGGGTGTAAATACCGTAAATCGTACCGCGTTTATCGCTACCTGCGATAATTAGATCACCGTCTACCTGCTGAATGCTGAAGGCTTCCCACTGGTTTTTAATAGCGGAAACATCCAGCTTACCGGTTTGTGCCAGCGAGTCAATAAAGCTGCTCTTTCCAAGCGTACCGATAATCAGTTGCGGTTTGCCCGAAAGCCTGTTGAAAACTTCCGGTTTTTTGCCGGTGACCCGCTCCAGATCGAGCTGCAGGTTTTTAGCGGCGATATGCACGCCTTCATAATCTGCAGCATCGACAATCAGGTTTGCGGTGGTTTTAGAATCACTTAGCGTAAAGCCTTCGGTAACAGGTGTGGTTGATACCAGATTTTGCTGAGCAAGGAGTCCTTGAAAAGAGACCAGGGCAACAAGGACTACGAGTTTTTCGAGGTTCAGCCTGAATGATTTTAAAAACATAAGTTGAGTTTTTTGGGTTTTCTACACCCGATTTTAGAGTTTAATTTTTCTGCAATCCCAGCTCCAGACCGGAGAGTTCAGCCAGACCTTTCAATCTGCCTATAAACGAATAGCCTACATAATAGGGCTTGTGCTTCTCCAGGGCGTGTAAATACCCGTGGTCAGGACGCATTGGGATTCGTTTACCATTGGCGGTGTTGTAATCGATGATTTGGCGCATCACCTGCTTCATAGGTACGTCGCCGTCCAGATGGTCTGATTCGTAAAACGAACCGTCTTCAAATTTCTGTACGTTGCGCAGATGTAGAAAATGCACCCGCTCTTTATGGGTGTCAAAAATTTGAGGCAAATCATTTGCCGGGTTAGCCCCCAGCGAACCGGTGCAATAGCAAAGGCCGCAGGAGGTTGATTCGATCTGCGAAAAGATGTAGTTAAGGTCCTCTGCCGTGCTCACAATGCGTGGTAATCCCAATACCGAAAACGGCGGATCATCCGGGTGAATGGCCAGTTTGGCACCCACTGCATCTGCAGTAGGCGTTACGGCTTTTAAGAACAGTACCAAATGCTCGCGCAATTTGCTTTCATCAATATCCTTATATTCGGCGAGTTGATTCAGGAGATCTTCGGTAGTGAAATCTACGGTGCTGCCGGGTAAGCCCAGCATCACACTCTTTTTAAGCACGTCGCGCTCTTCTTCAGATAGCGAGTCGTATTTCTCTTTAGCTTCGGCGATCTGCGCTTCGGTATAATCGCTTTCGGCTCCGGGTCTTTTCAGCATAAACAGGTCAAAAGCCTTAAACTTTACGGGATCGTATTTTAAAATTTCGGCACCTACCGCATTTTTAAAGCGGTGATCGGTGCGCACCCAGTCCAGAATGGGCATAAAGTTATAGGTGATTGTGTAAATGCCCTGATCGGCCAGATTCTTCAGGCTTACTTTATAATTTTCAATAAGCTCTTCATAGTTGCCGGTGCGTTTTTTAATGTTTTCGTGCACAGGTAAACTTTCGACCACATCCCAGCTCATTCCGGCGGCTTCGATCTTATCTTTGGTTTTTTTGATTTCTTCGGGAGACCAAATATCCCCAACCGGAATGTGATGCAAAGCGGTTACAATACCGGTAATACCTGCCTGACGTAAGTCTTCAAGGCTTAATAAATCGCGCTCTCCATACCAGCGCATGGTTTTGATAATGGTTGTATTCATTTAAAATCCTATTGAGTTTCCACCGTCTACACAAAGCACGGTGCCAGTTGTAAATTTAGAAAGATCGGAAGCATAGTAATAAACGGTATCGCCTATGTCTGCCGGTTCTCCCAGCTTGCCCATCGGGGTACGGCCCAATACCTTGTTTTTGCGTTCCGGGTCGCTGTCAAGCGCTTTGCTCGACATATTGGTTTTGATAAAACCGGGTGCCACGCAATTCACACGTATGCCAAAGGGCGCCAGGTCAACCGCCATAGACCGCGTCATTCCCTCAATCGCCGATTTGCTGGCGGTGTAGGCAACGACCTTGGGAATCCCGTACTGGGCTGCCATCGAACTGATGTTGATGATGCTGCCCGAGTTTTGACTTTTCATCACTTTGGTCACTTCGCGGGTTACCACAAACACACTGGTCAGATTGGTGTGAATGATGCGTTGAAATTCGTCATCGGTAACCTCAAGAAAGTCTTTTTTCATATTGATGCCTGCATTGTTCACCAAAATGTCAATGCTGCCTGCTTCTTCAGCAATATGTGCGATGGCCTGCGGAATTTTATCGAGTTCCGCCAGATCCAGAATATACGTCCGGGCGTTGGGACCCAGTTCCTGCCGGGCCTGCTCCGTTTTTTCGGCGTTGCGGCCTATGATGTAGGTGATGATGTTTTCATCACAGAGTTTTTTTGCGGTTGCGAAACCTAAACCGGCATTGCCGCCGGTAACTAATGCTACAAGTTGTTTCATATTAATCCCATGAAGGTTTTATACCGGGCGCATACGGGTCCCGGATGGATTGGTAATAATCAAGAGTGTGTTTGGCTTCCGGAATAAATTCCGGCATTTCTTTGTTTGAAAACTGCTGAAAATACAGCAGGCACGAGTCGCGCCACCACTGGGCTTCCTCAAGCTGAATGCTCAACAGCATACGGGTTTTTTCATAAACCTGTTCGCCTACATAAGGCTTCATTTCCTGCCAGGTGTTGATCATGGCTTCAACTTCTTCCACGCCATCCTGGTATTTTCGTGCCAGGTTGTACCAAAGCGTTTCACCGTTATCGAGTTTATAATCCCAGGGCACATGGTGAAACCAAAGCAGGTATTGCTGTGGTGTTGTTTCTATATTTTCGTAGGCTTTTTCAATTTCAGGAGCGTATTGAGCAAGCGCATCGCTACCGGTGGAGGTGCGGTCAAAACCAATCCCAAGGCTGTCTGCCTTGTGATAGTACACCGAAGTCCAGTCTTCCCTGCCCAAATCTTTAACCCAGGGTCCCGGACCCTGATGATGCCCTTCGGCCATAATGTGATGCAGTCCCAGCGGGGTCATATAGTTTACGACCGCTTCGCGCGAATCGAGCAGGAGGGAGGTCATTGGCTTTACAAATTCGGGATTAGGCGTAAAGGTCTGTGCCAGCCATTCTTCGGCGATGGTTTTGGCGCTGAGTTCAGGATTCCAGGCCAGGCGGCCAAAGCCGTACCAGTTTGCCTGTGCAAAAGGATGCCCGGTCCAGTTACGCGCGTTACCGATGTTTGAGACACCCGCCATCCCGGTTAATTGGGTGTTTGTAAGGCTGCCATCAACCACTTTAGCTACCGTGCTTCCGGCTCCTTTAGCGTAGGTATCTGCCTGCAGGGTTTCTTCGAAAAGTTTGGGTAAAAATGCCAGATGAGACATTCCGCCCAGATATTCCTGAGTGATTTGAAATTCCATCATCAATGGAGTTTCGGGCATGGCGCCAAATAAAGGATGGAAAGGCTCACGCGGCTGAAAATCGATAGCCCCATTTTTTACCTGAACCAGTACATTATCTTTAAATTTTCCGTCGAAGGGAACAAACTCGCTATAGGCCTGCTTTGCCCGGTCTTCCGGCTTTTCATCGGAATACACAAAAGCACGCCACATTACAATTCCGTTATAGGGTGCCACGGCCTCAGCCAGCATATTGGCGCCGTCTACGTGAGACCTGCCGTAATTGTTAGGTCCCGGTTGTCCTTCCGAATTGGCTTTTACCAGAAACCCGCCAAAATCAGGAATCAGCGTATAAATTTCCTTTGCTTTTTCATTCCACCAGTTTTGAACTTCGGCATTAAGCGGGTCTGCAGTTTGGAGTCCGCCAATTTCTATTGGTGCCGAAAAGCGAGCGGTAAGGTACACCTGTATTCCATAAGGTCTGAAGGCGTCTGCAAGCGCTTTTACTTTCTGCAGGTAATCTTCCTGAAGGATGTAAGCGCTGGCGTTTACGTTGTTTAATACCGTACCGTTAATGCCGATTGACGCGTTGGCACGGGCATAATCTATATATTCTTCTTTAATGAGGTTAGGCAACAGATGCCAGTCCCAGATCGAGAAGCCGGCGTAACCGCGCTCTATGGTGCGGTCCAGATTATCCCAATGATTGAGCAATCGTTTTTTGATTTTTGGAGCATCGGTGATGTCCAGCTGCGACAGGTCTTTGTGCTGCTGCATTTCCCGCAGGTAGGCAAACGTCCCGTAAAGCAAACCTTTTTCAGAAGCAGCACTAATGACGATCACATCGCGTTTATCCAGGCGCGTAGCGCGTATTGCATACGCATCTTCCGGCAGGTCTTCGAGTGCTTTGAATTGGTTCTGAAGCTTTTCGGGAAGAGCCGATGTTTTAAGAATAAGCAGTCCCGGTGCGTCCCCATTTAATTCAGGGCTAAGATTCAGCATACCTTCAAAAGCGGTGTTGAGCTCTTCGTGTATGACTTTTGCAGTAGCACTGCCGGTGTCGAGTTTTAGGTTTTTATTGTAAGCGGTGTACTGCTCTGCACGTTGAGGCTGTTCTATTTTGGAGTACTGAAGCCATAATTTATAACCATCCTGAGCGGAAAGGCCCTGAACAAGGAGCAATACAAGAAGCGCAATTTTTTGTTTCATAGCGGGATCGACATTTTTTCTCAATCGATTGAAAAGTGGTTTAAAATGGAAATTTACTGAAAATTAAACAATCGATTGCGTTATCGTGTAAGTATTTCAAGTGCGATTCTGTTTTTATGGATTGTTTTTGCGGTTGCTCGAAGCTCTGATAATGAGATGGGTATCGAGCACGCTGCGTTCCTCAATTTTTGGTGTTCCTTCTTTTTTAAGCACATGTTGCAAAATGCGTCGGGTACAGAGTTCGCCCATTTCCTGCGCAGGATGCGAGACGGTAGAGAGCGCTGGTTCTACAATAGAAGCAATGGGATCGTCGTTAAAGCCGATTACGGCCACTTCTTCCGGAATTTTCACGCCCAGCTTTTTAAGCGTTAAGATCGCGCTAACAGCCGTGGTATCGTTAGAGCAAAAAATACCATCGGGTGGGTTGGCGGTTTGCATCAGTTGTTCGGTCGCGGCTTCCCCTTCTTCGGCGCTTAAAGACTTCATGGTAATGATTAACGAGTCGTCAACAGCAAGGCCATTTTTTATCAAAGCATCTACATAGCCTTTCTTTCGGCCTCTGTAAACATTGAGATGCTGAGCACCTGCAAAATGGGCAATGCGCGTGCAACCTTGCTCTATAAGGTGATTTGTGGCATTAAACGCGGCGGTATAATTATCAATAACCACGGTATAGCTTTCAAAATCTGCCGGCACGCGATCTACAAAAACCACAGGAACACCAATCTTTGCAAACTGGTCAAAATGCTTGACGTTTTCGGTTTCCATTCCCAGAGTGGCGATAATACCACAAACTCTGGAGTCAAACAGCGCTTTTACACTGGCCACCTCGTTTTTATACAGGTCATTAGACTGGCTGATGAGAATGTTGTAACCTTCTTTACTTGCGGCATTTTCAATCCCGCTGATGAGTGACGAACTGAAAGGCCGGTTGATGCGGGTGACCAAAACCCCTATGGTTTTGCTTTGATTGTTACGCAGACTCGCCGCCAGGATATTGGGGCGGTAGCCTTCTTCCTCGGCAGCTTTTTTAACTATTTCTATGGTTTTCTCGCTGATGCTGTGATGGTTTTTCAGCGCTCGTGAAATCGTACTTGGAGAGTAATTGAGTTTACGCGCCAGGTCGTAAATCGTAAAAGATTTCTTTTTTTTCATTTTTTAGGGTGGTTAGCAAAACAAATATAGCTTTTTAGAAAGTCATTGCTGAAAAAGCATAAGTTATGTACAGTACTCGATTTTCATGATTTTGCGGCTGGTTGAAGTTTTTTAATCGCTATTTTTTTGATTTACTGAAAACCTGAGTCTTAAATAAACCGGACAGTTTTAATATTGAAAAACCGAAAGAGGCCGGTCGTTATTGATTACGAGCAGATAATTTTCGGTCTTTGTGGTAAACGGATGAAGGTGGCGTGTATTTGCACCTGTGTAAAAATTTCGGTCTTTGTAGGGCTTGAAATTTCCTTTGGTATCATTCAGCAAAATATAGCCCACATTGGCATCGTAGCGCACGGTCTCTACTTCGGTTTCATAAATGCCTCCCGCACCAATAATATCGGTGTACCCATCTTTATTTACATCAGCAAAGGCAAACGACATAGTAGGTCCCAGTTGGGCGGTTGCCGGTAAGTATTTCAGATTAAAGTTTCCGTTTCCGGTATTTTCTAAATACACAGACCGAAACTCTGTGACTTCCTGCCTGTACGAATTGGAAAGCTGATCGCTTCCATAGATATCTTCCATAGACGAACTCGCAAATTCTTTAAAGCTTTTAATTTTTTCGCTTACAAATGAATTTTGAGCTGTCGAACATTCTTTGCCGCGCACGGGAACCAGATTACCCTGATAGGTTTTACTGAGCACCATATCGTAGGTTTTGTCGTTGTCAAAGTTGCTGCCAAAAATGAACAGTGGTTTCTCTGGTGTAGGTTGAAATTTATTATTTCCGCCCAAATTGCCTACAAAATAATCGAGATCACCGTCGCCGTCAAAATCCATTTCGGCAATGGTATTCCACCAGCCGGAAGTATTGGTTAGGTCGTCAATTTCTTTTCTTGAAAATTTTGAATCCTTAAGATCAAAAAACTGAATGGGCATCCACTCGCCAACTGCGATCAATTCGCCCCGGCCATCGCCGTCAAAATCGCTGATGAGCAAATCGTTTAGGATGCCTAAATTCTCAAATTGAGGTGCTATCTCGCGGGTCACGTCTGTAAAGCTTCCGTTTGTATTTTGCAAAACATAAGAGCGTGCGCTCAGGGGATATTTTCCGGGAACCACGTGACCGCCCACAATTAAATCCTGATCTCCGTCCGCGTCGTAATCGTAAGCCACGACTGCTTTAGTATTAGTCAACATTTGTGGCAATGCCCTGGATTTAGAGAAATTGCCACTTCCGTCATTGAGGTACAGTCGGTCCTGAAGCAGCGCCGCGTTTTCGTCCAACTCATAGGCTCCGCTGGCCACATAGAGGTCGAGATCGCCATCAGCATCAGCATCAAAAAATACCGCGCCTTGATCTTCGTATTTTTGGTCAGCTTCTAATGCCGGCTGTGCCAGTGCCTTAAACGTGCCCGATTGTTCCCGCAGATAAATGATGCCGGGTTGATCTTTAGCACCTCCTATAAACCAGTCTTCCAGACCATCATTATTGAGGTCAGCTGCAGCAAAGGACGGGCCTTTTTGCGATTGTTTTTGAGGCAAAAGCACCTGCCGGTCAAAGTCATTGTAGTAATTTTCGCGATGCGCATACTCAAGGGCAAAACTTTTGGGATTTATAGATTTCCAGTTTTCAGGGATTGGCTGTTGTAGTGATTTAGCAGCAGGATTAGAGTCTTTGTAATCGATTTGTAAAAACTGATTAGCGTCCAGATTTTCTGCTGTATAGATTTTACCATCACCCCATGCGACTTCAATTCTGGTGATGTATTCTTCGGAACCAAGACCAAAAATAAGCCTGGGCGATACCGAAGACTGAAAGCCTCTTGAAAGATACAATTGCTGCTGTTGCTGGGTGCTGTCTGTATAAATACTCACAGTTGCGCCCAAGGCCAGATTGTTTTTACCGGGGCCTTTAAGTTCTACCGAAAGGAAATTAGCAGTTGAATTGTTGCGATACACCGAGGCCCGGTCATCCATATTGTTGAGAACAAGGTCCAGATCGCCGTCATTATCGAGGTCGCCATAGGCGGCGCCGTTTGAATTTAGAGCCTCATCAAATCCCCAGGCGGTGATGGCATTTTCAAAATCAAGCAGGCCGGTGTTTTTGTAGGCGTAATTCTTGAGTTTATTGCTGGGTAATTGCTCTAAAATGGTTGCAATAGGCGCTTCGCCCACATTGAATTTACCCGAATTGTGAATGAGATTCCCAAAATCCTGATTGCCCAGTTCGCGCTTGATTCCGTTAGTGATAAAAATATCTTTATGACCGTCCTGATCAAAATCGGCTAAGAGCGGCGCCCAGCTCCAGTCGGTCTTGGCAACGCCGGCGTACTGCGCGATATCGCTAAAATAGCCATTGCCGTTGTTGAGGTTAAGCACATTAGACATGTAAGCGTAGTGATATCCGGATAGGGCGGTCTTCAGGAACCCGTTTGTGTCCATACTGGGCATATTCTGCTTGCCGCGCTGGTGATCTTCGGCAGACATATCAAGCACGAGTAAATCGGGTAGCAAATCGTTGTTGATATCTGCATAGTCAGAACCCATACTGCTATACGAGGTATGCTTAACCCGCGTGTTGATGTGATTGCTAAACGTGCCGTCCCGGTTGTTGAGGTACAATTTATCGGGCGTGATAAAATCGTTTGCCACAAAAATATCTTGCCAGCCGTCGTTATTGAAATCTCCTATTGATGCACTGAGGCTGTATTCTTTATTTACAATGCCACTGTCAAGCGTAACATCGGTAAAAAAGGAGCCCTCATTGCGGTACAAATGATCTGAAGTCTGTGGGAAAAAGTCTTTATCGGCCAAAAGCGCATCAAGATCTATGGAATTGAAAAAGTCGTCCCGGTGATTGATGAGGAACAAATCGAGATCTCCATCGTTATCGTAATCCAAAAAATAGGATTGTACCGAAAAGCCGTCATCGTCAATGCCCCATCGGGCTGCTTCTTCTTTAAAGGTCCCGTTTTGCTGATTAACAAACAGGAGGTTTTTGCGCAATGCAGGTTCATTTCGCGAAGCCGATTTGCATACATACAAATCGAGCCAGCCGTCGTTATTGATATCGATCATCGAAACGCCGGTGGTCCAACCCTGCGCGTCTGCGACTCCGGCCCGGTCTGTGATGTCTTCAAACTTAAGGTCTCCTTTATTAAGGTAGAGTTTGTTTGCTGTTTGATTTGCGGTGAAATACAGATCATCCAGGCCGTCGTTGTTGATGTCGCCAATGGCAACACCGCCGCCGTTATAGATATAAGGATAGTTGAAGGGATGAAAATCTTCAGTCTCCTTTACAAAATTGGTAAAGCCTATACCGGTCTGCTCTGCGGGTATTTTGGTGAATAAGGTATCGTACGCTACATCACTCTTTTTGGAAGTGGTATGCTCACAGGAGCTGGCAATGAGCAACTGCAAAATAATCAACAGGGTAGGGGACTTACAATTCATAGCTTTTGCGGAACCAGAGATACTAATAGTCGAATATACTATAATATCCCCTGAAGACAAAAAAGCTTATGATTTTGAGAGGGTTCAGAAATGTAGGAGTAGGTTTTATTGAATTTTGCATACACTGCTACGAATCGCGATTCGTGAGCTCCAAAACCAATAGGCGATAGCGAACTAAATCGACTTTGGGAGATTCACGAGCTCCCGTGAAATAGAAATCACGCGAGTAAAGAAGACTAATTACAACTTCAATTCCTATTCCCTTTCTTTTTTGCATCGCCCAAAAAAGAAACAACCCGTCTAGTCAGCCGCGCAAAAAAAATCAAGGCTTACAAAAGGTTCTCTAAATCTTTTGTTCGCAGCGTTGCATGCGCTTAACTCAGCCGGTGCTCCGGCCTTAAACAGAACCGCCACTGTTCGCGCGCGATTGTATCGCGTGCCTCGCTAATTTTAGAAACTCGCTTGAATAAATCAGCAAGGAAAATCTATACGTGCAGCTCAAACAGTCTAAAATTTTCACTCAGGCCTACGCGGCAAGCTGGCTCATTCGCTAGAATAGTCCACAGGACTATTCTTTAACGCTCTGCCCCATTTCAAATTTTACGATAAATCGTTGTAGGTCGTAACTTTTGCTAATTAGCTTTTTAACAGTTGTATTAATTATCCTGACGAGCAACTCCCTTGTGATACGATCGAAATGACATTTCTAATAAGCAAGGCTGCTCAACAGGCTTAGACTGTAAATCGAAGAGCGCTTCAGGTAACATCCATCCCCAGCCCTTCCTTCAAAGGAAGGGAGTGTTTTCGCTAAACCTAAAGCCTCCCTTAGAAGGGAGGTTTGGAGGGACGTTTTTATGCTTTTTAATTAGAGTACAACTCATCCTTCGCGCGCGATTGTATCGTGTGCACGTCATGTTTCTAATTCTATCTTTCGCACTCACTTCCCATAAGGTAAACGAATAGCTCTTCCTAGGTTCAGAATTCGCATTTAAACCTTGATTGAATTATTCCTCTTTACAGAAATATACTATAGCAGGCTTCCTTTTGGTCAGTATAGCGGCTGTGCCCCGTTAAAAATTTTTGAAGCCTTGGAGAAAATTTAGGGGCACTGCTGCGGTTTTCGCCCTCAAGGCGAAAAATACCTATCCAAAAGGTGTCTTTTCTTTTGTTACTTTTCTTTGGACAAGCAAAGAAAAGTAAGGAATAATCATTGATAAACTAATTCCTCAAACCGACGAAAGGAGGTTCACGAGTTGCCGTGAAATAATAATCATGTGGGCAAAGAAGAGTAATAACAACTTCATTTCATATTCTCTTTCTTTTTTGCATCGCCCAAAAAAGAAACAAAAAACGCTAGGCTTACAGGAGGTTCTCTAAATTTATTGTTCGCTTCACTGCATGCGCTTAACTCGGCCGCTCTGGCGGCCTCAAACAGAACCGCCTGCGACGTTGCGCTCACGTCAAATTTCACGAGAACCTCCTGATAGGCCGCTACTTTGTACTCATTAGCTTTTTTTGTGTTCTATTAATCCTCCTGACGATCAACTTCCGCATGCTACGATCGAAATGACATTCCTGATAATCAAGGCTGCCCGACAGGTTTATATTATATCGAAGAGCGCTTCAGGTAACATCCATCCCCGGCCCTTCCTTCAAAGGAAGGGAGTGTTTTCGCTAAACCTAAAGCCTCCCTTTGAAGGGAGGTTTGGAGGGATGTTTTTCTGTTTTCTTTTTAGGATGTTTCCTGCTAAGTGGATTTTTTGATACATCGCTCTCAACGTAGGTTTTGACCGCCACGCACTTCTCGACTGCGCTTAGTGTGGCAGGCTCCAAATGACATTCTTGATAATCAAAGCTGCCCGAGAGGCTTATATTATAAATCGAAGTGAGTTTCAGGTAACATCCATCTCCGGCCCTTCCTTCAAAGGAAGGGAGTGTTTTCGCTAAACTTAAAGCCTCCCTTAGAAGGGAGGTTTGGAGGGATGTTTTTCTGTTTTCTTTTTAGGATGTTTCCTGCTAAGTGGATTTTTTGATACATCGCTCTCAACGTAGGTTTTGACCGCCACGCACTTCTCGACTGCGCTTAGTGTGGCAGGCTCCAAATGACATTCTTGATAATCAAAGCTGCCCGACAGGCTTATATTATAAACTGAAAAGCGTTTCAGGTAACATCCATCCCCAGCCCTTCCTTCAAAGGAAGGGAGTCTGTTCTTACTAAACTTAAAGCCTCCCTTTGAAGGGAGGTTTGGAGGGATGTTTTTTTATGCTTTCCAGTTAAGGAGCAACTCGCATACCCTCGATGCAGCATCACAATTCACCCCCATTTACCTCTTCAATCAATTGTGAAATCCCATCTAGAAGCTCCAGTTCTTCAACAGGAATAAGTTGTAACGCATGCAGCAGCACCTGGAGGACGTTGTATTGCGCGTCTGGTATTTCCTGCTCAGATACCCCCTCGTTTTTTTCTAAGGCCAGGGCCGAAACCTTAATCAGGTTGGTTACTAAAAACATCAGATCGCTATAACTGCCTACCCGGTAGGTGCCTTCATAATAGCGCCCGGTTCTTCCGGTTTTGGGCTTCAGGTGCACCAGCTTTTGAGCTTTAAGTTCATTCAGCCGTGCCCGTATCTGTTTCTTTTTCATAAGGGATTGTTTGAGAAGGTGTATGGTGTAGTTTGTTCAAATCGCGGAGTTTCTCCTCAGCCAATTGACGGGCCGCTTTTATAAACCGGTAGGTAAACTGTTCCACTTTACAGACATCAGCGTCGGTAGCGTCCGTTCCCGTTTTCTCATGCAGGTTATAGGTTGCGTGGCACAGCAGCGCATAAACCCGGTGGGATCTGAAGGAGCGTTTGGGATAGATCATTTGCGGCAGGTCGCAAAACTGTTCGCACAGGTGCAACACATAGGGGAGGGCAAAGCAGGAAGGCTGGTATTCCCAAAACACGTAAATCAGGCCCAGACATGCCTGCTGTACCGCCTGTTGCAGCAACAGGCATTTCCCGTAATTACTTTGAGGGTCTTCACAGTCTACCGCCTTTGTTTCAAAGTACCGGGCGCGTTGCAAACGGGCGTTCCAGTGGGTAGCGATACGGGCATACACCTGCGGATGCTGCAGGTAGCCTGCGGGTAGCTCCAGCCGCTGGTCTTCCCGGTAAAGCAGTTGGGATTCCCGGAGTACCCGGTTTAAAAAATTGCTGCCCCAGTTGATGCGGCTGTTGGCCTCCCGTAGCGTAAAATGTATCGAAAAGACCTCATAGCGGCCCTGCGTCTTATTAAATATGCTGTGCTGTATATGCTTGGGGTCGCCCACCTGATCGTGACTGATCACCAGCAGGGTGAGTACCTCCCGGGTATCGGGTTTTATCGGGGTACTTAAGCCACCCGTATACGCATTGGTGAGGCTTGTGGTAATCTGCCGCATCAAATAGACCGTATGTACCCGGCTTAGGGAGCAGAGGAGGGGGATGAGGCCGTGCAGGCCAAAATCTGTAGTGGGTGCTGTGTTCATAATCCTGTTTTTAACGAATTGCCTAAAATCCCTTTTCAATAGAAGCGTAGGGCACCTACTAAAGAGAAAAAGCCTTACTTTTGAATAGCTTTCGGCAATACAGGTTTCTGTTATACGTTAAAAGTATCACGCTCCCCCTGCGTAATCCACCCGTACACCTGGTAACCTACCCATTAAGGCTGGTATTTTACCCGTACCGCTGCCCGATAGGCTATAAAAGAAATCCTTATTTTTGAGACTATGACCACAACCAAACCCAACCACATCGGTAGAAAGATCGCCCGCATTCGCGAACTGCGCGGGATGAAACAGGAAGCCCTGGCGCACGAACTTGGCATCAGCCAGCAAAGTGTATCGCATATGGAGCAAAGCGAAAGCCTCGAAGACAGTAAGCTGGAAGAAGTGGCTAAAGTATTGGGCGTAACCAAAGAAGGGATTGAGAATTTCTCTGATGAGGCAATGATAAATTACTTCAATACGTTCAATGATACCGTTTCAAGCAGCAATTTTGGACATCAAAATACGTGTACTTTCAATCCTTTGGATAAACTTGTTGAAGCTTACGAAGAGAACAAAAAACTCTACGAACGTTTGGTACAGGCCGAAAAGGATAAAGTGAGCTATTTGGAGGAGTTGCTTAAGAAGAACTAGACTGCGTTTTTCATAATAATTAGATTGAACCCCAGGCTTTAGAGATTGGGGTTTTTTTATGCCTAATTTTTTGAACTTCCGATAAAGTTATGGGGTTTTACGAAAATCTGTAAACTCCTTTAAATACAAATGGCTACTTTTAAAAACAGAACTATAAGGTGCTGATATCCTGTAAATTTTGAAAGGATGTGTATAGATTTAGTGAGAATGTTACAAGTTAACTGCAACTGCGTAAAAACATAAAATAAGGAATGAATATAGTAAATTTCTCAATAACAAATTTTAGGAGCATTACTTCGGCTTATAAAATCCCAATTTCTGAAATAACCGTACTTATAGGTAAAAATAATGAAGGGAAGTCAAACCTTCTTAAAGCATTAAATATTGCAATGTATGTTTTACGTCATCATGCTCTTAAAAGAACCATTAGATACGGAGGTTATTCAAGAAGAAATGACGACCTATATTTTAATTGGGAAAGAGATTTTCCTATTTCACTGCAATCAAGAACAAAAAACACACAATCTATTTTTAGACTTGAATTTGAATTATCAAGTGAAGAGATTGCGGAATTTAAAACAGAAATAAAGAGTAATTTAAACGGCACATTACCAATCGAAATTAAAATCGGGAAAGATCATGAACCATCAATAAAGGTAATAAAGCGTGGAAAAGGAACTAAAACCTTAAACTCAAAATCAAAAATAATAGCTGAATATATAGCCAAACGAATCATTTTTAACTATATACTGAGCATCCCCCAAAAATTAGGACAGTAATTTAAGTTCCAAAATAACTTTAAATTTACTGTTTTATGACACGAAGAAAATTCACACCCAAGTTCAAGACCAAAGTGGTTTTAGAAGCTCTCAAAGAG
>NZ_JAJGMW010000016.1 GCF_020782115.1 Leeuwenhoekiella parthenopeia | reverse complement strand
TCAGCTGAGTCCTTCAATGCAAAGATCAAAGCATTTAGAAGCCAATTTAGAGGAGTAAAAAACATAGAATTCTTTCTATACAGATTAACTACAATTTTTGCTTAAACACAACAATTAGGATTGATCCATGATGGCCCTGACAAATCGAATTTGGGCATCTAAGGTTATAACCTTTGAATACGCCATTCAACCTCTCAACATACTAAAGCAAGTCTTGTCTATGTTTATGTCGATTGATACAAGTGACCAACTTCTAAATTTAGAAGGGCTATCAAAATTTCTATTGGATAAAGATTCCCAGACACTTCCAGAAATTATAAGGGTTTTTGTATATCATACTGCTACAAAGCAAGTAAGAAATGGTTGGGGAATGGCAAGAACGGAAAAAGGATTTCACACTCTTGGCGAGATTACCTATCCGCCATTTGGTTTAGTTTATGCCTTAAATTCTGAACCGACCCGCAATGATTTTTTTGAAATTACGGATTTTAAAAATTATGTTTTCAATCGAACTGTTCAGGCGAGGATGACCATACCTTTTTTGACACCTAAAACATATATTCCTGGTCTTTACACATAACCTAAAATACTTTGCAACACGATTGCATTAAAATTCTGTTATCTTTGTAACGTGAAATTTATAGCAATCATATTATCCTTTTACTTTTTGGCACTTAATGCTGTGCCTTGTAGCGACTCGGCGAATAACGAAATTGATTCCCAAGTTGTTACGGTAATCGACTTTGATGGCGAACACGACCAAGATTGCGAGTTATGCTCGCCTTTTTGCCAATGTCATTGCTGCCACGTTCACACTATAAATTTTGGGCTTGTTGCTTTTGAAACGCTACAGGCTGCAATCCCACACGAATTTTTTGCCCATTTTGATAATCTCGGCAAAGATATTCCCCATTCCCTTTTACAACCCCCTCGGGCATAATTCAGTTTTCATAGGATAGCTATATCCTGTCTTGACGTGTCTTCATTTTAGGTATGTCAATATAGTGCGTTGCATTTCTGCATTGCGCTCACAGAGAATTTAAACTGAATTAACACCCTTATCTATGATTAATAAAATCATTGATTTTTCAATCAATAACAAATTTATTATTGGTCTGCTCACGCTTGCATTAATTGGTGCAGGTATATATAGTATGACCCAAGTTCCTATTGACGCTGTACCCGATATTACGAATAATCAGGTACAGGTCATTACACAATCGCCCAATCTCGGGACAGAGGATATCGAGCAATTTGTGACGTATCCCGTCGAGGTGGCTATGAGTAACCTGCCCAATGTCAAAGAAATCCGTTCGGTTTCCCGCTTTGGTCTTTCTGTTGTAACCATTGTATTTGACGATGATGTAGGGACGTATTTACCTAGACAACTTGTTGCCGAGAAACTTACTGAGGTACAGGAACAAATTCCTATGGGTTTTGGCGAACCAGCAATGGGACCCATTTCAACGGGATTGGGCGAAATCTACCAATATACCCTTGAAGTCGATGATGAGCACCAGGGCGAATATTCTGCAACGGAACTGAGAACGATTCAGGACTGGATAGTCCGCAGACAAATGGCAATGGTTACTGGTGTTGTGGAAGTGAATGCTTTTGGCGGAAATAAAAAACAATACGAAGTAGCCGTTGACCCTGACGAACTTCGTGCCATCGGAATTACAATATCTGAAGTGTTTTCAGCTTTGGAAAACAATAATCAGAATACGGGCGGTGCCTATATTGAGCGAAATCATCAAGCTAATTTCATCCGTGGCGAAGGACTTGCCAGAACCATTTCGGATATCGAAAATATGGTTGTAAAAACGGTCAACGGCATTCCTATAAAAATAAAGGATGTAGGGAATGTGAGTATAGGAAGTGCCGTGCGCTATGGTGCGCTGACCAAAGATGGTAAGGGTGAGGCCGTAGGCGGAATGATTTTGATGCTAAAAGGCGCAAATTCCAACGAAGTTATTGAAAATGTAACCCAACGGATGGAACAAATTCAGCAGTCGCTTCCAGATGGGGTTAGTATCAAACCTTTCCTCGACCGTAGCGAATTGATTGCGGAAACCACCGGAACGGTAACTGGAAACCTTTTGGAAGGTGGCCTTATCGTGATTTTTGTTCTGGTCTTGCTCTTAGGGAATTGGCGCGGTGGTTTAATAGTGGCATCCACCATTCCCCTATCGCTGTTGTTTGCGTTCATACTAATGAACGTTTTTGACGTGTGGGCAAACCTGATGAGTTTGGGGGCAATCGACTTTGGAATCATCGTGGACGGTGCTGTCATCATTGTGGAAAGTACCGTTTTCCTAATGTATTCTTATGTAGTCAAAAAGAAGGCCGTGAGTTCTGAAACGAGGGACGAAATCGCTGCAAAGGCCTCTAAGAAGATGATGAATGCCGCCTTCTTTGGTCAGCTAATCATACTTATTGTATTCCTTCCTATTCTGGCGCTCGAAGGGGTTGAAGGTAAGATGTTTCAGCCTATGGCTTTAACTTTCATCTTTGCTATGATTGGTGCAATGTTACTTTGCTTGACTTATGTTCCAATGATTTCGGCATTATTCCTTAGACCACCAAAATCTGAAAAGAAATCGTATGGCGATAAGTTTGTGCATTGGGTAGAGCGAAAATATGAACCGCTATTGACCAAATCACTCACTAAAGGGAAGATGGTTATAGGTATTGCTATTGCTCTTTTTGCAGTTGCCATTTTTGCTTTTACCAGAATGGGCGGCGAATTCATCCCACAATTGGACGAAGGCGATATTGCCTTTCACGCCATCCTAAAACCGGGAAGTTCCCTTTCAGAAACGATAGAAACAACCACAAAAATAGAGCGTATCGTAAAAGCGGAATTTCCAGAGGTGGAAACTATCATCAGCCGTATTGGTGTGGCCGATGTGCCTACCGACCCTATGCCAATGGATATTGCAGATGTATTCGTCATCTTAAAACCAAGTGATGAATGGACATCTGCCGAGAGCAAAGATGAATTGGTGGAAAAAATGAAAGAAGCCATAAGCATAATTCCCGGTGTCAATTATGAATTTACCCAACCCATAGAAATGCGTTTTAACGAACTACTTACGGGTGTACGTGAAGATGTTGCTATCAAACTGTTTGGGGAAGATTTGGACATTCTGGCAAGCAAGGCGGAAGAAATGGGCAAAATCATTGCGACCGTTTCTGGTGTAGCGGATATGAAAGTAGAGGCAACTGACGGATTACCTCAAATAACCATTGATTACAACCGCAATAAACTGGCACAATATGGGCTTGAAATCAACCAGCTCAATAGTGTGGTACAGGCTGCTTTTGCAGGTGGTAAGGCAGGTGTGATATTCGAGGGGGAAAAGCGATTTGACTTGGTGGTTAGACTGCAAAAAGAAAACCGAGAAAGCATTAATGATATCCAAAACCTATTTATCAATTTGCCTAATGGTTCACAAATTCCGTTAAGGGAAATTGCGAATGTGAGCTACGAACCCGGCCCAATGCAAATAAGCAGGGACAATACAAATAGACGAACGTATGTAGGTATCAATATACGTGACCGTGATGTTAAATCGGTAGTCGAAGAAATTCAGGATAAATTAGATGCCCAATTTGAATTGCCCCCTGGATATTACATTCGTTATGGTGGTGCTTTTGAAAACCTCGAACGTGCCAGCAATAGGCTACAGACCGTTGTCCCGATTGCTTTATTGCTAATTTTCATTTTGATTTATTTCGCTTTAAAATCCTTTCCCCAAACCTTGATGATTTATTTGGCCATCCCTATGGCAACCATTGGTGGCGTTTTTGCCCTATGGCTCAGGGATATGCCATTTAGCATTTCCGCAGGGGTTGGTTTTATCGTGCTCTTTGGTGTGGCGGTACTGAATGGATTGGTAATGATAAGCGGATTGAACGAACTGAAGGAAGAAGGTGTGACCAATTTGAGAGACCGCATAGTGGAAGGCACAAAACGAAGGATCCGCCCGATTATGCTTACTGCCTTAACCGATATTCTTGGTTTCCTGCCTATGGCCATTTCAGCATCCGCAGGGGCTGAAGTGCAACGACCCTTGGCTACCGTGGTCATTGGTGGATTGATAACTTCCACCCTCTTGACGCTCTTTATACTGCCCATCTTTTATCAATGGGTCGAGAAACGTTCGGAACGAAAAGCGAAATTGAATCCAAAATTTGCTACCGCTATGGCAGTGGTTTGTTTGCTATTTACTTCCACTTTCGCGAAAGCGCAGCAACTTCCACAGAATGATTCCCTGCAAGTAATATCATTAGAAAAAGCGGTAGAAGTTTCTACGGAAAACTATCCGCTCTTGAAAACGAAACAGTTGGAAATTCAAAGACAAACTGCTCTAAAAGGCACAGCTTACGATTTTGGAAACACCCAAGTGTTTACAGGTGGCGAGGAAATATCGGATGGTCAGGGGATTTATACATTGGTTGGTTTAGGGCAACAGAATATCAACTTATTCGGCATAGGTGCGAAAAAGCGTCTGCAAAAGCAACGTATCGCTTTGGCCGAAACAGCTCTTGACCTTTCTGAACTTCAGGTAGAACAGGAAGTTAAAAAGGCGTGGTCGCAAGCTTATCAGCAACGGCAGAAATTTGAACTGTACAGAGAACTGGATTCTATCTATTCACAATTTGAAAAAGCCATTGCGCTTAATTATGAGGTAGAAGCCATTTCAAGGTTGGAATATTCATCAGCGACAAATCAAGCCTTGCAAATCAGTAACAAATTGCAACAGGCTGAAACCGATTATGCTATTGCCTTACAAAAACTCAACTTATGGCTGGTCTCGGACGTTTTTTATACTGTTCCAAAATCGCTTGATGAAAGTGAAGTTGCCGTATTGGGCATACCCACATCAGTAGAAAATCATCCCGAACTGAAGCTTTCGCAAAGGCAAATTGATGAAGCTGAGGCAAATTATGATGCGGCACGTGCTGACTTGCTTCCTAAGTTTAATCTTCAGGGCGGACTTCAAAGAGTGAACGGCAATAGCGGGTTCTACAGCTATCAAGCTGGTATTTCCATTCCTTTATTTTCCGGTACGGAACGTAGCCAAGCCAAAGCCGCCAAAATTGACAGCGAGATCGCAAGAACTAATGCTGAATATACACAACGCCAATTGCAATCTGAATATCAGCAGGCCGTACAGTCCTATCAAAAATGGGAAACATCTTGGCAATTTTACAGGGATAAAGCCTTACCCCTTGCTGAAGAACAACGCAAGGGCGCACTACTTGCCTACAAGGAAGGTGCGGTAGACTATGCAGCGTTCACGCAAATCATACGGGATGCCATAAATACTGAAATGGATGCGCTGGATGCGCTCGACAATTATCTAAAATCAGTTTTCGAACTACAATATTTCAAACAATAATGAAAAATCTATCTAAATATACAGTCATCAGTTTATTGGCTATTCTCTTAGGGTTAACCTCTTGCGGTGATTCTAAATCAGAGTTAGCTGAAAACAATGAGGGAAATTCTGAAACGGAAGAAGCCCACGCAGAAGGCAAAGCCGAAGAAGTGATGCTCACAGCAAAACAGTTCGACGCCCTGCAAATGCAAATCGATACCCTACAAATGAGAAATATGAGTGGGTACGTGGAAGCCAATGGTCAGTTGGAAGTTCCACCACAGAATGAAGCATCCATTACAACAGTGGTGGGTGCAAACGTAGTTTCCATAGAAGTTATCGAGGGTGATAAGGTCAATAAAGGGCAAACAGTCGCTTACCTATCGCACCCCAACATTATTCAAAAACAGACCGACTACCTGAACGCGTATAGCAACAGTCAATTTTTAAAGAAGGAATTTGAACGACAAAAAACCCTTTACGATGCAGGTGTAGGAAGCGGTGCTAATTTTCAAAAGGCGGAAGCCGAATACCAAGCATCCCGAAGTATGGCAAAAGGTCTTGAAGCCCAACTGCAACAACTAAACGTTAGTGCATCGGGCGTAAGGAACGGAACGATTTACCAGCGTGTCGCGCTGCGAAGTCCCATCGAAGGATTTGTACAAAAGGTAGAGGTTAAAACAGGGCAGTATGTAGAACCCCAGACCGACCTAATGGAAATCGTGGACACCCATCACGTTCACGCAGATTTGATGGTGTTTGAGAAGGATGTCTATAAGGTGAAGGAAGGTCAGAAAGTGACGTTCAATGTCCAATCCATTCCTGGGAAGGAACTGACCGCGGAAATCTATTCAGTAGGAAAGACTTTTGAGCAGAATCCCAAAGCGATACACGTTCACGCAGAAATCGAGAACAAGGAAGGCAATCTTATTCCCGGAATGTATATCCAAGGGCGCATACAAACGGACAATAGTAAGACGTTGGCGATACCCGAAAGTGCCATAGCCGCAGATGGTAACCGATTTTTTGTTTTTTCGGTTGAAAAGGAAGGTGATGATTGGTCTTTTACACCTAATGAAGTAACAAAAGGGTCTCAAGATGGGGAATGGATTCCCATTGATTTTCTAACAGAACAAAAATCGAATGTCAAATATGCTTTGAATAATGCTTATTATTTAATGGCCGAAATGAAAAAGGGCGAAGCGGAACATAGTCACTAATCCTATGGAAACAAAAAGAAAACAAAATTTAAAAGAAGCACGTACACTTCAAATCTGGAATGTCATCTATGATGTTATAGAGGTAGTCGTATCGCTAATCGCAGGCTTTACCGCAAACAGTTCGGCGTTGATAGGCTGGGGACTTGACAGTACCATTGAGGTGATAAGTGCCGGAACACTGGGCTGGCGATTGCACGGCGAAATCAAAGGCATTGATGAAAGGCGTGTAGAGAAAAGAAAAATGATAACGCTCTACGTCATTGCGATATCCTTTGCGCTTATCTGTGCATTCATATCCTATGATTCTATATCAAAACTGATGAGTCAAGAAACCGCTTCTTGGTCAACGGTGGGCATTGTGATACTGATGGTATCATTGGTTGTAAATCCCATTTTGATTTACTACAAACGGAACTATGGAAATAAACTGGATAGTCCCGCTCTGTTAGCGGATGCCAAGGACACTTTTATCTGCCTGTACCAAACCGTGGTAGTTCTATTGGGTCTGCTGCTCGTGAAATGGTTGGGCTGGTGGTGGGCAGACCCTGTCGCGGCATTGTTGATAGTTCCCTACGCGGCAAAAGAAGGCTGGGAAGCCTTTACCAAAGCAAAAAACATAAAAAAGAATCTCGATAAATAATGAAAGAAATAGAAAAAACATTGGAAAACAAAAGTGTGCGTCCTACGGCTATGCGCATTTTGATTTATAAGTATATGGCCGAGAAAGAAATTGCCGTTGCATTAACGGACATTGAGAACGCTTTCGCGAAAGCGGACAGAACTACACTTTACCGAACCTTAAAAACTTTTGAAGAAAAAGGAATTGTGCACCAAATAGACGATGGCACCAATATTTCAAAATATGCGCTTTGCGAACCTGGGTGCAATTGTGAAATCGAACAAGATTTACACTTGCATTTTCATTGTAACAACTGCGATGAAACAGTATGTCTCACAGAACATAAGATACCGCAGGTTAATCTACCAGATGGATATGTGGCTGAGGATGCGAACTTAGTTATAAAAGGAATTTGCGAAAAGTGTAGCGGGCAATAAATGCACTTCCGTTGCACGGTTTAAACCTGTACTTTGAAAGCTGAAAAATAAGAAGTTATGATACAGTTTATAGAAACAAAAAAAGAAAACCTGATTGCAGCAAAGCTTTTGGGCAAATTGAATGAAGAAAATTTACAGACCGTTCACGAACGCATACACCAAATTATCGATAAGGGTCATAAAGTGGACTTTTATTTTGAAATGGAAAATTTCGAAGGCTATACCCTTAAAGGATTTTGGGAAGACATAAAAACTGATGCCGCACATATTAAAGACTATGGAAAAATGGCGTTTGTCGGCGAAAAGAAATGGCAAGAATGGGCTGCGAAAGCCACCGACTTCTTCACAAGCTCGGAAGTAAAATACTTCGATTTAAAAGATAAAGAACAAGCAAAAATTTGGATATCAGAATAGATGAAAAAGAAAAAAGTAAATTTACGCGACATAGACCCTAAAGAACATAAGGGCGAGCACAGCCACGATGACGGACACAATCATAGCAGTCAGGAAGAATTGTCAAACTTCAGAACTTATTTGCCCGCCATTTTCAGCTTTGTGTTGCTAATTGCTGGTATTGCTATTGATTATTTTGATGCCTTCCCCTTCTTTAAAGGTTGGATTCGAGTTGTCTGGTACACTGTGGCTTACATTCCTGTAGGATTTCCTGTTATACGGGAAGGTTGGAACAGCATCTTAAAAGGCGACTTTTTTACGGAATTTTTCTTGATGTCCATTGCCACTTTGGGGGCTTTTGCCATAGGCGAATATCCCGAAGGTGTGGCGGTTATGCTGTTCTATGCCGTAGGCGAACTGTTCCAGAATGCAGCGGTCAACCGCGCCAAAAGAAATATTAAAGCACTACTTGATGTGCGCCCTAATGAAGCATTGGTCTATCGTGATGATGATTTTGTCTCTGTCAATCCTGAAACTGTCGAGATTGGCGAGAAAATTCAAGTACGAGTGGGTGAAAAAGTACCACTCGATGGTATTTTACTTTCAGATAAAGGGTCGTTTAATACCGCAGCGTTAACGGGCGAAAGCAAGCCCGATACCATTGCGAAAGGCGAAAAGGTTTTTGCGGGAAGCATCAATCTCGATGGTGTCATCGAAATTGAAACCACCAAAGAATTTAAGGACAGTTCCATTGCCCGTATTCTGGATATGGTGCAAAATGCTACCGCTCGTAAATCAAAGACTGAATTGTTCATCAGAAAGTTTGCACGAATCTATACACCAATCGTGGTTTTTCTTGCTATCGGCTTAACGTTTTTGCCTTACTTTTTTGTGGACGATTATGTATTTAGGGATTGGCTTTATCGTGCGTTGATTTTCTTGGTTATTTCCTGTCCCTGTGCTTTGGTTATATCAATTCCATTAGGATATTTCGGCGGATTGGGTGCAGCATCCCGCAACGGTATTTTGTTCAAGGGCGCATCCTTTTTGGATGCAATGACCAAAGTCAATACCGTGGTAATGGACAAAACGGGAACTGTTACCAAAGGGGTCTTCAAGATTAAGGAAGTGGTCAATACATCCACTTTCGCAGAAGCGGAATTTATGCAATACCTGATGGCGATGGAAGAACAATCTACCCATCCCATCGCAAAGGCAATTCTGGAATACAAAGCTGATGGTGCCGACTTGGAAGCAACCGAAGTTTCCGAGGTCGCCGGAAAGGGCTTAAAAGGAACGGTCAACGGAAAAACTGTTTTGGTCGGTAACAAAGCATTGATGACCTCGAACAGTGTCGAAGTACCTTCTGAAACCGATAGTATAGTAGAATCCATAGTGATGGTAGCTATTGACGGGAAATTTGCAGGTTATGTAACCATTGCCGATGAACTGAAGGAAGATGCCCACCAAGCCATTAAGCAAATACGTGAGGCTGGTATTTCAAAAATCATAATGCTTTCGGGCGATAAGGATTCCATTACCCAGCAAGTAGCAAAAGAACTGAACATAGATTGGGCAAAAGGTGGTTTATTGCCGGAAGATAAGTTAAACGAGGTCGAAGAACTCAAAAAACAACCTGAAACGAAAGTAGCCTTTATAGGCGATGGTATTAATGATGCGCCTGTATTGGCGGCCAGTGGTGTAGGTATCGCAATGGGTGGTTTGGGCAGCGATGTTGCCATTGAGACGGCAGATGTTATTATCCAAACCGACCAACCAAGCAAGATTGCCAGGGCAATTAAAATTGGGCGTTCAACCCGAAGCATCGTTTGGCAAAATATTGGCTTGGCATTTGGGGTAAAAGTAATTGTGCTTATTCTTGGTGCAGGCGGTTTGGCAACTATGTGGGAAGCGGTGTTTGCTGATGTGGGTGTGGCGCTTTTGGCTATATTAAATGCAGTTCGGTTGCAGAAGATGAAGTGGAAAGATTCTTAAACAAACAGTGACTTAACAAGTTCAACAAGAGTTGAGTATAAATTATTACCACTATATTTATAGGTCCAAACGAAGACCTATTATGATACATATATTCACAACAGGTGGCACCATAGAGGGCTTAGATTATGTTGATGACAACGGAATAACAAAATCCAATGTTACCATCGAGGATTTTTTTAAAGGTGCAAATGTTGATTTTAAATATACCATCGAGAGCGTCTTTAAAAAAGATAGTCGGGCAATAAATGAAAATGATAGAAAACTGTTAGTTAGCAAGATTGCCGAATCTAATGCAACTAAAATTTTAATAACACACGGTACTTTCACGATGGAAGATACCGCAAAATATATAGGAAGACTCAATCTGAAAAAAACCATTGTTCTGGTTGGGTCTTTCATTATAGGTTCATCTGAGAACACGGATGCACCATTTAATTTAGGATATGCAATCAGCTCGCTACAGCTTCTAAAACCGGATGTTTATATTGCTATGAACGGACAAATTTTTCTTTGGAACAATGTTTCAAAAAATTTAGAAACCAACAAATTTGAGCGCAATGAGTAGGAATATAAATGTTTGGGACATCAATACATTGGACAACGTTCTTCTATCTTTTAATAGATACGGTCATTGTATTGCTTACCCTTTATTTTTCGAGAAAAAAAACTCGCAGTAGCCTAAGACGGTTTCTCTATCTTGGCTTTTTATTTATTGCCTATAATGCCACTGGTGGGTTTCTACCCGTAGAAGATTTTCCCGGACCTTTTATACTTCAATATATAATTACTTACGGTGTTGCCATTACGCTTTGTGTTTACATTGTTTACTACCTGTATAAAGAGTATGATATTGTTGTGTTGAAGTTTAACTCGTCCATTAGAAATCTTGCAATACTGGCAAGTGTCAGTTTTATAGTTTTATTCTTGATTCCCTATTTTCTAACAGATTCGCTGAAATCGGCACGTTTTCTTTTTACCATTCCGATATCGATTTTAGCCTTTATTTTTTTATTCATTTTCTACCGTAGAATCTCGAATCCCAGCAATCCAAATGCCTTTATACTAAGGCGAAATAAGTTGTCGATGGTTAGTGTGGCAAGCATAGCCTTATTACCCATTTGTACGGTAATAGGCGATTACCAATGGATAACTTTTACCGTTATGAACTTGGCTTTTTTTGCGATAACCGCTATTGAAGCTGATAGGTATTTGTACTTTATAGAAAACAACAATCGAATGTATGAGGTATTTGCCCTAAAGAAAAAACAACGTGATGAATCGGTAGAACGCAAAATCATTTATGAAGATTTGACCCGAAGGGAAATCGAGGTAGCCTTGTCAATTCTGAGTAATTTGAGCTATAAAAATATAGCCAAAGATTTGTTCATCGCTGAAAGTACTGTATCGAAACACGCATCCAATATCTTCAAAAAGACAGGCGTGAAGAATAGGCGTGAATTTTTAAAGCGATTCAGGAAGAAAAAATAGGCAAATTCAATTCTTTACAGAACCCCCTATTGGCAATACCTCACAAGTTATCCGTAGAAAAATACGGACTATTCCGTAATTATATACGGTACGTTTTCCTTGTAAAATCACAAGGTAAAGTTACTTTAGATAGAGTTCCCTAAAATACATCAATGAACCACAAATTTTATGAAGCGTGACTTTCATTTATACCATTTTGCAGGACTATGACATCATCTAACCAACCTTATCAACTAAATCCCATTACTATGGTTTATTATCTTAAAGTTCCTGCTTATGAACTCACAATTGCTATCTCAAAAACTTTTAAAGGATCTGGATGAAATCAAAATTCAGAATGGAAACATTATAGAAAGTGCCTACCTTTCCATAAAAGCCTGTCGCAAACTACTGAGCGCCTACAAAAAAGAAATAATCAAAACGAAATTTAAGACGGTTCAAGATGAGATAAATTTCTTCAAGAACACAAAGCAGGTTCCACTCATTAAACTCATCTACTTTTCTGAAATACATTCATTTGAGATTCAACTTCCCAAAGGCGATAAGGATGCCCAACTAAAATCGATAAAGAAAAAAATAAATAAAATAAATCGATTCTTCCTTTACAATATTGATTTTGGTCGATACGTCAATTCTGGGGCTACCCATTTTGACAAAGAATATTACACACGGGATTATCTGGAAACCTTTCATATCACAACATCCAAATTCTACTTTCAAGACCCTGAATTTTGCACACCGAGAGATATGCTTTTGGGCAAATACAAGGCGTACGATTATTTAGTGACCTATTTTGATGAAAAAAAAGATAGAGTTCGCAACGGATTAAACGGAAAACACAAGAGCATCAAGCCAATGGAAAAAATTGATTGGCCATTTTCTAACACAGATTATGTGGAACTGCTCTATGCACTATGTTCAAAAGGATTGGGAAAACAAAACAATCAAGGCATTATGCAGGTTTCAAAAAAGTTGGAAAAACTATTTAATATTGAACCAAAGGACATCTACAAAACCTATCAGGACATTAAAAACAGGAAAAACAGCAGAACACTTTTTCTGGACCAACTTGCTACATCGCTACTCATAGAAATGGATAGAAGTGAGGAATGAACCCTAAATTCACTCTATAAGTAGTACGTTTCAAACTGTTAAAAAAAGACCGTAGTACGGTCGACCTACGGTGATTTAGTTTCACGCGAATTTTTAATAAATTTCAGTATGCTTTGATGACTATATTTCCTAAAAGTCAACTCAAAACACACCAAAACACACCAAATTTCAAGATGTTAAATTTTGACCGTAGTACGGTCGTACTGGGGAATAAAATCCAATAAACCACCTCAAATTTGTAGAACGAAAGTCAAATCAGGTCAGGGACTATCAATTAAAAGTATGAACCCAGATAGTCCATTTCTATTAAAACCGTTCTATTATGCCGACAAGTATTATTACCACAGACGACCTTCGGGAATTCAAAATGGAATTGCTCGATGACATTAAAAAACTACTTACCAATCAGTCCAAAGGAAAACTAAAAAAATACCTCAAATCTTCTGAGGTTATGGATTTGCTTCAAGTGAGTCCAGGCACACTTCAAAATCTTCGTATCAATGGCACCTTGCCCTATACCAAAGTAGGTGGTATTATCTATTACGATACAGAAGAAATTCAAAAAGTGATGGACGCCAACCGTGTGTGTCACGGTCTAAATTCTTAAGCGATGAACTATATAAAGCTACTTAATGCGGCTTTTGAGAAGTTCTATTTTGATGACCGCCTAAATCCTACCCATATCAGTTTGTATATGGCGCTGTTCCAGGAATGGAACAGCTCTCGGTTTATGGATGAATTCTATGTAAATCGACGGGAACTGATGGGCGTTGCCAAGATTGGTTCAAAATCAACATACCATAGATGTATTGTGGAATTGGATGCTTGGCAGTACCTATCCTACTTTCCTTCCAACAATCCATACAAAGGCAGCAAAATCAAGATGGCCATTATTGGGACAAGTGATGAACCAGTTGTGGGACAGTACAATCCCATTTTAGAACAGCTTGCGGAACAGTACCATCCCAGAGGTGTACCGCTTGAGGGACACCACCATCCCAAAAATGGACAGGTTGTGTACCAACACCGTCCCATAGATGGACAAGCATTGGTATCTAATACAAACAATATCAAACTAGAAAACAATATAAAACAGCCAAAGGGCAGGCAGGCCGTTATTTTATTTTTTCAAGAAAAAGGTTTTGATGCTGATGAAGGAAAAAAATTCTACGAGCATTATGCAGACCGAGAATGGAAAACAAGCGACGGAAAGCCAATACGGGATTGGCGCTCATTGGCCACAAACTGGATGGATAGAACCGAACTTTTCGAAGAAGAAAACAAACCAAACAAAAAACAAGCGTCCCAAATCAAGGACAACTTGCGAACCACTAAAAACAAGGATTATGGACAACCCCTCTAAAATTATTGAAGGTGGCGTAGAATATTCGCTGGGAAAATTTGATGGCAAAAGCGTCCTATACGATTTTCCAAAAATTCTGATTTACCTGAATGCCAAAGGCAAACTACTGTTTGGCAAAAAATTCAGGATTTATGATGAGGACAAGGATATTCTACTGAAGCTCTGTTCTTACTTCATCAAGGACAAAGAAAATTGTAAAACGTACGGAATTGATATTGAAAAAGGTATTTTACTTTCTGGACCGGTAGGTTGTGGAAAGACCAGTTTAATGAAATTGCTACGGCATTTAGTTCCCTTGCAACGACCTTATGAAATGATTCCCTGCCGTAACGTAACATTCAGCTTTAACCATTTAGGATTTAAAACAGTTGAGGAATATGGTAACACCAAATTCTATTGCTTTGATGATTTAGGCGTGGAACCATCTGGAAGATTTTATGGAAAGGATCTTAATGTGATGGGCGAAGTGCTACTTTCTCGGTATGAACTTTATCTTCAGACTAAGCATAAAATAAAAACCCACGCCACTACCAATCTTAACGCTGAAGAATTGGAAGAACGCTACGGAAATCGTGTTCGTAGTCGGATGCGAGAGCTCTTTAATTTGATTGCTTTTGATACAAAGGCTGGCGATAAGAGAAAATAAACTTGTTCTGTTTAAATTGAGATTATATAGGAATCTATCCTTTTTATAATTTTGCCTGTAGTTTTTGCGAAAACATACACATCACAAAACGCATAGGTTTTACCATCCATTTTAATTTCCCCGTTAGCGGATGCTTCTTTACCGTGTGTAATGACACTATGCAAGGTCATCTCATCAGCAACTTTCTCTTTCATTTTGTGAATTTCTTTTGAGAAAGATTCCTTACCCTCAATTTTCTTATCGCCGTGCATTGTCCAAACTATATCATCACTTACGTGCTCAATAATAAAATCAGCATTCCCTTTGGCAAAGGCCACATTAAATTCCTTGATGAATTCTCTTTTTGGCGAGTTACCACAGTCAATTGGAATATTTATTTTTGTCATTTTAGCTATTAATTGATTCAACAAACTTTTTGAAACTGTCCAAATTGTGATACTAAATTTCCTTTCTCAGTAGTTCCATTCTATATCGAACCATTCTTTTAATTAATTCAACAGGAAGTGGTCTATCCAATGGAAATTGAACCGAGCCTTTTCCTTTTTTAAACTCGCTCAGTTCCGAATCAAACTTTTCCATAGTCGTAGGGTGCGGATATAACCCGACGTGTTTTTTGTAACCCGCGATCATAATTTGCTGTTCTCTTTTTCCACCTTCCAATAATGCATAAGCTGGAATGTTATAATTGAGCAATTCAGTCGCATTCTGTGCAACGTTTACTATGCACGCCTTTAACTCAAGTAGTGCTTTTTTCGTCTTATCGGGTTGAGCATTAAAATATTCGTTGACTGTTTTTAAATCTTTTGTGTCGCTCATTGTTTCTTTATTTCGCATATTTCCAAAACCTATCTTTTCCTTCAGCTATCCATTCTAAAGATTGTTCAATTCTTTTATTCCGAGTGGATTCTGTTTTTGCATCGGTTATCCAAATTAAATAATTCTTGCGAAATGAATCTGACTTGGTTTCAAAAATTTCTTTTGCCTTTAGGTTGGTGGCCAATTTTTCCACAAAGTAATCTGGTGTTTCGATTACTTTTGGTTTGTCGGACTTTTTTGCAACTACCTTGATTCCTTTATCATTCAAGATCATTGCCTCTTTAAGAAAACCAACAAATTCTTTATCGGATGGTAAATCTGATAGCGATGTGATTTTGCCCAAAAAGCGTTGAATAGGTTTTAGGTTTTTATTTTCTTTCAACCTTTTGTCTTTCATCAATTCTGCCTTGATAAATGAGAACGAGCAATGATTTTTATAGGAAGCCATTACATACATAAAATCGCCTTTATAGTCAAAGTGGGGAATTCCCCATTTAATGGCTTCATCTACATTTGGGCAAGTTTCGTGAACGAGTTGTCTCCAATGTTCTAAAATTGGCTTCGCAAAATCTTCTGAATTTCTAATATATTCCGTTACTTTTTTATTGAGTTGTTCCATCGGATTTTATTTTTTGTCTCCACAATAAGTCTCTTTAGGTTTCAAAATTCTTATTTAAAAGTCTGCAATAATGATTTTTTTCATACCCATCATTTTTTTAAAGGCATTTGGTTTTTTATTAAGCTCCTCCCAATTTTCAGGACATACCTGCCAGCTTAATCCGTATTTGTCCTTCAACCATCCACATACGCTTTCTTCGCCCCCATTAGCCGTGAGCGTATTCCAGTAATAATCAATTTCCTCTTGTCCTTTACAGGGTATCATAAACGAAACCGATTCATTGAATTTGAAATGCGGACCAGCATTGATACCAATAAACCGCATTCCTAAGATCTCAAACTCAACTGTAAGTACCTTGCCCGCAAAGTCTTTTTGAAAATCTGCCAGACCTTCGGCTTCAGACTTTGGATAATATGTAGTGTTAATTACTTTACCGTCTTTGAAAATGGACAGGTAATAGTCAGCGGCTTCTTTTGCATTGCCGTCAAACCACAGGTTTGGAATTATTTTCTTAGCCATTTGATTGAATTTTTTGATTATAGATATATGATACTGCGAGTATAGCACCAACCACTAATGGCATTATAATGTAGCTGATATTTTTATCCACTACGATGTGGCTTATGACAGCAAAAATCAGATTAAAAGTTAAACCTGCGTAAGCCCATTCTCTCAATTTGATGGGAAGCTTAGGAAGCATCAGTGCTGTTGCGCCCAATATTTTGCAGATGATTAAAGTGTAAGCAAAATAGTCTGGATAGCCCAATGGTTTTGTCCCTGCGTTAAAGTATTCGTGAGCGAATATTAGTGTACCCAATGGCATCACAGCTTCCATCAGGAAAATGATAGTTGTAGCTACCCAAAAAATGATTTTAATTTTTTTCATCGTTTTATTTTTTTAAGGTTTCTAATAATTCATCTAATTTCTCAAGTGTTGAAATCATACCTTCTTCCATTCCCATATTGATTATGGTTTCAAGGTCATTTAACGAATCGTAAGTAACAACGGTTGTAACTGTGGCATTTTTGCCTTTGTCGTTAAAAGTCACTTTCCAATTTGCCGTAGGAAGTTCTTGATTTATTGTACCTTCACTATCACAAAATGCATCGATTGTTCGATAATAATCAATAGGGTTTACATCGTAATATTCGGTATAACCCCAATATTCAGTACCTTCTTGGTCAATCATTGCGTAATGCCAATGGCCACCATTTTTAAAGTCCATTGATTTTGTTTTAGTGGTAAATGGTTTTGGTGCAAACCATTGGTCCAACAATTCTTGTTTGGTGTAGCAGTCCCAAACCAGTTGTCTTTCTGCGTTAAACTCACGAACAATAGTGAGCGTGTTGTTTTCCTTATCTACAAGGAAGTCGAATTGCAAATTATTTTTCATTTTTTCCATTGGTTGTATTATTTTTATACTACTGCCAATCAATGCTGGCGGTTTGTTTATTATTCACTTTATTTTAATTCTGCTGGGGATATACCAGTTCCCATAAATGGCCATCGGGGTCAGAAATGTAGCCGATGTAACCTCCATAGAGTTCATCAATTTTAGCTTTTTCTTTTACTACTCCTCCATAATTTGGTGCATTTTCCAAAGCTGTATCTACATCTTTTTTAGTCATCAATGCACAACTGATAATTGTTCCAACATTTTGATTTGGAAGTTGCACTCCACGACCTGCTTTTCTGCTGTAGCCTTCAAAAGCCGTTGTTTCCATAAAAAATAAGGAAAGATTTGGAAGCTCAATCGTAATCATTCCTTCCTCAATCTTTATGTCAGGAAGTCCAAATATATTACTGTAAAATGTTAGTGTTTCTTCCAAATTTTGAACAGGCAAACAAAGTATTGTGGTTCTTATATTCATAATTTTATATTATTTTGATTTTGATAATAATTCGGCTAGGTAATCTAAAGTCATTGTGAAACCTTCTTTGAAGCCCATTTGTATATGCATTTCAAGGTCTTCAAGTTTTTCGTGCTTTATGGAAATTTTTACGGTTGTTGTTCCTTCCTTTTCGCTAAAGTCTAAATTCCATTTGGCAGATGGCATTTGTTCATTTACGTTTTCGTCCTTGTCCGCAAAGGCATCCTTGAACTGGAAATTATCTATTGGCGAAATAGAGGTAAAATCCTGAATAGACCAATGTTCTTCCCCTTCGGGACCGACCATTGCATAAAACCGTCTTCCGCCTTCCTCAAAATTCATATATTTTGTTCTTGATTTCCAAGGCTGCGGTGCCCACCATTGGTCAAGGATTGCCTGATTTGTGAAAGCATCCCAAACCGTTGGTTGGGCTGCGTCAAATTCCCGATTAACAAATACGGTACTTGTTTTCTTGTCGACGATAAAGTCGAATAACAAATTATTTTTCATCTTTCTTGTTTTAATTGTTCTCGGTATATGTTTTAAAATTGTTGAGGATAGACTGCCATCCTCCCTTTTGCATTTCTATGGGATTGTCCTCTTCTGGTTCAAAGACCACCACGATTTCGGTTTGGTCATTTCGGTTATGGAATTTTACGTTGGCCGTCCTCCCTCCAAATTCGTAGGTAAACTCCTGGCCCTCGATAACTTTGGTGTAGATGGCTTCAAAGTCGAATCCGAAACTTCCATCTTTGGCTTCCATTCTTGCTTTGTATTCTCCTCCTACTTTTAGGTCATTTGAAGCATTTGGGCAATGCCAAGATGGGTCTGCAAAATTCCAATTGACAATGTGTTTTGGGTCGGTGTAGTAGTCCCAAACTTTTTTCACGTCTGCTTCTATGGTTGCAGACACCTTAATCTCATTTTTCATCTTTTTTGTTTTTTAATGTTGATAATAAATGGTCCAATTGTCCGAAACGATTTTCCCAGATTTTTCGGAACTGTTCCAACCATTTATCGATTTCTTTCATCTTATCGATTTTTATTTGGTAATGAATTTCCCGTCCCTGTTGGTTTGCCTCAATTAAATCACATTCATTCAAGATTTGAATGTGTTTGGAAATCGTGGGTCTTGAAGAATCAAAATTAGAGGCAATATCTCCTGCTGTCATCGTCTGTGTGGTAAGCAGAACCAGTATCGCTCTTCGCGTCGGGTCGGCTATGGCTTGAAATATGTCTCGTCTCAGTTTCATTATGAAGTTATTTGACTACAAATATATATGAAGCCATTTAACTACGCAAATAATTTTAGATATTTTTTGATTGACCGAGGATAAGCTTTATCAACCCCTTTTAAAAATTGGTTTGTGAACCCATAGATAAATCAAGCGGATTTACCGCTTCCGAATACGAGTAATAATCCCTTTGAGCTCAATGAATATTTGTTTTAAAACTTTTTTTAAAATTTTAAAAACCAATGTATATAGTTCGCTCATAACCTTGTTAATTAATTTGTAACTTTTGCAGAATTGATAGCGCTACTGCAAATAAACTTTCTTCTTCCATTAAATGCTCTGCCTCATCCAGGTTGGAAAGGAAACCTAATTCTAAAAGTATCGCAGGAAACAAATCAGTAGCATCCCGTAGTACCTGAAAGCCTGAAAATTTTACACCTCTACTTTCATATCCTAATTGTTTATTGAGTGCAGCTTGTATTTCAAATGCAATCCAAGTGGCATCATCAGAATATTTGGATGTTGCACCTGCCACATAAACTTCTACACCTCTTGCATTCGGATTATCCGAATGATTGCAATGCAGCGACACAAATAAATCCGCTTTAAGGGCTTTAGCCAACTTCGTTCTATCGGATAATGAAATGAGGGTATCGGTGTACCTGGTCAAGTAAATATCTAAAGGGGTATCTAATTCATTATTTAGCTTCAGAATGGCATTTGCAATATTTAGTGCAACATCCTTTTCTTGAATGCCATTTACACCTATCGCACCGGAATCTTTTCCACCGTGTCCGGCGTCAATTATAATTCTTTTTTGAGTACTCATTTCTTGTCCGAAAATGATGCACATTTTCAAAAGTAAAAACATAAAACTGACGTTTTTGAGCACTTTTTTCATTTTCAATTTTCGGGTTATCAACAACTTCACTTCAAAAATCCATAGCATTTGATGCCAAATAATAGCAACGGAATTCAAACGAAACCAAATATTATTTTATTCACAAATATTTGATTTTCAGGTTATTATAATCAAATATATGTAAATTTCCCATAACGAAAACAACACAAAAATTTAAACTGTTACGTTATGAAAAAATCATTCTATTTAGCATCCTTTCTTTCACTCTTATCTACTTCGCTATTTGCTCAAATTGGTGGCATTGAAGATTCTGTTAACGATGTGGGCGATACTATAAGAACCGTATTTCCCATTTTACTTGGTGTTATTTTCCTTGTTGGTTTCCTTTTTAACGCAGGACACTTCTTTGGCGAAAATGCTGACCTTAAAAAAGGGATTACCCGGGTTCTCGTCTTTGTTTTGATTGCAGGTGCGGTAGTCGGCATCTTCACTTACCTCATAGGAATTGTTGTGTAAATGAAACAGTTCGAGGTCTATAAAAACATCAGGAAACGGGCGGTTATTTTTGGGCTGCCCATTTCCTTGTTTGCCTTAATGATGGTTTCCATACTCGCATCGCTTTTGGTCATTATTTTCTCTTTCAGCTTTGGGATAATTATAGGCGTACTGGTTTTTAACGCTGCGCTCTATGTAGCATTGACAAGAATTACCCACAACCCTCAGCTATTTCAAACTGCCAACGCATTCCCGAAAATTATCAGCAACAAAAGAAATTCAGGCTTCGACTATGAACAAGATTAACCTTTCTAAATATCAACCCATTGCAGATATTCAGGACAATATCGTGTTTGCTAATAATGGCAATGTCGTTCTGAGCTATGAAGGTAATCTACCTGAAATTTATTCGTTGTCCGAAAAGGACTTTGAGGATATGCACGGTGCTTGGTTTCAGGCTTTGAAGTCCCTACCTATTGGGACTGTGGTTCATAAACAGGATATCTATTTGAAGAAATCCTATTCTTCGGAACAACTTCCAAATACAACCTTTCTGGAAAAAGCCACACACGAGCATTTTAAAGGACGTGGACATATAGAACATAAATGCTATCTGTTCTTCATACTGACCAAGAACAAGGCACTTAATAATTCAAAATATGTCAACCCGTTCCTGAAGGTTTCCAAGGGAATTGTGCAAGAACTCAATGACAACGTTAAGAGCTTTGTCAATTCAGTAAGCGATTCCGTTTCCTTCATCAACAATAGCCGAAAGATGGAATTTATTTCGCTAAAAGCGGAAGAGATTCTGCAACTCACGAATGGCTATTTCAATGGTTTCAACGAAGGCTTTGATACGGATATCATATTAGAAAAGAAAAGCGTCAATATTGGCGAAAACCATTTTGATGCCCTGGCCATCAATAGCGAACTGTGCTTTGGCGAAAGTGTACAGAGTAGCAAGACCAATGAGAAATTCACTTCTGACGATTTTGTGTTTCATCAAGGGTTTATTGATGGTTTGGGGCTTACGCTTAATGAAAATCATATCGTCAATCAGATTCTCTATCTCGACGACAAACAAAAGTGGCGCAAATTGCTGGATAAGAAAATTGAAGAACTGAACAAAAGTTCCAATTTCGGGTCACAGAATAAAGTGGTGCTTGGAAAGATTCAGCACATCCTTGACCAAATCAATGCCGATGATAATGCACGTATAATTCGTGGGCATCTGAACATCGTGTATTGGTCTAAAGATGTCAAAGAACTTGATAAGATAACCTCAAAAATTAAGACCGAGTTTAAGGAACTCGATATTATCCCATATTACCCAAGAGGTGAGGAACGAAAAAACTATATCCTAAATAGTTTCTGCTGTTTCTCTTCCAACTTCTCGAACAATGACCTATACGTCACCGATTTAAAACACGCCCTGTGCTTGTTCATCAACAATACCAGCTACAAATCCGACGAAACTGGAATCATCTTCAATGACCGCGAACACAACATTCCCGTTCTAAAGGATGTCTGGGACGAGCGCAAGAAACGCATCAAAGCACGGAACTTTGCCATTTTTGCACCAACAGGTGAAGGCAAATCCTTTTTGGCCAATAACATCCTGCGCCAATATTTTGAAAGTGGTGTTCGTCTGGTCATTATTGACCTTGGTGGATCCTATACCAAGTTTGCCAAACTCTACCCAGAAAAATATACAGTACTGCGCTATGAAAGCGGAAAGAACCTGGGTATAAATCCATTCTACATAAGTAATGCAAAAGACCTTACACCCGAACGTTTGGAAGACTTATCAGTTTTCCTATTTGAGCTGTTCGCATCTGATTTGAAAGTTACCAAAGCACAATCGGTTTCGGTCAAAAAGATACTGCGCCATTATTATGACAGCACTTCAGAAAACCATTCTTTGGATGGTTTTTACAGCTTTATAGAAAGGAATCAGAAAGACCTTCTGAGCACCCTTAAAATCCATCCCGACTATTTCAATGTTACGAGCTTCTTGCACGTAATGTCCGAATATGTCGGCGATGGTCTATATAGTTTTCTATTTGAAGTGAGCGAAGACCAGACCTATAAAATCGAGGACAAACGATTGATAGTTTTTGAACTGGATGAAGTAAAGGACAATAAGGAAATCCTATCCGTGATGCTGAAATTGATAAAGTCAGCCATCCAAAGAACGATTTGGAAGAACCGAGCTGAAAAAGGCATCATCCTTTTCGATGAGTTTGCAAAACAGTTGAAGTTTGAAAACGTTTTGGAAAGTGTCGAGTTCTACTATCAAGCCATCCGAAAACAGAACGGTGCGATTGGGATTATCCTTCAATCTATCAATCAACTTCCGAACAATTCGACTTCAGCAAGTATCCTTGAAAACACACAGGTCATCTATAGCCTAAACAATGAGAAGGGTTATGACGAATTGGTCAAAAGGCTCAATCTGTCCAGCCACGACCTGAACCAGTTAAAATCCATCAAGAACAACCTTACCGGACCACGGAAATACACCGAAATGTTCATCAAAATAGGTAGGGAAAGCAACATCTTCCGTCTGGAAGTTCCTAAGGAAGTCTATGCCGCTTACCTCACAGACGGTAAGGAAAATGAGGAAATAATGAAGCTCTACAACGAGCATCAGGATATGCAAAAAGCAATCATTCAATTCACATCTAAAACATAAAGTTATGAAGACAAAAATCAAAACAATGTTATTCGGGCTAATCTTAGCGGTTGCCCTTTTAATGCCGAAAGATGCTTCCGCTCAAGGAATGCCGGTTTATGACAATACCAACTTTATCAGTTTGGTAAAACAACTCTTGGAATCTGGTAAACAGACGGCAGAAATGATCAAGTCCGTCAAATTCCTGAAAGATGCCAAGGAAGCCATTGAGAAAGTATCGAGCGTAGTGCAACAACTTAGAGCGGTTGAGGAAATCGCACAGAACAATCAGCGCCTTATCAATGTAATGCAAAATGATTTGCAGGATATTCTGAATTCGCCCTACATCAAACCCGAGGAAATTGATAGGGTTGTGGCCTCATTTGAAACCATTGTCCAAAATTCATTGGATACGGTGGATTTTATAGACGAAGTCCTATCCAGCGATTACCTAAAAATGAGCGATGCCGAACGTGCCGAAATCCTGAAAGCAAAAGAATTGGAATCTAAACAAATGGTGTCCAACATCACTACGAAAACGAAACGCTATCGTGACATTATATCCTTCAGAAAAATGCAGGATAAAGTCAATAACCGCGAAACAGAATATTAAAAATGACCGCGACCATCATTTTAGGGATTGGGTTGGAATACATCGATACGGTATTCCAGACCATACAGGCCAGCGACTTTTCGCAATACACTATTGCCGGAATGAAAACGCTTGCCGTCCTGTTCTTTTTGGTCAATATCCTTAAAAAATACAATGAAGGCATTGCAGATAAGGACGGTTATACTTGGGGATTGAGTCCGGGCGAACTGGCCAAGAACTTCGCTATTGTCCTACTGGTCATATTTTCAACGCAGGTGTTAGGATTCTTTGATGGGATATTGGTAGCCATCGAGGGACAATATAGGGGCACGGCACCTGCGTTACTTCCCTTGCAAATGCAGGATATTCCATTAGAGGAAGATGTAAGCCTATTTGATGCCGCAAGTTCCGCAATGACGCTTTTGTATGAGGCATTAGTAACACCATTATATGGTTTCAAAATATTGGCTTTTATCCTAAGTACCATCCTCTGGATATTGGATTTGTTCATCTATCCGCTATTCTTGGCAGAGCGTTTTTTCCTTTTGGGAATAATGCAAGCATTCTTCCCATTGGTCATTAGCCTTGCGGTCTTTGAAAAATTCCGTTCGCTCGCCTATACCTTCTTTAAACTGTATGCTGCCGTTTATATGCTCGTACCAGCGTTCTTTCTCGTCAATGTATTCATCAATGCCATCTATACGGAAATCAATACCAATTTCTGGGTCAACCTATTTGGGACTGATACAGGTCAGGGCTTTTTTGCACCTGTCGTTCAATTGGGTTCTGTTGGCTTCATCGTCTTCCTGAAATTCAAATTGTACAGACGTGCCACATCCTTTACGCTCAGACTCTTTACCAACTAATTCAATTCAAAATGAAAACACCTTACAAGAATATCTATAACGTCCTAAAATTAAATCGGTTTATCGTTTTGGCAGTCGTTGTCTGTGCGTTATTGTCCAGCACCTTTTCAGTTTGGATGGTATTCAACACCAATCAAAAGGCGCTCAATAGTGCTTTTGCAATTAATACCGATGGCAGTATTATTCCCTTAAAACTCGTTACCCAAAAAGAGAATTTCAAGGTGGAAGCTCTCGCACATCTGGAATTGTTTCACAACTACTTCTACAACATCGATGCGAGCAATTATGAACGTAACTTGGAAAAGGCACTTTGGCTGGGCAATAGTTCTGTGGACAATCTGTACCGTCAGAAAAAAGCGGATGGTGTTTACAACCGATTGCTTCAGTATTCATTGGTTCAAAAAGTTTTGAGTATTGATTCAAGAATTTCAGAAAGCAATGGCACGTATAGTTTCACGACCACAACCATTTTTGAAATTAATAGAGGTTCAATCATAGATACCTATGAATTAGTTTCCACCGGAAACCTGATTATGGTGGACCGGAACTTTCCCAACAATCCGCACGGACTTTTGATTACAAATTACTTCGAGAACACCCTTAAAAAATTAAACGATGAAAGTTGAGAAAAACAAAATAGTATTTGCAGCGGTATTGGCCGTGATTTTCATATTCCTCATTTCCTATTCCGTAATGGTAATGGGTGATGATGACAGCGAGAACGAAAGCCTACAACAGACTTTAGTGCCTGATTTGGAAGAAGACCAGAAAGAATACGAGTCCAAGCTCGATGCGATTAATGACCTCAAGGAAGTGCGTGAAACCAATGCACCCAGCATCTATGATGAAAAGCTGATTGATTCCCTGGGCTTTTACGACCCAGATTTACCGGAACGTGAAAAAGAACGTATCGTTGACAGTATCTATGATGCTGGCAAGATTAAGTATTCCGAAAAGCGGTATCAAAATTTGGGGCAAAGGCGAGCACCCAAAAAAACCAAACCAAAAGTGGACTCAGCTGAAGTTAAAAGAGCTCAAAAAATTGAAGCCAAGGAATTGGGCTTGGAACATCAACTGTTCTTTGCCGCTGCGCCAAAACCCAATGAAGTTTCAATTATCGGCAATACAGACGAAACGATTTTTGTAGTGGTGGATGGCGACCAAATTGTTCAGGCAAATACCCGATTACGGATGCGCCTTACCAAAGCTGCTACCATAAATGGCAAACTGATGCCAAAGAACACACCGATTTTTGGGTTTATCAGCTTTCAGCCCAATCGTGCATTGATTGAGATTGAGAATATAGAGCACCATCCCACCAAACTCAAAGCATTCGATTTGCAAGACGGTAGCGAGGGCATCTATGTTGAGAACAACTTTAGGGAAGAAGCTACGAGAGAGGTGCTCGATGATGTTATTGGTGATATAAATATCCCCAGTGTCCCACAAGTTGGCGGACTTACCCAAGTATTCAGGCGTTCTAACCGAAGGGTAAAAGTAACCGTACTCAACAATTACAAATTAATTCTAAAACCAAAGCTATGAGACGATATAATTATATATTCATAATGGTATTTGTTTTCGCTTTCGTACCTCGACCTTGCTCGGCACAGGTTACATCGAATTCAAAAACCACTCACTTACTTGATACTATTTATGCAAACGACACCAAGAATGTTGCGCTTTTCTTTCCGGAACCTATTCGGCAAGGCATAACCGGTTCAGATAATTTTGTCTTTACCTACAATCGTGAAAAAGAACAGTATTTTGGCCTGTTACAAGCTAAGCCTGGGAAGGAAAGTAATTTGCTGGTAGTCAACCGAAATGGTTCGATTTTTTCGTATATTGTAAGGTATAAAAAACAGCTTTCTAAGCTCAATTATTTCATTCCGGCATCCAATAGTATCGGGAATGAAAAGCCGATTGTGACTGATTCAATTCTTGCTGAATCTTCTGAAGAGCGTGTAGATAACAGAACCTTTTATTATCAAAAATTCTGCTCGTATCTTCTCAATAGAAAACAGCGCATAGGTCGAATCAAAAAGCGAAATGAAGGCATTGTTTTGAGCGTTGAGAATATCGTTTTTGATAAAGAAGAGCTCTATTTCGTTATCCAGATTGAGAATAATTCTACCTTGGATTACGATTTGAATTTCTTGAACCTTTCGATTGAAACACGACAAAAAGGAAAAAGGAAATCATTGCAACGCCTGTATCAAGAGCCGATTTACAAACATAATCTGCCTTCAAAAATTGTAGAAGGCCAAACGGTACGGTTCGTTTATGTGTTGCCCAAGTTCTCGTTATCCAATGACCGCAGGGCAATTTTAGAATTGAACGAAAAGGATGGTGAACGAAATATTGAAATGAAACTATCGCACAGATATATTAATAACCCAAATTAATACTGTTATGAAAAAAATTGTTGTTTTCTCGCTCGTAGTACTGTTTCTTTCTTGTGGTGATTCCACAACTAATGTTTCAGGACCAAGTGCTACAGCCCAAGTTGTTATCGAAAGCTTTTATGAAAAGGATGAAGAAACCTTAAAAGCCAACTCGACACCGCAGGCGTATTCAAACTATATGAATACCATAAATATGTTTAATGCTACGGTAAAAGATGATTCAAACTTTACTGTTTTGCAAGACACCATTATGGGCGACGTGGCTTGGGTAAAATATACCACAGCTTACGACAAAACGCCTGGTGTTTTTAAACTGATTAAACAGGATGGCAAATGGTTGGCAGATGCGAGAGGTTCAAAGGATAAATCGCCTTTTTGATGAAATTTGTTTTTTAGGTTTTCGGTAACTTTATTTCCCAATAACCTTGCGTGCCACCTTGACGAATTAGGACGCCTTTGTTTTTTATAGCTGTTATATGTTTTCCAACAGCAGATTCATTGATACCTAAAACATCTGCTATTTCATTGTAAGTTATAGATGGATTTGCAGCAATAAGTTTAACAACTTCTTTTTGTCTTTTAGTAAGTGTATCTATAGCATCTATTGCACCACCTGTTACACCACCTGTTACACCACCTGTTACACCACCTACTTGACCACCTTCTTCAACAGCAGTTTCTTTAGCCATAAATTTCATTCTAAGAAAGTTATCTGAAAAACTAAAGCTCTCTTTGCCATAGTGTTCCAAAATACGAGGGATGCCAGAACCTAATTGTTCCACCAGTTCCAAATCCTTAAAAATTCGCATCAATTCCTTATTCCGTGGGACTGAAAAGCCTTCGAAAAACTCTTGTTTGCTTAATCCTTCAGGTAAACCACCTGCCGATGTGATTTCAATTCTATCCGTAAAGATTTCAAACTTTGGGGTAATCTCATTGGTATAGTCATTATGCACAAAGGCATTGATTATCGCCTCACGCAAAGCGACGGGATGCCAAAGGTTGGCTTGTTGTCGCTCTTTGGCTGTGATTTTCGTCGCGGTTCTGTTCTCGACCGCAATTTTATCTATCACTTGTTTAGTGGCCTTTACCAAACATTCGTGGCCATATTCATTGCTTTCTATTAAGTCAGTACGGGTCTTTCCTGAATATTTGGCAACTTTTATAGAGGTATTGTTCTTGTCGGCCAAAAGATAGCCGGCGTAATTGAATGCACCATCCTCGGTAAGTAGTTCCAAGTTCTTTGCAAAGGCTTTACCAAGATTATAGCCAGCTTCTTCGTAGTAGATTTTCAACTGACCAAAATTCAAGTCCTGCCATCCAGATTTGATCTTACTGATGGAATTTCGGGTACGCTTGGCAAAGAGCTCGTCTATCATCTTTTGCGGCATCGGTTCAGCTGCTGAACCTAAGCGAATAAAACAACCCTTTTCGCTCATCCCATACTTTTTAAGATGATAGGGTTTTTCGGGACCACTCGCCACAATGATTTTTAGGATGTTCTTACCGTCTCTTTCTTCGCTTACTATATCAAATAAGCCAAGTGCAGAAGGACGGATATTGTTCTTTAGCCTATCCTTAATTTTCAACTGGTCGCCATCTGCATCTGCCAAACCATAAGTATTTCCGTCTTTATTGACACCAATGTATAGAACACCACCTTCACGGTAGTTCAGAAACGCAATGACCTCTTTTTCAAGTCCGTCTGACAGTTCTCGTTTATATTCTATGCGGTTTGTTTCTGGCATTTATTCATAATCATAAGTCAAAGTGAGGTCAATAAATTGGTCAGACTTTATCAAATGGTCAAATTTCTTTTTCAGTTTTTTATATTCCTTATCGCTTTGCTTAACATCTTCTCTTTTAATTTTGTAGAATTCAAAGAAATTCAACAAAATCGGGTTATTTGTTAAATTTTCAATATTAGAAAATTCGCTACTTTCAAGAATTGGCTTAACTTCCTCCCAAAGCTTTTCATCAGATTTAATGGCATTAAAAACAGACTTCCACTTTGGCGTCAATTCTAATTCCTCTTCAAATAGTTTTCTGTAAATGATAAAAGTTTCAGGCATATACATAATTTCAAAATACTCATCTTCACTAGCACCAAACGCCTTTTCAAAAAAGCTCCTTTCAGGTGGCACAATTCCTTTAGTAACATTACTAATAGATTGTATTGCTCTTATGAATTTTTTATTCCAAAATTTACCAATGTAGGTTCGATGTTTTGCTTCTTCTCCAAATAATGGTATATATTTCATTGGAAATGAATAAATATGAATATCCAATTCTTCTGATAGTTCCATATTAATATGCATTCTTTTCCATAAATCTTCAGGCCTATCTTTAAAATTGAAAAGAAGATAATTTGATAACCTAGTGATATCATATTTGGCAGCCAATCTTACTGCTTTTTCGTATGTTTTCTTTAAACCCCAATAATCAAATGCAATACGTAATGGATTTATAGGTATTTCACTAATCAATTTCATATTCTCGTCAGTTACATAACGAGCATCTGTGCCTTGATTAAAATCTACATATCGGTTTCTCGGTGCTTTATTTCGATATCGTTCGTATAATTCTTTTAATTCATCGTAAGCAAGTATTAAATTTTTCTTAGTAACAGAATTAATGTTTAATAAATCGAATTTATCATATATGTCGTAAACAATTTGTTCATTTTCTCCTTTAACTCTCCTATTCAAAAATTCTTGCAATAATGAAAAGCATTTTTTTACATATGCCACATCATTATCATCTCTTTTTAAATTGCGAATTGCAATATCCAGTTGGTTAGGTTCTACAAATTTTGCACCTTTAACAAACCCCATATCCTTAATATCTTGAATTATTTCCGGAAATTTAGGCGATGCTAGAACATTGTTATCCATAAGAAGAAGATTCTGTTGTTCTCCGTACAACTCTTTGATTTTCTCAAATTTATCTTTCGTAGGTATCTTTTCTTTATAAGTTGGTTCGAGTTTTGGTACGGAACAAAAGGCACAGGTTCTAGTACAACCTTTAGTCATAAAAGTAAAATATGCGCTACCTGTTGGGTATTTGTAGTCAATCTCGTCGAGTATTGAATAGTCCAAAGGCAAATCATCTACTATAATTGAATTTCCCTTATCAAGCATTCCAGGTTTATCTAATATACCTGTCATTGGCGTAATACCCGTTTCTTCCTCGACCTCTAGTGTTAATAATGAAGCCAACACACCACCTACTTTTAACTCATTTAAATCTTTAACCAAGTCTTTAGCTTCGTGAATTGCTTCGACTGTAATTTTCCAATAAAAAGTAAAAAGCGTTGTTACGTAAACCCTATCCCAAACTGGTTCTTCTCTATATTTTTTACTCTTGTAATAGTCTCCGAAATACTTTAACCACATTTCAACTAATGGAACTTGGCTAGTTATCTCACTGAAATTTTGATCCTCCATTTTAGGCGTGGGCAAGAGCGCTTCACGTTTCGTGGAATGGTTTGATTTTATAAATTTTGAAATATCCTCTTTTTGTTTTACCCAGTCAACTTTAGGGCAGACATCATTTAATTTGAACAGACAATCTTCTAAAATTTGATTAAATATAAACTGCTTTACTTTGCCTTTGTAGAAAACTACATTATCTCCTAACATTCTATGATAGGTTGCAATTTTCATCAAACCGATTGGTGGATATTTATTTTTATATCCAGGTTCTATTAATAATATATTTCGGTTTTTTCTTTGCATCTATTAATTATACTTTTCAGCGATTATTTCTTTTATATTTTCAGCATTATCAATGTCCAAATTTTTTTCCAGAATTTCAAAAACCTCATAAACTAAATTTCTTTTTTGTTTTGATAACTTTGATAGCTTAGGTTTTACATATTGGATAAGACTATTAGGCATATCATCTACAAATAAACTTTCATCTTCTACTTTTTGATTGTATATTTTTCTAAGAATTTCGTTTTCCTCAGCTTTTACCGCTATTTTATTCAATTTTGTGATAGCCATCTTGGCCTTATCGAATTTTGGCTTTAGTGCTCGTTTCTTTTTTATCTCTTCATTTTTACTTCTGAAGTTAGTACTCTCAAAATTTTCTTTCTCTCTGTTGTATAGCTCAATCTTTTTTATACAGCTATGAATATCAGAGGATTGATGAGCAATCTTATACAGAGAGCCAAATTCCTTCTTTAGTTTTTCTTCAAAAAGAGTTACTACTTTGTTTTCGTTAAAATAGTCTCTTCTAGCATTAGGCTTGAAATTATATCCGAAAGTGTGAATCTCTCCAATAAAATGGTGATTAAATCTATCTTCTTTGAAGAAGCCGTTCAAAGTATTTTCAGAGCCAATCTGAATATTATCGTTTCGGATTCTGAATCCTCTTTCATAATCATCTTGATGAATTATGTTGTTTAATAAATCTGAAACCCCGTACCAACCTAATGCAATAAGCTCACCATCGCTATTAAGTATTTCAATAAACTCGACATCTATTATTTCTACAGGTTTGTATCCTGTCTTACTGTGTACGGTATTTTTATATGGTTTGAAAAGTTTTTCATTATTTAAATTTAGTTGAACATCATACTCTTCAATTTTAATATAACGTTTATTGAAATTCCGGTAGATTTTTTCTGAGAATTTAAAGTCTTTCCTAAAAGGTACGGGCGCAACTATGGACAAATATTTCTGTACTTCAACCTCATCGAGCAATAAATCATTAGTCACGTTAATTAAGCATACTTTGAAATAATGCCTCTCTGGCTGTTCTGTTTGCTGTTCGAAACTTGTGATTGCTCTAATTACCGTTGCTGCATCTGATGTATCTGTTTTATCTTCAATGATTCTTTTTAAGCTCTTGGCATTTAAGGTAATCGTATTCTTCACCTCCTCATTAACGTAACTTGTTTCAAAGACCAATTTTTCGCAGTAGCCTAATCCTCCTAATCTTCCGATACCTCGAAATCCTTTTCTCTTATTTCTATCCTTTTGTGAATTCGCTACATCCCCTAAAAATTGATATACATTCTTGTTTTCTATTCCAGTGGCATTATCGAAAATTGTAATAGACCTTTCTGCTCTGTTGATATGAATGTCGATTAAGCCTTCATCTTTACTGTTTAAAATATCTTGTTCAACCGCAATATCAATTTGGTCAGCCGCATTTTGAACATACTCCCGATAAATAAATCGAGCATCCTCATACATCCCCAATGTGAGTGTTTCTATTACGTTCTTTCCTATGTGTGGTTTAAACTCCATATATTAATCGTACTTAAAAACTCCAAAATGATTTTTTACCTCTTGCGGAATAACATTAATGTCATATTCATCGTGGGCGTGATAAATATTTGTACCAGCACCAGAAATTCTAAAAACTACATAAACTTTGTTGCAGGTATCATATCCATAATATGACAGATTGCCAAAGAATTTATCATACCTTTCGTCTAAGATTTCCTGAGGTGATTTAGAGCCATCATCTAACAAACAGCTGAGTTGACTAATGAATTCATTCTCAACATCTTTATTTTTCCAAGCTTCTTTATTGCCATATACTGATATATCGTGTTTTTCCTTGTGTTCAAATTTAGGGACGTAACTATCTATGAAATCCTGAAAATTATTTTCCCTATCTACAATTATGCACGAATGCTTTTTATCGTTTTTAGACTTAGTTACCAATTCATTAGTTTCATTCCATAATTTCTCGAAAGAAAAGTAAATCTTGTTTTCAGTATCATCAGTGTGATAATAATTCAATAGGTAATTAACTTCTGAAGAAGTTCTCTCGTTAAAATGACCTTTTATCTGATTTGGAAATGATTCTAAATCTTCATCTTGGTTCTTCGTGAAGTCATTACTCCCAATCTTTGACAAAAAATCGTAAAGCTGATGCACAATTGCCCATAGGTCTCCTTCCAATCCTTCACATAAGTTGGCAGGAAAATTAGAAATCATCTCCTCTTTTAATTCTTCACTTAATAAAAATGTAAATGTTTCCATTTCGTCCATCAACTTAGAAAGCGACAATAAAATACTTCCATATTCCAACCTATTATCTTCATAAATTGCTTTATCCCAAATAATAGACGACGGGTCGATGCTCGGTAAATAATTCTGTTTACTCATTAATTTTTCTCTTTTTTATTTGAGCTTCCACGATAGCGCGCATTTCTTTGCTTGGATGCTCAATAAAATCCTTTGGATAATAATTTAATATTGTTCCATAATCGTTTAATTCTAAAGTCCTGAACAATGAATTTTCTATAAAAGTCAAATTTATCTTATCGTCCATTTCATTACTCAAATCTTCAGCAATTCTACGGCGCATTCTTGTTATAAAATGGCTACTATGCGTTTCAACTATTAGCTTTTTATCTGATAAGGTGAGACTATATAAGAAATCGTAGAGTTTGCTCTGAATTTTTGGGTGAAGATGCAATTCGGGTTGCTCAATCATCAGAATTTTATCCGGATTCATTAGCAATCCCTGTACTATAATTGGTAGTATTTGACTTATTCCATAACCTACGTGCTTAATATTGACTATCAGGTCATTACCATATTTTAGTAAAATTCTATACTTCCCGTCATCTTCCTCAGACCATATTTCCTTTGCTAACACAAATTTTTTGCATATCCAATAGTTTACGGCTTCAATTAAGGAAGATTCTTTTTTTATATACTCTACTTCGCCTTTGTTATTCTCTTCAAAAACAAAGTGTGTAATTGGCCTTTCTGATTGGTCTTTAAGTATTTGGGATGTATTCTCACCATACTTGCCAACGTCAAAATTTTCCCTCTTAAATGTATAGCTCTCTTGAGGTTCTTTACGAGAGGGACCGATATAATGAATTGACTCAAAGAACCTGCTGATTAATTTTTTTGTATCGCTCACATTTACCACCTTATAAAACTCTTCTGTTAGAGTGGTTGACCTACCTTGCAAATCTTCATCTTCAACCTTTTGTTTATAGCTGATTTGATTTGGAAAAATTGAATTATATTCTACGTTTAATTCAGATATTATATCGGCAGTAAAATTTTCATCAATAAAAGTTGGGGTATTTGTTTCAATTTTATGAACTAGATTCTTATCCTGATAAAAACGAATATATTTGTTTGTGTCCTCGTCAAACTTAAACTCAATCTGAAATAGAGAAATTATTATCTTATTACTACTTATAGAAAAATGAACATCTATTTCACAACTATACCCACCTAGAGAATCAAAAAATTTGGTAGTTTTTCTATCATCTAAACTTTGATACTCCTTTTTCGAAAACAAAAAGGATATTTTAATATTTTTCTCAGCATCGTGGTTATGTATTAAATCATTAAAACTCGAAGTTTCGTAAAGCCCTCCGCTTAAATCGAGAGGCCTATTCTGAGATTTCTGTTCAATTGAGTGCTTTAGCAATAGTAAAATCTGGAAAAATGAAGACTTACCAGCACTATTAACGCCTGATAAAAGTGTCAACGGTTTAATCTCGAAACCTTGTACTTTGTGAATGGATTTAAAATTCTCAATTGATATTTTCATTGCAGCTCTTCTTTAATTTTTTCTTTAAGCAATGATGCTAAATCTGGTGTTAAAACTGTATCCACAACCCCAAAAATCTTAGAAACCAATTTCCTGTCTTTTCGGCTTAAAGTGGTAATATCATCAGTAATAAATTTTGTTTTACCAGTATCCTTGATTTTTACTTTACTTACATCCTTATTCTTAGCCTTAACCACATTGTCAAAAACCTTAGATTTTGAAGTGTCAGCTGAGGATATTTTTTCTTTCTCTTTTTTTAGCTCGGCTTCCGCTGTTGCAGCTTTTTCCTTTTTTTGTTCAAATTTTTCTATGAAATCAGCTTTCTCCTTTTCGTCCGTAAAGCCTCCATTTTTCGATTTTTGCTCAAAAACCTTCGTGAAATCCACTAAATCGTCAATTTTTTTCTGGCTGTTCCTAACTTTTGATGAGAAATGATAAAGATTGTGTAATTCAAAAAATTTAAATTTTAAATGTTTCTCAAATTCTTTTAAAGCCTTATTTTCTGTAAAATAATCTCTACGTGAGTTCGGTATAAGTTCCGGACTTACCGCGTAAACTTCGCCGAAGAAATATTTGGTACCTCTTGATTCTTTAAACAGTTTTGACAGTGCATCCTCCAATCCAATCTGTATATTCCCCTTTCTAAGCCTCAAACATCGAGCTGTATTAATGGCTGGCAAAACTTTTGTAAAGTTTGAAATAGCATACCATCCCCAAGCTAAAAGTTGGTTGCTTGAATTACGAATCTCATAGGTTTCAATGTCGTGTATTTCGTCTATCTTTTTTCTGTTTTGAGTATCTCCTGAATATATACTCATTGTGTAAGATTTAAGCACCTGATTTCTATTGACGTAAATAAGATATTCATCAATATTGAAATCGAGCTCTTTAGCCTTGGTATAAACTTTATCCTTGAAGAAAAAACCTTTTTTATAAGGCACTGGTGCCACCATAGTTAGATAATCATATATATCATCCTTATCTAAAAGAGTTTTATTTTTAACACCTTCCAAGGTAACTTTGAAATAATGCGTTTCTTTATCTTCTTTTTCTTCCTTAAAAGTTGTTACTTGGTCAATTACTTTTGAGGCATCTTCCTTAGTACTACGATTATTTATAATTGATTTTAGTTCTTGCGCATTCCAAATAAGGTATGTCTTTACATCTTCTCCTTTGAAGCTTGTTTCAAAGATTAATCTATCTGCATAGGCAAGACCTCCAAGTCTTCCTATTCCACGGAATCCTTTATTCTTAGTTCTATCTTTGGTGGATTTTGCAATATTCTTTAGAATTGATTGCACATTATTTTTAGATATACCTGTGGCATTATCGGTTATGCTTATTTTTTCAGTATTTGGTTGAATCTCAATTTCAATTTTGCCATCTCTTAACGTATCAAACAAGCCATCTTCAACCGCTTTATCAATCTGGTCAGCACTATTTTGTATATATTCTCGAAAAATAAACCTTGAATCCTCGTACATTCCTAATGTAAGGGATTCAATTACATCTTTACCTATTTGAGTTTTAATATTAGCCATTCGGGAATTGTTTATAAAGTGGTCTTGGGAATTTAATATTCAGTAGAGAACGAAATACTGGGTGTTCGATGATATATTCCCCTGGGTCAAGGCGTGTCATCATATTTTTGTAAACATTAGGAACGAACCTATAATCACCTTTCGATATTTCTATTGCATTGGTTCTTCCATAAGCGTGGGTAGCACAATTTCCTTTTACTCTATCGTGAATAGCGCTTTTAAATTGCTCGACCGAAAAAAGAATAATCCCCAATGAGCGACCACGCTCAGAAATATCAATAATTTGCCTTAGAATAGGTGAGTTTTTTGGTATATCCTTGGATGCATACTTATTTAGCTCGTCAATAAAAATCACAATTTTTGAAGGAATATCATTTTCGTCTCTTTCTTCCTGTCCAAGCTTGAGGTCATATATTGCCCTAATAACATCTCCGAAAACAAACGCTTGAGTATCTTGGTCAAGTTTTGCTATATCTATAACGTGAATATCATTCTTTTGGATACTTTTTATTGAATCTCGTAATCTTACCTCGCTTTTTTCTGGTACAACTCTCGGATTGAAGATTTCATTATTCAACGCTTTGGTAACAATTCTTTTGAATTTCCTCCAACTCATTACAGAAATTTCTTTATCTCCTTTCTGTCCAGATTTAGTATATTCTCCAACTTTGTTTATAAACTGACTCCAAGTAGTTATATCGCCAAACCCACCTTGTCCAGTCAATATAAAATTTACAATGGACTCCATAGTGCCAGTTGAATCTTCCACATTTGAAAAAAGTAAATCTAAACTCTCCTTATCATCTTCAAAATTATATTTGTATCTAAAAGCTTTATCTAAGTCAACTTGCGTATTGATATCGTCACTATTGCCATAACTATGTGTCTTAGATTTTGAGTGGTTTGAATATGGATAATAAAACTTGGCATTTTTAAAAGGTTCAGTATTCAAGCCTAACATTGAAGTGTATCGCTCTTTTTCATCAATACTCAAATCTTCATTAGGCTCGTCAATAGCTAATAAATCCCTTCCTTTTACATTAAACATCACAAAAGCTACCGAATCACTTTCATCAGTCTTCGATAAATATTCATCCTGAATAGCCTTCATCAAAAACATTGTGTAAGAAGTCTTGGCCGCCAAACCAGAAATACCTGAAATATTCAAGTGAGCACCCTCTGGACCTATCAAAAATTGAGAATTAAAGTGTACTGGCAAAGTCACTTTATCTTCGTCTCGATACATTTCCATATACCCACATATAAGTGGGTTTTTGATTTTATCCAAGCCCAAAGCTTCAAGAACTTCAGATTGTTCGGCCAGACCCACCTTACTCCCGTCAAGGACTGGGGTGTAAATACTTTTGTTATTTCCCAGAACTTTTGCCTTAACAAAGTTCATACCTATGCGATGCATATTCGGTTCAGTAGAAACATCCCCAAAATCACTTGAAATAAAATTACTTAAGTAGCTTGCTGAATCAGTAATATGCGATATCTCCTCTATAACTCCGTAAGATATAGACTTATCAATATGTTCAACTTTGACCACATCGAAGGGGTTCAAAATTCTTTGTTTGTTGGTCCAAAAATAAAATTCATCAATTGTAGTTGGTTTCTTTTCGGTGGCAGCTACTTTGCCTATAATTTTTTTCATATTTTAAAATAAATTTATGAAATGTATATCGCTTAGATATTGGCTCTTAATATACGACTCTGTAAGATGAACGGGATACAGATGTTTTTGCCATCGGTCATCCTTGCCATAGCAAACAGGGTTTCTTTCATTTATTATATTGGCACTAATCAAATCTATCTCATCTGAATCCAAGCCTTCTTCTTCTTGGATTTCGCGAACTAAAATCTTCTCGATTTTAAGAATCCCGTCAAACGGACTTAGAGTATCACGAATTCTCAAATACCAAACCGCAAATTTCACATCAGGAATTCTTTCAGTTTGATACATAAAAGCAGGTGTTCTATGATAACACTTTAATTCTGCAATCCTTCTTGAAATGTCTTTAACATCATTCGATAAGGCTTCGGGATTGAATGCTTTTGAGACACCTACAACGCAATCATAGTTTGTTTTTATCACGGACAATTCTTTAGCCTCTCCACTTTTCATATATTCAAGAGAACCATCCTTTATTAAAAAGGATTGGTCGTTTAATTTTTTAGCTCTAACCAGTTCAAAAACAACTTTTTGCTCCAAACCAATCATCTCATCCTGAATTTTAGCAACACCCCTATCTTCATATTTATCATTTTCTTTTAGAGTCTTGCTACTGTATGGAAGGATTTTGCTGAATTTCAAGTTCTGCTTCAGAAGAATATCCTGTTCATTCAATTTTTTAATCAAATTATTAAAGAACAAACCACTGTTTCCAATTCCTTCTTGGGCATTAGCATTTTCAGGAATTGAAATAACCAGAGGATTTTTCAAATTAACAGATTTAAAACTATGCCTATCCTGTCTTTCACAAACTGCTACACCTATTTGACCTGCTATTACGGGATAAAGTCTTTTGCCATAGGCAATATCATCAACTTTATAAGTACGACGGGAACCATCAAGAAAGTATTTAAAAAGAGGTTTACCGTTTTTGACAAGCCTATCTGCCAATTCTTTTAAAGATTTTGTCTTGGTCAGACTTTTATCCGTCTCGCCTTTCTTTTTGACTTGTATACCTTTTTTATCCTCGTATTCTATCTTCGGGATTTCAACAGATTCAAAGCAGTACTTATAGGATTTAAAATTTTTCCCATCTGTCTCATCGGCAATAAAGTCTAAAATTTTCTTCATATAACAATAAACTTTGCAATATCGTTGAATTTATATAATTATACTAAATATTTTTTAGTTTTCTTTAACATTTAAAAGGTTATTATTTTATTAACTCAGTTTCTAAATATCGACCGCACTTCAGCATAAACCCGCTCAAAATTAGCATTCATATCAGCACTTGAATATTGCTTGGTTTCTTTTGGTAGTTGCCTATTGATGTTAGATAATTTGAATTGTACCTTCTTATCTTTCCCATCGGCATACGTGATAAACTCGCCCTGCTTTAGCCTGAAAAACACATCGGCTCTTATCTTTGGAATTTCCTTTTCGCCCGTCGTGATTCGCGTATCAAAATCCAGATTATGACCACGACTTATACTTTTTGTAGGATCCTTGATGATTTCAAAAAATCGTTCGTAATATTTTGCGGTATCTGGATCGTTGACTTTGCCGAAAAACTGATAGGATAAATTGCTTAATATAGCTTTGCTTGCTTTATCGCCGTACATCATATCATTCTGGATTTTATCTTGCATCACATAAATAGTTGCGATATTGTAACTTCTCAACGTTGCCGGAATACGGTGCATATTTAATAGACGAATGGTCGGTGCTTCTTCCATTAGCAAGAATGATGGTTTGGAATTCCGCACGCTCATTTGTTTTGTAATGGTGTGAATAATAGTAGCAATAACAGGCGAATATGATGTTTCAAATTTGGGATTGTTTACTACGGAAATGATTGCAGGATTATCTTCGCTATTTACATTTAACGGTACTTCATCTGCCGATAATGCCATAAAAATGCGTTGTGTGCTAATTCGTTTCAGCGCATTGGCCAAGGTACTTTTAACGCCTGCGGTCTGCCTATCTGAATCCTTGCCGCTTATAAAAGCATCTGCCATTGCCCTTGATGTGGTATTAGTTTCTAAGAATTGGATTAAGCTATCCGTGTCCAGATATTGGTAAATGGCAATTAAATGAGGAAGTGTACAGAATTGTGGATAGGTGGTTTTCAGTTTCCAAATCAACCCACCAATCAAACCTTCCGCAGCATCGTTGAAGAACTTCGTTGTGCCAGTCGTGCCACTTTCCCTTTGCTCTAAAAGATTTTCGATTAGCACTCTCGACACCTCATTTACGCTTTCCTCGTTCTCTAAATAGCGTGGCGCAATAGGATTTACCCTGTGGATGATTTTATCGAAGGAAATGACCTTAAAAGGGATATCGCTGTCTTTGAAAAGTGGATATGCCATTTCGGTCAGTTCAAAATCCTTATAGTCGTGGATAATTCCGCAATACCCTTCTTTCCGAAAGTGTTTCAGAAATCCATACACAACACTTTCGGTCTTTCCACTTCCGGCAGAACCGATGATGGATGCACCCCGTTTGATATTATCCAATTTGAAATTGCCCTTGGTCGTAGGAAAGTTGACCTGATATTTGCTATCGCCATTTTTCGGCTTGTCCGTTTTATGAAGGAACACATACATTCCTATGTTAATTAATATGAGAGGGCAACCCAGATAGAGAGAAATCAGAATCAGTCGGTTTTCCTCGTTCAAATAGAACACCATCGCACCAAGCACGAGAAAATTAACGATGAATGCATACCTACTTACCCGAAACATCGCATAGAAAACGATACTGGCCAGACCAATAATTGAAAGTGAAATTATGAGATTGTCTATTTGCATAATTGTTAGATTCCAATGGAACTCGATTTGATTGCTATTTCAGCACCACGTCTTAAACGTTTAAGAACCCGAAGTGCAATCTGTGTTTGACTAACTGGAATATCTGGCACTATCGGCAATCCGGTCTTTGCTATCATTTTGAAGGCCAATGCTTTTTCGTTAGCTGGCAATTTCATCAAGGCAGCGAAATATAGATTCGGATTTTTGACGAATGTCTTTTTGGCTTTGTAGGTCTCGGCAAAGTTTCGTTTATAGCCAAAAGTCTTATCAAATGTTTTTTCTGCACTTTCAAAAAACTTGTCTCGGTCAAATCCTCGTTTTACGGTTTGCCCATTCAACTTCACGTCGGATGCTTTGTATTTGCTTCCGGGTGATAAGCTGAATCTGTTAGACGCATCCTTACGGCTCACGATAATATGGATGTGGCTTTGGTTTCCATCTTTTTGCATTCCCTGGACAATCCGTTTTCCATTTTGCTGGTGGGGCGCTTGGCGTTCCAATTTTGCTATTTCCTTTTTCATCCTTTTAATATTTCCTTCAGCTCTTCCTTCTTGGATATTTCGGATTTCCGTTTTGAGCTGAAGAATTTTCGTGGCATACGGTTGGTTCTCTTTTACCTGAAAATCTGTCCCCTTGAAGGTGCGTTGATGTTCTATTTTTGCGTAGTACTTTATATCATCGATGTTAACCGGTCGCCCTTTGATTTCCCTATTGAATGAAGCCACATAATCTTTCATCAGCTCTCTGGTGTATCGTTTTAAATCTTGACTACTATTCTGAAGTTTTTGCAATTCATATTTTGAAGGACTAATGGTAATTGAATAGAATCTTGGTTCGTGTTTTTCCAATTTTGCAGTATTCCCATCGATTTCCTTAATGACTTCTTCAGCGGAAATCTCATCGCCATATTGATTAAAAAAATGTTCCATATCCTGTTGTTCCAAACCTTGATTTTCTTTCTCTAAATACCCAACAAAATCTGCAGAACTTTTGGAAAAATTACCGCCCATCTTTTGGGGTGTTATTGTGATGTACATAGCTTGAATATTAGAGTTCGTTTTTTAGATTTCGATTTTCGCGAAAGCGCACTTCTTTCTTTTCTTCGGCATATTTCTTTTCAACTATCAATGGTTTTTTGTTGGGTTCGTCTATCACAAAAAGGGATTGCAACATTGCGACCGTAGGTTTGGTTTGGGTTTTTTCTACATCACGCATTATGGCGATGACCGCATTGATTCTTTTCAAGAGCTTGGCTTCAATGGTTCTACCTGTAGGACCAAATTTTTCTCGTGGGGAAATCTCGTTATAGAGGAAAAAATCAAGGATGTTTTCCATCGCTTCGGTGTGCGTTTTAAAGTGCATTTTTGAAAATTCCTGAAACCGCTTGGCAGTTTTTCGTTTGAACCTGATAGTGATGAATGAATCCATTTCCTTTCGCTTTTTTTAAAGATTTGACGTAAATCCATCCCTGTTTACTGGTGTTTCAAGACCATTTGACGCAAATTGCTGAAATTTTTAAATCCTGTTTGATTTTAACTAATTAAAATTCAATGGATTAAAACGAAAATGGAATATGTAACGCGGCGTAGCCCGTTACCCTCTTGCTATTCCTTTTCGTCACGCGCAAGCGTGACAAAAATCCATACAATCCGGCTAAAAAGCCGATTGCCATTTTCAGGGAAAATGATTTTCCGATATGTTATTTTTCGATGTGTAAGGCTATCGGCGAAAGTCGAAAAGTGGATAACCCTACTTTAATTTGAATGCTGAATTTCAGCGAAATAAAGATAGTGATTTTTTCTTGATGTAGGTTTAATTACACACAAAAACACCTCTGAAAATTCAGAGGCGTTTGCCTTATTGTTTCAAAATTTCATATGTTAAATACATAGGTGTAAGAATATAAATTCCGAAGTGCTTCCTCTTCAATTATCGTTTCAAAACAGCCATAATTATCCTTTACGTATTTGCGAATGCTATCCCCAAATTTTCGTTTCACATCTTCTTTGGAAGTTTCCAAAAGTCGGTTTTGAGCTTCCTCGCTCAAGTCTGTAAAATTGAGATATACCATAGCTGAAGATTTTAATATTCGCTTGGTAACATCAGCGTATCATTTACAAAAAACAACCGCAGTTCATCGAGTGGAAAATCGGTGGCACGATAGCCGTGTTTTTCCAAAATATTATCGTTGCCATCGCTGTAAATTATCTCGGCTTCGTAACCCGAATAATCCTGTTTTTCTTCGGGTAATCGTTTAAAGTCGATTGTGATAAATTCGCTTCGGTTCATCAGACTTTTTGCAATTACGGAAGCATCCGTAATGAGCCAAAAACATTCGGCAACTTCCGATAGATATTTCAATCCGTCGGTAAATCTGGTTCTTATTAGAGGTAAGGAATAGAACATTTCCGTTCCGTGAAAATGTTGTAATCCTTCTTTGATTTCGTTAACTTGTGCTTTCATTGTTATCTTAATTTTAATTAATGGATAATGAAAAAAAGAGGGCGCAACTTTCGAGAGGAACGCCCTCTTTCATTTTAAGATTACTTGTCGTTTTTGCTTCCAAGTAATAGGATTTCATCGGCTACCACTTCGGTAACATAGCGTTGATTTCCATCGTCCGTGGTGTAGGTTCGGGTCTTTAATTTTCCCGTAATCCCTACTTCCTTGCCTTTTTCAACATATTTCTCAACGATTTCAGCGGTCTTGCCCCAAGCCACAACGGTATGCCAGTTGGTGTCCGTTTGCTTTTCGCCTTTGCTGTCTTTGTAATACTCGTTTGTAGCGAGTGAGAAGCGAGCTACTTTTTTACCGCTTTCAAGGTTCGTAATGGTCGGCTCTTGACCAACATTTCCGATTAACTGTACGTGATTTCTAATAGTACTCATAACTAAATGGTTTTAAATGCCCTTTACAGGCTTGATTAATATTTCCCTTTTCAATTCAGATAAAATTTTAAGGGGTGTTTGTTCTTTTCTTTCGTGCATAGCACAATGGATAGAGTGGGTTTTGTCAAGACTTTTAGGGAATAAATCAGGTGTGTTTGCGACGTAGTAAATTCCTTGGAATTTCAAGGAAGTAGATACCTTATTTTTCACTAAAACTTGCTACGGTCTTGACAAGTTCCATAAGGGCATTAGCAATTCTTTTAAATCCGGTTACGATTTGAGCGTACCGACAGTTAAGCGAAATGAGTGGCTGGGTTTAATGTAGAATTGGTTATGCACTGCCTGTTTTTCGACGACCCGAAAAACAACAAAGGCTTTATCCATTATAAACCCCTTAAAATGTGTAAGACAGCGGTTTGGTTTTTAGGGATTTTCGAGGGAAGGCTCAAGAAGACCGCGCCGAAAATCCTGTTAAGGAAACCGAAGTGATGGCTTTCCGACGAAAAGCGGACTTAATTCACAATTTTGGCTCAGGAATGTAGTGTCCCTTCCCAGAGCAGCGGGAAGGGTTAACGGAATGGAAAGCTGAAATTGGGGATTGTGTCCAAGATATTTGTAGTGAAGCTCTTTTCCCGGAATGAAGTGGTTGCCTGCTTTTTTCGGCAGGTAAGCGTGGAATGTAGGGGAATGTGCTGAGTGGATTGGAAGTAAATGCTTATGATATATTTAGTCATCCAGTTTAAGGTACTGGACAAACCTTTATTTAATTTATGCCATAGCATAGACTTCATCAAACAGCTTTTTATCCAACCGTTCTTGTTGGCCGAAGCTTTTCTTTATTACATTATGAAGTACAGAATTGAATGCATTGTAACCCAGCCAAAGATTCGGTTCTTCATTAAGCAACAAGGCTTCATAATTTAAAATTTCGATAACCTCACGAGACTTTTTTGAAGGGTCACTATTCTTGTCGCTACACTCGTATCTAAAGAGTTTTGTTTTATCGAGAATGGCTTTTACAAACTCTTGTGTGTCGATGATTTTAAATTCCTTCATCTTATCAAATTTCTTGGTAATGGTGTAGAACTCATTGTCCAGAAATTTATCGAAAAGATTGTTCAGCCTTGGCATTATAAGATGTGTATTGTTCTTACTGTGCTTAATCGAAAACTCGATTTCTGCTTGTGAAACGTGCAGACCGTTTGAGCACACTTCTCTATAAAATCCAAAATGACCAGAGGTCTTTTCACTACCGTCATACGAGTTTTTAAACCGAAGCATCGGCAGTATCAAATCCTTATCGTTTTTGACCGTAAACTGACTTTTGTCGTCGATGATAAAATCGGTAATGAACGACCTGTCATTCTTGTTGATGGTACGTTTGTGGAAGTTCAGTTGGGCATCGGTCAGCATTTCCTCAGCTTTCCTGAAGAACAATTGATTCGGAATGTGCCCGTAACTGTTCGATACCACGTTGACAATTTTTCCATTTGAGATAATGGCATTTTCAAGTCCTCTGCGAGATTCCATCTGGGTCAGACTCTTTAAGGATTTCATTTCTGATGGAAAAAAGATTTCATCCTGTTGCAAATTTTGTAAATACATAGCTTTTGAATTTTAGATTAAACATTTTGTAATAACACCGCATAATAGATTGGATTTTTTTCTCTGTAATAAGCCAAGTGGCTTTCCGCGCCTTCGATGTAGTAATTTTCTTTACTCGATTGATAATGTATTTCAACCTCTTGTGGCGAAATTTTAGATTTTTTAAATACTCGTTTCATAATTATATATTTTGATTAAACAATATTTGAGCAGTACCCAAACGTAAGCTAAAATCACAGCTCAAAAGGAAACGGAATAAATAAGCGTAGAGTGCAGCATGGGCTTTATGCCGTAGTCTTTTGATGGGTGTATTTTACGAGTTTACCTTTGCGCCAACTATTGATTGATAACCCCTTCCTAGTAAATACATTTTTTAGGCACTATCATAAAAAAGAAAAAGGGCCAGCACGAATGCCGACCCTTCTTCAAACAACAAAAGCTAATCGTTAAGTTCCTGAATTTTCTTTTCAAGAACTGTGATACGCTCTTTCAAACCTGCTTCACGCTTGTCTCGTCTTTCGGCATATTCCTTCTCAATGCCGGTAACCTTAGACTTATAATATCCTTGCATCGCAATGTAGAATGAAATATTCGTCAGGTTATTAACGTGATTGCTTTCGCCAAAATGCACTTGCTTTGTAAGCATATAGCGTATCAGCTTGTGAAAGATTTCCTTTTTGAATTTCTTCTTGAAATTCTCGACCATTTCAACTTTGGTCATTTTGGACGTGTCGCCCAAGAACTTTGAGAAATACTTTTGTTGGCTCATATAGTCCACATTATTTTCAAAAAGTGATATCGAGAATGCCACCATTTCGTCTGTTGAAAGTGCCTTCTTCGTATTGATGTATTTTGTCTCTCGTATCATTTCAACAACTTCTTCAAACTGTTTGTTGTTCTCAATCTGCTTCTTGCGGATTTCCCTATCGTTGATTTTGATGATTTGTTCTTCAGGTGTACAATCTGCCATTTTTCTATTGGTCAATGGTGCTGAATACTCAGTTGACTCATTTTTTGATTTCTCGATTACCTTTACAAACACTTCTTTGTTTTGGTAGGTCTCAGGATGGAAGACGATACCATTTACAAAACCATTTTTTTCTGCTGAATTGTACGTTTCCAGGTCTTCTTTATAGCTCTGTATGGCTTCGTCCAATTCTGCTTTCAATTCGTCCTCGGAATAATCATAATGCTGGTATTCAATCTTAATGGCATCCATTGTCGGCTTAATCGGATTTTCTATGATTTCGACATCGTCCAGCAGATAAACCTTCAAGCCACTTTTTTCCAATTGTGAGATAATCATCTGATTGTTTTCCTCGTCTGCCCAATACTTCCGTATTTCTGGAATTAAAATTATATTCTCTTGTTTCGATTTCTCAATCAAATTCAAGAACGATTTGTTTTTCTTCGTTTCAAAACAAGCTGATTTTGTGCAGACCATTTTACCCTCGCCAAACAGATTGCCTTGATTGGCCGCATTGAACGGACATTCAATACAAGAGCCTGCTTTCGGTAATAATTCCTTATCAGCTACATCGAAAGATGCTTTTTCTAAGTCGTAGGTCTGGTCTTTAATCATTCTGTTTATTTGATGCGCATTAAAATCCTCGCCCATCGTTTCCAACATCATCTGCTGTTCTTCTGGTGCAAACAATGCAACACCTACACCTAAGGAAATGGTCATTTCGCCATTACGAACAAAGTGTTTGAAACCGTCAATCAGTCCAGCCAATTTTAATCTTTGCCGAATGAAGTTGTCTGTTCTACCCAGTCGTTTTGCAATTTCAGTCGGTGCGTATTTCTCACTTAGGTAAGCAATCGCTTCAGCTTCCTCGGTAGGCTCAACATCCTGTCGTTGCAGATTTTCTATGATTTGAACTTCAATGACATCATTGTTCTCATAAGTCCTAACGATACAGGGTATGGTCTTTTTTCCTGCCAGCTTGCTTGCACGATATCGGCGTTCGCCCATTACGATGACATAATGGCCATTTAGTTGCCTTACCGTGATTGGCTGCAATACACCGTGATTTTCGATACTCTCAGAAAGTTGCTGTAAAGTATCTTTGTTGAAAGTCTTTCTTGGTTGTTCTGGGTCAGGCTTGATGTTGCCCAACGGTAAGTTCTGAATTTGAAGCACGGAAGATTTCTTTCCGTTTACTTCTTTCTTGGCAGTAGATTTCGTCCTACTGCGCTTCTTTGTGGTACTGGCTTTTGTTGTCATAATACTCAAATTTTTGATTAAACAATATTCGAGCAGAAACCAAACGGAAGATAAAATCTTGGCTCAAAAGGAAACGGAATAAATAAGCGAAGGAAAGAGCGTCGGCTTTATGCCGTAGTCTTTTGATGGAAGTATTTTACGAGTTTATCTTGCGGGTATATTGTATGATAATAAACCTCTCTAACGAAGAATTGAGGTTGCAACTACTTGAAATTTATTATTTCATTTAATAATTCATAGGATTTAAACACAAAGAGAGGTAATAGGCATTAATAAGAATGTTGCTCTCAAAATGCCCAAATGTTGTACCTATGTTGTACCCTGAGTATAAAAAAAGGCTTCCGATTTCTCGAAAGCCTTGTCTTTCCTAGTAGCGGGAACTGGACTCGAACCAGTGACCTTCGGGTTATGAGCCCGACGAGCTACCTACTGCTCTATCCCGCGATATTGGACGGCAAATATAGAACTAATTTCCCTTCCACACAAGAATTGCCGTAATAAATGTAACTTTTATTAATATTATCATTTCAATAACACGCAGCACTCTGAGTAATAGATAACTTACGCCTATGAGAAAAATACTTGCCGGGTTATTCATAGTGGTTGTATTGCTGGGTTTAACCGCGCTGTACCTCAATTCGTATCTCAAAGATCAACTTCAGGAGGTCATTGAAAACGACCTGCCAAAATCTATTTCCTTAAGCTACGAGGACCTGAATATTGACAGCTGGGGCGGTAATGCCCAAATGAAGAATGCCTGCGTAAGCTTTCAATCTAATGATTCGCTTCCCGGAAGCCGGGTTCAGAATGCCACAGTGACTTTAGAAGGCTTTAATCATTGGGATTATTTCAGGGAAAAGAATATTCACTTTAATAAAATAAATATTCACGCAGATACCTTAATACATTATCCCCATCAGGGGCCTAAAAGGGAAGTGTCCCAAAAGGAAAAACAAGACAGTATCAACAACCCTATAAGTGCAAAAAACCTGGATCACAAGTTTCAAATCGAACAGTTTAATCTGGTAACCGATTTTATACAAATACGAAATCCTGAAACGGAGCAGGTTGTTCTCAAAACAGCCCATTTCAATTTAAAGCTCACCGCTATAACTCCCACAATTACCGAAACGCCAACCCGCCCCTTTAACTACGAGCAAATACAATTAAGTTCAGACTCCCTGTATTACAAGCTTAATGAGTTTGATGTACTTACCATTGCGCAGGTTAAATGGGACGGTATTCGCCTGGTGTTAGAAAACACGCACCTAAAAACCATCGTAAGCCGAAGCACCCTCAGCAAAAGCATCAGCCGGGAACAGGACCATACCAACTTCAGCATAAAGCGCGTGACGCTAGATTCATTACGGTATGGCCATCATCCCTCAAAAAAAGTGTACGTTGATGCTTCGGTATTGGAGATGGAGCAACCGGCACTTATCATCTACCGGGACAAACGTTTACCCGACAACTACGAGACCAAACCGCTGTATTCTCAAAAGCTTCGTGAATTAAACTTCGATTTGATGATTGATTCGGTTCGCATAAAAAATGGAGCCATTACCTATGAAGAAAAGGTAAACAGTGCAACACAGGCCGGCAGACTTGATTTTAAACAAATCAATGCTTCGATTTACAATCTGGGTAACACGTATAAAATCGGTACCAAAAAAACAGCAATCGACATCCGCGCAATGTTTATGAAACAAAGCACGCTAAGGCTGAGTTGGAATTTTGATGTGCAAAACACACAGGATCTTTTTCACGTTAACGGAAGCCTGCAAAACCTGCCGGCAGAAGATTTAAACGCATTTACCTCGCCCAATCTTGGAGTCTCGATGGAAGGAAGCCTTCAGGAGGTTTATTTTGATATTACCGGTAATGACTACAGCTCTCAGATCGATATGAAAATGAAATATGATGAGTACAAGGTGAGCATCGTTGATCAGGAAAAAAAGAAAAAAAAATGGCTGGCCAGTACCCTGGCTAACATCTTTATTTCGAAAACCAGTAAACGGGAGGAATCAGGCTTCAAGGAAGGTCAGGGCGAAGTAGAACGCAATCGCAACAAGTCCTTTTTTAATTACCTCTGGATCAACATCAAGGAAGGCATGCTGAAATCGATGACCCTGCTTGATTAATCTTCAGCAATCCAGCTAATAGCATCCAATCGCTCTTCGATTGTAAAATTACGTATCTCAACTCCTACAAGTGCCTTATTAAAATTGGCGATTGCGTGAATCCATTTTCGGTTTGTCACCATCGCAATTTTATTGAGCTTTCTTAAATGTTGCATGGGGAAGATGGAAGCTATAAAAATAGCATCAAGCGTAAAACGATCAATATTTTTATCTTCAAGATACAGATTAATTGTGTCGTGTTCTTTCAGCATCTCAAGAATGGCCGACTTCAATTCCTGAACGGCCTTATAATCCATAGAGCCCTCAATTATGTAGCCTACGGAATTGTCTGAAAAACTGAAATTTAGAAGCACCTTAAAATTTTAGTTGTAATTTAAAGGATAAAATTCAGGTATCAAAGTTATTCAGGACTATTAACGAACCACCCATTGTAAGGCCTCGGTACGCTCAGAACATTTAAAAAAGTGACATTGTGAATTGAGAAAAGTACATTCTACCTTAGTGCGTAGCTTATCTTTAAAAACATCTGAAACAATCGCGACCTTTTCAAAACGGTCTTTAAACTTCAATTTAAAGATAAGATCTTCCAGAGAAGCCTTTGCAGACATCGCTTCTCCGGAAGCATTTTCGCAATAAATGCGTATTTTATTGTGATTTTCGAGTCGCTTCTTGATTTCTACATGAACTTCTTCGAGATCTCTTTCCTCAATTTTGGTTGTGGTGAGAAATCCTAAAACCTCATTTCCCAATTCAAAATACCTTAAGCTCATAACTTTTTGTTTTATAATAAGTTACGAAACCTTTTTGCCAAAAAAACCCTTTTAACAGTTTTTATTTCAGGTAGGTTTATTGTTCTATACTGTTGGCCTGAAATGCTGTTAACTCCTGCTCCTCATAACGCACACTCAATTCTATAGGATTGCAGCATACCTCACAATCTTCAACGTAGACCTGATAGGATACGGAAGTATCGAGCAACATAGAAATTTCTTCCCAGCAATACGGACATTGAAAAAAATGTTCTTCCATTTAAAATTCGATATTAAGCAGCTGGCCTGTTAACCGCAACAATTCAAGCTCTGCCAGTTTTGCATCATACTTTGCAAAATTCTTACTGGTCTCAGCATTAATTAGATTAACCTGAGCCTGCCGGAATTCAATAGATGAAATTTGCCCCAGTTTAAGACGTTCCTGAGAGCGTTCTAAATTGTTTTCGTTGGTTTCTACATTTTGTTCCCGTATGCGGTAAATCTGTAGCAGATTTGCGTAGTTCCCGGCCGCATTTGCGATGTCTCGCTCTATCTGAAGCTCAAATTGCTTCCGTTGCAAAACCTCAGAATCCTTTAATATCCTTGCATTTTTAAGGCTGATGATATTACGCCCACCGTCAAATAAACTCCAGGTAAGACTAGCGCCTAGACGTAAACTTTCACCTCGCGAAATAGAACCCGGGAAAAATGCAGATGCCGGATTGTTTGAGCGGTTCCACCCGTAACTACCCGTTAAACCGATACTGGGTAAAAAGAGCGCCTTGTTTGCTTTAATTTGAAAATCGCTTATTGTAACAGATTTTTCTGCCTGTAGTAAGGTGACATTATTTTGCGGAGCATCCTTGATGTAACTTTCAAGGATGAGCTGATTTTGAAAATTAACAACAGTATCTACTTCAAAACCCACTTCAAGCTCCCGGTTTAAGACCACATTTAAGTCCCGCTTGGCGTTTATCAAATCCTGTTTGGCATTAAGCACGTTAATAGAATCTGTAACTACATCTACTTCTGCCTGCAGGACCTCAAGTTTTGTGTTTTGGCCATAATCAAATTGGTACTGCGCACGGGTTACCCGATCCCGGGATATTGCTAAAGCTTTTTTAAGCACTTCTAAATTTTCAGAACGCCGTGCAACATCATAATACACACTGTAAAGCTGTAAAACCGTATTTTCTATCGTTTCCCGTACCTGTAGTTCGGTGAGGTTGTACTGTTCCTGAAGCTGTTTGTAATTGTAATACCTGCCCAACCCGTCAAACAAAAGGTAATTTACGTTTACCGCAGCATTGTAGCTTTGAGTTTCAGCACCCTCAATGACTACATCATCCCTTGGGTCTCCATTTTCATCAAATACCCCGGGAAATTCCCTAATATCATCAGATTGATCGTATTGAGCTCCTGCGTTACCGGTAATAGATGGGAGATAGCCCGAATTGAGAATGCTTTGGTTATTATCTGCTATCTTCAACTGATTCTCGGCAAGTTTAATCCCAAAATTATTCTCCAGCATTTGCTTAATGGCTTCATCTTTAGAAAGCTGCTCCTGAGCTCCAATCGTTTCACTAAAAAGAAACACAGCGAAGAACACATAGCTTATCCTGACAGTCCAAGCCAATCTAAAAGTGTGGAATAAGTGGTTTGCCATCGTCTTATTTAAATTAATGCGCATCATCTTCATCCTGCTTTAATTCTTTTATAGCCCGCTCTACATCTTCCCGTGAGGGTTCTTTACCTGTACGCACCCAAGCTGATTTGATTTTGATCTTGTTTGAGATGGAAAGCAGCAACGGCAGCATTAACAGGGTCAATACGGTTGCGATTGCAATACCAAAGGAAATAGAAATCGCCATAGGTTTAAGAAACTGCGCCTGTCTGCTTTTTTCCAGAAGCAAGGGCGCCAAACCGGCAATAGTAGTGATACTGGTAAGGAAAATAGCCCTAAAACGGGATCTACCGGCTTCAAATATCGCATCTTCAAATTTCATCCCTTCTTTCAGGAAGCCGTTAAGCTTACCTATAAGCACCAATCCATCGTTAACCATAATACCTATCAATGCAATAATTCCTAAAGCCGACAATACGTTTATAGGGAAGCCATTGAGGTAATGTCCCCATGCCACACCAATGATACTAAAAGGTATCATCAACAACAGTAAAAACGGCTGACTGTAACTGCGGAAGGTGAAAGCGATCGTGGCATAAATCAAAAAGAGTATAACCCAGATGACTTTATTTGCCGAACTGCTAAGCTTTTCTGCTTCCCGGTTTTGCCCCTCATACGAAACAGAAAGGGTAGGATATTTCGATAAAATATCGGGCAGAATATTGGTCTTGATGTCCTCCAGAATGTCTGTTACACTCCCGTTAGGATCTGCCATATCTGCATTGACCTGTATCTCGCGCTGGCCTTCCAGGTGGCTGATGGATTCATCTCCCCGACTTATATCGTAAGTAGCTATCTCACTAAGCGGAATACGCTCTCCGGAAGGAGTCACTATTCGCATATCATCCAGATCATTGAGGCTGCTGCGGTCATCGCGGTCATAACGTACCCAAACGCGTATTTCATCCTGACCCCGCTGAAAGCGCTGTGCCTGGGTTCCAAAAAAACCACCGCGCACCTGGCTCATAACCGAGTTTAAATTGAGCCCCAGAGCATAGGCCGTTTCTTTAAGTTCGATTTGAATTTCTTTTATACCCTCAGGATCTGTGTCTACTACATCACGGAGCAGGGCATTATCCTCAAGCGCTATACGCAATTCATCTTTTGCAGCCTCTAGCTCTTCGGTATTATTACCTAAAAGAGAAATCGAAATCGGGCTGCCGCCAAAGTTTCCGCCGGAACCAAAAGTGAGCCGCTCTACTCCATACACATCGCCCACTTCATCGCGTATTGAATTTGTAATATCGGGCGAAGAAAAATCCCTAAACTCCCCGGGAAGCAGGTTTATACGCAGGGAAGCCTTGTTATTACCGGGCCCCACACGCTTAATAATATTTTCAACAACCTGTTTGTTACCACTCTGTCTTGCAGTATAATCGTCATTTACCCTCCAGGCAGCCTGCTCTACCATAGTAATTATACTATCGGTACGCTGCGGGTTAGTTCCTTCGGGCATAAGCAAGTCTATCGAAACCGTGTCACTGGCAATACTTGGGAAGATGGTAACCCCAATGATGCCTCCCATAATCGAACTTATGGTCAAAACAAACAATCCAATAATAATAGAAAGGGTTATAAGCTGATTCTTTAACGTAAAGCGCAATGCGGGCGTATAGAGGTTGTCACGCATATACTGCATAAACTGATCGCCCTTCTCGTTGAAAAAACGCAGCTTATATAAAAACTTATCAAAACCCTTTTTTGAACTGATATCCAGATCTTCTTCCCGCACCAGGGCTTTAGAATGCGCAATGTGCGCCGGCAGGATAATGAGTGCTTCAACTAAAGAAACCACCAGAGTAAGTATAACGACCGTCGAAACCTCCCCAAAAAACTCCCCGATACGGCTGTCCAGAAACAAAAAGGTAGAAAATGCAAGAACCGTAGTGATGATGGCCGAAATAATAGGCGGAATCACTTCCATCGTACCATCTATCGCAGCGCGAATGGGAGTCTTGCCCATCTCGTAATGCTGATAGATATTTTCGGAAATGACAATCCCATCATCTACCAGAATCCCGATTACAATAATCATCCCGAAAAGCGACAACACATTTATGGTGACGCCAAAACCTCCGGCGAAAATAAACATCCCAAGAAAAGCTACAGGAATTCCGGCAGCTACCCAAAATGCCAGGCGGGTATTCAGAAAAAAGGATAGAAAAAGCAATACCAGTAAAATTCCCTCAATACCATTTACCAGCAGCAGATTTGTACGCTGCTCCAGCCTTACGGAAGAGTCTGAGGTAATGTCTATATGTACTGCATCGTATTTCTTATTAAACTCTTCAATATACGCCTTCACCTTTTCGGCTGTAGGCAATAGATCTTCGTTATTGGTATTGCTGATTTCTACATTCACCGCCAGATTCCCGTTAAAAAAGGATGCATTTGGAGTTTCCGAAAAACGGTCGCGTATTACCGCAATGTCTCCAAGACGCACCAGGGAACCGTCTGGATTAGCCTTTACAATAAGATTATTAAGCTCTTTACCATAATATTCACGGTTATTGGCTCGTATGAGATAATCTTCAGTTTCGGTTTTGATATTACCTCCCGTGGTAAGAATGTTTGCTCTGGAGACAGCCTGTGCGACTTCCTCAAAGGTGAGGTTATAGGCTAAAAGATCGTTTTCCCTTACGGCAATCTCAATTTCCTCTTCGGGATACCCGGTGATTTCTATTTGGGAAATCCCATCCATCGCACGCAAATCGTATTCGATATCCCGGGCAACTTGCTTTAGCGTAGCAAGATCTAAGGTCTCGCCACTTACAGCAAAACCAATGGTCTCCCGTATGGCTTCCTGTTTTGCAACAACAAGAGGCTCCATACCACTGGGAAAACTGGGTACGCGGTCTACGGCATTTTTAACTTCGGCAAGAATGACGTTAATATCTTCGTCATTATCAATCTCGATCGTCACATTACCCCCGTTTTCTCTCGAAGTTGAAGTAACCCGTTCAATCCCTACCAGTCCTTTAAGGTTATCTTCAATCTTTAAGATGATACCCTCCTCAATTTCCTGAGGGGCTGCCCCGGGGTAGGTGACATTTATGGTTATAATTTCAGAATCTATAAGTGGAAAGAACGACGAGCGCATGCGCAACACGCCAATGATTCCAAAAATGATAAATGCAAAAATGACGATATTGACTGCAACATCGTACTTTATGAAATAACTGATGATTTTTCTCATAAAGCCTACTCGGTTTGCGCTTTAGCAGACTCCTCCCCATACACCTTAACCCGCATTCCTGCATAAGCTCCCGGAACGGGTTTGGCCAGGTATTGCGTACCATCTTCAAGACCTTTGATCACCGCATTTTCATCTGAAAAATAAACCGGGTCTATTTCTACCAGGTCAAGAATGCTGTCGCGCACAATATAAACTTTTGAATTATCTACCACCAGCTGTCTTGGCAGGCTAATGGCATTGAGTTCTTCTTTGGCATTGAGCAGCGCTTCGAGAAACATACCTTCTTTAAGGCTGTCTGAACCTTTTACTTCAATAAAAACCTTGATGGTTTGAGTCCCCTGATCTACCCGGCCGTTTATGCGCACCACCTTACCGGTATAGGCAACACCAGCGGCATCTTTAAGCTCCACTTCTTCTCCAAGCTCAAGCAAATCGCTAAACTTTTTACCCAGTGAAACCTCGAGTTCATAAACAGAGGTATCTATAAATTCTCCCAATTTCTGACCGGGACGAATAAGGGTTCCGCGCGTTACGGCGGCTTCGGTAAGAATACCGCTAAATGGAGCGGTAATGCGATATTTCACCAGTCGTTCTTCCAGGTTTTTCACGTTGTAATATGCCGAAAAGATTCCGCGGCCGGTAATGAAATAGTTTTCCTTTTCGGAAGCGGTCTCGGGCAACTGAGGCACCGTTCTGCTCATCTCAAACCCGTTGAGATAATTCTGCCACTTCTGAAAATATTCCGGATAGTCTAGCCGCAGGTCGGGCATTATAGAAGTGATTACATTGTAGAGTTCGCTCTTGGCTGCCTGTACTGTGGTGTAATATTCTGAAGCGTCCAGATTAAGAAGGGTTTCCCCGCGTGAATAAGTTTGGCCTACTTTAAAGTCATGTGCACTCGATCTAAAAACGCCCTGAACTTCGGCATATAGCTCCAGTCTGTTTTTTGCAACCAAATTTCCGTTTGCCGGAATAATTATGGGTACAGTACCATTTTGAACTTCGTCAACAAAAACGGTTTTCACCGCTTTTTCAACTTCTTTAGGAATATCCTTATCCCGATTGGCGATAAAATATCCCGCAGTGGCAGCGCCACCCACAATAATTAGCGCGATAATAGTACGTACAGCTGTAAGCATTCTGTCTAGTTAATAAGATTTTAGCAAAAATACCTGTAAGACCCTACCACATCAGTTAACAAAAGCCTAAAGTTAAAGACTAGTTAAATTCTTCCAGTTCTTCAGAGAGGCTTTCCCATTTTTCCATGGAGCGCTCCAGATTTTTTTTGACTGCATTATAATTATCAAAAAAATCGGGCTTGGCTGAAGTCTTCTCGTAATCACGAGCCAGTTCTGCATCCATTTTTTTGAGTTCACGCTCTAGTTTTTGTACTTCGGCTTCAGTATTACTCAATTGATTACTAAGCGATTTAAACTTCTTTTGATCGTGGTAGGTGTTTTTTGAAGCAACCGGCTTTACTTTCTCTTTTTTATCCTTCTTTTCAATATCCCTGATATTCTCTACCTCACGCTGCTCCAGATAATAGTCGATGTCTCCCAGATATTCCTTGATCTGGTGATTTCTAAACTCGTAAACCGTTTTGGTTAATCCCTGCAGGAAATCCCGGTCGTGAGAAACGATCAGCAAAGTACCCTCAAAACGATTAAGAGCATCCTTAAGTACGTTCTTAGATTTGATATCCAGGTGGTTTGTAGGCTCATCCATCACAAGCACGTTGAAGGGTTGCAACATGAGTTTGGCCAGTGCCAGGCGATTACGCTCCCCTCCGCTGAGTACCCGCACGTACTTCTCAACCTCGTCTCCGCGAAATAAAAAGGAGCCGAGAATATCACGCACTTTACTGCGGTTTTTTTCATTAGCGGCGTCGATCATGGTGTCGAGTACGGTTTTGTTTCCGTCCAGATAATCTGCCTGATTCTGGGCGAAATAACCTATTTGTACATTATGCCCCAACTTGAGCCTACCCTCGTAGCTGATCTCATCAACAATAATTTTTGCCAAAGTAGATTTACCCTGACCGTTTTGACCAACAAAAGCGGTTTTACTATCGCGTTCAACAAGAAGGTCTATACCTTTAAGCACGGTTTTTTCGCCATAGCTTTTTGAGACATTCTCAGCCTCTACAACCACCTTCCCGGGCACTACAGATACGGGAAAATTCAAGGTCATCACACTATTATCATCCTCATCAACCTCGATCACATCCATACGATCAAGTTTTTTGATGAGCGACTGAGCCATTGTAGCTTTAGAGGCCTTGGCTCTAAACTTCTCGATCAGTTTTTCGGTCTGTTCTATTTCGCGTTGCTGATTTTTCTGTGCAGCCAGTTGCTGCTCCCGCATTTCCTGTCTTAGCACCAGATATTTAGAATACGGCTTGGGATAATCGTAGATTTTTCCCAATGAAATCTCGATGGTTCGGTTAGTCACATTATCGAGAAACATTTTATCGTGTGATACGATTACTACCGCCCCGGTATAATTACGCAGAAAACCTTCCAACCAAATAATTGATTCAATATCAAGGTGGTTTGTAGGCTCATCGAGAAGCAGTACATCATTGTTCTGAAGCAGGAGTTTAGCAAGCTCAATACGCATACGCCATCCTCCGGAAAAGGTATCGGTAATTCGGTTAAAATCTGAACGCGAAAAACCAAGTCCCATCAGGATGCGCTCGGTCTCTCCCTGATAATTATAACCGCCATGTATTTCATATTGTTGCTGTACCTCATTAAGCTCAACCATTAAGTCATGGTAATATTCGCTTTCATAATCGGTACGCTCAGCAAGCTCTATATTTATTTCTTCAAGGCGCTTCTCCAGCTTTTTAATCTTCTCAAAAGCCTGATACGATTCTTCAAGCACCGTACGCCCTTCAACAAAATCGATATCCTGTTTAAGAAAACCAATCTCTACCTCTTTATCGGTTGCGATCTGGCCCGTATCGTATTCCTGTTCCCCGGAGATTATGCGCAACATTGTTGACTTTCCGGCACCATTTTTCCCCACCAGACCTACGCGGTCTCCCTCTCCTAATCTAAATGTCACTTCTTCGAAAAGATAAGACCCTTGAAAACTAACCGAAAGATTATGTATGTTAAGCATAGCTAAAAATTTAAAGATGCAAAGTTACCATTTAATGCAAGATTTGCAGAGTCTATTTGAAATGCATTTTAATGCTAAAAGTCATATTTATCCCGAGCCTAAAACCTTAATTTTACCAGGCATAAGCCAAATCAATTTTCCGGAAACGGGTTGCAGTGGTTTAAAGCCGCAGGCATTTGGTAAAAACGAAACCCATGAAAAAACTTTTGCAAGGAAACCCACTCTACAGCATTTTTACCGGAAGCTGTCCTGTATGCCATCAAGCCGGGATGTATAGGGACCCCAATCCCTACAAACTGTCTGAAACACTTAAAATGCACGAGCACTGCCCGCATTGCAATACCAAATTTAAAATCGAACCCTCGTTCTTTTACGGAGCTATGTATGTAAGCTATGGCGTAGGTGTGGCATTTGCCGTAGCGGCTTTTATCATCTCGTATTACTTTCTGGGCTCAACTTTACTTACGGCATTTCTGACAATCGTTGCTACGTTGTTTGTTCTTGCTCCGGTCATTATGCGCCTGAGTCGAAATATCTGGGTGAATTTTTTCTTTAAATACGACCCGAAGAAAGCTAAAACTTCTTAGGGAAACGCGAGATAGAAACTGTATCATCAAGCGGAATCCCGCTTTCTAAATGTTCATAAAGCAGGCGGGCCAGATAAGGCGCCATCATAGTTCCGCGGGTACCAAGACCGTTTAGCAAAACAAGTTGTGGATGTTGTGGATGCCTGCCCAAAAGAGGCCTTCGATCTCCCGTAGTAGGACGCACTCCGGCCTGCTGATCGACAACTTCGTAATCGCACTTCAGTATTTTGGCCAAATAAGCCTCCAGTTCCCCGCGTGATTCTAACGAAGGCAAGGCATCTTTGTCATTCCAGTTAAACGTGGCCCCTACCTTATACAAATCATCACCTAGCGGAATGATAAAAAAAGTAGATTTCAATGCCTGCTCCAATTGAAGCTTTGGTGCTTTGATGATCAAATACTCCCCTTTGTTTCCCACAAGCGGAAGTTTATTAAAATACGGATTGTTTTTAAGCCCAAAACCTTCGGCAAACACGATCTGTTTGGCTGCAATATCACCATACTCAATGCCGTATTGATCTTTAATTATTAGATTGTCATAATCAAAACCAGTCTCGATGTAGCACTCCTCAGTCTTTAATCTTTCAGCATAGGCATCAAGCAACCTGTTAATTTGAATACGCACGCTTTCAAGAACCTGACCTTTACCGTAGGGCGTGTGCACCAGATGAGTATCCTTGAGCAAGACATCGCTTAAAAACCGGTTAAGAACGGGTTTATCTGAAGCTTCAAACCAATTATTCTGATCTTCTGCCGAAGCGAATAATTTATGCACAGGCATATAATCAACAGCTTCCAGATCGAGACGGGCTGCTACGCTATTAAAAAAATCAAGAGCCAGATCAAATTGCTCCTCACCTTTCCAGGGAATAGTATAGCGCTTTAGTATAACCGGATTGATGAGTCCTGCTGCCACTCTACTAGCCGAAGGAAAACGCCCATCTACCACAACAAAAGTCTTATCATGCCGCTCCAGCTGATCGCAAAAAGCCATACCTGCCAGACCAAAACCTACAACTATATAATCAACCGTCTTCATAGGTTACAAAGTAAACAAACCTCTCATTAAAAGAATAAAAATTCAGTAGGAATAACATCCCGCACTAGCTGAGAACGCAACCCAGTCTGATCTGACCTTAGCTATACCCATAAAAAAACGCCTTATAAAAAGGCGTTTTCAAGATTTTAGAGAATTTACATTTAGTAATTCCACATATCAATTTCAAAATTGCGGATTTGCTCTTTAATGCGTTGAGACTCCAGAAGCTGCATCATTGCGTTGTCTGCGATATACTCTTTCACTTCCCGATCTCCCTGGATGTTATCTACCTGATAAATAACGCCGTTAAAACGTCTTGAATTCAGCAAATGATCAAAAGACAAAGGCTGAGCTGAGTTCTGAGGGTTAAATACCTTGGCCTCGTGAAGAATTTCACGCGCCGTAGGATACCACACCCAGAATAAAGGCACCATCACCGGATCTTCCTCATCAATAAAGTTTACATCAGGAGCGACGGGTGCAATACCTATAAGACGGTACTTCAATTCTCCCTGACGCTTGTCAAAATACCAGTATCCCCTTATCCAATATTGCTCGATATCAGCAGCAGAAATATCACGACGATCTATATATTGCTCGTCTACCTCATAGCCGGCATTGATTTGCTCAATACCTAAATCTGTGGTATCTACTCTCGATAAAGCCGCTGAGATATCTTCTAAAGCGATTTTTTGATTGAAATACGAATCTGCGTAAATATCCAGTTTTCCTTCCCGGGCATTTTTTACCAAAACATCATATAAGGGCCTGCGGTCAGAACCAATATTATTGGTATCTATAGGATAATACAGCGGAAAGTTAATGCGCTCATCAAGATCAACGATCTCCCACGTGTTTTTACCCCAAAGCACATCACGACTATCCACATACCCGTAAGGAAGGGGTTTGTCGTTATCCAACTCCCGTTGCCCTTCGGTCTTTTCAAACATCTCACCGGGCATTTTTGCATTGAGAATGTTAGTCTGAGCATACATACTCAAACCTCCGGTCATCAAACACAAAACAAGTGTTAATAGCTTCTGGCCTCTCATAATCATTTCTTTTAATTGGTAAGCTCAATCAATACAGGCGACACTTTTTTAAGTCTGTAACTGCTGTTGCCTGAAATCTGAGCATCGATATCAAATATTTGTACCGTTTCCCCGCGTTGCGCTCTGCGTAATACATCTTTTGCACGCGAGTCTAGTCTGTTCCCACTTACCTGTACGGTAGGCTGCCCGGGAACGTTAAATTTGAAACCGGTAACACGCAAACCTAACTCAAAGTCAAAATCAGGTAAGGCTGCACCTACTTCTGAAATTTCTAACGAATTACGTTGCATTTTTAGTATACCGTCTTCTCCACGAACCGTTCCTATCGGGTTTGGAATATCTTTAATACGGAATTGCTTAGAGTCACTTACTTTAGTTCCGTCAGCCATAGTACCGGAAACACTAATGGTAACTTCACGTCCCTGACCGGGTCTCATAACATAACTGCTTCCTGATCCTTTTGAAAGACCCGGAGCGCTTGCCGAAACATTGTTATCAGCCACTCCTGCAAAACTAATGGTCATCGGGTTATCAACCCCACGATATACCACGTTCATTTTATCGGCAGAAATGGTTGCCGAGTTGGGCTTATTAATTACTGCGTAGGTATCTGAAATAGGTATAGTCACAATTTCATCTCCTTCTTTAAACTGAAGCTCTCCTTCAATTTTACGCTCACCAACGGCTCCTGCCGGAAACTCCAGACTAACCTCTCCCGCTGATGCCTTAACTTCTTTTCCGTTTATAATAACCTTTTCAAAATTCAAGGTATTGTCATAACGACCCAAAACCACTTTTCCTTTAAAGTTTTCACTTGAGAAAAAAGCGCTCTTATCTGGAATCACAATAGCCTGATAGTTTTTCATAGATAGTTGAGCTGCCTGCTCACCGGCAAGCATAGCCGATAAGAGTTCACTTTGAGTGGTCTTAATATCAGCTTGCATTTGAGTAAGCTTGGTTCTTGAAGCAATCATTGGGAAGCCTTCAAAATTATAGCTCAACCATTCTACCTCTTTACCGTCGCGGTTTTCTACAGGACTGGTCTCAAATTTTTGTTTGATCTCTTCAGCTATAGCCGGATAATCCTTTTCAGTTAATGCAATCATTTCATTTCTAAAGTTTTCAATCTTCGCTTTGAAGGCTTCACCTTCTGCGCTTAATTGATCACCCTGAAAAAATCGCTGATCTAAAAAGTCTGTTTTATCCTGAGTCTCATAGTCTTTAGGATCTTCAAGAGTCGCTACCATTTCTGATTTTAGATTGGCGATATAACCATCTAAATCTGCAGAAAGCTCGCTTACTTTTTTTGCTTTCTCCTGAATAGGCCCGTATTTAGCGGGTTGTTCTGAGGCTTTTTCAGCCAAACCGGCCATAAAAGCCTGGTTTCTTTGTTCTGAAGTGACATTCGCTTCGGCTATCTTATCATTAAGTAGACCAAATGCTGAAAGCACCTCCTTTGACATATTTAATGCAAGCATCGCGATAAACACGAGATACATCAAATTAATCATCTTCTGTCTTGGGGTTTGTTTTCCTCCTGCCATAGTGCTAGTTTTCTACTGAATTAAATGAATTTAACTAATTCAGTTATCTTTTGCTCATTGCAGACAACATACCACCATACACACCATTAAGAGAGGACAGGTTGGTTGCTAAACTTTCCATTTGTTCTTTCAACTTACCGGCGTTATTAGCCACTTCGTTGTTAATTTCAGCCTGACGTCCGGCAGTTTCTACCTGAACTTTATAGAGACTGTTCAAAGACTCCATCTGAGCAGCAGCAAGTGCCATCTCCTGACTGTATTTTTTAGTAGAGTTCATAGCTTCTGCAGTTGGAGCCATACCTTTTGCAGCACCTTCAAAACTACGGATACTGGTACCCAGACTGCTCATCAATTCTGCATCTATACGCGCTTCTTTAAGCATCGCATCAAGCTTTTCAGACAATAAACCTTTTGCTTCTGTAAATTCTTCTTTCTTCTTAGGCTTTTCTACTGCAAGTTCTCCCTTTAATTCAGGATACACCAAAGACCAGTCTAACTCATCATCGACGGGTTCAAAAGCCGATAAGGCAAAAATCAGAGCTTCAGTAATAAGACCTATCGCCAGAAGGGTACCACCGTTAAGGGGGCCTAACTCCCAGTGTAAGATTTTAAATAATGCTCCCAGGATTACAACAGATGCACCAAGGCCATAAGCCATGTTTAATAATTTCTTTTTTGTTTTAGCGCTTGCCATTTTTAAAGATTTTTAGTTAAGTGAAATTAGGTTAAGATATATTTGGGGAAATATATTTAGGGTTAATTAGCGGCGCGAAGCACCATTACGCATATTTACATCCTGATCAACGCCAAGGTAATCCTGTACCGTTCTAAAGCCTATATAGCTTCGGGCTGAATCAGCATATTCATAATCACGAGTGCTTACCTGAATCATGTAAGCCACATCTTTCCAGGAACCGCCACGTACCACTTTTCGCGCATTAAGAGGATCGCTTACGTTTGGGTTCATTGTAGAAACATATTCATAGGCGTTAGGATCATAGGATGAAGCCACCCATTCTGAAACATTACCCGCCATATTGTATAAATCGTAGTCATTAGGCTCATAAGCGTCGGCCTCTACGGTATAAAGTGCCTGGTCTGCAGCATAATCTCCTCGCAGCGGCTTAAAGTTTGCCATAAAACAACCCCGGTCATTTTTGGTATAAGGCCCACCCCAAGGATAGGTAGCACCTTCGAGACCTCCACGAGCAGCATATTCCCACTCTGCCTCACTTGGCAGACGGAAACGGTTTACAAGCTCCTGCCCGCGTTGTTTTTTATACGAGTTTTTGTTGTCTGTACGCCATTGACAAAAAGCCTTGGCCTGTTGCCAGCTTACACCAACAACCGGATAGTCATCATAAGCGCTATGCCAGAAGTAATCGTTGTGCATAGGCTCATTATAGGAGTAGGCAAAATCTTTAATCCAAACCGTAGTATCAGGATAAATCTTAGTCTCTTCGGTAATTATAAAATCTTTTCTGGAACCGTTCTTTTTACGGGCCGCAGCCTCAATATCCAAATACTTGTATTTAAACACCAGCTTCTCCACATCAATGGTACGCTGACCGTTGTATGCTTCTTCAAGAGGAATGTACATAGAATCCATAACCATTACATAGGATTCGTCAGGATAATCCATTGGATCATCAATTAAATCAATGTCCCAGTTTAATTTACGGTCACTGTAATCATCGCTAAGACTGTAGTAATTATCATACATATACTGCTCGTACGGGGTCATGTCATCTGGATCGTAATCTATAAAAGCATAATCCCCTATGGTACCATTACCCGGAGTTTCACCCATAAGATCAGCCTCGATAGCTAAACGTGCCCGGATAACAGAATCCCGTACCCATTGCACAAACTGTCTGTATTCTGAATTGGTAATTTCGGTTTCATCCATGTAGAACGAGCGGACGGTAACCGTTTTGGTAGGGGCATCTTTAATGGCGGCGATATCGTCATCACTTTTACCCATAATGTAAGCCCCTCCAGACACTAAAGTCATCCCATAGGGCTTTTCAGGATTCCACTTTTTGCCTTTTGCCCCAACAAGCTCACCGCGATCGTTACGACCGCAACCAATCAACGAGCTCGCAATTGCAATAATTGCAAGAAACTTCTTCATAGGTTAATTATGTTAAATCTAGATTTGAGACGGTAAACCTATCTATAAAAATGCTAAAAAGCAATTTTTTCATGAAAATTACCCGAAAATCTAAATAAATTGTTAATTATATTTCATTCTTAAGCTTTGCTTTATACCATCGCTCCGGAATCTCCTGATTACAAGCGTTTATGTAATCTTCTTCAGTGCAAGGTAATAACGTATGCCTTTTTAATTTAGTATTAACACCTTCCAAAAATGGAATTTCAATCCACCAGCGGTCTGACTTCCGGCTTTTATAAAAGCTAAGCATCTCATCTTCAACAGGGACAGTGTAATGCAAAAAATCTTCATCCCGGTTAGAAAGTGATTCATTCATCCTGAAGTTAACACCCTCTACAAAGTACCAGATCATTTGACCTACAAGCGACGCAGACACCGTAGCTTCGCTGGTTAACTGATACTCAAAAATCCCGAAAACACGCACCCGGTCACTTAAGCCTGCGTAACGGGCGATAGCACAGGATTCCCGCCCATTAAAACCATTACTCTGCTGCGGGTGCATAAAACCAAGCACATCTGCCTGTATTGCCGACAGGTCAAAACTCACGATATCCGCATCTCGCATTACAGGCTCAATCCTGCTGATATCTGCGGTAAGATTACCCAATCTAAACGCATCAAAATAAAGCCTTTCCATCAAATCTATTTCTTCCTGGCTGTTGAAAAAGGTCTGATAACCCAGGTTAGAATAGTTAAACAGATTATAGGGTTGATCAACTATGATTTTGCCCACATACGATTGATGGGTAATGGGCAAACTGCTGTTCCCCAAATCAAAACGACTGTCTACATTGACCAGGTTTACCATCTGGTCCAAATCATCAAACGCGCGGTATAAAGCGTAGGTCAAGTCCTGGCTCCCGCCCAGAATAATGGGGATCACTTCATTTTTAACGCAGGCATTAATCAATTCTTTAAGTGCGTAATAGGTATCTGAAAGCTGATCGCCGGCATCCAGATCACCCAGGTCACCAACCTTACAATGCCAGTTTCCGGGGAAAAGAGTATAAAAAGCTTTTCGCACCGCTGAAAAATCAAGATAATCTTCCTGCTCTTCAATTGCACCACGGCGCTCTCTTACCCCAATGATCACGATATCAAGATCCTCTAGTTCCGGCAAACCCTCTTCCCGCGAATGTATTTGAAGCTGATTGAAGAGTCGCTGTTCATTAAATAAGCCCGCCTGTGCCAAAAGGGCATCAGAGACCGGAAGCAAATTTTCAAATGCCATGAATTATTTCTTTTTTGCCGTTGTCTTCTTACGGGTTGTCTTCTTTTTTGTTGTTTTTGCAGCTTTTTTCTTGGGTTTTGGCCCCTGTTTCTCGATGATATCTTTTACTTCTTCGAGCGTAAGTTCTGCCGCATCAACAGTTTTAGGCAATTCGATCTTCACTTTCCCCTTAATGATGTTAGATCGTCCCCAACGGGCTTTTTCAACCCGAATTCCTTCTTCCTTGAAGTTGTGAATGATTTTATCTTTCTCTTTTTGCTTTTTATCTTCAATAAGCTCTATGATATCATCCTCTGAAAGGTTATCAAAATCGTATTTTTTATTGACATTGATAAAAATACTGTTCCATTTGATGAAAGGCCCAAAACGCCCCACACCTTTGGTTACAGGCTTATCTTCGTATTCGTAGATAGGCGCATCGGCCTTTTGCTTTTCTTTGATGTATTTTACAGCCTCGTCATACTCAACTTCCATAGGGTCGCGACCTTTAGGCAGGGAAACAAAAGTTTTCCCGAACTTCACATAAGGTCCGTAACGGCCATTGTTAACCTCAACGGTTTCGCCCTCATACTCACCCAAATCCCGCGGAAGCTTAAACAAATCCATCGCTTCTTCAAAGGTGATGCTTTCTAATTGCTGATCGGGCAAAAGACCTGCAAACTGCGGTTTCTCGTCATCTTCAACAGAACCTATCTGCACCATCGCACCGTATTTACCCAAACGCACACTCACCGGTTTACCTGTTTTAGGATCTGTACCCAAAACACGCTCCCCTACTTCACGGTCTGCATTTTCGGCCACGTCTTTTACCTGAGGATGGAAATCTTTGTAGAAATCTCTCATCATCTTGGTCCACTCCTCATTACCTTCGGCGATCTCATCAAAATCCTGCTCTACCTTGGCCGTAAAGTTGTAATCCAGAATATTTTCAAAATGGTTGACCAAAAAGTCATTTACCACCATCCCCACATCGGTAGGCACCAGTTTTCCTTTGTCTGAACCCACTTTTTCGGTCAACTTTTTAGCCTTAACGCTTCCGTTTTTAAGCGTTAGCAAATCGTATTCGCGCTCGGTCCCCTCTACATTTCCTTTCTCGATATATTTTCTATTCTGAATGGTGGTAATGGTTGGTGCGTAAGTAGAAGGACGACCTATACCCAGTTCTTCGAGTTTTTTAACCAAAGAAGCTTCAGTGTATCTATACGGCGGTCTTGTAAAACGTTCTGTTGCTGTGATCCACAGATTGTCAAGCACTTCTCCTTCTTGCAATGGCGGAAGGATCCCGCTTTCTTCCTGATCTTCATCATCGGTACCTTCCAGATAAACTTTTAGAAATCCATCAAATTTAATTACCTCGCCATTAGCTGTGAAGTTTGACGGATGGTTTGAAGAAGCAATCTGAACGTTAGTACGCTCCAGACGGGCTTCGCTCATTTGTGAGGCAATTGCCCGTTTCCAGATCAACTCGTACAAACGCGCCTGATCCCGGTCGATATTTACACTGTGTTTGCTAAAATCGGTAGGTCTGATTGCCTCGTGAGCTTCCTGAGCTCCTTTGCTCTTTCCTTTATAATTGCGTTCCTTATGGTATTTCTCACCGTATGCTGCAACAATCTCATCAGCCGCACCTTGTTTGGCATCCTGCGAAAGATTGACACTATCGGTTCTCATATAGGTAATAAGACCCGCCTCATATAAGCGTTGTGCCAGAGTCATCGTCTTACTTACCGAAAAATACAACTTACGTGCAGCTTCCTGCTGAAGGGTTGAAGTTGTAAATGGTGGTGCCGGTGCCTTTTTAGCCGGCTTGGTCGTTAAGGCATCTACCTTGAAGGTTGCATTTGCGTTCGCATTTAAAAAGTCTTCTGCCTCTTTTCGGGTATCCAGGTTCTTCGGAAGCTTTGCTTTTAAAGTTTTTCCTTCCGCATTTGCAAACTCTGCATCTACTCTAAAATAATCTTCGGTATTAAAAGCCTGTATTTCGCGCTCGCGCTCTACAATAAGACGCACAGATACCGATTGTACCCGTCCTGCCGAAAGTCCGCCCTTTACTTTTCGCCATAAAACCGGAGAGATTTCGTAGCCTACCAAACGGTCTAACACACGACGTGCCTGCTGCGCATTAACCAAATTGTAGTCAATTTCTCTTGGGTTTTCTATCGCTTTTAAAATCGCCTTTTTGGTAATTTCAGAAAAAACAATGCGCTTTGTCTTTGATTTGTCGAGATTCAGTTCTTCGGCGAGGTGCCAGGCAATTGCCTCTCCTTCCCGGTCCTCATCACTCGCGAGCCATACGGTCTCTGCTTTATTAGCCAGATCCCTCAGCTTCTTTACAACAGCCTTCTTGTCTTTGTTAACGGTATATTTTGGTTTAAAATCGCCCTCTACATCTACGCCAAGTTCTTTGGTAGGAAGATCGGCAATATGACCAAAGCTGCTTTCAACCTTGTACTCCTTACCTAAAAATTTTTCTATCGTCTTTGCTTTCGCAGGTGACTCAACAATTACCAGATTTTTTGCCATAGTGATTTTTTGAAGCGATTTGCCCTTACATCAAGGGCTACAAGTTCCTTTATTTCTGACTTGAGTTAGGCAAAAGTAGTAGAAATTTTATTATTTAACCGCTAAGCCCCTACAATGCGCCAGACAAGACCTAAATATAGACCTGTTTAAGCTTGCTGCAACGAACTTAGACAAAATTAAAAGAAATCCTGCTTATCCCTCGCCACTAAGTTTTTTCAGCCCAAATCACGTTAGGATCAAAATGATTTAAATTATAAGCTAGTGACACTTTGTCACAACTGGGCTTAATTGTATCTTTGCCCACTATTTTAAGGAAGCAGTTTGTTTATGGAGAAGATTATTGACGAAAAAAAACAAGGCGAAGCTCTGGTTCTTAAGCCTCAAAAGACCAACACCAAAAAACTATTCATCGAGAGCTATGGCTGCCAGATGAACTTTAGCGACAGTGAGATTGTCGCTTCTATACTTTCTAAGGAAGGGTATAACACCACACAATCGCTGGAAGATGCAGATCTGGTTTTGGTAAACACCTGTTCCATTCGCGATAAAGCCGAGCAAACTGTACGCAAGCGTCTGGAAAAATACAATGCCGTAAAGAAAGTAAATCCGGCTATGAAAGTTGGTGTTTTAGGCTGTATGGCAGAACGCCTTAAAAGCAAATTTCTCGAAGAAGAAAAAATCGTGGATCTGGTTGTAGGACCTGATGCCTATAAAGATTTGCCCAATTTATTGAGCGAGGTTGAAGAAGGCCGCGATGCTATAAATGTCATTCTCTCTAAAGAAGAAACTTACGGAGATATCGCGCCTGTTCGCCTGCAAAGCAACGGTGTGACTGCTTTTGTGAGTATTACCCGAGGTTGTGACAATATGTGCACCTTTTGCGTTGTACCATTCACCCGTGGACGCGAACGCAGCCGCGATCCCCAAAGCATCGTAGAGGAAGTAAATGATCTTGCCGCTAAAGGCTTTAAGGAAGTGACCCTGCTCGGACAAAATGTTGACAGCTTTTTATGGTATGGCGGCGGACTCAAGAAAGATTTTGACAAAGCCAGCGATATGGCCAAGGCCACTGCTGTAAACTTTTCAGGCCTACTTGCTATGGTTGCCGAAGCACAGCCCAAAATGCGCATTCGCTTTTCGACCTCTAATCCACAGGATATGACACTGGATGTGATTCGAACAATGGCTAAATATCCCAATATCTGCAAGTACATTCACTTGCCGGTGCAGAGCGGTAGCGACCGTATTCTTAAAGAAATGAACCGCCTGCATACCCGTCAGGAGTATTTTGACCTGATTCACAGCATTCGGGAGATTATCCCGGACTGTGCGATTTCTCAGGATATGATCACCGGCTTCCCAACCGAAACCGATGCCGATCATCAGGACACGCTAAGTCTTATGGAGTATGTGAAGTATGATTTTGGTTTTATGTTTGCCTACAGCGAGCGTCCCGGTACTTTAGCTGCGCGAAAACTCGAGGATGACGTGCCACTGGCAGTTAAAAAAGAGCGCCTGGCCGAAATCATTGCCCTTCAGCAAAAACATTCTTTGCACAACACTCAAAAACAATTAGGCAAAACAGTTGAAGTACTTATAGAGAAAGAATCGAAGAAAAGCGATAAAGAATGGGCCGGGCGTACCACCCAGAACACAGTCGCTGTTTTCCCTAAAGAACATTATAAAGTAGGTGATTTTGTAAATGTTGAAATTTTAGACTGCACCAGCACCACCCTTTTGGGCAGGGCTGTTGGTTATTCAGACAACAATTAAGAGCAAACTATGGAATCAGTTCACGCGATAAAACAACGTTTTGGTATCATAGGCGATGATCCCAAACTCAACCGGTCAATAGAAAAAGCCATTCAGGTGGCACCTACAGATATTTCGGTTTTGGTTACTGGTGAAAGCGGTGTGGGTAAAGAAAGTATTCCGCGTATCATACACGCGCTTTCGCACCGTAAACACAATAAATATATAGCCGTAAACTGCGGCGCTATCCCTGAGGGAACCATTGACAGTGAACTTTTTGGTCACGAAAAAGGCGCCTTTACCGGTGCTACTTCAACCCGAAGCGGTTATTTCGAAGAGGCTGACGGCGGAACCATATTTCTGGACGAAGTGGGCGAATTGCCGCTTCCCACTCAGGTACGCTTGCTGCGTGTTTTGGAAAACGGCGAATTTCTAAAAGTTGGTTCGTCAAAAACCCAAAAAACTGATGTGCGCATTGTAGCTGCCACAAACGTAAAAATGTTTGAGGCTATCAATCAGGAGAAGTTCAGGGAAGATTTATATTATCGCCTGAGTACGGTTGAGATCAGCCTTCCGCCTCTGCGCGACCGTAAAGACGACATTCATTTGCTTTTTAGAAAGTTTGCCTCAGACTTTGCCAGTAAATACAAAATGCCTACTATAAGGCTTGATGATGATGCGGTTCAGCTTTTGTTGAAATACCGCTGGTCTGGTAACATTAGACAATTGCGTAATGTGGCCGAGCAAATTTCGGTACTGGAGCAAAACCGAAGCATTACACTAGAGAAACTACGCGCCTATTTACCCGATACCGGAGCAAATTTGCCTGCGGTTGTAGGATCTAAAAAAGGAGAAAGCGATTTTAGCAGCGAACGCGAGATTTTATACAAAGTGCTTTTTGATATGAAAAGCGACCTCAACGACCTCAAAAAGCTAACGCTGGAGTTGATGGAAAACGGAAACAACGCTTCGGTAAGGGAAGAAAACAAATCACTCATCAAAAAGATTTATCAGGAAGAAGATACTGATGCTTTTGAGAGTGCCGAAGATATTACCGAGGTGCTTCAAATTCCTCAGGAGTCTGTAGTGAGCGCTCCGGCTTCAGACAAATATCATTTTGCCGAAGATGTAGAGGAAGAAGAAACGCTTTCACTTCAGGAAAAAGAACTCGAACTGATTGAAAAATCTCTGGAGCGTCACAACGGCAAGCGCAAAGCAGCAGCAAAAGAACTGGGCATCAGTGAACGCACGCTCTATCGCAAAATCAAACAATACGACTTATAAAAAAGGCGTTACACCATTTTAAGACCTTAGCACACCGGCAACTATGAAAAAACTTAAACTGACTTTTTTATTCTTAAGCCTCTTAACGTTCAACAGCTGCGGGTTTTATTCGTTTACCGGGGTTGACATAGGCAATGCACAAACTTTTGCAGTTCCGTTTTTTCAGAATACCGCAGCGGTGATTGAGCCGGGGATTGACCAGCGTTTTACTTTTGCCTTACAGGATTTAATACAAAACCAAACCAGTCTTAATCTTACGACCAATCTTAATGAAGCCGATCTGGTGTACACCGGTGAAATAATCGACTACTATTTTGCACCCCAAACTGCGACCTCAGATGACGTAGCGGCACAAACCCGTTTGACCATAGTGGTTTTGTGTAGTTTTACCAATAAAGCTATTGAAGACGGAAGCGCCGATTTTGAAAAGCGCTTTTCATTTTTCGTTGATATAGCCGGTAATGCACAACCTGTAGGAACGGTACTGGACGGGGCCATTGAAGAAATTTTTGAACGCATCACGCAAGATATTTTTCAGGCGTCACTGGCAAACTGGTAATCTTATGCACGTTGAAACCTTTACCTATCTTTTAGAACATCCTGACCGCATTACCGCAGATCAGTCCCTCGAACTGAGAGAAATTGTAAAGACCTATCCCTATTTTCAGGCGGCACGTGCGCTCTACCTAAAGGGTCTTAAAAATGAAGACAGTTACCTTTACAATACCGAACTAAAAAAAACAGCGGCACACACGCAGGATCGGAGTGTGCTGTTTGACTACATCACTTCTGAAGTCTTTAATCAGACCGATGTGAGCGAGCAAATTAAAAATCAGGAAGCTCAGCTTAAAAATATGGCTGTTTACGAGTTTACTGATGTCTCAGCCCAACTGGACGCCGAAGAAGTCAACAAAGCTAACAGAGTTCTGGATCCCGACTTTTTTATCCCTAAAGAACCCGTAGAAGAATCTACTCCCGAGAAGCAACTGCAAATAGGTAAACCACTCGACTTCAATAAAAAAGAAACACATTCCTTCAGTGAATGGCTGAAGCTTACTTCTTTTAATAAAATAAACCGGGAAACTGAAGCACTTCCCATAGAAGAAGAAGCTGAAACCCAGACTGAACAAGAAGAAATACGCGCAGATTCTGAATCTTATATTGAACCCCAAATCCCTTCCGAAGACGATCCCGACCGCGCCCGCCGTCTCGAGCTTATTGACCGTTTTATTGAAACCAATCCAAAAATCAAAGTGAGTCCGCCCGATACCGGTTTTAAAAAGACCGATTTGGAAGACCGCTTTAAACCCAGTGACAGCCTGATGACCGAGACTTTGGCCCGGGTTTATGTGGAGCAAAAAAACTACACAAAAGCAAAACAGGCCTATAAAATTTTAAGTTTGAAATATCCGGAAAAAAGTGGTTTCTTTGCAGACCAAATTCGGGCAATAGAACAATTGCAGGAAAGTAAATAAAGAAATAGTGCTTCGTTAAGAAAGACGAACACAAAATATAATACGTAATACAATGTTGTTTCCAATCTTTTTAGTTTTAATCATTATAGTAGCCTTCCTACTTATCGTAGTAATTATGGTACAAAATCCTAAAGGTGGCGGTCTATCCTCTTCTTTTGGTGGTGGAGGCACTCAGCAAATAGGCGGTGTTAAAAAAACCGGAGACTTTTTAGACAAAAGTACCTGGGGATTGGCAACCGTACTTCTTGTACTCATTTTGATATCGAACGTAACCATCTTTGGAGGCAACGACAGCAATGAGTCTAAAGTAATCGAAGGAGAAGATGTGGAAAACATTATGCCATTATCAGAACCTGCTCCGGCCGATGCAGCTCCTGCTACAGATACAGATAATAACTAAATGACAGTTTAGACAACTCATAAATTAGAAGACCGCAATACAGCGGTCTTTTTTTTGCCTTTTTGTCAGCCTTATTTGACTGGCATACTTTATGCCTTTTGGAGGTCACATTCAAGAAAAAATTAATAACTAAAATTTATAGAAAAATGGGAGTAAACATTAAACCTCTTTCAGATCGGGTTTTGGTAGAGCCGATGGCTGCTGAGACCAAAACGGCATCCGGACTTTACATTCCGGAAACAGCAAAAGAAAAACCTCAACAAGGTAAAGTTGTAGCTGTAGGAAGCGGTAAAAAAGATCACGAAATGACCGTGAAAGTGGGCGACACTGTTCTTTACGGAAAATATTCGGGTACCGAATTAAAATTAGAAGGAACTGATTACCTGATGATGCGCGAAGACGACATCCTGGCGATCATCTAATTCAACTTCTGTTTAACGCAATAATTATCAATTCTTTCGCATTCGCGAAAAACAAAAAATTTAACAAAAATGGCTAAAAATATAACCTTTGACATCTCAGCAAGAGATGGCATAAAACGCGGTGTAGATGCACTCGCAAACGCGGTAAAAGTAACTCTAGGACCTAAAGGTCGTAACGTAATCATCAGCAAATCTTTTGGTGGCCCACAGGTAACCAAAGACGGGGTAACCGTTGCAAAAGAGATCGAACTCGAAGATCCTCTTGAAAATATGGGAGCACAGATGGTTAAGGAAGTAGCTTCTAAAACCAACGATCTTGCCGGTGACGGTACAACTACTGCAACCGTACTTGCTCAGGCAATCGTACAGGAAGGTCTTAAAAACGTTGCTGCCGGTGCAAACCCGATGGATTTGAAACGCGGTATTGACAAAGCAGTTGAAGCAATCACTGCAGACCTTGAAAAACAAGCTAAAGAAGTAGGAAGCTCTTCTGAAAAAATAAAGCAGGTAGCTTCAATCTCTGCAAATAACGATGACGTTATTGGGGAGTTGATCGCTGAAGCTTTTGGCAAAGTAGGCAAAGAAGGTGTTATCACCGTTGAGGAAGCAAAAGGTACCGAAACTTACGTAGACGTTGTAGAAGGTATGCAATTTGACCGCGGATACTTATCTCCGTATTTTGTTACCGACAGTGAAAAAATGCAGACTGAACTGGACAATCCTTACATCCTGTTATACGACAAGAAGATCTCTTCTATGAAAGATTTACTTCCTGTTTTGGAGCCGGTTGCTCAGTCAGGTAAACCTTTACTTATCGTAGCTGAAGATGTAGACGGTGAGGCTCTTGCAACACTTGTAGTAAATAAATTACGTGGTGCACTTAAAATCGCTGCTGTGAAAGCTCCAGGTTTTGGAGATCGTCGTAAAGCAATGCTTGAAGATATCGCCATTCTTACCGGTGGTACGGTAATAAGCGAAGAGCGCGGTTTCACACTTGAAAACGCAACTGTAGATATGTTAGGTACTGCAGAAAACATAACCATCGATAAAGACAATACTACTATTGTAAATGGTGGTGGCGAAAGCGACGCGATTAAAACTCGTGTTAACCAAATCAAAGCTCAGATTGAAACTACAACCAGCGATTATGATAAAGAAAAATTACAGGAACGTCTGGCTAAACTAGCCGGTGGTGTTGCTGTTCTTTATGTAGGCGCTGCTTCTGAAGTAGAAATGAAAGAGAAAAAAGACCGTGTAGATGACGCCCTTCACGCAACCCGTGCGGCTGTAGAAGAAGGCATCGTTGCCGGTGGTGGTGTTGCTTTGGTTCGCGCAAAACGCGTTCTTGAAGGACTAAAATCTGAAAACGCAGACGAGGCAACCGGAATTAAAATCGTTGACCGTGCAATCGAAGCTCCATTACGCACAATTGTTGCTAATGCTGGCGGCGAAGGTTCTGTTGTGATCGCTAAGGTAATTGAAGGTGAAGCAGACTACGGATACGACGCCAAGACTGAGCGTTATGTAAATATGCTTACCGAAGGAATCATAGATCCTAAGAAAGTAACCCGTGTTGCTCTTGAAAACGCAGCTTCGGTTTCTGGTATGATTCTTACTACCGAGTGTGCATTGACTGACATTCCTGAGGAGAAAGGCGGAGGCGCTATGCCAGGAGGAATGGGCGGCGGTATGCCCGGAATGATGTAAGCGCAAGCCGTACAGGCAAACCTTATAAAGCAAAAATCCCTTTGGTTGACCAAAGGGATTTTTTTATTTCTGAACTTTAAACCCTTAACAGACAGAGGGTTATTCAATCTTAGAGTCAACCGTACCGCAATTGAGCATGACATCTCCAAAATACGGATTGTAAACTTTTTCCTCATTAGAAATCCAATACGCTCCTTTCCCGTCAAAAGCCATTGGGCAATACTGATAATACAGGCTACCTGAGGCGATATTTGCTTCTACCAAAGATTTAATCTCAGCGGTTAAATCTTCAAAACGGGCTCGCTGCAGGTTTACATCGGTCGCGGCAGCAATATCCTGAGCAGCAACCAAAAGATCAGCCGTATCATCATCTAATTCTTTAATACTTTCCAACATTTTTGAAGCAGCAGCCCTGGCAGCCTCAGCATCGGTATTGACGAGTGCAACCTTGAGTAAATTGTAGTCATCATAAACCCGAGCAACCTGTTCGTCTTCAAACTGTGCCTCACGCTCACTGCCCGTATAGATTTCTTTCTGAGTTGCATCAGTAGAAACGCTTACCGTTTCTGATTTTGTTTTCTTTTCGCCGCAGGCTAAAAACACCAGCGTAGCGCATGCTATAAGTACTTTTTTCATCTATTTAAATGTTGTCAAGAATTAGAGTTCAGTTAATTATTTTGGTAGATAATGACCTTTATTTACCAAATGCCACTTATGGGCTTTTGTAATTTAAAATTCAATTTTCCGGCTAAAGATACAAACTACGCGCTGCTCTTGAGCCTTTGGTAATAAAATGCAGGAATTAAAATAAGGAGCAACATGGGTTGAATCAAAAACCGCCTGATGTAAAAAAGCAACAGGTTAAGCTCTATAGTATAGCTATTTAGCACTAAAGCGAAGGCTGTTAGGAGTAAAATAAATGTCGCCGCATAAATAAGCAGCAGTATTTTAAAATTTTCGCTGCTGCGAAAAAGCAAAAGAATAAAAACAATGGAGATTGAAGCATTCAGCCAAAAACGGATGCCGGTGTGCACGATGAGTTTTATAAAATCCAGTTGAGGAAGCGAAGCGTCGTACAGATAGGCCGATTCAAAAAAAAGAAGCAACGGATCATAAAACAACTGCTGTTGAAAAATGCGAATACACCCCAAAGCAATTATTAAAACAGCACACACTAAAATCACAAGACCTTTTCTCATTTCATCCGGCCTTTAAACCTGCGAATCCAAAAAAGCCAAAGCATTACTACCAGCCCGTAAATGATACCCGGAAAAACAACGTCGTGTAAAAGATCTTTATAATCCGGGTATTGATACAAACCAATACTCAGCAAGGCGATGCGTATAATATTGATGCTATAGATAAGCACACCACCACCAAGAATAAACAGCAGCGTGGGGCGCAATCCCTGATAAAATGCCAAAATAAACGCAGCAAATAAAATCATTACACTTACTGCATTACAACCTTCTACCACACGGGCTACAAACAGGTCGTTTACATACAATTTCATAGAAGCCTCGTTTGGATGCGGTTCAATCTCTCCACGATATCCTATCATATTCACCAGGCTTTCGCTCTGCTCAGCTACGCGATGTGTGATATAATCTGGATAATAGACTTCTGACTGCGCATATTTCAAATACATCGCATAACTAAACGTCAACACGAGATACACCCCTAAAAAAGTAAGGATAAACGAAAGTACCGACTTATATTTGCGAATCAATTGAAGCACTAAAAAACAGGTTTAAAACCGCCCTAAAATACAAGAAAAATGACTTTTGAAGCTCTAAAACCACAAGTATCAACTATTCTGCAACAAGATCAGCTTTCGGTAGAGCACCGTCTTGAAGAACTTTGCACGCTTTTACGTGCTGAAGTTGATTATTACGACTGGGTAGGTTTCTATTTTAAGAATGGAGATAAAGACGAACTAAAACTAAGCTCCTACGCCGGCGAGCCTACAGATCATACCATAATTCCTTTTGGAAAAGGCATCTGCGGTCAGGTAGCCGTATCCAATCAAAACTTTGTGGTGCCAGATGTTAAGGCTCAGGACAACTATATCGCCTGCAGCATTACCGTGAAAGCAGAGATCGTTGTCCCACTATTTGTTGACGGAAAAAACATAGGTCAAATCGACATTGATTCAAATACCGCAGACCCCTTTACGGAAGCTGACGAGCGCTTTTTAGAATGGGTAAATGAGCAGGTTTCGGGAATTTTAAGCTAAAAATTTACATCCCCGTCCTGATCGCCTCTACCGGGTCTAAACGCGAAGCCATAAAAGCAGGCACAATTCCGGCGATTAAACCTATTATCACAGAACTGAAAAGTCCGTAGAAAATATTGGTAGCCGAAAGCACAAATTCAAAGCTTCCGGTGAATTGCGAGAGGACGATGGTAATAATCCATACCAGCCCCAGACCGATCAATCCGCCTATGGCAGCCAGAATTATTGATTCAAATAAAAACTGAAGCAAAATAAACTTGTTTTTGGCTCCCAAGGCCTTTTGAATCCCAATCAGATTGGTACGCTCCTTTACGCTTACAAACATAATATTGGCGATTCCAAAACCTCCTACCAGTAGGGAAAAAAGCCCAATAAATCCTCCGATGGTTGACATCGTACCCGTGATATTATCTATAAAATCGGTAAAACCCGAAAGCTGATTGATAAAGAAGTTATTGACTTCGTCCGTTTTCAATCCCCGAAACTGACGTAAGCGCTGGGTTAGAACCGCATTAAATTCCGGAATATCCACTCCGGATTCTGGCTTAATTACAATCTGCGGAAATGCAGATTTATTATTACTTCCGTAAATACGACGCACCACATTTACCGGAAGTATGACCATTCCATCTTTAGACGGACCAAAAATGCTGCTTCCTTCTTTCTCCAAAACTCCTATTACCGAAAATCGCTGTCCGTACAGGCGCACCTCTTTTCCGATAGGATCAAGGCCGCCAAACAAACCTTCGGCAATCTCATCTCCCAGCACCACAACGTTTGAACCACTGTTCGATTCGGCCTCATTAAAAAAACGCCCTTCTTCAAGCTGCAAGGCTTCAATATTGTAATAACCGTCTGTAACCGGTGCAATACTCACTCCTGTAACCAGCTTATCGCCATACTTTATAGATTCCTGAGGCACATTGAGACTGAAAGAGGCGGCCTCTACATCAGGCACGTTTCGGCTTATAAACTGAAACTCCTCATACGTCACATCAGGAAATTGTTCCCGTTTCCATTGTGGGATATCGGTGGGGCCAAACGAAAAACGCATCAGAATAATCGTACTGTTGTCAAGAGAAGACAGACTGCCCTTAATTTCCTGTTTTAGCGAATCTACAGCTGCAAGTACTCCTATAATCGAAAAGATACCTATGGTTACCCCCAACAGCGATAGCAGTGTACGCAACTTGTTATTACGCAATGCGTTAATAGCAAATGCCAGACTCTCTTTTAAAACCCTGAGGTAAATAAGCATGGTATAGATTGGATTAGAATGACGGTATGACGCAAAAGGGCGCATATCGTTACAAAATTATAGCTAGAAATTACAAAAATATGCGTGACGTTTTAGTGCTTAAATTCATACTTTTGCACCCAAAATAAATTTTTCTTATGAGCACTCCTATTCAGGCCAAAGCAGCCCTGGTTTCCGTTTTTAGTAAAGAAGGTCTAGAACCGCTTATCAAAAAATTTCATGAACTTGGCATAACGCTTTATTCTACGGGGGGCACCGAAAAATTTATACGCGATTTAGACATCCCGGTTGTACCTGTTGAAGATATCACTTCGTATCCTTCTATTTTGGGCGGAAGAGTTAAAACCTTACATCCTAAAATCTTTGGTGGAATTTTGAACCGCCAGGATCACGAGGGCGATGTTGCCGAGATGGAAGAATATCAGATTCCACAGTTGGATATCGTAATTGTAGATTTATATCCTTTTGAGAAAACGGTGGCTTCAGGAGCTTCTGAGCAGGACATCGTTGAGAAGATAGACATTGGCGGTATTTCACTGATTCGCGCTGCAGCTAAAAACTTTAAAGACACGCTTTGTGTTTCTTCGGTTGACGATTATGAAGAGGTTTTAGAACTTATTTCAGCAAATGAAGGAACCACTACCCTGGCCGATCGCAAGCGTTTTGCAGCAAAAGCATTTAATGTCTCTTCACATTACGACACAGCGATCTTCAATTATTTTAACGAAGAAGAAACCGTTTACAAAGCCAGTTATACACAGGGTAAAAGCTTACGTTATGGTGAAAACCCGCATCAAAAAGGAACGTTTTACGGAGATTTTGACGCAATGTTTGAGCAACTGCACGGAAAAGAGCTTTCCTATAACAATTTGCTTGACGTAGATGCTGCCGTAAACCTAATGGCCGAATTTAAAGATGAAAATCCAACCTTTGCCATTTTAAAGCACAACAATGCCTGCGGAGTAGCACAGCGCGCGACATTACACCAGGCTTATGTAGATGCTTTGGCAGGAGACCCCGTATCTGCCTTTGGAGGTATACTTATCGCCAACAAAGAAATTGATAAAGCTACCGCCGAAGAGATTCACAAACTGTTCTGTGAGGTAGTGATTGCTCCTTCTTATTCTGAAGCCGCTTTAGAAATTTTAAAAGAAAAGAAAAATAGAGTACTGCTGGTTCAAAAGCCGGTTGACCTTCCTAAAGATCAGGTGCGCAGTTGTTTAAACGGCGTGCTGGTTCAGGATAAAGATTTTATAACAGACAGCCTTAAAGATCTTAAGACGGTAACAAACAATAAACCCACGGTTGAAGAGTTAACTGACTTAGTATTTGCTTCAAAAATCTGCAAGCACACCAAGTCGAACACGATTGTATTTGCTAAAGACAAACAGCTTTTTGCAAGTGGTACCGGTCAGAATTCACGAGTTGATGCTTTGCGTCAGGCAGTAGAAAAAGCCACTTCATTTGGTTTTGACCTTAAAGGTGCCGTGATGGCGAGTGATGCATTTTTCCCGTTTCCGGATTGTGTGGAGCTGGCAGATAAGGCAGGTATTACTGCGGTAATTCAACCCGGAGGTTCCATAAAAGATCAATTAAGCATTGATTATTGCAATGAACACGATGTGGCGATGGTAATGACCGGAACAAGACATTTTAAACACTAATAAACCGTATTTTTTAAGTACATTTAAAGATTAACCTTTTAGCATCTAACCTCCCTAATCACATCATAGCTTATGGGCTTTTTTGATTTTCTTACCGAAGAAATAGCAATAGATCTTGGTACCGCAAACACCCTCATCATCCACAACGATAAAGTTGTGGTTGACAGTCCGTCTATTGTAGCCCGTGACCGGGTGAGCAATAAGATTATCGCTGCCGGTAAAGATGCCGCGATGATGCAGGGCAAAACGCATGAAAACATCAAAACCATCCGGCCTTTGAAAGACGGGGTTATTGCAGACTTTGATGCCAGCGAGCAAATGATGAGTATGTTCATCAAAGAGATCCCTGCGCTCAAAAAACGCCTTTTTGCTCCTGCCTTGCGTATGGTTATTTGCATTCCTTCCGGGATTACAGAGGTTGAAATGCGCGCGGTTAAAGAAAGTGCAGAGCGTGTAAACGGCAAGGAGGTTTATTTGATTCACGAGCCTATGGCAGCAGCTATAGGTATTGGGGTAGACATTATGCAGCCTAAAGGAAATATGATTGTGGATATAGGTGGTGGTACTACCGAAATTGCCGTGATCGCTTTAGGTGGAATTGTCTGCGATAAATCGGTTAAGATTGCGGGAGATGTTTTTACAAACGACATCATCTATTATATGCGCACCCAGCACAACCTTTATGTAGGGGAACGCAGTGCGGAAAAAATTAAAATACAAATTGGTGCAGCTACTGAAGATTTAGAAGTTCCGCCGGAAGATATGAGCGTTCAGGGACGTGACCTGCTAACCGGCAAACCGAAGCAGGTATCAATCTCTTATCGTGAGATCGCCAAGGCTTTAGATAAATCGATCCTGCGTATTGAAGACGCTGTGATGGAAACCTTATCTCAAACCCCGCCCGAACTTGCTGCAGACATTTATAACACCGGTATTTACCTAGCCGGTGGTGGTAGTATGTTGCGCGGTCTTGATAAGCGTTTATCGCAAAAAACCGATTTACCCGTTTATATTGCCGAAGATCCGCTTCGCGCTGTAGTACGCGGTACCGGTATTACGCTAAAAAACCTGAACAGATTCAAGAGCGTTCTCATCAAATAATAGCATTGTGATTCATGCAGCAAATTGTCAATTTTCTAATCAAGTATAGAAACTTTCTGCTATTTGCATTTTTGCTGTTTTTATCCCTTGTTTTTACCATTCAGTCGCATTCCTATCACCGAAGCAAATTTGTCAACTCGGCAAATTTTCTTAGTGGTGGTATTTTTACGGCTATCGACAACGTTTCGACCTACTTTGATCTAAAAACCCATAATGAGCAGTTGCTTGCCGAAAACAGCCGTCTTAGACAACAGCTTCTCAACACACGGGACAGTGTTTCGCAGAAAATTGACACCTCAAGCTTTGGTACAAAATTTAAAATTACCACCGCAAAAGTCATCAACAACAACTACTCACACAAAGACAATTTCCTAACCTTAAAAGCCGGTCGTGACGCAGGGATAAAGCAAGACCTGGGCGTTATAACCAGCAAAGGGATTGTAGGGATTGTAGATAAGGTATCTCCGGGCTATGCCACCGTAATGAGCATTCTCAACAGCAACTCCCAGATCAATGCCAAATTGAAGAAGAGCAATCACTTTGGAATTTTAGTATGGAAAGGCGGTGACCCCAATCTCGTTGATCTTATCGACGTGCAGTCTAAAGCCCCTGTAAAACAGGGCGACACCATCGTAACCGGTGGAAAATCAACCATTTTTCCGGAGGGTATTGGTATAGGTACCATAGAGCAGTTTGCACTGGATCCTACCGAAAATTTTTACAGCATCAAGGTTAAACTTTTTAACGATATGACTAATGTAGGTCACGTGTACGTGATTGAAAACCTGGACCGGAAAGAAATACAAACTTTAGAACAGGAAACCCGCGATGAGCAATAGTATAATACGTAACACCCTACGCTTTATCGTGCTGGTCCTGGCACAGATTACCCTGTTTAACAACATCGAGTTTTTAGGCTATATAAACCCCTACCCGTATATTCTGTTTATACTTCTGTTTCCAATAGGTGACAACCGCGCGCTCTTATTGTTTTCGAGCTTTTTACTGGGACTCAGTATAGATATGTTTACCAATAGTGGCGGGATGCACGCAGCTGCAAGTGTAACGGTTGCCTACATACGCCCATGGATCCTGCAATCTATTTTTGGTATTGCCTACGAGTACAATGCCGTGAAAATCTCAACCGCGGCTTATGGCGAGCGACTGCTCTTCATCAGCATTATGATTTTCGCACATCACCTCATCCTTTTTTCTCTCGAAAGTTTTAACTTTTCAGATATAATCTATATACTTAAGAAGACGTTGTTCAGTGGGGTATTTACTTTAACCCTCTGCATGCTTTTTATCACCCTCTTTAGTTTTAGACGTAAATGAGAAGAATACTGCTATTTACTGTTGTATTGGTTTCCGGACTTTTATTTACCGGAAGGCTATTCTATTTACAAATCTTAAATACTTCATACGCCGGCCTGTCTGAAAACAATGCGATTAAACGCAGCTTCGACTATCCGCAACGCGGTCATATTTACGATCGCAATGGCGAACTGCTGGTTAGTAACCAGCCCTCGTATGATGTGATGGTAATACCGCGCGAAGTAGAGCCTTTTGACACCCTGGAACTCTGCCAGATGCTTAAGATGACCAAAGAAGCTCTGGTAACGCGTCTTGAAAAGGCAAGGGTTTATTCACCGCGCCTGCCTTCTATTGTCATACCTCAGCTTACGAAGTCTGAGTACGCCTATTTACAGGAAAAAATGCGCAAATACGAAGGTTTCTATATTCAAAAACGTTCTTTAAGGGATTATCAAATAGATTTTGGCGCCAATTTTTTAGGCTATATAGCCGAAGTAAACCAATCTGACATCGAAGCAAACCCGTATTATCAATCGGGAGACTTAAGAGGTAGAACAGGAGTAGAAAAACAATATGAAGATGTTTTAAGAGGAGTCAAGGGCGTAAAATATATTCAAAAAGACCGCTTCAATCGCGACATAGGCCCTTATAAAAACGGAAGCCTAGATACCCTACCCCAACCCGGTAAAGACATTACCCTTACCGTAGATGCTGCACTGCAACGCTATGGAGAAGAATTGATGGTCAATAAACGTGGCGGTATTATTGCCATAGAGCCTGCTACCGGTGAAATCCTTGCCTTGATATCTGCACCCAATTACGATCCTGCTTTGCTGGTAGGGCGTGAACGTTCGGCTAACTTTACCAAACTTTGGTACGATACTATCTCAAAACCTCTGTTTGACCGCAGTCTTCAGGCAGAATATCCTCCCGGCTCACCCTTTAAAACCTTAAATGCGCTTATCGCATTGCAGGAAGGCGTGGTCAACACTGAAGAGAGTTTTTCCTGTCACGGCGGCTATGTTTATGGACGAGGCCGAAAACTGGGTTGTCACCACCATCCTTCACCACTGAGTATGATTCCGGGTATTGCCAACTCGTGTAATGCCTATTTCGCCAATGTTTACCGACGCGTCATTGAAAAATACGATTCTCCTCAGGAAGGTATGGACGTCTGGAATAATCACCTTGCCAGTTTCGGGCTTGGTGACTTCATGGGAACCGACCTGCCTACAGGACGTCCCGGCTTTATTCCGGATAGCAAGTTTTACAATAGGTCGTACGAGTACCCAAAATACAAGTGGTTTAGTACTGCCACAATATCTAACTCCATTGGTCAGGGCGAGGTAATCACTACGCCTATTCAATTGGCAAACGTCACAGCGGCCATTGCTAACCGGGGTTGGTATTATACACCTCATATCATAAAAAGTATTGAAGGAGATGAAAAGCAAATTCCCGAAGAATACCGAACCAAGCATGTTACCAGTATAGATCCTGCTAATTTTGAACCGGTAGTTCAGGGTATGTACGATGTGTATAACTACGGAACAGCATCGGCCGTGCGTATCGCCGATATTGATATTTGTGGTAAAACCGGTACTGCCGAAAATTACACCAAGATTAACGGGGAGCGCGAACAATTAACCGACCACTCGATCTTTGTGGCTTTTGCGCCAAAAGATAACCCAAAAATTGCCATCGCGGTTTTCGTAGAAAACGGATACTGGGGATCGCGTTACGCCGGTAAAATCGCCAGTTTAATGATTGAAAAACACATTAAAGGCGAAATCACCAGAACAGATCTTGAAGAATGGGTACTTACCCACAGCCTTGAGGACGAATATGCAAAACCGTTAAGCGGCCAGCCCTTCTATATCAATGATGGTAAAAAATTAAGTGGCATTCCCGAAAAGCCTCAACTTTAATGGCTATAAATACACGCAACCGCGGAACTTTTGACTGGTTAATTATTGTATTATATCTCGCTTTAGTAGGTATTGGGTGGGTGAATATCATCTCGGCATCTATAGATCCTACGGAGAATTACAATCTCTTTGACCTGAGCAACCTCTATGCAAAACAATTGCTTTTTATAGGTCTAAGCATTCTGCTCATCATATTTATCCTGTCACTCGAAGCTAAGTTTTTTGAACGCTTTGCGAGTATTATTTATGTAGTTTCCATCCTGTCACTTCTGGGGCTTTTTGTTTTTGGAAAAACCATTTCAGGCGCTACCAGTTGGTACGGCTTCGGAAGTTTTGGCCTGCAGCCCAGCGAATTTGCCAAGGCCGCAACAGCACTCGCTTTGGCCAAATACCTAAGTGATATTCAGACCGATGTAAAATCATTTGTTCATCAACTTAGAGCTTTTGTAATTATTGCTCTACCCGCTATTTGTATTATTCCACAACCCGATCCCGGTAGCGCGCTGGTGTATGCCGCCTTTTTCTTTCCACTTTACCGCGAAGGACTTTCAGGTATTTACCTCATTATTGGCTCTGTTGTAGTAGGCCTTTTTATACTGACGCTGGCTTTTGGCCCTTATTACGTCATTGCAGGAATTTTTGCGATTGCGGTAATTCTGCTCATAATGAACCGCAAAAAGCGCTTCGGCAAACGACTGTATTACGTTTTACCCATAGTCTCAATGCTCTTTGTATTTTCGGTAGATTATATCTTTCAAAACGTTTTTGAACAGCGCCATCGCGACCGCTTTAATGTGGTATTGGGGAAAGATGTAGATATGAAAAGCATAGGCTACAACACCTACCAGTCTGAAATTGCAATTGGCAACGGGGGTTTATTTGGAAAGGGCTTTTTGAAGGGAACTCAGACCAAAGGCGATTTTGTACCTGAGCAGCAAACCGACTATATTTTTAGCACCGTGGGTGAAGAATGGGGCTTTCTAGGCAGCACGCTGGTCATCTTCCTCTTTGTGGGCCTTATGTTGCGCGTCATTATACTTGCCGAACGGCAAAAGAGTCAGTTCAGTCGTATTTACGGCTATAGCGTTGCCGGAATTCTATTCATTCACTTTCTGGTAAATATCGGGATGGTAACCGGGGTGCTTCCTACGGTAGGTATTCCCCTGCCCTTTTTCAGTTATGGGGGCTCATCCTTATGGGGCTTTACGATCTTGCTATTCATATTCGTTAAACTAGATAGCAACCGGGTTAACGACTGGTAGAATTTGGGCGAAAAGACTTTTGGAAAATCAGAATTTCCAGTCTGTAACCGAATGGGAAGCTTCCAGTTGAGCTTCAGTAGCATCGTCTAGCTGCGGAAAGAAATCGAGTTCGGTTAGCTCTTCAATCGCATCTATTGTAACTAAAAATGCTTTTAGATCCTGATCGCTTTCGCTATGCGGAATTAAAAAAGCGAGCGCCGTAAAACCGGAAGCGTCTTTTCGAATCAAAATTTTATAGAAAGCTGAAGGGACATAAACTTCCTCTTCGCCTATTTTGTCAACAGGATCTTTCAGAAGTCCGCCTGTAATAATAGTAAGCTCCCCATAACGCCGCGCCCAGTCACGCACCTGATTTTCAAGCCTGTTCCAAACCCCTCCATTAAATTCCTGCAATTGCGGACTAATATTACTCGTCAAAAAGGTTTCGTTATACGCCTGCGTACTGAAACGACGATCCCCGGCTGGACATAGGTGCCCCCGGTCATAGCCGCTGTTCTTATAATTACGCCAATGTGCGGCGCCGGTTTTCACCGCCGGGTCAATCTCAAAATAGGGCCTGCTCAAATTGGTCTCCGTAAGCTGATCTTTAGTTAAGGTATAGGCCACCCAACTCGCCTGCTCAGCCTCCTCGCTATACTCAAGAGTGTAATAATCGTGGTTAATGATTTGATTTGAGGTAGCAGCCGGCAGAAAAAAGTCCAAATCTTCAGACTTTACGCTTGCACCGGCCTCAACATACTTCTGTTTTTCCTGTGCATCCAGATACCTTTCGGCCAAAAAAATAAGTGTTACCGCCACCATCATCAGGAACGGATACGTGTATTTACGTTTCATATTAGTTGATTCCTTTTACGTCAAGGGCATCACGCAAGGCATTACCCATAAGCATAAATGCCATTACCAGACTCATGATAGCCAGGCCGGGAATAATGGCTAAATAAGCTTTGCCTAAAATTATATACGAGTAGTGATCTTTAATCATCGCACCCCAGCTGGGGATAGGCGGTTGAGCTCCAATTCCCAAAAAGCTGAGCCCGCTTTCAATGAGAATGGCTCCTGCAAAGTTTGCCGCACTGATCACAATAACGGGAGCCAGAATGTTAGGTAAAATATGCCGAAACAAAATGCGCATATCTTTATAACCCAGTGCACGGGCTGCAGTTACGTATTGCGCTTCCTTGACGCTTAAAACCTGCCCCCGCACTACACGGGCAACCTCGACCCACATCGTTAGCCCAACAGCTATAAAAACCTGCCAGAAGCCTTTACCCAAAGCCAAAGTGATTGCTATCACCAGAAGTAAGGTTGGGATAGACCAGGTTACATTGATAATCCACATCACGAGTGCATCAATTTTTCCACCGAAATAGCCTCCAATTGCGCCCATAAAGATTCCGATGAGTAATGAAATCAATACAGCTACAAAACCAATACTGAAGGAAATACGGGTACCTATAAGCATTCTGCTCAGGAGATCCCTTCCGTATTTATCGGTACCGAGAATAAAGGTTTTCTCTGAAACAAAATCGTCTTCAAAAGCGGAAGGATCAATTTGCCCTTGTAGGCCAAAGTCTGTGTATGCTATGGCTTTAGTCAACTCCCCCGCTCCCTCATCGCTGTAGGGAACATACTCCACTTCATTCTCTGTAAGGCGGAATGAATCAATCGGGATTTCGGTATCTGCATTGGCTTTACCTAGAAACAGCTGACTAAAAAAGGATTGCTCCGCGGGGTCAGGACCCGGCACCGTTAGCATTTTTACGGTAAATCCCGGCTTTTTAGAATGAATGGAAAGATGCATCTGGTTTGCATTTTGGGTATCGTCTGGCGCCAGCGCATAGGCGAAAAGGGCAACAAAGCCGCAAAGCACGATGTATATAAAACTCAAAACGCCCCAGAAATTTCGTTTGAATTTCCGGAGCGCTAATTGAGTTAATGAACTGGATTTTTCTGCCATAGATGACTCACTTGGTGAGCTCTTTTAAAGTTGCGCAAACAACACGCTTTTAAATTATTCTCTTACGTCAGCCAGCTTTCCTCTTCTAATGTTATTGGTCTTAAGATCTTCCAGCACATTGATGGCTTCTTCCATATACACGTCTTTAGCCAATTCTTCGTGCCAGCGCTGACGCTTATCTTTAAGCACCGTATCTTTCTTAAATTCTTCCAGTTCGTAAGGCAGAGATTTGTAAACCAGGTCGGTTTTATAATCTCTGAGTGCATCAAAACGCTTGGCCTCGGCCTCACTTTCTTCAACCTTAGCAGCATACTGCTCCAGATTTAAAGGCCATACCGAATCGTCCTGCTTGCTCTTAATCCACTTGGCGTTTTCTTCAATCAACTGCAACTGCTGGTTTTGTGACATACGCGCATTACTGTTATTGATGGTTTGCTCATAATCGATATACCCATCCCAAACCTTGTAGTCTGCCGCATCGATCTTATCCCATGGAAGTGGGTTTTCTAAATCTTTTTCACCTATGTCAATATAGCTGTAACGGTCTGGTACCACCACATCACTTTTTACACCTTCAAGCTGGGTAGAACCACCGTTGATTCGATAGAACTTCTGGGTAGTAATTTTTAATGCTCCCATATCACCCAGATCATTTTGACGCAACCAGCGATTGAGGTCATATACATTCTGAACGGTTCCTTTACCGTAGGTTTGTTTGCTCCCAATGATTACAGCACGCTTGTAATCCTGCATTGCTGCTGCAAGGATTTCACTTGCTGAAGCACTGATTTCGTTTACCAAAATCACTAAAGGCTTATCCCATAAAATACTTGGGTCTTTATCTTTAAGAATTTCACTTTCGGCTCCATTAGACTTCACCTGAACGACCGGACCTTCTTTAATAAACAAGCCGGCGATATCAACAACAGTAGAAAGTGAACCTCCACCATTACTGCGCAGGTCGATTACCAAACCTTCTGCACCTTCTTCCTTAAGTCTGATTATTTCCTGCTTCACATCGGTCGCTGCATTACGCTGGTTGGCGTTTTGCATATCGAAGTAGAACTTAGGCAGATTAATAACCCCATACTTGCGGCCTTCCTTCTCTACAGTGGTAGTTTTCGCATAAGTCTCTTCAAGCTCCACAACATCACGGGTAATGGCAACATTGCGAATTGTCCCGTCTTTTTTCTTAACGTTTAAAGTAACCACAGTTCCTTTAGGGCCTTTGATCAATTCAACCGCATCGTCCAGACGCATTCCCACAACACTGGTCGCGACATCTTCATCCTGTTGTTTTACTTTCAGAATGATATCGCCCTCTTCAAGCTCTTCACCTCTCCAGGCAGGACCACCGGATATGATTTCGGTTATACTGATTTCGTTACTTTTTTTCTGTAAACGTGCCCCAATTCCCTGAAACTGACCACTCATTTGCATATCGAATCGATCTTTATCTACGGGTGCGAAATATGTGGTATGTGGGTCAAACTCTTCTACGATAGAATTGATATAAACCGAGAAATAATCATCCCGATCTAACTCGTCTGCAAACTCAAAATATTCTGCATACGAATCCTTGGTTGTTTTACGGGCTTCTTCTTCCAGTTCCTTTTTAGACATTGGAGTATAACCTGTAGAGTCTTTCGCTTTTTGCTCCTCTTCCTGAATTCGGTCGTAATAGGTGCCAATAGCACTGAATTTCAGCTGATTTTCCCAACGCTCTTTAAGTTCCTTACGGTTTTTGGCGTACCCAACATTTTCGTAATCGGTATCTATAGAATCCTCGGCAGTATAATCAAAAGGCTTATCGAGTACCTCCTCATAAATTTTCTTAGATTCTTCCATACGCTCTCTTAAACGCGTATATGCCATATCAAAAAAAGTAATATCCTCTTTTCTGATCTGATCATCAATTTGATTTTTGTAAACCTCAAATTCCTTGATATCGCTGGCTAAATAATACCGTTTAAGCGGATCGAGCGCGGTAATGAAATCGTCAAAGACCTGCTCAGAGAATTTATCGTCAAAATCTTTTGCGTCGTAATGCCCTTTCTCTAAAACATAAGAAATAAGGCTTATAAGTACTTTATCCTTACCGGGGTCTTCAGAATTTGTCGTGAAACTACACGACGCAGCCCCAAGAAGTAAGGCTAAAACAAGTACTTTTGCATTTTTTATCATAATTCTAAGCATTTTATTCTTTTACTAGCAATCTACATTAAAAACCGTGCCACGGCCAAAAGGAAGCGGTAATAATTTGTTAAACCGCAGGCCCGCCAAAGGCCACGTAATTTAGTATTTTAGCAGCAGAAAGCAAAAATTAATGACACCACAAAAACCGCTTATTTTAATCACAAACGACGACGGCATTACCGCACCGGGCATTCGCAAACTCATCAGCCTTATGAAAGAACTGGGGGACGTTATTGTGGTAGCGCCAGACAGTCCGCAAAGCGGTATGGGTCACGCTATAACAGTAAATGACACGATTTATTGCGATCCCGTTCGTGAATTTCAGGATGACGATCATAAAGAATATAAATGCTCGGGCACTCCTGCAGATTGTGTCAAAATCGCCGTACAGGAAATCATGCACCGCAAACCGGATATCTGCGTGAGCGGCATCAATCATGGCTCTAACTCCTCTATTAATGTGATTTACAGCGGCACGATGAGTGCAGCGGTAGAAGCCGGTGTTGAAGGTATTCCGGCAATAGGATTTTCATTGCTTGATTACTCAATAGATGCAGATTTTTCGCATTGCGACACGTTTGTGAAACGCATTACCAGTCAGGTCTTAGAAAACGGTCTTCCTCAGGGCGTGGTGTTGAATGTAAACATACCAAAACTAAAGGCCAGCGAGATACGCGGTATCAAGGTGGGCCGCCAGGCTAATGCGCAGTGGGTGGAAGATTTTGATAAACGCACAAACCCAATGGGTCGCGATTACTACTGGCTGAGCGGCGAGTTTGTAAATCACGACGAAGGGGAAGATACCGATGAATGGGCTTTGGCAAACGGCTATGTTTCGGTAGTACCGGTACAATTTGATCTTACCGCACATCGTTTTATTACTGAATTGAATTCCTGGAATCTGAACCCCTAGTCTTTTCGCTTTGCGAAAATCTTTAAAACTCAACACGTGAAGTATTACATTCTGGCAGGCGAAGCGAGCGGCGATTTACACGCCTCAAATCTGATGAAAGCCCTGAAAAAGGAAGATCCCGAGGCTGAATTCCGGTTTTGGGGAGGTGATTTGATGCAGCAACAGGGCGGTACTCTGGTCAAGCACTATCGCGATCTGGCCTTTATGGGTTTTCTCGAGGTATTGCTTAACATACGCACGATTTTCAAAAACCTGACATTCTGCAAAAAAGACATTCAGGCCTACAACCCCAACGTTATTATTTACGTGGACTATCCCGGTTTTAATTTACGCATAGCGAAATGGGCGCGTCTGCAGGGCTTTAAGAATTACTATTACATTTCGCCTCAAATCTGGGCCTGGAAAGAAGGCCGAATCAAAGACATCAAGCGGGATATTGATGAGCTGTTTGTCATTCTGCCTTTTGAAAAAGAGTTTTACGAAAAGAAACATCAGTTTCCGGTTCATTTTGTGGGGCATCCCCTGCTCGATGCTATTTACGACCGCGAACCCGTATCTCCGGAAACCTTCCGCGAAAAGCACAATCTGGATGAACGGCCTATAATTGCTCTTTTGCCCGGAAGCCGAAAACAGGAAATTCAGAAAATGCTTGAAGGTATGCTCAGCATTACCGGAGATTTTAAGGAATATCAATTTATAATAGCCGGAGCTCCCAGTCAGGACGCCGAGTTTTACGAGCCGTTTTTAAAGAAAAACCGGGTGCACATTGTGATGAATGAAACCTACAATCTCCTTGATGTGTCTAGCGCGGCTTTAGTTACATCGGGTACAGCAACCCTGGAAACAGCATTATTTAAAGTTCCTGAAGTGGTATGCTATAAGGGCGGAAGGATTTCGTACGAAATTGCAAAACGGGTAATTAATCTTGATTATATTTCGCTGGTCAACCTTATTATGGATAAGGAAGTGGTAAAAGAATTGATTCAAACCGATTTCAATACCAAATCGCTGAAAGCTGCGTTAAACAACATTCTTGATGAAGAAAACCGGAAACAGGTGTTTCACGAGTATTTCGAACTCGAGAAAAAACTGGGAGGACCTGGCGCCAGTAGAAACACAGCCCAGTTAATTTGTGAAAAATTAAAGAAATAGGATCTCGATATTACCAAAAGAGATACCTATTTTAACCCAATTACAGAAATCAGGCAAGCTTAAGGAATACTTTTCCGCAGCGGCGCCAATTAAGGAATATTTGCTTCTATATATGAAGAGAAACAGAATACTAAAGCAGAGCGGCATACTTGCCTTAAGCCTGGCATTAGCCAGTTGCGGCGGAAGCAAAAGAAGCATACAAACCCCTGCCGTGATAGGATCGGCAGCCTATGAAGAACCGGAACGCAGAGAAATCAAAGCTGCTGAAGACGCCGGAGATGAACTCATCTACCTTTCTGAAATCAAAGACGAAGACGAAAATCAACTGCGCTATAACATCATCAGCAACGCACGCCGCTTTGAAGGTACACCTTACAAATATGGCGGCACCACCTCAAAAGGAATGGACTGCAGCGGCCTGATCTACACGGTTTTTTTAGAGGAAAACATAAGCATCCCCAGAGTAAGCCGCGCTATCGCCGAAGAAGGTAAACGCATTAAAACCGATGAAGTGATTCCAGGAGATTTGCTATTCTTTATTACCGGTAGGCGCAGTAAAAACATCAATCACGTGGGCCTTGTGGTAGACGTCTTACCCGGGCAGATTCTGTTTATTCACTCATCTACTTCGCAGGGAGTTATCGTCTCATCTCTCAATGAAGGCTACTGGAACAATGCTTTTGTTGAAGCGCGCCGCATTATGTAATTTTCGATTTAAGTAGTATTTTAAGGCTACTGTTCTTAGAACGCCCTACCGTTTAAGCAACAGGTGATTTTGAATTTTAAAAATTACTTGTGAAAGGCTTAAATACCACTTTACTGCTGCTTCTTACAGGACTTTTGGCCGGGATTGTCTACGCCAGCACTTTTCAGCCTTCGCTAAAATCAGCCTTAGTCCTGCTGCCGGTAAGCCTGTTTATTTTCGGTTTGCTGCATGTGTTCCATTTGCACAAACAGTCTACTTCGGTCTTTACCGGCGCGGCTGCTGTTCTGGTGTTTTTTTCATTAGGCCTACTGGCACAAACGTTGAGCAATCCACTCCGTTTACCAAATCATTATATCAATCAAACAGATTTAAACGCAGATAGCAATTTTGTAATTGAATTAGAAGAACGGCTTGCGCCGGGCAATTCTCAGGCTCGTTTTACAGCTCAGGTGCTTCAACACAATACGGCTGCCGCAACAGGCAAAATACTGGTAACCATACCTAAAGATTCTATAAACCGTGCGTTAGATCTGGATGTAGACAATCTGCTATACGTAGACGCCCTGCTTCAGACCCGGTTTCCGGTTAATGCGCCCTATCAATTTGATTATGGCGCGTATCTGAAAAGCAAGGGGATTTTTGGCCAAATCAGATTGACAAAAGACTCTTTCATAAAGATTTCTTCAGATGCAAATTCCTCCAAATTTAGTGCACACCGTTTTCGCTCGTATCTCAAATTTAAACTAAACCGCTACGAACTCAGCCCTGATAGCAAAGCCATAACCTATGCCCTGCTGTTAGGAGAACGTCAGGATCTGTCGACTCAACTCAGACAAAGCTATGTTGATGCCGGTGTCATTCATATTCTGGCGGTGTCTGGGCTTCACGTGGGAATTCTCATGCTCATTGTACAGTTTTTACTTAAACCCTTAGGCAATCAGAAAAAAACCAGACTGCTGCGTATGCTAATCGTGCTTGCTGTAATCTGGCTGTTTGCGATTCTAACGGGGCTATCTCCTTCAGTTTTAAGAGCCGCAACCATGTTTAGCTTTTTACAAATTGGTCTGGTTTACGGCCAGCGGCGGGCAGGCTATAACGCGTTGATCGCATCTGCTTTAATCTTGCTGCTCATAAACCCAAACCTCCTTCTTGATGTAGGTTTTCAACTCAGTTATACCGCTGTATTCTTTATCATGTGGCTTTATCCCAAACTGGAAATGTTATGGAAACCGAAAAACAAAATTCTCGGCTATTACTGGCAACTTATTTGCGTGAGTCTTGCGGCACAAGTGGGTGTTTTACCTTTAAGCCTGTACTATTTTCACCAATTTCCGGGATTGTTTCTAATAGCGAATCTGGTTGTCCTTCCGGTTTTAGGTTTTATTTTGATTTATGGAATTTTGATTCTAATCTTAGCTCTTCCGGAGTGGTTACCAAAACTAATGGTTGACGCCTATGACTTTATACTACGGCTGCTCAACAACAGCATAGGTTTGATTTCGCAGGCAGATTATTTCATTTTTAAAAGTATTTATTTCCCTTTGGCATTGATTCCCACCACCTATTTACTCGTGTTTGGTTTAGGAAAGCTCACGGAAAAATTCAATTTTAAAAATGTAAGCCGATTTCTAATTGCGGGTGCGATCTTTCCGCTTGTACTTTTGGCCTTAAAACTGAAGCAACAAAACGAATTTCATGTTCTCAACTCCTACCGCTCAACAAGTCTTGCAAACGTGGATGAGGCAAACAACCTGTCTCTGTATCTCAATTCTAAAACCATTGACACGTCCCGAATCATAAAAGGCTTTAAAGAAAATCTTCAGATAAAAAAAATCTCTATCCAACCGCTGAAGTCCATTTACAACACCCCTGAAGGACCCCTGCTCATTATTGACAGTCTCGCAATCTACCAGCTTAAAGAATTACAGCCCAAATACATTTTGCTAACCCAATCGCCAAAGGTCAATCTTGATCGCCTAATCGCGTACTTTCCGAAGGCTATTCTAATAGCAGACGCCAGCAACTACAGAAGCTATGTAAAACGCTGGGAAGCCACCTGTGAAAAACGAAAAATCCCTTTTCACAGCACGTATGAAAAGGGATTTTATAGCTTAGACTGAATACCTTATCCTTTAAAAGTACTCACAAAATTTTCCTGATAATTTTGCCAGGCTTCTGCAGAAGTAATTTTCTTATACGCGTCAGAATACACCATTTTTAAGAAAATCTCCAGTTGTTGAGGCGTTTTGTAACCCGGTACCGGCTGAATGAGCTTTCCGGTTTCGTCAAAAAACACAACACTGGGATAGGCATTTATTTTCATCGCGTGTGCAAACAGATGCTGACTGTTGCGGCCTTTACGGTTGGGATCGTAGTTGGGATTGGTATACACAAAATCCTGATAGTCAATTTTCTCGGTGCCCTCCGCATTAAACTTTACCGCGTAATAGTTTTTGTTGATGTAGTCTGCCACGTCTTTGTTGTGAAAGGTATTTTGATCCAGCAATTTACAGGGGCCACACCAGTCTGTATAGACATCCATAAAAATCTTTCGGGGTTCTTTCTTTTGAGCTTCCAGAGCCTCGTTAAAACTCATCCATTTGATCTCGCCCTGCTTTTGGGAAAATCCGGCAGCAGTGCCTACGACGGTTAAAAGAAGAAGTATAATTATTTTTTTCATATTTCTGTTTTTCCAACACATTTCAAAAAGCAGACCACATTAGTGAATGCCGTGCATCAATTTTTTAAGTAACGGGTGCAAGAGGATGATTAGTACCCCAGCTCCTCCCGGAATGAAGAAAAATAATAAAAAGAAGGTAGAAAGCGAATACTCAGCCGTAATTGTATCGATCATTCCTCCGGTCGTACCCGCAAGTTTATTACCAATTGCGATAGCGAGATACCATACCCCGTACATCATCGCGATCATTCTGCCCGGCACCAATTTACTGACGTAGGAAAGCCCTACCGGCGACAGACAAAGTTCTCCCATGGTATGAAAGAAATACGCCAAAATCAACCATATGATACTCACTGCAGCCACTTTTGCACCTTGTGGGATATCGCTCGAACCATAAGCCAGAACTGCAAAACCTACACCCAAAAGAATAAGTCCGGCACCGTATTTTACAGCTACACTGGGATTGTATTTACTCTCCCAAAGTTTAGAAAAAAGCGGTGCAAAAATGATGATAAATAAAGAGTTTAAAACGCTAAACCATGATGCCGGCACTTCTGGCGCCTCGGCGGTATATTGCTCGTAAAGCATACGCAGTACCAAAGCCCAAATGATGACAAAACTGGCTCCCAGAATGATATTAGCCCACTTGTACTTCTCAAAAGTCTGCTTAAACAACATCCATAAAACCCAGGTAATTACACCAAGGGGAATCACAGTAATTAGCGTATTGGCAATTCTGAAGATGGTTCCTGCGCTTCCTTCCAGTACGCGATCTGTATAATCGTTTGCAAAAATGGTCATCGAGCCACCAGCCTGTTCAAATGCCGCCCAAAAGAAAATAGTAAAAAAAGCAAAGATCGAAACGGCAATCATGCGATCGCGCACGATAGGCGCATAACGAACGATACGTGAAACGAGTAAAATGAGAAATACTGCCAGGGCAAAAAGTATCATGAAATTACTTCCTGAAAGGCTTCCCACCTCAAAATCAAAAACATTGACGTCACCAATTTTAGACATAGGATCATTGATAATCCACACCAGACCTATAACCGCACTAATTACGATAAAAGCTTTATCGAGTAACGAGAATGGATTCAATTTAACCGAAGGGTCAAGCGAAGCTTTTTCATCATCAGTCTTTTCAGGCTTTTTACCAACTTCGCCAAAGATATCCTGTGAAAAATAAAACTGAAGCATCCCGGCAAACATAAAAATCCCTGCCAGACCAAAGCCCCAATGCCAGCCCCATTGCTCGCCCAGATATCCGCAAAGCAAAATACCCAAAAACGCCCCGGCATTTACGCCCATATAATAAATGGTATATGCGCCGTCTTTTTTATGCTGATGGTTTTCGTACATCTGAGAAATAATCGAAGTCATAGTCGGCTTAAAAAAACCGTTTCCTGCAATAAGTAAAAACAATCCTAAGTACAACGCAAAAGGAGCATTAAGTGCCATGGAAGCGTGACCTAAGGTCATCAACAAAGCTCCTACAACCACTGCCATTCTATAGCCAATAATTTTATCGGCTATATAACCTCCCAGAATAGGTGTCAAATAAACCATAGAGGTGTAGGTACCGTAGAGTGCAAGCGCGTGCTCCCGTGGCCAGGCCCAGCCTTCATCAAACAGCGAAGCCGTTAAAAATAATACCAGTAAGGCGCGCATTCCGTAATACGAGAAACGCTCCCACATTTCGGTAAAAAACAATACAAATAATCCGGCGGGATGACCCAACACCGGATTTTTAAAAAATTGATCAGTTGACGTATTGGCCATAGAGCTAAATACTAAATCTTAATTGTTGATTTTAGGGTCTGCCAGTTCATAATCTTCCTGCTCCAGCATCTCACGTTCATTATCCTCTGCCCCGTGAGTAAGCTTTTCGAGCTTGTTTCTAAAAACCAAAACAAGTAGCGCAAAAGCGATACAGAAAATAGCGATTCCTGTAAAAATCGTGTACTCGCCTAATTGAGATGCTGATTCTCCCAAAAGACCGGCTACTTTATTTCCAAAACCGGTCATCGCGAAATACACACCCATCATAATTGATGCATATTTAAGGGGAGCAAGTTTTGTAATGTATGATAAGGCTACCGGAGAAAGACAAAGTTCACCGACGGTGTGGAATAAATAAGCAATTACTAACCAATACATTGCTGATGCTCCATTAGACTGAAATTGCGCTGAAGCCGCTGTCATAAAGAAGAATCCGGTACCCATAATAATAAGCCCCATCGCCATTTTGAAAAGAGATGTAGCTACTTTTCCTTTAAGTTTACGCTTCGCCCAGTATGCCGCAACACTGGTACCTAATAAAATGATAAACAAAGAGTTTAGAGACTGAAACCAGGAAGCCGGAACTTCATTACCTATAAATGGAAGTGAAAATGACAAAAAGCGATCTGTCTTCTCAGATGCATATAAATTCATTAAACCGCCTGCCTGTTCAAAAGCACCCCAAAAAACAATTACCATTAAAAAGGAAACAAAAAGAACAACAACCCGATCTTTCTCTTGTTTGTTTAATGGTCTGTTACGCGCTTCAATCTCTTCGGGATCCAGAGAGGTTCCAATAAAATTCCCTACGTGTTTAAGATATTTCTGCCCAAATAAATACTGCAATAGCCCTAAAGCCATTCCAATTCCTGCAAGACCAAAACCGTAGTGCCAACCGTAAACTTCCCCTACGGTTCCAACCAGTAAACTAGCGATGAAAGCACCCAGGTTAATACCGATATAAAAAATAGTAAAGCCTTTATCTCTGCGGATATCACCTTTTTTATACAAGCCACCTACCATAGTTGAAATATTAGGCTTCAGCATTCCAACTCCGGCAATGATCAAACCCAAACCGGTATAAAAAGCCCACATTTCTTCAATGGCCAAAATACTATGCCCCGCAACCAGCAGAATACCTCCGTATAGCACCGATTTTTTCTGACCTAAAAACTTATCTGCGATCCAACCTCCGGGAATGGAAGAAACATACACAAGCATGGTATAAGTTCCATACAACGAAAGGGCTTCAGCGTTTGTCCAACCCAAACCGGGATTGCCGGAAGTTGCCTCTGCAACAAGGTATAATACCAATATTGCCCGCATTCCGTAGTACGAAAAACGCTCCCACATCTCTGTGAAGAATAAAATATAAAGTCCTACCGGATGGCCGAACAATTCTTTTTGTCTGGCGACTTGTGCTGCTTGTGTCATATAAAAGGATTATAGGTTGTCTTTAATAAAATTGGTCATTTTGGTATAGAGGTGTAAACGGGTGTTTCCGCCATAAATACCGTGATTTTTATCTGGGTAAATTGCCCAGTCAAACTGTTTATTAGCCTGTACTAAAGCTTCAATTAGGCGCATGGTGTTTTGTACGTGTACATTATCATCTGCACTACCGTGAACCAATAAATACTTTCCTTTCAGTTTATCTACGTGCGAAATAGGTGAGTTTTCGTCATAACCGCTCGCGTTTTCCTGCGGCGTGGTCATATAACGCTCGGTATAAATAGAATCGTAAAACCTCCAGCTGGTAACCGGCGCAACTGCGATGGCCATTTTAAAGGTATCGGCTCCCTGAAAAATACAGTTTGAAGCCATAAAACCGCCGTAACTCCATCCCCAGATTCCGATACGATCTTCATCAATATAAGGGCGCTCGCCTAAAGCCTGAGCAGCAGCGATCTGATCTTCAACCTCATATTTGCCCAATTCGTTTTGAGTCATTTTTTTGAAATCACGGCCTTTTAGACCGGTCCCGCGTGGGTCAACACACACGATGATATAGCCGTCCTGTGCCAACATCTGAAACCAATAGTCATTACCACCACCCCAGCTGTTTGCTACGCTTTGTGAACCGGGACCACTATACTGGGTCATAAAAACCGGATACTTTTTAGAAGCATCAAAATCTTTTGGCTTAATCATATAAGCGTTAAGTTCTTCGCCATTTATCGGAAGGGTGAAAAATTCCTTTTCGGAAATCACGTATTCTGAAAATTGATCTTTTAAGGCCTGATTGTCTTTAATCTTACGAATGAGTTTTCCGTCTTTGGCACTATGCAGCGTGAACACATAAGGGGTTGAAGCATCTGAAAAACTGTTGATGTAATAGGTGAAATCAGTACTGAAGTTAGCCGAATTGGTACCCGCATCTGCACTTAGTGCCTTTTTATCGGAACCATTCAGCTTTACCGAATACACTCCGCGGTTGATTGAACCGTTTTCTGAACTTTGGTAAAACACCCGCTTATTTTTAGCATCATAACCGTAGTAACTGGTCACCTCCCAGGGGCCTTTAGTCACCTGATTGATGAGTTTTCCATCCTGATCGTAGTGGTAGATGTGATTCCAACCGTCTTTTTCGCTGGTCCAAAGAAACTCGTTTTCATCCAGAAACGTAAGGTTATCGGTAATATCCACATAAGCATCGTCTGTATCAGACAAAATGAGTTTCGCTTTCGCGGAAGCGCCATCTACAAAAAGCAGGTTGACGTCGTTTTGCTTTCGGTTTGTGGTTTGCACTGCCAGTACATCAGCATCGGGAGTCCACTCCAGCCTTGGGATGTAATAATTCTGAAATCCGGAAAGGTCAACTGCTTTAGTATTTTGATCTTCCAAATCATAGATATGCAAACTCACCGTAGCGTTAGCTTCGCCTGCTTTTGGATATTTAAATACATCCTGAGAAGGATACAATTCCTTACCGAAAACATCCATGGAAAATTCAGGCACTTCAGTCTCATCAAAACGGATGTAAGCCAATTTGGTCCCATCTGCATTCCAGTCAAAAGCACGTACAAAGGCAAATTCTTCCTCATAAACCCAGTCTGTGATACCGTTGATGATTTTATTTTCAGCCCCGTCTGTGGTAACCTGAGTGGTAGCACCGGTCTCTAAATCCTTCACATACAGGTTATTGTTTAATCCGTACGCTACTTTTGAAGCATCCGGAGAAAAAGTAGGCTCCTGAATGGCATCATCTGCAACCTTGATAAGTTTTTTGGTTTTTAGATCATACACATAATACACCCCAAGACTTGAACGACGGTAAATAGAGCGCAGATTGGTACTTAAGAGTGCTTTACTTTCGTCATCACTCAGCGTATAGCCTATAAAATAATCAAGTCCTTCAATCTGCTTTGAATTAATAAGGGTAGAAACCTTATCTCCGGTTTTATAGCTGTAAACATCAAGAGTTTTGGTGCCGGTATTGCGGTCTGTGTTGAGAACGGCATATTCCTTCCCGTTATTCATCGAGTGCAAACGATCCAGGTATTGCATCCTGAATGTACCGTTATAAATTTCTTCTAAAGTGATTTGTTTTTGCTGAGCATAAACGGCTCCCACTAAGAGGAATAAAATCAGGGCGCCTGCTTTTCGTATAGACATATAAAAAATTTAAGAGTGTGATCGCACCGGGGTGCGTGGTTTTAAACCCGGTCAGGCTTAAAAATAGTCCGCCAATTTTACTAAAAATTAACTAAAGAACGCGCAATTCCCTTGTTAAATACCTATTCAAAAAGAGGTAAACAAGGTTTTTATTGCGGTTATTTCAGCATTGGAAAAACTTTATCCTAAAATCGCGCCACTTTTAAAGTCACATACTACAGTGCATTTTTCAGAATGGAATAGACTTAATTAGGCTATAAAAGCGTATTTTAAATTAAATTGCTACCCCTATAAAACTTGTAGCACAAAACGAGTTTTACCGGTTAAAATATCAGTCCAAATTATGTCGCATACCATTCAAGGTTTTTCAAAGCTGAGTAAAGAAGAAAAAATCAACTGGCTTACCCAGAACTTTTTATCCCAAAATCCTCAGGCCGAAAGTATACTTAAACAATACTGGAATACCGATAGCAACCTGCAGCAACTGCACGATGAGTTTATCGAAAACACCGTCACCAATTATTATTTACCGCTGGGAATCGCTCCTAATTTTGTCATCAACAATAAGACTTTTGCCATCCCTATGGCTATTGAAGAAAGTTCGGTGGTAGCGGCTGCCAGCAAGGCTGCAAAATTCTGGATGTCACGAGGGGGTTTTAAGGCTGAAATTCTCGGAACCGAAAAAATAGGACAGGTTCATTTTATTTATAGCGGCGCAGAATCTGAACTTAAGGCGCTTTTTGAAGCCAGCAAAGCGGAACTTTTAGCCGATTTGAAACCGCTTACTCAATCTATGGAAAAGCGTGGCGGCGGGATCACGGGGCTTCAACTCATCAGTAAAACCGAAGCTTTAGAACACTATTACCAGCTTCACGTAACTTTTGAAACGCTTGATGCCATGGGTGCTAATTTTATAAACACCTGTTTAGAACAACTGAGCGAATCCTGGCAGCGCATTTTTGCGTCCTGGTCTTCAAAAACCGAAAACACAACGTTACAGGTCGTGATGAGCATCCTATCAAACTACGTTCCCGGTTGTGTGGTGCGGGCCGAAGTAAACTGTGCGGTGGGTGAACTCTCAGAAGCTGACGGCATAGACCCACAGGAGTTTGCCGAAAAGTTTGTGCAGGCGGTACGCATAGCAGAAGTAGAGCCCTATCGTGCGGTTACGCACAACAAAGGCATTATGAATGGTATTGATGCAGTGGTACTCGCCACCGGCAATGATTTTAGAGCCATTGAAGCGGGGGCGCACGCCTATGCAGCAAAAGACGGCCTATACAGCAGTCTTACCCACGCCGAAATAAGTAACGATCAATTCCGGTTTTGGATTGAAATACCGCTGGCTTTGGGTACGGTGGGTGGCCTTACAAAGCTGCATCCGCTTGTAAAACTAAATTTGGAAATGCTGGGCAATCCCAGCGCACCCCAACTTATGGAAATTATTGCCGTGGCGGGTCTGGCTCAGAATTTCGGAGCCGTAAAATCCCTCACCACTACGGGCATTCAAAAAGGACATATGAAAATGCACCTGATGAACATGCTCAACCTGCTTGAAGCCACAAAGACCGAAAAGGAACAGGCCATCAGTCATTTTAAAACCCATAAAGTAAGTCACAATGCGGTGCAGCAATTCATGGAAGGTTTGCGAAACACGGTAGAAAAATGAAAAAACTACTCCTTTTCTTTTTAGTTTTAGCTCCGGTTTTCAGCTTCTCTCAAGAGCTTTCTACAGATTTGCAGGAACAAATAAAGCAGGCTCAAAAGGAATTTCAGATTCCGGCTATTGGGGTTAGTCTTATTACCACAGACTCCGTTTTTAGTTATGTAAACGGAAAAGCAAAACTTGGAAAAAAAGAAAAAATAAGTCCCGATGCCAAATTCCATTTAGGCTCAAATACCAAAGCGATTACCGCTTTTATGGCAATGCATCTTATTGAAGAAGGAAAACTAAAGCTCGAAACCCCCTTCTTTCAGCTTTTCCCGGAATTTCAAACTGATGCACAACCAGAATATCATCAAATAACCTTAGGAGATTTACTCAGTCATCAGGCTTTTATTCCGCCCTATACCAAAGGAATTGAACTGGCAAAATTTCGCAATTTAAAAGGAAGCGCTTCCGAAAACCGGTATGCTTTCGCCCAAAGCATCCTGAAGGATAAACCGGTAAAAAAAGGAGCGTATTCTAACGCCGGGTATGTTTTAGCAGCACTGATGCTCGAAAAAGCAAGCGGCAAAACCTACCGCCAGCTTCTTGAAGAAACGATGGATGACCTAAACCTCGACTGGTTTGTAGGCTTCCCAAATAAAGAAACATCAGAAAACCCCTGGGGACACTGGTTTGAAGGCGGAAGTCTTACAGCACTTGAACCTACACACGATTACAGACTGCCCAATTTCATGTCAAGCGCCGGTGATGTGGCACTGAATCTTGCAGACTACAGCAAGTTTATACAGTTGAATCTAAACGGACTTGCCGGTAAATCAAATTACCTCAAGGCTGAAAATTACAAGCGGCTTCATTTTGGGCAAAGTCCGTATGCCTACGGCTGGGGGAATTCTACTAGTGACGGAGATCGGATATCCTTTCACGACGGAAGTGCCGGCACCTATTATTGCCATACATTTATTAATGCAGATGAAGGTCTGGCCGTGATTATTGTCGCAAATACAGCAACTCCAGAAGCGGTAAAGGCCATCTACAACCTGCGCAAGTGGATATTAAACCACCCGCAAGAATCTAAAAAACCTTAAGCATGTTGCATTTTTACGCACACGGAAAACTCTTAATAACCGGCGAATACGCCGTGCTTGACGGTGCTTTAGCTTTAGCTGTTCCCACAAAGAAAGGGCAACATCTATACATAGAGTCGAGTGACCAAAATGGCATTTACTGGGAAAGTCAGGATGCAGATGGGAAAATTTGGTTTGAAACCACATTAACCTACCCTGAAATCAGCGAAGCGAAAATCGCAAAGCCCGAAGACCCTAAACAACGCCTGCTTCAATTATTTAGAGCTGCTCAAAAGCTGAATCCGCAATTTCTGGCAGAACAAAGCGGCCTGAAGATCACCACAAAACTTGAATTTGACCGCAACTGGGGTTTAGGATCGTCTTCTACGCTGGTTTATATGTTGGCAAAATGGGCACAAATTAATCCGTACAGCCTACTGGAAACCACCTTTGGGGGTAGTGGTTACGATTTGGCCTGCGCAGGCGCTGAGGCGGCTATTTTATACCAAAAAAACCTGGGAGAGCCTACTGTTTATCAAACCACTTTTAAGCCTCCCTTTAGTAAACAGCTTTTCTTCGTCTATCTCAATAAAAAACAAAACAGCAGAGATGCCATCTCTAATTACCGCAATCAACCTAAAGCGGGACAGGAACTTCTCAAGACCAAAATTTCAGGGATTAGTGAGACCGTATTGAAGTGTGAAGACCTCACCAGTTTCTGTATGCTCATTGAGGCTCACGAGCAATTAATCGCTAAAGCCTTAAATACCGCACCCATCAAGCAGACGCTTTTTAAAGACTACAGCGGCAGTATCAAAAGCCTGGGCGGCTGGGGTGGCGACTTTATTCTCGCGACAGGTGGCGTAGATGAACAGGAATACTTTAGGAAAAAAGGCTATACAACGCTGATCCCATTTGATGAAATGGTAATAAACTAAAAAAAGAGCCGCTTTGAAGCGGCTCTTTTTATATCTATTTTCTACTTATGGTTTATTAGTAAATGCTTGCGCGTTTATCTTCAATCTCAGCAGCATCTTTTAATGCCTGATACACGCGACCATTTGCAGTAGCACGATCGGCATTTTGCTTTTGAATTGCAAAACTTGCGTAGTTATCCAGCTCACGAGCCGGTGTGATTTCGGTTACTTTAACCACATAAACTCCTTTATCACCATCTATAGGTTTTGAAACCTCACCTTTTTCAAGGCCAAAAGCTACACCCACTACTTTAGGTTCGGTACCTGCACCGGCAAGAGTTGGGTTTTTAAGGTTAACTCCGGTTGAAGTTTGTACACTCACGCCATTAGCGCTGGCGATTGCATTAAGATCGTTTCCTGAGATTTTTTCTCTGATCATTGCTGCCTTTTTCTCATTTCTAAGAATTGGAGTTACACGTGGTGAAGCCTCGTCAACAGACATCAGGCCTTTTTCAGTCTTTTTAGTAACCTGAACAACCAAATAACCACCGTCTACATTAAAGCGGTTTACATCTCCGGTTTTACGATCTTCATCAAATGCCCAACGAATAATTTCACGCTGACTGCCCTGACCCGGAATAGTCTCATCAAGAGATTTTACGTTGTTTACAGGACGTACGGTATAGTTATTCTCTTTTGCGATATCTTCAAAACCATTTTTGTTTTCGCTAACCGCCATTTGGAATTTGGTCGTCTTATTGAAAACGTCATTAATGGTTTGCTGAGAAGGTGTGATCTCTTTAGCAACAGTAGCTAATTTAATAGCACGTTGTCTGTTCTTCTGATCGTCAATTTTAATTACGTGATAACCAAATTGAGACTCCACAACACCTACATCACCGGTAGAACCATTAAATACAAAATCATTAAAAGGCTTAACGAAACGACCTTTGGTCACATAACCCAGGTCTCCTCCTTTTTCTTTGCTTCCATCTGCTGAATACTCAGGTGCAAGCTCTGCCATTTTTGAAGGCGTGGCTCTGATTACTCCTGCAAGACTGTCTGCTAATTCTTTAGCTTCGGCTTTTGTGCGGGTTTGAGCTGCTGCATTCTGAAGCCCCTGATAGGTTAATAAAATGTGTGATGATTGTACAGAATCTGGAATCTGAGTTACTGCTACTACTTTAGATATTTTGTAGAAACCGTTGTCTTTATAAGGTCCGTATACATCACCTTCATTCAAAGCCCAAAGTGCGTCAGAAACTTCAACAGGTAATTCATTTTTAAACAGGAAACTGTCATTGTAACGAAGGTCTGAGTTTTCGTTTACAAAATCTTCTACGTTTGCAGTCCTGGTAAGACCACGCACGGTATCGTTGGTTTTGGTCGCTGCAGTATAAGCCAAACGATCATTAAGCAATTTTGCAACAGAAGATTTAATGGTGTCCTCGTCGGTTAGAGTAGCATCTTCCGAAAAGAGTACATAACGCAGATTGCGTGAAGCTTCGGCCTGATATGCATCTTTATGCTCTTTGATATAAGCCTCGATGTCATATTTAGACACATTTACTTTATCGTCTTCAATTGAGGTATAAGGAACCTGAACAAACTCGATGTTACGCAGGTTATTTTCCATCTCATAAGCCATCTTACCTTCTTTGAAATTGGTGTTGATACCGGCTTTTACAAGGTCAAAGTAAATTTGCTGCTGCTCATTTTTAGCCAACTGCTTTTCATAAGCCACCCACTGATCGTACATAGTAGGGTTTGTAGACTTCAATGTAGCGATATACTCTTTTAATTTTTGCTCACTAAAAACACCGTCAGTCTGAAAGCTGGGATCGTTTTCAAGTGCTTCTTTAAGAAGGTCATTGATGCGATCCTGCTCGATGCTGATGCCCAGTTCTTCAAATTGCTCGTCCAGTAGGATGCGACGCAATTCTTCTTCCCAGGCTGCATTAACCGCCTGAGTGTTTGTTATATTACCACCGTAACGTGCAGTCTGAGCTTCAACCCGGCTTGCAAATTCCTGCTGATCTATATCCTCTCCATTCACCGAACCAATTATACGCTGTGACTTCTGGGTAGAAAATCCACCGTTTTGAAATACATCAGCCAGTACAAATGCAAATAAAGCCAATGCTATAATCGCAATAAGAAATACAGACCGCTGTCTAATTTTGTTTAAAACTGCCATTTTTTATGTGTTTGTAAAATAGTGGGCGAAAATACCATTTTAAATGAAAAAATAAAATGTAATCGAGTCAAAATACAGCTATAAAAATCTGCGATAGGGCAGATTAGCCTTTTTGATAATAAAACCCGGTTTATTAATGTAAATATGCTGAAGCAGAATGCCTTTTAGTCCTTATCAAGAACTTTAACCTGAACCAATTCTATCTTGGTATTTGTGGTTTCAAGAATGAGAAATTGATAACCTTCGATGTCTACAATTTCGTTTTCAGCAGGGATTCCTTCAGTGTGATTTACAATAAGACCTCCTAGAGTCTCATAGTTTTCATCTTCGGGAAGTTCTAATTTATAGGTTTCGTTAATGTAATCAACTTCAAGACGGGCCGAAAATTTATAAACGTCCTCCCCTAGCTCCTCTTCGATTAACAAAACACTATCGTGCTCGTCTTCAATCTCACCAAAAAGTTCCTCCACAATGTCTTCAACGGTCATCATTCCGCTGGTACCACCATATTCATCAATTACTACTGCGATACTTTTACGCTTCTTTATCAGAATACTCAAAACATCCTTAACCAGCATAGTTTCGGGTACAAAAATGACCGGCATAAGCACTTCTTCCAGACTTTTCGGCTTTTTAAAAAGCTCAAACGAATGCACATAGCCTACAATATCATCTATAGAGTTTTGGTAAACCAAAATTTTTGAGAGTCCGGTTTCAGTAAAAAGACTTCGCAATTCTGCCAGGCTATCTTCCCGGTCTACCGCCACAATTTCGGTACGCGGAATCATCACCTCCCGGGATTTCACTTCCGAAAACTCAAGTGCGTTCTGAAAAATCTGGATTTCAGAATCCAGTTCTTCATTAGTTTCAACAGACTCGATTTGCTCTGTGATGTAATTACCCAGTTCAACTTTGGTAAATGCCAGTTGCACCTCGTCTCCTTCGGTTTTAAAAAACTTTTTAAGCACTTTATCTGAAATCCAGATAATGAATGAGGACAAAAAGCTAAAGGCTACATAAAACAGATAAGCGGGAATGGCAAAAAATTTAAGTAGCGTATTGGCGTAAATCTGAAAAAAAACCTTGGGTAAAAACTCCGCTGTAATAAGCACAAGCAATGTTGAGATGATGGTTTGGGTAAGCAGGCTGAATTCTACAAAAAATGCAGTAAGCCAGGGATACCCAAAATCTGCCAGTTCGAGCCAGTTTTGTAAAATCCCTCCCATATAATAAGCGTAGACCACCAACGCCAGGTTATTACCCACTAACATGGTAGCTATAAACTTGGAAGGTTTCTGCGTTAACCGGGTAAGCACTTTGGCAATAAGGTCATTTTGCTTTTTTTCAATCTCAATATGTATCTTATTAGACGATACATAAGCGATTTCCATCCCCGAAAAAAAGGCGGAAAGTATTAAAGAAACAATGATGATAAGAATCTCTGTTTCCATAATTAATTTTGATTGCGTTGCTCGTATTTCTTCCTAAACCTGCGTTTAAAAAAATACATGCCTACAGCGACCACTACAAAAAATAGAAAAAAATAGGCTTTTGAGGGTTCTTCAGTCCACGTTCGCGCTGCTTCATATAAAAACAATGCTGCAAAAAACAGATACGCGTACTCGAAGTATTTAAAGTATTTAGACATTAGTTTATGCTGTCTTTGGGAGCTTCTGTAGCGTTATCTTCAACGTACAGACGGCTTTGATTTTCTAAAGATATAAAATTTTTGAAGTCCTGACTGCTATCGAAAAGATCTCCTTTATTATAAGAATCGTCGGGAAAGTCTATGGTATAAGGTTTATCGGTAAACACCCATTCATCTTTTTGGCTCCAAAACAACTGCGAAGCATCTAACCGCGTGGAGTCGCTGGTGATCAGCACGACGTTTTTTCGCAAATCTATAAGCCCTGATCGCTTATACCGAATCGCATAGTCTGCAGTGATGTAGTTTTCTTTTTTATTATCGTCTATAAAAGTCACTTCTACCCCTTTAGGAAACTCCTCATAAGGGAAATCAGCAAGACCATATTCTATAATTAACGGGGTCTTTAAGGTTGCCACTACTTTACCGGAGTCTGTATATTTAAGCAACACCCCTTCCCCCTCGGCAGAAGGCCCTTCGGAACGCTGGTTAAACTTCTGAATGTCTTCAGCATTGTTTCCGCAGCTAAAAAACAAAGTCACAGCAAATGCTGTGACTAAGTTTAGAATTATATGTTGTGAATATCGTTTCACTTATAGACTGGGTACGGTTACACCACCGCCAATCCAACAGGTAAAGTTAATACGCTGACCGGCATTACCTTCACTAAAGATCATCTCTCTAGTAGGAGCACTAGCTCTGTATGAAGCAGCAGTTTTATTTGCAGTATCAGCAAGCGAAGGATCTATACGACCGGCTTTTGCAGCAGTCTCTGCGGCTAACCAATACACTGCAAGTTTCTCAAAACGGGTGTTACCACAGTTATTGGCACTAGACACATACATTGAAGCTATTCTCAAGTACACAATACCCATAGACGGTTGAGATGCAACAGCCTTTTGATAATAGGTACGCGCTCTTGGGTAATTACCCTTGTCTCTAAAGTTCTCACCTAAACGGTAGTATACTTTAGCTTTTTCAGCAGGGTCAGTTTGACGCTCTGCAGACTCTTCATAGTATTCTAATGCTTTAGCATTTTCACCGCGCTGTTCAGCAAGACGACCTAAGTAATATGAAGTTTGAGCTGATGGCTCAAGTGTATTTAATTGCTCTACCAGAGAAACAAATAACTCACTATCTGTACATTCTTTAGAAACCAAACGTCCTGCGGCACCTCTAACCCACGCCACATCATTTTTCTTAGCCTCAAAATCAGCCTGATAAAATGGAATCAGACGATCGCAGTCAGCCAGTTTACCTAACATACCATTTACACCTGCGGAAACTTTAGAATAGTTAGAAAGGTTTACCTCTGCAGCTTTCTCAAGTTGTTTTTCCTGAGGGGTTAAAGCAGTACCTGCTTCATTCTTCTCAAGAATTTTTTCCATATCGGTCGCATAGTTGTTTTGGATTTCGGTAATGTGTCCCTGAACACCATCATAAAGATCAAAAACCTCCTGCAACTCAATCTTACCTGCTTCCTGCAGACTTACTGCGTGGTTGAAGAATACGTAAAGACCTTTTGCATTTCTAAAGCTGGCTTTATCAGTTTCCCATGCTTTTTTGAACATTTCATACTGCTCTTCGGTAGTACCTATTTTGTTTTCATACATTACCAGGGCAAGTTCTGAGATATCCTCACCTTCATTGGTTTTACTGGCAAAATGTGTTTTCTTTTCCTGATACATCTTTTGCAGATCAGTAAGAAATGCTTTTTGCTCGGCCCCTGAAGATTTTTCGATCTTGTCTTTAAGAATACGCTCTCCATATTGGTACAACGCAAATGAAGTAGTAGGACAATCTTTACGAAGCTTCATAAAAGGCTCGTAAGCTGCATCGTAATTTTTCACTTTAGCGTGCTCTGAAAATATAGACATCGTTGTCACACACTCTTCTGTAGCCTGCGCGCTGGCAAAGCTTACCGCTCCAATAAGAGCTACAAAAAGTAATTTAAATTTAGTTTTCATCGTTTGAAAGGTTTTAATAGCAATAATAAGAATTTTAGTTGTATTTGTTAGGCACAAACCACGGTCTAAGTGGGTTGAGAGATAAACTAAGACCAACTTTGAAAAAATCTTCTTTTACTAAGCCTGCGTTATTTGTACCACGCTGGCCGTATTCAAATGTCAAGTTGGCATTGCTGAATCCGCGTCCTAACGGTAACCCAAGTCCAAAAGATATGCCAAACTCGTCAATCGACTCATTTTGTATGTATAAACCACTTTCTTCATAGCGCGCACCTAACCTGTAAGTGACTCTGCTAAAATAACTTGTGATTGAATTGTAATCCGGAATAAAATACCCACCTAGACGATATTTATAAGAATCCTGATAGGTAACATTATTCAAACTGAAGGAACGGTTAGTATTCTTACTGGTTTCTGCAAACTCTACCTGACCCCCGGCAAACCATACGTTGCGTTTCCCGGTACCCAGACCTAAAAAATATTCATTTGGCATAATCATTTCAGAATCTGCTAAACGAAAATCCTGAGATTCAACAACGCCAGCTACTGCCCTATCAGCTGCAGAGTACAATACAGACTGAAGCGAGCGGTCATTCTCTAGAGTTAATGCCGTCTCCGGCTGAAACGTTGCCGATGTATAAAGCAAATAACCTTTACCCAGATTTTGCTCGTACTGAAGTCCCAAATTATAAGTAAACCCGCTCACATCTGAACGATCTATCTCACGAATTGCATATTGCTGATCTGAATCGGCCTGTATAATCTCGTTGCGTATGCTTCCAAAATTATAGCTGGCTTCAGCTCCTATCCTAAAACCTTTAAAGGGTTCAAGTCCCGCAGCTAAATAAGCGCGATTTACACCACCTCTACCGCTGTATTGACTTATTTGGTCTTCAGATATTTCGATATTTGCATAATCTACTGAGGTTTGAGGTATAAGACCAAAACCAACGCCCAACTTCCTCGAAACGGGAAATGAAAGCGATAAATAATCGATCGTTGTAGAATTTACGCTACCGCTTCCCTCATCTGAGGTCAAACTGGTTTCTGTATGACTTCCTGCAAGGGTGAAATTGGTAAGCTTTAAAGCAGCGTAACCGGCAGGATTTCTAAAATTGGTATGAATACTATCTCCCAAAATACTTATGCCTCCCATCGCCTGGTTCTCAACAGAACCTTTAAAATTAGAAAGGCCTAAACCATAAAATGAATACGGTGATGTATTTCCTTCCTGAGCCCAGCCTGAAACTGTAAAGCCTATTAAAACAACAATTAAAATTCTTTTGATCATTAAGTCCTTTTAAATTCTACTATGTAATTGAGTCCTTTCAGGAGAAAATTTGAGTCCGCAAATATGCCATTTTTTAATCTATCAGACAAAAATAGCCCGTCCCCTCCTGTTAAAATAATCTTTAACTCGTCGTATTCGAGTTTATATCGGTCGATTAACCCGTCAATTTCAGCAACCAAACCATTAATAGCTCCCGATTGCATGGCGCTATACGTATCTGTCCCTATTAAATCAACGGCATCTTTTGAAACCTCCAAATCAGGAAGTTTTGCCGTAAACTGATGCATGGCCTTAAAACGCATTTGCAAACCCGGCGATATCGCACCCCCCAGATAAGCATTTTCCTTGTTTTTAAAATCATAAGTCACACAAGTGCCCGCATCGATTACCAGGGTGTTATAGGCCGAATATTCTTTATAAGCAGCCACCATAAGCACTTTTCGGTCCAGGCCCAGCGTTTCCGGGGTTTTATATAAATTACTATAAGGCACCGGCGTACCGGCTTCAATAACTTCATACGAAAGACCTCTTTTTTTTAGGAACGTGACAAAATCTTTTGAATTACCTGTAGCACAGAACACAATTGCATCAGGATTAGAGGTTTCGTGAAGATTTATAAATTGATTTTGAGCTTCAGCAGCAAGTACCGAATAGGACGCATCAAGATCTCCATCCTTAAAAAGTCCAAATTTCACCCGGGTATTTCCAAAATCTATGGCTAAGGTCGTCATGCGCTGAAAAATTTTTGTAAAAATACAAATACTCTACCCCTCAGACTCACCGAATTACAAAAAGCTCAAAAAATAAATCAGTATTTTTATCCAGAAGTGTTGTGCAGTTTAAAATATGATTTTATATTTGCAGCCGCTTTGGCGAGGTACCTTAGCTCAGTTGGTAGAGCAACGGACTGAAAATCCGTGTGTCCCTGGTTCGATTCCTGGAGGTACCACAAAAAAACCCTGAAACTTACGTTTCGGGGTTTTTTGTTTTTACAGGATGCGAATTAGGGGACGAATAATGGATCAATCCTAATTGTTGTGTTTAAGCAAAAATTGTAGTTAATCTGTATAGAAAGAATTCTATGTTTTTTACTCCTCTAAATTGGCTTCTAAATGCTTTGATCTTTGCATTGAAGGACTCAGCTGA